>NZ_LOAJ01000001.1:2436497-3045622 GCF_001542905.1 Halorubrum aethiopicum | reverse complement strand
GGGGTGGCTCATAAAGGTCCACGACGCCGCGAGCAGTCCCTCGCCCCCGGAACTATGGCGTCCGGCTCCGTCGACGGTCCATGGGACACGTGAACGAGGCGGATCTGGAGTGGACCGAGACCGACCGCGGCGAGGCCCGATTCAAACGCAAGCAGCTCGGCGAGGCGGCCGGCGGCGACGCGCTCGGGTGTAGCCTGTACGAGTTGCCGTCGGGTCACAAGTCGTGGCCGTTCCACTACCACGCCGCGAACGAGGAGGCGATCTACGTCCTCGCGGGCACCGGCGCGATCCGGCTGGCGACGGGGGAGGACGACCCCGCCGACGAGACCCACGACCTCGAGCCGGGCACGTACGTCGCGCTTCCCGCCGACGCGTCGGGCGGCCACCGGGTGATCAACGACTCGGAGGGATCCCTCCGGTACCTCGCGATCTCGACGATGATCGAGCCGGACGTCACGGTGTATCCCGACTCGGGGACGTTCGGGGTGTACGTGGGATCCCCGCCGGGCGGGCGGGAGGAGCGCTCGCTGGAGGGGTACTACGACGCCGACGCGGACGTCGGCTACTGGGACGGGGAGTAGCCGTCGCCGAAGCCGTCGTCGGGGCCATCACCGAAGCCGTCGCCGGAGCCGCCGGTCGTCCCCGGTCTCGCGGAGTCACGGCACGGGAACGCCCGACAGGAGTTATGTGGGTCGCGCCGGAACCGTCGGATATGCGATACCTCGTAGCCACCGACGGGTCCACGCTGGGTGACGAAGCGGTCCGGTACGCCGCGTGCCAGGCGGTCGCGTTCGACGCCACGCTCGTGATCGCCCACGTGTTGACGCCGGACTCCGAACTGATCGACGGCACGCTCGTCCTCCCCGGCGAGGAGGCGGCCGTCGAGGGGGGCGAGCGCGTCCTCGAGAACGCGCGGTCGGTCGCCGTCGACGTCGCCGACGAGGAAGGATCCGAGATCGACGTCGAGACGCAGCTACTCACCGGCCGCCCGGCGGACGCGATCACGGAGTTCGCGGGCGAGACCGCCGCCGACGCGATCTACGTCGGCCACCGCGGGCTCTCCGAGGAGCGCGAACAGGTCGTCGGCAGCGTCGCGAAGAGCGTCGTCGACAAGGCGGTCGTCCCGGTGACGGTCATCCGGTGACGGCCGTTCGGTGATGGCCGTCCGGTCGCGGTCTCCAGTGACGGCCTCCAGTGGCGACCGGGACGACCCGCCGTCGATCGGTGCCGCTCGACGCCGACCGCCGTCCGGATCCGAACGCCGACAGGCTTTAGTCTCCGGGAAGAGTAATGTACAGTATGGACAAGAACGTCGGCACCATGGACAAACGCGTCAGGACGGTCATCGGCGCAGTGCTGGGGGTCACGTCG
The DNA here is from genome assembly GCF_001542905.1 of Halorubrum aethiopicum. Taxonomy (NCBI): domain Archaea; kingdom Methanobacteriati; phylum Methanobacteriota; class Halobacteria; order Halobacteriales; family Haloferacaceae; genus Halorubrum; species Halorubrum aethiopicum. The sequence continues at coordinate 3,044,251 of NZ_LOAJ01000001.1, read as the reverse complement.
CTCGCGACGCTCGCCGGATCCCTGCCGCTTCCCGCGATCGCGTCGCCGATCCTCGGCGTCGCCGCGCTCGTCATGCTCGCCACCGCCGCGACCGGAACGTGTGGACTGTACGCACTTTTCGGGATCGACACCTGCTCCGTCTCTCCCGGCGAAACCCGGTAGTCGCGTTCGGAACCGCTCGGCGGTAGTCGGGCCGATCGTTCGGAACCGCTTCGGCGGCGTTACTCCCAGGCGTCCGGGCCGAAGTCCGGGTGAACCCGCCGGTCGTACCGATCGATCCCGTCGATCCGTTCGACCTCCTCGTCCGACAGATCCAGGGTCCGGCTCGCCCAGTTGTCGGCGATGTGGTCCGCGCTCGTCGCCTTCGGGATCGCCGTCACGCTCTTCTCGCGGAGCCACGCCAGACTGACCTGTGCGGCGCTCGCGTCGTGGTCGGCGGCGATCTCGCCGAGCACGTCGTCGTCGAACACCGCGCCGCGCGCCAGCGGCGAGTAGCCGACGAGTTCGTAGCCGTGTTCCGCGGCGTGCTCGCGCAGCTCCGTCTGCTTGCAGAACGGGTGCGTCTCGACCTGGTTCGCGAACACCGGCGCCTCGAGGACGTCCATGGCCCGCTCGACGTGGTCGGGCTCGAAGTTCGAGACGCCCACGCGCTCGATCAGCCCGCGGTCGCGGAGCTCGTCGAACGCCGGCAGCGTCTCGTCGGGGTCGTACGCGCCGGCCGGCCAGTGGACGTACAGCAGGTCGACGGCGTCGACGCCGAGCTTCTCGAGGCTCTCCTCGGTCGTCTCGATCACGTCCTCGTACGCGAGGTTCGAGATCCACACCTTGGTGGCGAGGAAGACGTCCTCGCGGTCGACGTCGGCGGCGGCGATCCCCTCACCGACGGCCGCCTCGTTCCCGTACGCCTGTGCGGTGTCGACGTGGCGGTATCCCGTCTCGAGCGCGGTCTTCACGCTCTCCGCGCACCGATCGGGGTTCTCGTTCTCCCAGGTGCCGAGTCCGAGGACCGGCATCCCGTTCGCCCGGGTCACGCTATCGGCCGACTGCTCCGAAGAAGGCATGGATCGAGGTGGGCGCTCGAGCGACTAAGGGGTTCGGAAACCGGACGGCGGGACGCCCCCTCGGCTTCCGGTCGACGCTCGCCCGCGACGCGTCCTCACGCCCCGATCTCGACGTCCTCCGGGACGAACGGCTCGAGGTCCAGCCGCTCTATCGTGGCCGCCTCGGGGACGCCAGCCTCGGTCCAGCCGCGGATGTCGTAGTACTCCTCGAGCATCGTCTCGAACTCCGCCTCGGTGACTCGGTTGCCGTCGGCGGGGCCGCCGGACTCCAGCGGCTCGGTCAGCCGCTCGGGGAGGCTGTCGTCCGCCCGGTCGAACCCCTCGCGCAGGTTGAAGAGGCGGGTCATCGTCCACGCCCGCTCGCCGACCGTCTCGAGGTCGTCGACGGTCAGGTCGTAGCCGAGCTCCCGGAGCCACTCGGCGACGCGCTCGTAGTTGTAGGCGGTGAAGTCGCACGCGACCATGCTGAACGACAGCGCGCCCTCGTTCTGCTCGTCGACGACGGCCGCCGCGTGCCCCTCGGTGTCGAACGGGTCGCGCTCGCCGCCCAGCGCGTCCGACCCGATCGGGAAGGCGCGCTGGTGACACGCGCCGCGGTCCGAGGTCGCGTACGCGAGCGCCATGCTGAGCGAGGCGCGCGGATCGTACGCCGGCAGCTCCATCCCCTTCACCTCGACCGCGGCCTCGCGGGCCTCCGGGGCGTCCGGACAGAGCCGCTCCGCCGCGCCGACGGTCCCCTCCGCGAGCGCGTCGCCGATCCCGTCGCGGTGGGCGACCCGCTCGACCACCTCCGCCGCCGTCTCGGCGTCGCCGAACTCGATGTCGAAGTCGACGAACCCCCGCTCGCTCGCCTCCATCAGCCACGAGACGACGTTCCCCAGCGTGATCGTGTCCATCCCGAGCCGGTCGGCGCGGTCCGCGAGCTCCGTCACGCCCGTCACGTCGGTCACGTCCGTGTTCGCGCCCATCATCCCGATCGTCTCGTACTCCGGGCCCCACGCGACGCTGGCGTCCGGAAACGCTCCGTCGACGTCGGTGCCGGAGAAGTCGGTGACGTGGCCGCAGGCGACCGGGCAGTTGTAACAGGAGTCCGGCCGTCTGTGTCCCGGCTCGAAGGCGTCGATGTTGAGCGTCTCGACGTCGGCTATCGTCCCCTCCGTCCAGTTGTGCGAGGGGAGCGCGCCGACCTCCTGGGTCCAGTCGACGATGAGCTGGGTGCCCCCCTCCCGCGCCCACTCGACCTCCGCGTCGTTGCCGAGCCGTCGCATGTGGTCGATCCGGAGGTCCTGGAGCCCGCCGTCGTCCGGCTTCGTCCCGCTGGCGACCACCGCCTTGAGGTTCTTGCTGCCCATCACCGCGCCGACGCCGCCGCGGCCCGCGTGGTGTGAGGCCTCGTCGCTCGAGATCGTCGCGAACCTCACCTCGTTTTCCCCCGCGGGCCCGATCGCGGCGACCTTGGTGTCGCGGTCGGGGAACTCCCGTGCGGTCTCGCGGGCGTCGTGGCTCCCCCACAGGTGCCTCGCGTCCTCGATCGAGACCTCGCCGTCGTCGACGCGGAGCAGGACCGGCTCGTCGGCGCTGCCCTCGAAGACGACCCCGAGGTAGCTCGGCATCGCGAACCGGAACATCGAGGGGAAGTGGCCGCCGGAGTACGAGTCGACGAACGCGCCCGTCAGCGGCGACTTGGTCACCACGCCGTACCGCGAGGTGCCGGGCGCGTGCCCCGTGAGCGGGCCGAACATGAAAAAGAGGGGATTCTCCGGCGAGAGCGGGTCCGTTCCGGGCGGCAGCTCGTCGAGGAGCATCGCGGCCCCGAGCCCCTTCCCGGAGACGAACGCGTTCCGGTACGCCTCCGGGACCTCCTCGGTCTCGACGGTTCGGTCCGAGAGGTTCACCCGAAGCAGGTGACGCATCTCGCTCGGTACGCTGCCGGTCGCGGCCCCGTCCGTCGTGGTTGCCATCGACCCGATATCGACGCCGCCGTACAAAAGCGTGTGCCGCGCGCCGGCCGGATCGGACGCCGCCGAACGCCGTGAAATCCGTTCTCATGGCCGAGCGCCGTGGATCACAAAGCCCTTTTCTGCTGCCCCCGACCTCTCGGCCGATGAGCGACTTCCCCGAGGCGATCGACGTCGACTACGCGGACGGCGAGGGCGAAGACCCCGGCGACTACCCGTCGCTCCAGCACAAGATCGAGAAGGCGATCGAGGTCACGCGGCTGGGCCTCGAGCAGTACGACAACCCCGCGGTGATGTGGACCGGCGGGAAGGACTCGACGCTCACGCTGTACTTCATCAACGAGGTGGCAGAGCAGTTCGGCTACGAGAAGCCGACCGCGGTGTTCATCGACCACTTCCAGCACTTCGACGAGATCACGGACTTCGTCGAGCACTGGGCCGACGAGTGGGGGATCGACCTCGTGTACGCCCGCAACGACGACGTGGGCGCGTACGTCGACGAGCACGGGCTCGAGCCGGGCGACGACGTCCCCGTCTCGGCGCTCTCCGAGCACAACCGACACCACGTTCGCGAGATCCTCGAGTACGAGGAGGACACGTTCCCGTTCCTCCTGGACACCTACGTGGGCAACCACCTGCTGAAGACGGTCGCGCTCAACGACGCCCTGGAGGAACACGACATCGACGGCGTCATCTCGGGCGTGCGCTGGGACGAACAGGAGGCGCGCGCGGACGAGACGTTCTTCTCGCCGCGTCACGACCCGGACATCTACCCGCCGCACGACCGGATCCAGCCCATCCTCCAGTTCGACGAGCGCGACGTGTGGGACGCGTTCTGGCAGGTCGTCGTCCCGGAGACGGTCGAGGGCTTCCCCGAGGAGGGGTACGTCCCCGAGTCGGCCGAGGACCTCCCCGAGGGCATCGAGCAGTCCGACGTGCCGATCTCGCCGAAGTACTTCGCCGGGTTCCGCTCGCTCGGCAGCGAGGTCAGCACGGAGAAGACGACCGGCGAGCCCGCCTGGCTCCAGGACCTCGAGAACACCACCGAGCGCGCCGGCCGCGCCCAGGACAAGGAGGACCTGATGGAGCGGCTCCGCGACCTCGGCTACATGTAGGGTAGGCGGTCGACACGGCATCAAACGATCGACACGGACCGATCGACGGCGTACGCGTCACGGGTCGCCGCCGATCGTGCCGTCTCCGACGTGTTTTTCCACCGCTGGGGCGACCCTCCGGTAACATGGGCCTGTTCGATCGACTCCGCGGCGACGACGACCCCCGCGTCGTCTTCCTCGGCATCGACGGCGTACCGTACGACCTCGTCGCGGACCACCCCGAGGTCTTCGAGAACCTCCACCGCATCGCCGACGAGGGGGCCGGCGGCCGGATCTCCAGCATCGTTCCGCCCGAGTCGAGCGCCTGCTGGCCGAGCCTCACCACCGGCGTCAACCCCGGGAAGACTGGCGTGTACGGCTTTCAGGACCGCGAGGTCGGCTCCAACGAGACGTACGTCCCGATGGGCAAACACGTGCGGGCGACCCGCCTCTGGGACCGGGTGACCGCGGACGGCGGCGACGCGACCGTGCTCAACGTCCCCGTGACGTTCCCGCCGCAGGACGACGTCCAGCGCATGGTCTCCGGCTTCCTCTCGCCCTCGATCGAGGCCGCCGCGAGCGACGCGGAGGTCCGGTCGGTCCTCGAAGCGAACGACTACGCCATCGACGTCGACGCCAAACTCGGCCACGACGAGGACAAGTCGGCGTTCCTCGAGAACGCCCACGACACGCTCGACGCGCGCTACGAGGTCTTCGACCACTACCTCTCCGCGGACGACTGGGACCTCTTTTTCGGCGTGTTCATGACGACCGACCGAGTGAACCACTTCCTCTTCGGCGACTACGCGAACGACACGGACGACGCCGACGCCTTCCTCGAGTTCTACCGCTCGCTCGACGACTACGTCGGCCGGATATACGACGACCTCCCCGAGGACGTCTCGCTCGTGATCGCCTCCGACCACGGGTTCACGGAGCTGGTCCACGAGGTGAACTGTAACGAGTGGCTCGCCCGCAACGGCTACCTGGACTACGACGGCGACGAGCCCGACGAGCTCGCCGACATCAGCGCCGACACCGAGGTCTTCTCCTTCATCCCCGGTCGGTTCTTCGTCAACCTCGAGGGGCGGGAGCCGGACGGCGCGGTGCCGGACGAGGAGTACGAGGCGGTCCGCGACCGGCTGATCGACGACCTGGAGTCGATGTCCGGCCCCGACGGCTCGCCCGTCTGCGCGCAGATCCACAGGGGAGAGGACGTCTTCGACGGCCCGGCCGACGACATCGCGCCCGACGTGGTCGTCGTCCCCGAGGACGGCTTCGACCTGAAGTCCGGCTTCGGCCGCAAGGAGGCGGTGTTCAGCCAGGGTCCCCGAAACGGGATGCACAAGTTCTCGAACGCGTGTCTGTTCACCGACGACGACCGGGTCGCGATCGACGACGTCGACCTCTTCGATCTGACGCCGACGCTGCTCGAGATGCTCGAGGTCGACGCGGACACCGCCGAGTTCGACGGGCGGAGCCTCCTGCGGTCGTAGGTCCGTTCGATCTCCCGCGGTCGTGGACCCGTTCGAAGCACTCGGGACGCCCGGGACCGCGCCGGCTGTAGAGTTTTGTACCTCTGGGCGGTAGTGCCGTGTATGGCAGAAGACGCCACGGACGACGACGCGAACGACTCGCTCTCGCGGCTCGGCCGGGTCGCGCTCGGTCTCGGGCTCGCGCTCCAGGCCTCCGAGGACTTCCGGGACATGGAGGACACGATAGAGTACGCCGACTCCGCGGGCGTCCCCGTCCCCGAGATCGCGGCCCCGCTGGCCTCCGGAACGATGGTCGTCGCCGGGCTGGGGATCGCGCTCTGGCGGCTCCCGCGGGTCGCGACCGGCGCGGCCGCGACGTTCCTCGCGGTCGTCACGGCGACGATGCACGACTTCTGGAACGCCGACGAGGACGACAGAAGCGGCGAGCGGCTGGCCTTCTTCGGGAACCTCGCGATGCTCGGCGGGGTGCTCGTCTTCCTCCGGCGGGCGTACCGCTCCGAGTGAGCGGCGGTCCCGTCCGGAGCGTCCCTCGATCGTCCGTACTTTTATTTCTCCGTACCGTGTGAATACGATTACACACGGAATCGACCATGTCCCACGACACCACCGCCGCCGACGCGCCGACGCCCGAGTTCGCCCTCCGACGCCGCGTCGTCGCGGCGATCGCCGACGACGCGGTCGAATCGGTGAGCGACCTCCGCCCCCGCGGTCGCGCCGAGGAGATCGAGGCCGCGCTCCGCGAGACCCACCTCCCCGCGCTCGAGGAGGCGGGCTACATCGAGTGGGATCCCGAAACCGGCGAGATCGAACCCGGCCCGAACTTCTCGGAGGCCGCGGCACACGTCGCGGACCTCCCGGATCCGGTTCACGACCCCGAGTCCGCCGACGACTGAGCGATCCGTCTCGACCCGCGCCGATCCCGCGTCGACCGGCCCGTTCCGAGGCGCTCGACGCCGACCCCTCAGCGGTCGAGAAACCGGTCGCGTTCCGCCAGCGCGAGGTCGGTCCCGTAGCGCTCGACGAGCGGCTCGACGGCCGACCCGAGCGCGCGCATACACGCCGCCGTCGAGACGTACCCCAACTCCTCCGTGACCGCCTCCCACGGGCGGCCCTGTAGTACCTTCCGGACGAGCAGCCGCTCCTCGCGATCGTCGAGACCGAGGTCGCCGGCGTCGGCCCCGGACGCCGCGTCGCCATCGCCGCCTCCGCCGAGAAGCGTCGCGACCGCGAGGTCGCGGAACGCGCCGGGCGCGACGTCGTACATCCCCGGCCCGAACGACGCCCCCACCACCGCGCGCCACTCGTGGGGCGTGAGGTCGACCGTCGCCTGCGCCGGACAGGCCGCGAGGACGCCGCGGACCACGTCGGCGTCGACGTCGCGGTGGGCGTCCGAGAGCGCGTCGCGCTCGCGGTCCCGGAGGGCGCTCGCGTGCCGGTCGAGCAGGGTCCGCGCGGCCTCGCTCTCCGGTCTGAGCATGACCGCGGAGTGCTCGCCGGAGGCGTCGTTGCGGGTGGTCGAGAGGTGGACGCTCCGGTAGCCCGCCCGCCGCCAGAACCGGAGGAGCCGCGGGGTCGCGCCGAACCCGACGGAGAGGTAGTCCACGTCGTCCGCGAACTCCCCGCGGATCCGGTCGAGCAGGCGCGATCCGAGGCCGCGGCCGCGGAGCGCGTGGTGGACCGCGATCCGGACGGTTCGGAGCCCGCGGGGCTCGGCGGCGGCCTCGTCGCGGAGCTGGCTCGTGAGCACGTCCGGCACCATGTTCCCGCGGACGCGCTCGCCCTCGTACATCCCGGCGCGCGTCTCCGGGTCGAGCCCGCCCTCCCGGGCGCACAGCGCGACCGCGACGACGCGGTCGCCGGCGACGAGCGCGCGCGCGACGAGGTTCGGCGCGTCGAGCAGCCGCGCGAGGTCGTTCGGCTCCGTCCGGTAGTGCGCGGCCACGAGCAGCCCGAACGCCTCGCCGAGCAGGACCTCGTCCGCGAGCAAGTCGTCGGGCGGGAGCGCCCGGTAGTCGACGTCGTCGACGGTCGTCTCCGCGACCGCCTCCGAAACCGCCGGGCGGGCGTCGAGCAGCAGCGCGCGGGCGACCCACGACTCCACCGGGTCGTCGCGGGCGTACCGGATCGGCTCGTCGAGCCGAACCTCCCGGACCGCGAACTCGCTCTCCGCGAGCCGGTCGCGGAAGCGCACCGAGAAGCCGCGGCCCGCGCCCTCGTAGCCGTGGACCGTGGTACAGAACGCGATCGCGGGCGCGGCGAGGAACCGCTCGAGCAGCCGCACCGGGAGCGCGGCCGCCTCGTCGACGACGACGCAGTCCGGATCGTCGGGGAGGTCGGCCGCGGCCGCCGGCGGGAGGAACCGGACGCGACCGCCGCCCGCGACGCGGATCGGGTCGTCCCCGGGACCCGCGTTCTCGGCGTCACTCCCGTCCGCGCCGACGACCTCGCGGGCGCGGGCGAACACCTCCGCCGCGTTGCGGAAGGCGGGGGCGGTGACGAGCACGTCCCGGCAGTCGAGCGCGAGCGCGCCCGCGGCGAGCCCGGCCGCGCTCGACTTCCCGCGGCCGCGATCCGACTCGACGACCGCCGCCGACCCGGGCGTCGCGAGCGACTCCAGCGCCCGGACCGCGCGCGACTGGTCGGCGGTGAGACACGCGTCGTACACGGCTTCCGGAAACGTCGCGGTCGCGGGGCGGCCGGGGGGCGACCGCGGCCGCGCCGCCGGCGGGTCGGTGAGCCCGTCGCGTTCGATCGCGATCCCCGTTCCGGGGGATCCGTCGTTCGCCCCGCCCAGGTCTGCGACCGCGACGCCGGGATGCGTCCGGATCGTCTCGACCAGCCGTTCGCGGAACCGCCCCGTCACGTCCGCGAGCGCGAACGGCGGGACCGCGAGCGACTCGTCGAAGCCGTCCCGGCGACCCGGCCAGTCGTCGAGTGACGGGGTCACGAGCACCAGGAGTCCGCCGCCGTCCACCGCGCCCGCGGCCCGTCCCAGCGCGTTCGGGACGAACCGGTCGTGACAGTCGAGGACGACGACCTCGCGCGTGCGACCGAGCAGGTCGTCCGCGGCCCGCGGGGCGAGCCGCTCGAACCGGAACCCCTCGCGGGTCGAGACGATCGAGACGCGCCCCTCGTCGGCGTCGACCGCCTCGATCGCGTCGTAGGCGGCGTCGACGCCGCGGTCGCGGTCGCCGGCGAGCACGAGGAGCCGCCGCTGGTTCGCCCGCTCGGCCTCGCGTTTCAGGTCCGCCGCCAGCTCCGCGATCATTCGACGGCTCTTCTCGGGCGCGGGGGATGTGTGTTGCCTTCCGGGCCGCGGTCGGCGTGCGACACGGTCATCGTCGTCTCCGTCGAGGCGGGACGCTCCCGTCGAGAGGGGAGGCTTTCGTCGAGGCGGGACGCTTACGACGCCGGGGGTCCTCCCTCCGACCATGCCCACGGTCACGCTCATCGGCTCGCGGCTCGCGGACGCCGGCCGCGAGTTCGTCTACGAGGGGGAGTCGCCCGACTGCGCGGGCTGTCCCTACCGGAGCCAGTGTCTCAACCTCTCCGTCGGGACGCGGTACCGGATCACGGACGTGCGCGAGAACGCCCAGACGCTCGACTGCGCCGTCCACGACGCCGGCGTCCGCGCGGTCGAGGTCGAGCCCGCGCCGGTCCCCGCGAACGTCCCCTCGAAGGGCGCGTACGCCGGCAGCCGGGCGTCGCTCGCGGGCCCGTGTCCCCACACCGAGTGCCCGAGCCACGAGTACTGCGTCCCCGACGGGGCGGACTTCGACGAGGAGCGCCGGATCGAGCGAGTGCTCGGGGACCCGCCGCACGACTACTGCGCGCTCGACCGGGAGCTGACGCTCGTGGAGTTCAAAGCCGAGGAGGAGTGAGCGGCTCCGAGAAGCCCGCGTGACCGAACCGGTCCGGAGTGACCGAACCGGTCCGGACCTACAGCCCGGCGACCGCCTCGAGCGTGATCCGGATCGCCCGCTCGACGTTGTCTCTCGCCTTCTCCGGGAGCTCGTCGTCCGAGTCGGCACCCTTCTGGGTACCGGCGACGAGGTTGCCGTCGACGGTACAGATCGCGCCGGCGGCGAGCCCCTTCCGACGGGCGAGCGAGAACACCGTCGCGGCCTCCATCTCGATCGCCAGCAGGTTCGCGTCCTCCCAGTCGGCGACGTACTCGTCGCTCTCGTTGTAGAAGGCGTCGTCGGAGACGATGGGGCCGACGTGGACCTCCTCGTCGTTCGCCTCCGCGCCGTCGACGAGCGCGGAGAGCACGTCGTAGTCGGGGACCGCCGGGTAGTTCGCCGACTCGTAGCGCTTGCTCGTCCCCTCCTCCTTCGCCGCGCCGGTCGCGACGACCATGTCGCCGATCTCCATGTCGGCCTGAAGCGCCCCGCAGGTGCCACAGCGGACGAACGTCTCGACGCCGACGCGCGAGAGCTCCTCGACGGCGATGGCCGCGGAGGGGCAGCCGATCCCGGTCGAACAGATCGTGAGGTCGACGCCCTCGTAGCTCGCGTTGACGACCTTGTACTCGCGGTTCTCGGCGACCACCTCGCCGTCGTCACACAGGTCGGCGATCCGGTCGACGCGGCCGGGGTCGCCCGGAACGATCGCGGTCTCGTGGACGTCGCCCTCCTCCACCAGCAGGTGCGGCTGTTTCGCCATACGACCGTCTCCAGCGGCCGTGCGCAAAAACGACCCGATACTCGGGCGCGGTTTCCGGGCGGGGCCTCACGCCGGGCGTCACCCGGCAGGGGACGCGACCGACGCACCGCGGCGCGCCGCTCCCGCTACGCTCCCTCGGTGATGATCCGCGAGAGGCGGTCGCGGTCGATCAGCTCGTCCTCGGTGAACTCTCCCGGGTAGTACCCCTTCGCGTACCGCTCGATCATGAAGAGGTTGTGTAGCGGTCCGGCGTAGATCGGCCCGCCGCGGAACACGCGGTCCTCCTCGACCGCCGTCAGCTGGCTTCCCAGCTCGTGTTCCTTCAGATACGCGAGCACGGTGTCCTCGAACTCGGCTCGCGTCATGCCCTCCCGGTGGTACCGCAACAGCAGCGAGTCGGGATCGACCTCGAGGAGCGCCTCGTAGTCGAGCGACTGCGACCCGGAGTACCCCTCGACGTCCGTGCCGGCGAACGCGTCGGATATCCCGAGCGCGTGGAAGTGCTCCTTGTTCGCCCCCTGCCCGTCGATCCGATACGGCGTGAACTCCTCCGGCTCCGTGCCGGCGAACACGAGGGCGGCATCGGGACGGTCCTCGGGTGCCGGCAGCCGCGACTGGACGTCCGTCACCAACTCGTCGTGGATCGACCGGATCGCCTCGAACCGCTCGCGTTCCCGGACGATCTCGGCGACCTTCTCGAACGCCTCGTACAGCGAGTAGTACCGGTAGTCGTGCCAGTCGTCGGTTCGGCGGAAGATCAGGTTCCCGAGGAAGGGGGCGACGTTCGTCCGAACTTCCTCGAGATCGTCTCGGTCCCACGCGCCGAGCCAGTCCGTCAGCTCGTGGGGATCGATGAGGTGGAGGTCCGCGTTCATCTCGTAGAACAGCTCCTTCGAGACGCCGTCGTTCCACAGTTGGGTGAGCCCGTCGAGATCGATCGAGACGCCGTCGAGCTCCTCGTAGTGTATCGTCTTGTACCGTCCGCGGTACCAGATCGACTGGACCGCGTCGGCGTGCCCGAGCGCGACCAGCATGTCGATGTAGTCCGCGGTGAACGGGGCGATGGTCGCCGGAACGCGATCGAACTCCACGGTTCCCACCGGCTCCATCGTCACCGAGTACGCCCCGTCCGTCGACGAGGACTCCTCGGCCGACTCGGAGCCGCTTGATGGGGTTGACGACGCCGAGTCCGATCCGGACTCGTTCGCGGTTCGATCGGTCGTGGGCGCGGACTCCGCGTCGCTCCCGCCGGTACATCCGGCGAGGAGTCCACCGCCGACGACCGCGCCGCCGTACGTCAGGTAATCCCGTCGCGTCGGTGTACCGCCTTCCGCGTCGTCTCTCGACATACGCTTTAGGCCCGCCTAACAATACAAAGGAGTTCCGGATATTAGGTGGACCTAAAACTATCCGCGGGGTGCGCCACAGCGCGGACACGTCGGCGGGCCGCCGTCCGCGAGGTCGAGCCCGCAGTGGCGACACTCGCCGTCGTCGGGAGAGGTGATCTCCCCGACGACGGGATCCGTTCCCTCCCGGATCGATTCGACGGATCCGGGGCCCTCCGGCGGCCCCGCCGGGCGCGCGCCGTCCGCCAGGACGTCGCGAAGGAACTCCACGCGGGCGGTCAGGAACGACGGCGGCTCCTCGAACGCCGACTCGACCGCGTCGAGGTCGGGCACCGGATCGACCGCGGACCCCGACCGCCCGATCACTCCGAGGGCCTCGGCGGCTCGTGCCCGGACGTACGGGCTCTCGTCCTCGCTCGCCCGCGCCCGGAACACCTCTGCCGCCGCCGAGAGCCGCTCCGGGTGCTCGCTCCCGACCACGACAAGCGCCGTACAGAGGTGGTAGCGGACGAGTTCGCGGTCGTCCTCGAGGTGATCCGCCAGCGAGGCGACCTGGTGGCGCAGTCGGCTCGGGTCGCCCGCCGCCACGTGTTTCAGCGCCTTCGCCAGCTTCTCTCTGACCTCCGGTTCGTCGAACGACAGCCCGACCCGGAGGTCCGCCAGAACCGCCGTGTCGCCGACCTCCTCGGGCGACTCCAGCGCGACGTAGCCCAGCGTCTCGGCACAGCGTGCCCGCACGTAGTAGAACTCCTCGTCGTCGGCGAGGCGAGCCGCCACTCGATCCGCGACCGGCAGGACGACCGCGGGCTCCGCCGCCGCCAGCGCGACGAACAGTTTGGCCGTGGTCAGCCTCACCGCCCGGTCGTCGTCGGTCAGGAACGCGGCCAGCGGGCCGGCCAGTCCCTCGAAAAGCCCCGGCCGCTCTCCGGCCGCGTCGCGGATCTCCCGGAGGAACGCCTTTCGCGTCTCGGAGTCGGCCGTTCTCAACCGGTCCAGACACGTCGCCGCCTCCCGCCGATCGCCCTCGACGAGGAGGTCGACGAGACGCTCCGGCGAGAGCGGGCGGTCGCGTTCAGTCATCGGACCTCATCATCGACCGAGTTCCACGACCGGGCGCTTCAATCCCCGGGTCGAGCCGATCCGGACCGGTCCACGCCGCGTTCCTCGACGCGAGCGAGTCCGGGGTCAGCGACCGGACCCGGATTTGCTATACCGACATGTCGTGTATGAATGGTCGAAGGGGAGCGGGTCGGCCCGGGAGACGTCGCTCACATCGGGCGGGTGCGGAGGGCGAGAACGGACGGATCGAGACGCGAAACGCGGGATCGGGAAATCCTCGAAAGGGAGTCGAGAGGACGTTCTCGCGAGTGAGACGCGGCGGCGGGCATTTATAATCGTCCGCGACCCAGGGTGGGCAATGAGTTTCAGACACGACCGTCGGGGCCAGTCGGTCGTGGTGGGGACGGTGATCCTCTTCGGCTTCCTGATCCTCGCGATGGCGACGTATCAGGTCCAGTTCGTGCCGGCGGAAAACGAGGAGATCGAGTTCGAACACAGCCAGCAGGTCGAAGGCGAGTTCCTGGACCTGCGGAACGCGATCCTTCAGGCCGGATCGACGGGGTCGGTACAATCCGAGCCGATACAGCTCGGAACCCGATATCCCCAGCGGACGTTCTTTCTGAATCCGCCGCCGGCGTCCGGATCGCTTCAGACCACGGGAGAAGAGGCGATTCAGGTGAACGCCACGGTCGGGTCGGGAGCCCACGAGAACGTCCGTGAGTTCTGGACGCAAACCGATCCGCGATTCAACACGACGTCCATCCGGTACACGCCGGACTACAACGAGTATCGGGGCGCTCCGCGACTGCTGTACGAACACTCCGTCGTGGCCGCGGAGTTCGACGACGCCGTCCTCCTCCGGTCGGATCAGACGGTCGTTCGTGGCGATCGGATCGCGATAACAGCCCTGACCGGAGCCATCTCGGAGACCGGTGTGGAGTCTCAAAGCGTCGATCCGGAGCCGATCTCGCGGAGCAGCAGGACGGTCCCGATAACGGGTGACGGCGGCGACGTCGAGATCGTTCTTCCGACGGCCGTCGACAACGCCACCGCGCTCCGGGGCCGGTGGGCCGCGGAACTTCCGAACGCGACCGTCACCGAGGACGGTGGCACGGTCCGGATCGCCCTCAACGGCAGCGAGACGTATCGGCTTGGGCTCTCGAAGGTCGCAGTCGACGCCGGCGGGACGACCGAGCCGGCGTACGTCGTCCCGGTTACGGGCAATGGAACTGTCGGAGAGAGCGTCGGTGTCGAAGTACGAGACAAGTACAACAATCCCGTCGTGGGTGCCGAGGTATCCCTTGACGGTACCACCGAGAATACGAACGCTGACGGACGGGCCTTCTTCGAACCGGACGCTGCCGACGACTACAGCGCGACGATCAACGGGGGTAGCGAGTCCTACGAATCCGTTCCGTTCACGATCACCGAGGCGGGCGGCAACGGCAGCGTGAATCGAACGTTCAACACGGAGTGGGACTTGGACTCCGCGACCGTGGTGGAGAACGACGAGCGAGATCTGAACGTGAGCGTGTCCGATCGAAGCGGAACTCCGATCGCGAACGCGACGATCGATTACTCGATCACGCCACAATCTCCCAACGGTTCATTGTCGAAATGGAACCAGTCCGTTCACGACGGAACCGACAACGTCACGTTTGAAGCGGGGAGCGCTCAGCAAAATGAATCGTTCGACGTGTACGCTTCGGCCGGTGACGACGTTGATCGCACCGAGGTTACGGTCATCGGAGGAACCGTCGATCTCCAAGATGAAATCTTCGAGAGCGATAGCAACTTCACCGTCGATCACGAGCTTACGAACCTCGATTCGGGATATCTCGTCGTCGAGAATGAAGATACCGGCGGCACATACGAGAATACCGTTGGTGACGGAAGTACAACCGTTGATGCTGCTGATATCGGTGGCATCAGTGACGGCGACACGATCAATGCGACACTGTATCAAGACGGTTCCATGACGACCGAACTCGCTAACGACATTGAGACGGTTGGTACGGTTAGTCCGACGTTCTCGGTCGACATCACGTCCACCAACGCACCGGTCACTGAGGGAGAAAATCTTGACGTCGAAGTCACGGTAGAGAACACCGGCGGATCGACGGGGACACAGAACATTCGATTCCTCGTCGACGGCGAGGAGATCAACGTGAGGGGAGTGACTCTCGCAAGCGGCGCACAGGTAACTGAATCGTTCACCTACCAGACCGAACAGGGTGACTCTCCTGATGTCGATGTCAGAGCCGAAAGCGATGACGACTTCGACACCCGCACTGCGACGGTGAACGCACCGGCGCAGTTCGAGGTCGGTATCACGTCCACCAACGAACCGATCACCGAAGGTGAGGACCTCAACGTCGACTACACGGTGGAAAACACCGGCGATGAAACCGACACACAGACGATCGAACTACTTGACTTCGATGACCAAGTCATCGACTCGATCGAGGTCACCCTCGATGGAGGCGAAACTACGTCAGGTACGCTCACATGGTCGACGACACCCGGTGACGCTGAGACTGATGATATTACCGTTCGTTCTGAGGACGACACGGCAGTTCAGGGAGTGACGATCGACCCGACGATGGCGAGCCAAGTTTCGGGAGTTGATGGTACTGTAGGACAATCCAACATCCCTGGCGGTGGTAGGGCTGTTGAATTTGACATTAGTGCCGATCAATCCGTTGAGATTGATGCGTTCTCTGTTGAGACACAGAATGATATGTCGGGTCGTACATTCTCAGATACTGGAAGCTCATTTGATGGACAGAGTCTACCCGCCACGATCAATGGACAGGCCACTGTCGAACTTCGCGAGTTCTCCGGCAGTGGTAGTCTAGGTATTGATGAGAACTTTGTTTCAGACAGTTCTAGTGCCGATATTATTGTCACGCTTGAATTCTCTGACGGATCGGAATTATCTCTAAATATAACATAATCTCAAAATACAGTAATTCAGTACATCTCCTATCACATTCGGAAGTCGTAGAGATCTATTTCCACGATCGACGTAACACCCTATCGACACACCCATAAGCCCACCTCGTGAACGACCGTCCATGACCGCAGTGGGGATCGACGCCATCGAGATCCGATCCGGAAAGCTCAAACTCGACTTACCGGGCACGTTCGCCCCGCAGAAGGGCGACGACCCGGAGAAGTACACGAAGGGGCTGGGGCTCACGAACTCCTCGTTCCCGGACGTCTACGAGGACATCGTCACCATGGGCGCGAACGCGGCCAAGCGCCTGATGGACCGCAAGGGTCTCGAGCCCGACGACATCGGGCGGATCGACGTCGCCACGGAGTCGGCGTTCGACCACTCCAAGCCCGTCTCGACGTACATCGCGGGCTGTCTGGAGAAGGTGTACGACGGCGACTTCGTCCACGCCAACAAGGGCGAGCGCAAGTTCGCCTGCGTCGCCGGCACGCAGGCGGTCGACGACGCGTACAACTGGATCCGGGCGGGGCGGAACCGCGGCCGCGCGGCGCTCGTGATCGCGACCGACACCGCGCTGTACGCCCGCGGCGACCCCGGCGAGGCGACCCAGGGCGCGGGCGCAGTCGCGATGCTCATCGCCGAGGAGCCGAACCTCGTCGAGCTCTCGACGGATCAGGGGTACGGCTCGAAGGACGAGACGGACTTCTTGAAGCCGAACCAGCAGTTCCCGAGCGTCGACGGCAAGCGCTCGATGCAGGTGTACCTCTCGCGGATGCGCGAGGCGCTCGAGGACTACGAGTCGGTCGCGGGCAAGATCGAGCTCGACGACTTCGCGTACGCCCCGTTCCACACGCCGTTCCCGGGGATGGTCCGGAAGGCCGCCCTGCTCGCGTACCGCCACGTGATCCGGGACACGGAGTACGAGGACGACCTCGCCGACGAGATCGGCCGCCAGCCGCGCGAGGACGAGTACGAGGACCGCGAGGCCTACGAGGAGGCGATCCGCGACTACATGGACGAGCTGAAGACGACGGACCAGTACCGGACGTGGTACGACGACGCCGTCGAGCCGACGCTCGGGCTCTCTCGGGAGGTCGGCAACTGGTACACCTCCTCGGTTCACGTCGCCCGCGTGAGCGCCCTGCGCGACGCGCTCGAGCGCGACCGCGACTTCGTCGACGAGACGCTGCTCGTCGCCTCCTACGGCTCCGGCGCGCAGGCCGAGATCCACGCCGAGACGGTTCGCGAGGGGTGGCGCTCGGAGATCGAGGCGCTCGACATCGACGACCAGCTCGCGAGCCGGTACGACCTCTCGTGGGAGGAGTACGAGGACGTCCACGACATCCACGAGTACGACAAGGACCTCGAGCGCGAGATCGAGGAGTTCACCGCCCCCGAGGGCGAGTTCGTCTTCACCGGCTGGGGTCGGATGAACGAGCGGAAGTACGAGTACGTCGAGTAGCGGATCGACCCGCCGTTCGCCCGTCGTTCGCCCGCCGCTCGTCCGCCACGCGCCGGCCGCTCGACCGCCGTTCTCCGTGAAAACGGCTCACACGACGGCTCTCGAATACGATGGGTTTAAACGACCTTGGGCTGAATTCTCCCCTAATGGTAACCATCTACGACGTGCCGGCGGACGCCCTCATCGAGGCGGTCGCGGCGCGACTCGAGGAGCGGATCGACGAGCCCGACTGGGTGGAGTTCACGAAGACCGGCGCGGGCAAGGAGCTCCCGCCCGAGCAGGACGACTTCTGGTACGTCCGCTCGGCGAGTCTCCTCCGGAAGGTCGCACAGAACGAGCCCATCGGCATCGAGCGGCTCGCCACCGAGTACGGCTCGAAGAAGCGCGGCTCCAACCGCTACGTCGTTCGCCCCGGCGAGCACGAGAGCGGCTCCCGCAAGCTCATCCGCGCGTCGCTCCAGGCGCTCGAGGAGGAGGGTCTCGTCACTACCGCCGCCGGCGAGGGTCGCCGCGTCTCCGACGAGGGCGAGGCGTTCCTCTCGGAGGTCGCGAGCGAGGTCCTCGAGGACCTCGACCGGCCGGAACTCGAACGCTACGCGTAGACCGTCTCCGTTCTCTTCCCGATCTCGCCCGCCGTGAGCCCCCGGCTCGCGGCGTCGTTACTCGTTCGTGAGCGTCGATCGGGACCCGCTCCGCACTGTTCCACTTGTATCCGATATCGCTATATCAAACCCGAGCGCACGCGTGCCGCTCGGCGTGTTCCGTCCCGCGAGATCGTGGCCCCCCGAAACGGGTCGATGTCGTCCGGACTCCGTCGACGTCGGGATCTCGTTTCGGTTCGTTCGGCTCGCTCCGGCGTTTACCGCCACAGCGGTCGGTACTCCTCGTCCGGCGTGTACCGGCGGAACAGGAGGCTGTTCGACAGCACCGACACGCTGGAGAACGCCATCGCGACGGCGGCGAGCACGGGCTGGAGCAGTCCGAGCGAGGCCAGCGGGATCATCGCCGTGTTGTAGCCGAGCGCCCACACGAGGTTCTGTTTGATCTTCGCGAGCGTCGCCTCCGAGATGCGGATCGCCTTCACGACGTCGACCGGGTCGTCGCGCATCAGCGTCACGTCGGCGGCCTCGATGGCGACGTCGGTCCCCGAGCCGATGGCCGTGCCGACGTACGCGACCGCGAGCGCGGGGGCGTCGTTGACGCCGTCGCCGACCATCATCGCCTTTCGACCCTCGTCCTGGA
Organism: Halorubrum aethiopicum; assembly: GCF_001542905.1. Classification (NCBI taxonomy): domain Archaea; kingdom Methanobacteriati; phylum Methanobacteriota; class Halobacteria; order Halobacteriales; family Haloferacaceae; genus Halorubrum; species Halorubrum aethiopicum. The sequence goes on along the minus strand of NZ_LOAJ01000001.1, from coordinate 3,025,909 downwards.
TGGACTCCACGGCGTCCGATTTGTCCTCGGGAAGCACCTCCGCGCGGACGTTCTCGGGGTCGATGCCGACCCGCTCGGCGACCGCGCGGGCGGTCCGCTCGTTGTCGCCGGTGATCATCATCACGTCGACGCCCCGCTCCCTGAGTTGGCTCACGGCGTCCCGCGCGCTCTCCTTGACCGTGTCGGCGTCGGCGACGACGCCCACGAGTTCGCCCTCCGCTCGCGCCTGACCGCCGCTCGCATCGCGGTTCTCGCCTCGCTCCGAACCGCGCACCGCGACCAGCATCGCGGTCTTCCCCTCGTTCTCGAGACGCTCCATCGTCTCTTCGGCGGGCGCGGGATCGATCCCGTTGTCCCGGAGGAGCTTCCGGTTGCCGACCAGCACCTCGACGTCTCCCGGCTCCGTCCCGTCGCCGCTCGACCATTCGGCGGTCCGTCGGACCGCCCTGCCGTCCACGGTCGCTTTGACGCCCTGGCCGGGGACGTTCTCGAAGTCGTCGGGCTCGGTCACGTCGATGCCGCGGTCCTCCGCGCCGTCGACGATCGCACGCGCGAGCGGGTGTTCGCTCCCGCTCTCGGCGCTCGCGGCGAGCCGCAACACGTCGTCCTCGTCGAGCCGGTCGCGCGCGGCGAGTCGGCCGCCGTCGGTTGCGGAGTCCGCGTCGTCGACCGCCGCGGCGCCGCCGTCCGCGACCGGCTGCCCGTCGTCACCGAAGACGACGACGTCGGTCAGCTCCATCTCGCCTTCCGTGAGCGTCCCGGTCTTGTCGAAGACGACGGTGTCGACGTCCTTCGCGCGCTCGAGGACGTCGCCGCCCTTGAAGAGGACGCCGTTGCCCGCGCCGATGGTCGTCCCGACCATCGTGGCGGCCGGCGTCGCCAGTCCCAGCGCGCAGGGACACGCGATCAGGACGGCCGAGGCGAACACGATGACCCCGAACTCGAAGACCGAGACGCCGCCGCCGACGACCGTGGGGCCGCCCGCGACGAGACCCCACAGCGGGAGCGCGTCGACGAATCCCGCGAGCGCCGCGGGGAACAGGAACCACGCCACGCCCCACACCATGGCGTTCGCGATGACCGCGGGGACGAAGTACGCGGAGATGCGGTCGGCGAGGTTCTGGATGTCGGGCTGGCGGGACTGCGCCTCCTTCACCGTCCGAACGATCTGCTGGAGCGCGGTGTCTTCCCCGACCTTCGTCGCCTCGACGACGAGCACGCCGTTCTCGTTGATCGTCGACCCGACGACCTCGTCGCCCTCCGACTTCTCGACGGGGACGGACTCGCCGGTCACCATGGACTCGTCGACCGCCGACCGGCCGTCGACGACGACGCCGTCCGTGGGGATCCGCTCGCCGGGGCGGACCTTCATCCGGTCGCCGACCGCGACGTCCTCGAGGGGGACCTCCTCCTCGTTTCCGTCCTCGTCGACGACCGTGGCGGTGTCAGCCTCCATCTCCAGCAGCTTCCGGAGCGCCTCGCCGGCCTGCCCCTTCGAGCGGGCCTCGAGGTAGTTGCCGAGCGTGATGAACACGAGGATGAACGCCGCCGTGTCGAAGTAGACCTCGCCGGCGATGACCTGGAACAGAACCGCCACGGAGTAGACGTACGCGGTCGACGAGCCCAGCGCGATCAGCACGTCCATGTTGGCGCGGCCGTTCGTGACGAGCGCCTTGTAGGAGTTCTCGTAGAACGGCTTGCCGAGCACCGCCTGGACCGGCGTCGCCAGCGCGAACGCGACCCAGGGAGTCGGGATCCCGGCGACGGAGTCGCCGACGAGTCCGAGCCCCAGCAGGTGGTCGACCATGAACGCCAGAAGCGGGAGGGAGAGCGCGGCCCCGAACAGCGTCAAGCGAAGCTGTCGACGGATCTCGCCCTGGCGAGCGGCCTCGCGGGCGTCGCCCCCCGAGCCGTCGTCGGTTTCGGTCCCGGTTCCGGCGTCCTCCCGAACGGGCGAGTAGCCGGCCTCCTCGATCGCCTCGTAGAGGTCTCGGCGGTTCGCCTCGGCGGGGTTGTACGTCACCTGGGCCTCGTCGGTGGCGTAGTTGGCGTCGGCGTCGACGACCCCCGGCGTCCGCTCGAGCGCGTCCTCGATCGTCTCCGAGCAGTTCGCACACGACATGTCGGTGACCGCGATCGTGACCGACTCCGTCACTGGTTCGTAGCCGGCTTCCTCGATCGCGTCGAACACTTCCCCGAGCGAGACCCTCTCGGGGTCGTACGCGACCGACCCCTCGTCGGTGGCGAAGTTGACGTTCGCCTCCGAGACGCCCTCGAGCGACTCGACGGCCTCGGCGACGGTCTGTGAACAGTTCGCACAGCTCATCCCCTGAATGCTGATCTGGCTTCGATGCTGGCTCATTACCTATACGTACGGGGTCCGTACTTAGTGGAGTTTCCCTTTCGAAGGTTCGGCGATCGACGGTCGAAACTTTCGGATCCGAAGCGTTGCGGGGCGTGGAGTCCGCTCACTCGGTCCCCTCTCGGAGCCGTTCGTACTTCTCCGCGAACCGGCTCTCGCACGACGGACAACAGAACTGGTACAACTCGCCGTCGATGCGGGTCGCCGTCCCCTCGCTGTCGACCGTGTTTCCGCACTGCGCACAGGAGAGGGCGAACTCCGTTCCGCCCAGGTCGGGCGACCAGTCCGCCCCCGCGAGCAGCGTCACCTCGAGGTCGCCGATCGCGTCGTCCACATCCATCCCGTCGTCGACCGCGCCGCCGTCGAGGGTATCCGAGAGCCAGCCGGCGACGTCGTTGTCCGGAACCCTGGCGTAGAGTATCAGGTCGGCCTCGGCCGTGGTGAACGCGTGCTCGACCGCGCTCTCGTCCAGGAGGTGCTCCCTGATCGACGCGACGCTCGCGTCCCCGACGTCGAGCGTGATCAACACCGGGATGCCGCCGCGCAGCTGTGACCGATCGACGTCGAGCGTGAACCGGTTGATGACGCCCGCCTCCCGGAGCCTCGTCACCCGATCCGACACGGCCGGGGCCGAGAGCCCCACGGCGTCCGCGATGTCGCTGTACGGTCGGCGGGCGTTCGACAGCAGGAGCCGGAGGATCTCGAGGTCGGTCTCGTCCAGATCGCGCATGGCGGAGCGTGGAAGCGGAGAGAGTAAAGCACACCGGCGAACCGGCTTTCGATTCCACGGTTCGGATGCCCCTCCGGTCGAACGATCGAAGGCGAAACCCGCTAAAGCGCGGGGGACGTACGGACGCCCGTATGACGACGACCATCGACGTCGAGGGGATGTCCTGCGAGCACTGTGAACGAACGGTCGAGGAGGCGCTTCGGGACGTGTCCGGCGTGACCGACGCGACCGCCGACCGGGAGGGCGGACGGGCGAGCGTCGAGGGCGACGCCGACGCCGCGGCCCTCGTGGCGGCCGTCGAGGACGCCGGCTACACCGCCCACGGCGGGTAGCGGTCGAGGAACGCGACGCGGGGAAGCCACCGGACTTCGGCGGGCCGACCGTCCGTGACGGGCGTCACCCGGTGTTCTTCATCCCGGCGGCGATCCCGTTGACGGTGAGCCGGAGCGTCCGCTCCTCGTCGTCGGTCCGGTCGTCCCGCCCGAGCAGGTCGACCTGGAGCAGGTTGAGCGGGTCAACGTAGGGGTTCCGCCGGTCGAGGCTCTCGGCGAGCCAGTCGCGCCGGATGAGCTCGTCGCGACCGCTGACCGCGAGCACGAGCTCGCGCCCGCGCTCGTACTCCCCGACGAGCCGCGGGAAGAAGCGTTCGCGGAGGTCGTCGTCGGCCAGGTCGGCGTACTCGGCCGCGATCTCCGGCTCGGTCCGCGCGAGCGCGAGCGCGGCGTTGTCGAGGGTCGTCCGGAAGAACGGCCACTCGTCGTACATCTCCCGGAGCGTCGCGAGCCCCGCCTCCTCGCCCGCCTCCTCGAGGTAGGCGTCGAGTCCGGACCCCAGCGCGTACCAGCCGGGGAGGATGAGACGGGTCTGCGTCCACGAGAACACCCACGGGATCGCCCGGAGGTCCTCGACCGTGCGCTCCCCGCTGCGGGAGGCGGGCCGGGAGCCGAGGTTGAGGTCCTCGACGACGGCGATCGGCGTCGCCTGTCCGAAGTACGAGACGAACCCGTCGGCGCTCAACAGGTCGCGGTACTCGCTTCGGGCCGCCGGCACCATCGTCTCCATCGCGTCGACCCACTCCTCCGGGACGTCCTCCGTCGGCTCCTCGTTCGCCTCGTGGCGGGCGCGGATCTGCGCGTCGAGCATCTGCTCGAGCTCGCGCTCGGCGATGCGGCGGTTGGCGTACTTCTCGGCTATCGCCTCGCCCTGCTCCGTGAACTTCACCTGTCCGGTGACGGTCTCGTTCGGGAGCGCGAGCAGCGCCTCGTTCATCGGCCCGCCGCCCCGGGAGATGGAGCCGCCGCGACCGTGGAACAGCCGGAGGGTGACGCCCTCCTCGCGACAGAAGCTCGCGAGCCGGCGCTGGTTCTTGTAGAGGTCCCAGTTGGCCGCGAGGAAGCCGTTCTCCTTGTTCGAGTCGGAGTAGCCGAGCATGACCTCCTGGACCCCGCCGCGGGTCTCGAGGGCCGTCCCGTACGCCTCGTTCTCGAAGAGCGTCCCGAGGATCCGTTCGGCCCCGTTGAGCGCTGACTCGGTCTCGAGTAGGGGGACGACGTCGATCCCGCAGTGATCGGGCAGGGAGACGACGCCGACCTGGTCGGCGAGGAAGAGCACCTCGAGGACGTGGCTCGGCTCCTCGGTCATCGAGATACAGTAGGTGTCTATCGCCTGCGTGCCGTACTCCGCCTGCCAGTCGGCGAGCTCGCGGAAGCGGCGGAACACGCGCTCCGTCGTCTCCGAGACGTCGCCGGGGTCCTCCGCGTCGACGATCGGATCCCCCTGGAGGATCGCCTCGGTGAGGAACTCGGCCCGCGCCGCCTCGTCCATCCCGCGGTAGTCGACGCCCTCGGCCGCGACCGCCTCGGCGACCGCCTCGGTGTGGTTCTCGCGGTGGTCCCGGAGGTCGAGCGACGCGAGGACGAACCCGAACGTGTCGACCTGTCGGCGGAGCGGATCGATGAACGACGTCCGGACCACGTCGTTGCGGTCGACCGAGAGCGACTCGGCGATGACCTCGAGGTCCGCGAGGAACGCGTCGCCGTCGGGATACCCGCCCGGACGTACGTCGTCGACGCGGTCGAGCCGCTCGCGCATCAGCTTCAGCTTCTGGCGGTACGGCTCGTCGGGGTACCGCTCGCGGGCCTCCTCGACCACCGTCGGGAACCGCTCGGCGTCCGCCGCCAGCGACTCCCGGAGGGGACCGTCGACCGCGTACCGCTCGCCGTCCTGGCTCAACACCGCCGAGAGCCGCTTACACCGGTCGCGGTACTTCTCGACGGCTATCTCGCGCTGCCGTTCGAGCGTCTTCGTCGTCACCTCCGGCGTGACGAACGGGTTGCCGTCGCGGTCGGAGCCCGCCCACGAGCGGAACTCGAAGAGCTTGGGACAGTCCGCGTCCGGGTACTCGCTCGAGATGGTCTCCTCGAACTCCTCGTAGGCGTCGCCGACCACGTCGAACAGCGTGTTCTCGAGGTACCACTGGACGTTTCGCGCCTCGTCTTCCGGCTCCGGCCGGCGCTGGCGGACCTGTCTGGTCCCCCAGAGGCTCGTCACCTCGGCGGTGACGTCGCGCCAGACGGCGTTCCGCTCGCGGTCGGTCATGTCGCATTCGTCCAGCTCCTCGAGGTGGGTCGCGATCGACCGGAGCTTCGCCTTGACCGTCGCCCGCCGCGCCTCCGTGGGGTGGGCGGTGAACGTCGGCTCGATGAGCACGTCCGCGAGCAGCTCCTCGAACTCGTCGGCTCCGACGCCGGCCTCGGCCAGCTCCCCGACCGTCTCCTCGAGGGAGTCGTGGAGGGACCCGTCGGCGTCGGCGTTTCTGACGGCGCGGACGCGCTCGCGCTCCTCGGCGAGGTTGATCAGCTCGAAGTACGTCGTGAACGCCCGCGCGACGACGTCCTCGCGGGCGTCCGAGAGCCCCCCGATCGTCTCCTCGAGGGCGTCGCGGCTCGCCGCGTCGCCCCGTCGGTACTCGATCGCGGCGGTCCGGAGGTCCTCGACCGTCTCGTAGGCCGCCGTCGAGGTCTGTGCCGCGAGCACGTCGCCGAGCAGCGCGCCGAGCTCGCGGACGTCCGTCCGCACGCTTCGATTGTGTAACTCCATACCACACACGCTGCGGTGGGTTCCGGTTAAAACCGCCGTATCCCCGAACGTTTGCCTCGGCTCCGAGTGAATGTTCGTGACGGTTCGGGGACGCCGACGCGTCCCGATCGAGCGGGTCGGTGCGTCGACTCGGAGGGAACCGGCGGGTTCGTCACCCTTTTTACCGGTCCATCCCGAACCGATCGTATGAGCATGTCCGACAAGTACCCGGCTGAGTCCGGGCGGCGGCGCTTCGTCAAGGGCGTCGTCGGCGGCGCGGCGCTCGCGGGGGTCGGCGCGACCGGGTCGGTGACGGTAAACACCCTGACGACCGCCGGCGGCGTCGGCGGCGGGCAGACCACGGCGATGACCATCGCCAAGGTGACCGGCCCGGCCCCGCGCGGCCTCCCGCAGATCCCGGTGCGCGTCACCGACGAGGGGTACATCGAGGGGATCTGGCCCGAGGTCCAGACGATCGAACAGGGCGGCCAGGAGATCGAGGTGGCCCAACAGCAGCTCGGCGGACGCACGTACTCGGGCGCGTGGTTCCAGTACTGCGGCGTGGAGTCACAGGAGAACATCGCCCCGAACTTCGAGTCGGACAACCTCTTCCGGGCGGAGACCGGGCAGTACGAGTGGCAGGACAACACCTACTCCGGGGGCGACCGGATCCATATCGACGACTTCCAGAACTACGACACGTGGGGGAACGGCGTCGGCAACGACGGCGTCGGGAAGCCCGCGGCCGTGACGTGGCGCTCGGAGGACGCCGACTCGTCGCTCAACGCGACCGTCATCCGCTCGACGCGGATCGAGGAGGCCGCCCAGGAGGACGAGTGGGTCGAGGCGTCGACCGACCAGGGGTTCATGGCGTACCTCAACGTCTGTACGCACTTCTGTTGTATCCCCGGCTACAAACAGCTCGAGGAGTCCTCCCGCTACGGCGTCGGCGACGGGACCTACTGCGTCTGTCACCAGTCCGGCTACGACCCGTTCACGCTCGAGCAGGCGCTGTTCGTCGCGCGGCCGCGCCCGGAAGACTAGACGGTCGATCCGCCGCGTTCTCTCCCCGACGTGTCACGGTCCTTCACCGATCCGTCGTCGGATCCTCGAACGACGCGGAGCGCGGCGTTTTTCCCTCGTTCACCCGAACTCCGTCCATGAGCAACCACGACGAGCCCTCCGAGGGACGCGACGGCGGGGACGATCGAGACGGCGACGAGCGCGACGAGTTCGCCGTCGAACTCGAGCGCGCCCGCGACCTCCTCGACGACGACGGGATCGAGGCGGTCCACGTCGGCGTCGTCCGCGACGGCGAGGTGGACACAACGTTCGCGCAGCGGACCGCCGACGATCCCGAATCCGAGGGGCTGCGCGCGCTCGCGCTGCTCGCGGCGCACGTCCAACTGGTCGCCGACGAGGCCGGCGTCGAGGCGTCGACCGTCGCCGGCGACGCCGCGACGCTCGCGGGACGGGTCGAACGGATCCCCGCCAGCACCGAGGACCTGCCCGAGGAGTAGCCCGGCCGCCGGTCGCTTACCGGTCGGCGTCCTCCGACGTGTGTCGCCCCTCCGTTCGACTCGGCTCCGGCTCCTCCTCGTCGCCGGCGCGGATCCGACGGAGTTGGTGGGTCACGCCCGCGAGCGCGACGAACAGCACCGCGAGGTTGAACGCCGCGAGCGCGATCGGGTGGTAGGCCGGATCGAGCCACGTCCGGATCGCGCGCCCGGTCTGGCCGTAGAAGCTCCATCCCGCGATCAGCGCGAGCAACACCAGGGCGGCGAGCCCGATCCGGTCGAGCAGCCCGCGGAGGTCATCAGAGGAGAGCCGGGAGAGCCGAGAGTCGCTCTCCTCGGGCGGTTCGGCGTCCTCTCCCGCCGAGCCGTCTCCCGCGGTGCCTCCGTCGGTCGCGGTCGCCGGTTCGGTTGCCGATTCGGTCATCGAAGCGGTCGTGGGGGCGGTCGTCGTCGAGGCGGTTTCCGTTTCGTCCGGTGTGTCGGTCATGGCGTCGGTGTTCCGTGGGTCGACGGTCCGTGGGTCGGTAGTGTCGTTCGTCGCGTTCGTCGCGTCGTCGGCCGGCGTCGAGGGGCGATCGTCGCTCATGACGCCCTCCGTGCGAGAAGCGCCGCGGCGAGGAGTCCGGCGACCGCGACGACGACGCCGAAGCCCGGCGTCGCGTCGTCGGTGCTCCCGTCGCCGCGGTCCGGCGCGCCGCCGTCGCTCCCGCCGTCGAGGTCCTCGCCGGTCTCCTCGGAGAAGTCCTCGACCTCGAAGGCGACGTCCCGAACCGTCTCGTTCGCGCTGATCGTCTCCTGCGGGTCGAGGTTGGCCACGCCCTGCGTCTCGTCTATCAGCACGTCGTCGTCGAAGAGCGCGGCGTCGACGTAGTAGTTGTACCCGTCCGGGGCCTCGAGCGTCGTCGTCACGGTGTCGGTCCGACCGGGCCGCACCGACCCGACCGTCTCGGTCGCCCGATCGGCGATCACGTTGGACTCCGCCTGCCGGAGCAGCAGCCGGAGCTCGATCTCGTCGGAGGCGTCGTCGCCGCGGTTCGTGACCGACACGGAGACCGACAGCGTCGCGGTCTCCTCCGTCGTCTCGGCCACGCTCACGGCGACGGTCGGCCAGACGTTCCCGTCGGCGAACCCGACCGGCGAGTCGGCGTACGACGGCGTGAGCGCCGAGACGCCGGCGACTCGCGTGGTCCGTTCGCTCCGACGCTCGCCGTCGACGTACACCACCGTTTCGAGTCGATACCCGCCCTCGCGTTCCACGTCGAGGCTGCCGTTCACGGTCGTCTCCCCCTCGCGGTCGACGGTGCCGACGTCGACGGTCGTCTCGTCGACGAGCAGCCCGGAGTCCGCGTCGATGGCGCGGTGGCGGACCGTGACGTTCTCCACGGTCGACCCGTGGTGTTCGAGGTCGACGAGCAGGTCGAGCGTCGCCGTCTCCCCGCGGACCTCGCCGGGGGCGACGACGACGTCGACGAGGCCGACCTGTCCGGGACGGTCGGCCTCCGCTCGCGGGTCGTCGACGGCGTCGGGGACCGCGACGATCCCGACCGCGCCCGCGAGCACGACCGCGGCGGCGATCGCCAGGAGGGTGGTTCGCGTGTCCATACGCCGCGATCCTATCCCGGAGGTAAGTGTCTTGTCCGATCCGGACCGGAGCGTCGGCGAGTCACAGCGCCCGGTACCGCCCCTGCGACTCCGACAGCTCCCCGCGACGGGTCAGCTTCTCCAGGAGGTCGCGGGCCGCGTCGGCCGGGACGCCGTGCTCGGTCGCGTACGCGACGATCTCCTCCTCGGTCGGCTCCGCCGCCTCCTCGACCGCGTCCCGGACGATCTCCTCCCGCGACCGCGTCGATCCCGCGTTCCCCTCCGCGCGCGACCCGGCCTCGAACACCGCGTCGGCGTCGAGCCCGGAGGCCTCGAGGTACTCGCAGTCGTCGACGCCGGCGTCCTCGACGGCGCGTTCGAGGTCCGCGACGTGGTCGACCGCCGCGAAGGCCTCCGAGTCGCCGCGCTTCTTCGCGAGCAGGGCCGCCCGCGCCTCGCGGGCCGCGTCGCGGTCCTCGGACTCGAAGAGGCGTTTGAGCTTCGCGGTCCGGTGGGTCCTCTCACACCGCGAACAGCGGGCCGTCTCGCTCGCCCGCGGGTCGCGAACGAGCCAGAGGTTCCCGCACCCGTTACAGCCGACGACCGCGTACATGTCCGCGTGTTCGCCCGGCCCCGATTTGAACCCTCGGCTCCCGGCGTCGACGCCGCTCCGGGATGGGCAGGACGGAACGGGCCGAAACGGGACGGGACGAAACGGAACGGGCGGATCAGGTCCCGTCGCCGTCGGCGGAATCCTCTGAACCGTTCGGACCGTCCGGACCGCTCGCGTCGGACGCGTCGTCGGGCAGCGAGATCAGGTTCTCCCGGCCGAGCCGGAGCTTCTCGACGCGTCCCTCGTCGGCCATCGCCGAGAGGAGCTGGGACACCTTCGCGTCCGACCACCCCGTCTCGGCGACGATGTCCGCCTGGCGCATTCGCCCGCCGTTTCGGCCGAGAAGGCGCTCGACGCGCTCCTCGTCGGACAGCAGCGAGAGGTCCTCCTCGGGCTCGTCGCCCGCGCCGCCGGCGAGGTCGTCGTCGGCCCCCTCCCCAACGGTCTCGTCCTCGTCGACCGTCCGCGTCTCAGAGCCGGTTCCCGGTCCGGGTCGGTCCGGTTCGGTCGCCGTCGTTCCGTCGCCGGACCCGTACCGGCGGTACCCGACGAGTCCGCCGGCGATGACGACGGCCGCGAGGACGATCGCGCCGGCGAGAAGCGTCCACGGCGGCGTCTCCCCGGCCGGCGTGGTCGGTGTCGGCGCGTACACGACCGCCACGCGGTCGCCGTCGGCGAACACGCGCGGCCCCTGGATGACCACGGCGTTGTCCTCCAGTCGCACGTTCGCTCCCGGCGTCCCCGAGATGGAGTACCCATCCGGGGTGGTCACCTCGATCGTCTGACCGGACTCGAGCGATCGGAGCCAAGTCCCGTTGTTCGCCGTCGTCAGCGCGTCACCCAACACGAGGTCCTCGCCGTCCTCCGCCAGGAACTCCGTCCAGACGAAGGTCAATCGAAGCTCCCCCGCGGCGGCTATCTCCCCGGACTCGCCCGTCTCCGCGGCTCCCGCTCCCGACGAGTCGCCGCCGTCCGTGCCGTTTCCCGCGGTTTCGGGGTCCTCGATGACGACGTACTCGCGCTCGACGTTCACCACCGACATCTCGCGGTCGGTGTTCCGGCTCGCCTCCTCGGCGAACCGCTCGAACAGCGCGGGCGTCGGCCCGACCTCCCCCTCCACGAACCGCTCCCCGACCGTCTCGAACGCGGCCGTTCGGTTCGGGTCGGCGAACTCGTACCGGACGACCACTTCCCACCGCGCGTCCCGGTTCGACCGTAAGTCGATCCGGATCCGCGTCTCGCCCGTCGGCACGGCCGTCCCGTCGACCTGCGGTGACGCGGCGGTCCCTATCGAACTCGTCGGCGTCGACTCCGGCGGTGACGGGTGAGTGGAGGGGGCGACCTCCCCGACGGCGACCCCCGCGCCGGCCACGAGGGCAACGGCGAGGAACGCGACGAGGAGAACGCGGATCGCGGGGTTCCGCATGTAGTTCGGGGGCTCTCGCGCCCCGGGCAAAACGCTTTCTATACACCGCCTCTCCGTCCACGAAAGTCTCCGATCGCGACGGACTCGGCGTCGGCGACCGGGATTCCGCGTCGACCGCCGCGGATCCCGCGTCGTCGCCGGCGACACGGCGTTCACCTCCGCGGCCGTCGAGTTGGGGTGGGTTTTTGACCCTTGCCGGAGAAGCGGGCGACGATGAGAGCCCTCTCGGTCTTCGTCGCCGCCCTCCTCCTCGTCTCGCCGGTCGTCGCGGGGATCGGTCCCGCGGGCGCGACGGCCGACGCCCGGTCCGCGTCGTCCGTCCCCGATCCCGTGTCGCAGCCGAGCGTCTCCGATCCCGTCCCGTCCGCGATCGGCTCGGTCGGTCCGGGGACGGGGCCGGCCTCGACGCACGGGGAGAACTTCACCCTCCGCGTGTTGTCGACGCCGCCCGGCGTCGAACCGCGGCTCTCGAGCCACCGGCGCGGCGTCAATCTCGGTACCTCGCTCGGGCTCGCGGTCGGCGATTCGGACGCGGCCCTCCGGACGGAAGCCGCGATACGGCGGATCGAGTCCGCCGAGACGAACGCCGAGCGGCAACGCCGGATCCTCGCCGCGATAAACCAGGTGGAACAGGACGAGGTGAGCCTCGACAGCCGACAGACGGCGGTTATCAACGCGCACGCATCGGGGGAGCTGACCGACCGCGAACTCCTCGACGAGCTGGTCCGGATCGCGGCGATCGCGCGCGAGTACGACGGCCGGCTCGAGACGCTCGCCGAGCTCGCCGAGGAGACGGACGGGTTCAGCACGCCGGACCGCGTCAGCACGCTCCAGGTCCAGCTCCTGGTGTACGAGGGCCCCGTCCGGGAGATCGCCCTCGAGACGGTTCGCGGCGAGCGGATGGGAACCGAGATCCACGTCCAGTCGAGCCCGAACTCGCTGGTCCTCGCGACGATCGTCGACGGCCAGTACGTCAGAGAGTCGCTCCGTCGCGACCGGTGGGACCGCGGTGCCGACGACCTCGGGAGCGAGGCCGCGATAAACGCGACGATCGAGGCGTATCCGGAGACTGCCAACCTCACCGCACCGGACGCGCTCGGCGCGGGGACGGTCCAGCGGATCACCGTCGACCACGACTTCGGAACCCTCCGGACGTTCGTCAGCGGCGGGACCGAACGGGTGTTCCTCGAACACCAGCGGGTGGCGCTCTCGACGTTCCCCGACGCGAACTCCGTCTCCACCTCGGAGGACGGATTCAACGTCACCGTCAACCGGACGTACCCCGGCGGCCCCGTGACCGTCACCGTCCTCGATTCGGCCACCGGCGACCCGCTCGAGGGGATCACGGTGACGAAAAGCGCCGGCGGCACCCCGAGCGAGACCATCGGGACCACCGACGAGAACGGCGTGGTCCGAACGCTCTCGCCGGCCGATCCGTACCGGATCACCGTCGTCGACGAGCCGCGAGTCGCCGTCATCGACGACATCGATCCGATCGCGACGCCTCGAGTGACGACCGACATCGGGGACGAGAGCGGGACGGACGGGGGCGGCTGACCGAGACGAGACCCGCCGATACCCGAGGAACCCGCCGCTGCGACGCGGCGTCGGAGCGCTCCCGTCGGCGATCCCTTTTACCGGATGACGGCCCAGACGGGCCGTGTCGTCACGAACTCCCTCACGCCCGCCGAACGCGTCCGACGCGCCGAACACGCCGATCCCGCGGCGCTCGACGCGTGCGCTCGCCCCGCTCGCCGGTCTGCTGCTCGTCGCGGTGACGGTCCTCCTCGCAGTCGGCGTCACGGCGGCGACGACGCTTGATTCCCCCGCCGAGCCGTCGCCGACCACGATGATATCGATGGAGGTCGAGGGGGACCGGATCACGGTCACCCACGACGGCGGCGACCCGATCCCCGTCGACGAGATGGCGGTCCGCGTCGGGGTGAACGGCGAGCCGCTGGCGCGTCAACCGCCGGTCCCGTTCTTCTCGGCGGCCGGGTTCAAGCCCGGTCCAACCGGCGCGTTCAACGCGGCGAGCGACGGCGAGTGGGTCGTCGGCGGGTCCGCGTCGTTCCGGATCGCGGGGACGAACGAGCCGCTCATCGAGCCGGGCGACCGGGTCGAGCTTCGGCTCTCGGTCCGCGAGCAGCCGATCGCGACGCTGGAGGCGACCGCGCGTCCGGGGTGAAAGCGCCTGGCGTCTCCTCGGCCGCCTCGCGGCCCGTCGCGTCTCCCCGTCCCCCGACTCGACCTACTCCTCGGGGACCCGCGCGACGGTCGTGATGGCCCGCGGGCTCCGCGGGGTCGCACGCTGGATGTGGTGTTCGAACTCCTCGTAGCCCGCCGCCTCGAACATCCGGTCGGCCTCGTCCTCGTCGTAAAAGAGCATGATCGCGTCGGCGACCCGCTGGAGGACGCGGTTGTGCGGGTAGTCCGGGCCGACGACGAGCACCTGCCCGCCCGGCTTCGCGACGCGCCGGAGCTCCCGGAGCCCCTCGACGGGGTTCGGCCAGTACTCGATCGAGCCGGACGACCAGACCACGTCGAACGCGTCGTCGCGGAACGGGAGTCGTTCGGCGTCGCCGCGGTAGAAGTTCACACGGTCGCGTTTCCCGAACTTCTCGAAGGCCTTCTCCATCTGGTGGACGCTCTGATCGAGTCCGTGGACGTCGTCGGCGTGTTCCAACAGTCCCTCCGTCCCGAACCCCGTTCCGCAGCCCACGTCGAGCACGCGGTCGTCCTCGCCGAACTCCAGCCACGAGAGCGCCTCCGCCCGCATCTCGTCGTTCCAGTTGAACCGGTTGACCCGGTCGTACACCTTCGAGAGGTACTTGTAGAACAGCCGGGCGTTCGACTTGTCCTCGAGGATCCCCATTGCTCGTCGGTTGGGGAGCCGACCCCATAACGACACGGATCCGGACCGAACCGTCGGTTTCGGCGACGGGTCCCACGGGCGGACCGGACCGATTCCGACCGCCTTATCCGCCGACCGTCCGTTCCGTCGGTATGAACCCGACGACGACCGGCCGGTTCCGCGTCCACGACCGCCGCCCGCGCCCCGTCGACGGCGGCGACGGCCCCGCCGAGTTCGTCCTCGTCGAACTGCCCGAGGAGCCGATCGACCCGACCGATCCGGACGCCGCGGAGGCGTACGACCCGCTGTACGCGACCGCGACCGGCTACGAGGGGGAACTCGCGGATCGGGTCGCCGGTCTCGATCCCGGAGCCGTCGTCGACGCGACGCTGGAGTGGACGGACGGCACCGCCCGGTTCGCCGAGGTGACGACCGTCCGCGAGAGTCGGTTCCGGTTCGCCGACGGGGTCGAGGGGATGTTCGAGGCCGCCGTCGACGCGTGGCAGGGGATCCGTGCCGAGGGAGAGGCGGTGGGATCGGTCACGACGCGCTCGACCGACGGGGAGCCGAACGGCGCGCTCTACCTGTTCGCCGACGCCCCCGGGACCGACACGTTCGAGGAGCTTCGCGCGGCCCGGATCCCCGTGGAGCCGCTCGTCGATCGGGTCAACGAGACGCGGGGGGACGACGCGCCCCGCGAGGTGTTCGTGCTCCGGCCGGCGGACCACGACTTCGTCGCCGTCTACGTCGTCTTCGAGCGCGACGGGGTGCTCGCGCGCACGATCCGGGACACCTACGGGCTCGGCGACGGGCTGGCCGCGGGACTGGAGTCGGCCGGCGTCGACACGATCGGGACGACCGGGGGCGAGGAGTCCGACGACGACCTCGACGCCGCCGCCGATGGCGAGAGCGACGCCGACGGCGAAAGCGACGCCGACGACGAGTTCGACCTCACCGACCGGCTGTGAGTCCGGCTCACAGCCAGTCCGCGTCGGGATCGACGCGGCCGTCGGGGACCTCGCCGTTGAGGACGGCGGCGACGTCGTCGGCGGCGCTCCGGTTCAGATCCTCGCGAGCGTCCTCGCTGTACCAGGCGGCGTGCGGCGTGACGACCGTGTCGTCGCGGCCGACGAGCGGGTCGTCGTCCGGCGGCTCCTCCGCGAGCACGTCGAGGCCCGCGGCCTTGATCGCGTCCGCCTCCAGCGCCTCCAGCAGCGCGTCGGCGTCGATCACCGGGCCGCGTCCCACGTTCACCACGACGGAGTGAGCCGACAGCCGGGAGAGCGCGTCGGCGTCGACGATCCCCCGGGTCGACTCGGTCAGCGGGGCGTACACCGCGACGTGGTCGCTCCGATCGAACAAGGCCTCGAATCCGACCTTCTCGACGCCGCGGTCGTCCATCCGGTCGCCGTCGACGAACGGGTCGTACGCGAGAAGCTCCGCGCCGAACCCCGAGAGCTGCTCCGCGGCCCGCCTCGCGATGGGTCCGAACGAGAGCAGCCCGACCGTGGACTCGCTCACCCGCCGGATCGGGCGTCCCACCTCCCATCTCCAGCGACCGTCGGCCACCGCGTCGTCGTACTCCGTCACGGACCGGAGGCAGGCGAAGAGCAGCGAGAGCGAGTGCGTCGCGACCTCCTTCGTACAGTACTCCGGCACCCGCGTCACCGTCACCCCGGCGTCGGCCGCGGCCGCGACGTCGACGTCGTCGACCCCGACCGCCGCGCGGACGATCGCGTCGAGGCTCCTCCCGAGCGCGTCGATCGCCTCGGCGGACACGGGGGTGTGTACGTCGACCACGACGGCGTCGAACCCCGAACCGTCCTCGAATCCCGATCCGGCCTCGATCAGTCGCTCCGTCGACCCGAGCCGAGCGACCTCGATCTCGACCGGCTCGTCGACGGCGTCCCTGAGGAGCGCCCGGAACGCGTCGGGATCGATCATCGAGGACGCCGAGAGAAGCACGCGTCTCATACCCCCCGATCGGTCGAGACCGCCTTAGTCCCGTTGGGTACGCGAATCGACACGGAGAAAATAAGACGATCGACGGTGACGTATCCGCCGTCCGGCCGCGGAGGGGTCACCGGCGGTTGGTCTGGATACGAAGTCGGCCGGCGGTCCCGAGCCGACCGGCGGCTCCGAGTCGATCGGCGGTCTCGAGTCAACCGGCGGTCCCGTTCCGACGGCTCTTTGCGAGTGTAGCGGTTACGGGAACGCGTGAGCGACGACACGACGGACAAGCCCCCGATGCTCGTCCTCCTCGAGTCTCTGGCGTTCTACCGGAACGTCCGCGTCGGACTCGCGGTCGGGGCGTCGCTGGCGGTCCTTTTGTACCTCACGCGCGCGCTGGAACTCCTCGGTCCGCTGGTGGAGGTCCGCGAGTACCCGGTGGTCGGGCCCGACGTCTGGTTCGGTCTCCTGGCGTTCGTGTTCGCGGCCACGTCGGCACTTCTGGTCGCGATAGCGCTCACGGCGTTCGAGGCGGTTCGGGGTGCCAGATCGGTCGGGAGGGAGGGGCGGCGTTAATCGGCCGTACAGGAGGCATCCCGCTCCTCGCTCGTGAACTCCTGGGCGGGCTCGGTGAGCTTGTAGAGGTTCTGTCGGGCGTCCGCGAAGTAGACGTCCTCGTCGACGACGTCGATCCCTTCGAGCCGTTCGAGCGCGTAGCGCACGGTCCGGGCCGACAGCATCGACTCCTGAACGATCCCTTTCTGTGTCAGCGGTCCGTTGTATTCGAGCACCTTGAAGACGAGTTTGGCGCTCGGCGGGAGGTCGTCGAGACCCTCCGTTTGGGTTCCAGCCATCGCTATGAACCGAAACCGCACACGGGCATAAATGTTGATACAACACCCCCGATCTCGTCCGTCTTATCGGCGTTTATTGCTGGTTCTCCGTCCAAGATCCGGACATTCATGCCGCAAACCCGCCGATGGACTGACCAGTCAGTCAGCGATCTCGCCTCGCGCGCGCTCGCCGCGCGGTAGGATATCTCCGATCCGACGGGCGGCGACCTCCGGATCGATCCCGGTTCGATCCGGCGTGCTCGTCGTCCCGATCGGAAAGTACGCGATCTGATACGTTCGGGACGGGTGTGGCGACGAACGGGGCGCGAGCGGACGGGCCCCCGGACGGGACGCGGTCGGATCGACGGCCGGAGGGACGTGAGCGGAACGAACGGTTTTTCACTGGCGATCGCGGATCCGTACGTATGAGCGACGAATCGGGGATCTCCGGGCACGCCCGGAGCGTGGTCGTCACCACGATCTGCTGTCTCGCGGGGATCGCCGCGGGCGTGGTGTCGGCCGTCTACGTCGGGACCGATCCCGCCGCCGCCGCCGACACGATGGCGCTCGTGGTGCTCGGCGCGTTCGTGTTCCTCCAGTACCCGGTGTACAGCGTCTTCGGCGTCGACATCGCCGACTTCGGCATCAAGGACAACTTCTACGTGGCGTTCATGACGTTCACGCTGTGGTTCATCAGCTACACGGTGCTTCTCACCTCGACGGTGACGTTCTGAGATGGCCGACGACAGCATCGCGGTCGTGGACCTGGATCGGTGCCAGCCCGACCGATGTAACTACGAGTGTGCGAACTACTGCCCGCCGAACCGGACGGGAAAGGAGTGTATCACCGAGCGCGGCGAGGACGCCGAGGAGGGCGACCCCGACCAGATCCGGATCTCCGAGGAGATCTGTCTCGGCGAGACCTGCGGCATCTGCGTCGAGAAGTGCCCCTTCGACGCGATAGAGATCATCAACCTCCCCTCCGAGCTCGAGGAGGACCCCGTCCACCGGTACGGCGAGAACGCGTTCGCGCTGTACGGGCTCCCGACCCCCGAGCCCGGAAAGGTCACCGGCATCCTGGGCCCCAACGGGATCGGGAAGTCGACGGCGGTCCACGCGCTCGCGGGCGAGCGGGTCCCGAACCTCGGCGACCACGAGACGGAGCCCGACTGGGAGCGCGTCCTCGACCGCTTCCGCGGGACGGGCCTCCAGAACTACCTCGCCGCGCTGGAGGCCGACGACGTGACGGTCTCGCGCAAGCCCCAGTACGTCGACCAGATCCCCAAGCAGTTCGACGGCAACACCCGTGACCTCCTCGAGCGCACCGACGAGCGCGGCGTGCTCGACGACCTCATCGACCGGCTCAACATCCGCCCGGTGATGGACCAGGACATCGACTCGATCTCCGGCGGCGAGCTCCAACGCGTCGCGATCGCGGCGTGTCTGGCGCGCGACGCCGACTTCTACTTCCTCGACGAGATCACGCCGTACCTCGACATCGGCCAGCGGATGGTCGCGGCGCGGCTGATCCAGGAGCTGGCGAACGACCCCGGATCCGAGCGGTCGATGCTCGTGGTCGAACACGACCTGGCGATCCTCGATCTGCTCGCCGACACCCTCCACGTCGCGTACGGGGAGCCGGGTGCGTACGGGGTCATCACGGACCCCAAGTCGGTCCGCAACGGGATCAACGAGTATCTCAAGGGATACCTCGAGAACGAGAACATGCGGATCCGCCCCTCCGCGATCACCTTCGAGGAACACGCCCCGCGCGTCTCCTCGAAGGGGACGCCGCTCGTGGAGTACCCGGACCTCGAGAAGTCCTACGGCGAGGGCGAGTTCGAACTCCACGTCGAGGGCGGAACGATCAACGAAGGGGAAGTGCTCGGGATCGTCGGTCCCAACGGGATCGGGAAGTCGACGCTCGCGAAGCTGTTCGCGGGCTCTCTGGAACCCGATGTCGGAGAGCTCGAGTTCGAACTCGACATCGCGTACAAGCCGCAGTACATCGAGATCGACCAGCCGATGCGGGTCGACGCGTTCCTCTCCTCGATCACCGACGAGTTCGGCAGCTCCTACTGGAACACGGAGGTCGCGGGACCGCTCCAGCTCGACCGGATCATGGAACAGGACCTCGTCGACCTCTCGGGCGGCGAGCGCCAGCGCGTCGCCATCGCGGCGTGTCTCTCGGAGGACGCCGACCTCTACCTGCTCGACGAGCCCTCCGCGCACCTCGACGTCGAACAGCGGGTGCGCGCGACCACCGCGATCCGCCGGTACGCGGAGAACCACGACGCGACCGTGCTGGTGATCGACCACGACATCTACATGATCGACCTGCTCGCGGACCGCCTCATGGTGTTCGACGGCGAGCCCGCCGAGCGCGGTCGCGCGACCCGCCCGCAGGAGATGCGCGAGGGGATGAACGAGTTCCTCGCCGACCTCGACATCACGTTCCGACGCGACGAGCGGACCGGCCGCCCGCGGATCAACAAGCCGGACTCACAGAAGGACCGGCAACAGAAGCGCGACGGCGAGTACTACTACGCGCCCTAGGGACGAGTCCGACCCGGGTCAGCGTTCGTCGTCGACGCCGACCACCAGCGTGGGGACCGAGCTGCCGCGTTGAACCCGCGTCGGGAGCGGTTCGGGGTGAACGAGCCGGTCGAGCCCGGTCCGGCGGGCCGAGCCGAGCACGATGAGATCCACCCCGTGAGCGTCGGCGAAGTCGAGCACCTCCTCGTGGGCGGTGCCGTAGCGGAACCGCTTCTCGACGTCGACGCCGCGTTCGCGACCGCGGGCCTCGGCTGCCTCCACGGCGGCCTCGCCCTCGCGCTCGCGGCGCTCGACCACCATGTCCCACGCCTCGGTCGTGTCGACGACGTACAGCGCGTCCACGGTCGCGCCGTGTGCGGCCGCGAGGTCGATCCCCGCCTCGACGGCCGCCTCGCCGACGTCGGTGCCGTCCGTGACGACCAGCACTCGCTCGAAGAGGCCGACGGCGGCCGGCCCCGCGGTCGGATCCGCGTCGGCGTCCGGCTCGTCGGCGGGGTCCGGGCGGCTCCCGCGCTCGTCGGCGTCGCGGTCGTGGTCGGCCGCGTCGATCCCCGTCCCGTCCGGGGTCCGAACGGTCGGCTCTGCTCCGTGGCGGCTCGCGTCGGGGTCGATGTCTGCTGACATGGTCGGTGGTCGACGGGCCGTCCGATGGACGCTCGCCCGTTCTATCGTAGGATCCGCTCCCGACTCACTTAACGATTTTCGACAGGATAGACGATTATCATTATCTATCCCCTCTCGAGACTGATCGATGATTGTGATCGGGAGATAATTGAACGTGCGATCTCTTTCGATCGCGATCGAACGACTCGTGATCGAACAATATACGACGCGGATACGCGTCGGGCGTCCGCCGCCGGGACGGGGTCGGTCACCCGACGGCGGATCGCTCGTACCGAAGCGATTAAGCGATGAACCCGCCAACCTCGGAGCATGCAACACCTCATCGTCCGCGGTGACCCCGGCATCCGTCGGGACGCGATCATCGAGTACGAGGGCGAGGAGCTGGTCTGTTTCGGGATCAGCACGCAGGGCGGGTGGCACGGCCCCGACGAGCCGCAGCTCTGGTGTACCGTCGGCACCCCCGACGAGCGCGAGGCCTACGAGAAACGCGAGTACGTCCCCCACTGGCTCGACGTCGACACCGTCGACGCCGAGGCGCTCGACGTGATCAAGGCGACGGGCGACCTCTCGGTGTAGCGGGCGGGCCACGCCGTCGATCCCCTTCTCGGCTCCCGTTCCGGTCGTCTCTCCCCCCGATCTCACACCGGCGGGTCCGCGAGCCACGCCTCGACCGCGCCGGCCATCGCGCCGCGTCGGTGTACCTCGCCGCGTTCGGGGTCGACGACCGTGCTCTCGGCGCCCGAGGTCTCGCCGCCGTCGATCACCGCCGCGGCCCGGTCGCGCACTCGCTCGTCGAGGTCCGCGACGCGGGTGACGCTGCCGGATCCGGAGACGTTCGCGCTGGTGGCGGTCAGCGGTCCCGTCTCCTCCAGGAGCGCGCGGGCGATCGGGTGATCGGGGACGCGAACGCCGACGCGGTCTCGGCCGCCGGTCAGCGCGTCGGGGACCGCGGGGTCCCGCTCGACGACGACCGTCACCGGTCCCGGCAGGAACGCCCGCAAGAACGCGGTCGCGAGCGCGGTCGGTCGGGTGTGGCCCAACGCGGCGTCGACGCTCGCGACGCCGAGCGAGAGCGGGTCGTCGCGGTCGCGTCCCTTCGTCTCGAAGACTCGCTCGACCGCGTTCGGGTCGAGGGCGTTCGCGCCCAGCCCGTACACCGTCTCCGTCGGGTAGACGACGAGCTCGCCGGCCGCGACCGCGTCGGCGGCCCGGCGGAGGGACTCGCGGTCCACGTCGGGGGATCCGTCGGCGTCGAGTCGTCGGTCCTCGGCACCCGTGTCGGCGTCGTCGGTCACGGATCGGCGTAGACGTTCGGATCGAAAAAGGATAGCGGGTCGGCTCGTTCGGGGGACTCCCGGAGCCGTGCGGGTCGGCTCTCAGTCGCGGAGGTCGTCGATCGCCGCCTCGACCGCGTCGTAGTCGGGGAAGGAGGGGTGTTCGCTCCCGACCCAGGCGTATCGGACGACGCGGTCGTCGTCGAGCAGGAAGACCGCCGGGCGCGTCTCCGTGATCCCCGCCATCCCGTCGATGTCGTGGGCGACGCCGTACGCCTCGATCACGTCCGCGCTCGGGTCCGAGAAGACTCGAACCCCGTCGCCGCGCTCGGCGAGCAGGTCCTTGTGCTCGTACGGCGAGGAGATCGAGACGCCGTACACGGAGAGCGCGTCGGCCCACCCGCGGTCGTCGATCTCGTTGTAGACGTACGTCGTCTGGAACGCGCCGTCCATCGGGTGGAAGACGAGCAGCGTCGGCCCGTCGACGACCGCCGACAGCGAGCGGTCCTCCCAGAACTCCTCGCCGACGAGCGGCCGGG
Organism: Halorubrum aethiopicum; assembly: GCF_001542905.1. Taxonomy (NCBI): domain Archaea; kingdom Methanobacteriati; phylum Methanobacteriota; class Halobacteria; order Halobacteriales; family Haloferacaceae; genus Halorubrum; species Halorubrum aethiopicum. Next base: position 3,003,972 of record NZ_LOAJ01000001.1, on the reverse strand, counting down.
TGAACTCGGGGGCGGTCTCGCCGGCCGTCACGTGGTCCGCCTCGGGGAGCTCGACGACGTCGAAGTCGGGCATCAGGCACCCCCCGCCGCGCCGGCGCCCTCGTAGGTGCCCTCGAGGTACTCCACGATGTTGGCGCTCTCGGACATGGTCACGCCCGTGTTCCGGTCGACGATCGCGGGAACGCTCCGCGCGCCGGAGACGCGCTTGACGACGTTCCGCTCGGAGTGCATCGGCTCGACGTACCGCGACCGGTACTCGAGGCCGAGGCGGTCGAGCGTTCGCACGACCCGCTCGCAGTACGGACACGCCTGTAGTCGGTACAGGGTGATCTGTGGGTCCGTCATACCACCCGCTTCGGCCGCGGGAGGGGTAATCGTGTCGGCCGCGGCACGCCTGGACGTTCGAAGGTAACCCTTTAACTGCGTGCCGACGGAACTGGGGCGATAATGGGCTTATCGTCAAGCGTGCTGACAGTCGGCCCGCTCCAGCTACCGGTGATGGGAGACACCACTGTGGCTCTCCTCGGCGCGCTCACGATCCTCGTGTTGATCGCGCTGTCGGCGTTCTTCTCCTCCTCGGAGATCGCGCTGTTCTCGCTCCCGCAACACCGGATCGACAGCCTGGTCGAGGACGGCATCCCCGGAGCGGAGACGGTACAGGCGCTGAAAAGCGACCCACACCGCCTGCTCATCACCATCCTCGTCGGGAACAACATGGTCAACGTCGCGATGTCGTCCATCTCGACGGGACTGCTCGTCTATCTCGGGTTCGGCCAGGGACAGGCCGTCACCATCGCCACGTTCGGGATCACGGCGCTCGTCCTCCTGTTCGGCGAGAGCGCACCGAAGTCGTACGCCGTCGAGAACACCGAGTCGTGGTCGCTCCGGATCGCCCGTCCGCTGAAGCTCTCGGAGTACGTCCTCTTCCCGCTCGTCGTCCTCTTCGACTACCTGACGCGCGTCGTCAACAAGGTCACCGGCGGCCGGTCGGCGATCGAGACCTCCTACGTCACCCGCGACGAGATCCAGGACATCATCGAGACGGGCGAGCGCGAGGGCGTCATCGAGGAGGAGGAACGCGAGATGCTCGACCGCATCTTCCGGTTCAACAACACCATCGCCAAGGAGGTGATGACGCCCAGACTCGACGTCACGGCGGTCGCGAAGGAGTCCAGCGTCGAGGAGGCGATCGAGACGTGTATCCACGCCGACCACGAGCGCGTTCCCGTCTTCGAGGGGAACCTCGACAACATCGTCGGCGTCGTCACGGTCCGCGACCTGGTCCGCGAGCTGCGCTACTCCGAGGGGGAGCCGTCGCTCGCGCGCGTCGTGAAGCCCACGCTTCACGTCCCCGAGTCGAAGAACGCCGACGAGCTGCTCGCGGAGATGCAGGAGAACCGCCTCCAGATGGTGACCGTCATCGACGAGTTCGGGACGACGGAGGGGATCATCACCTTGGAGGACATGGCCGAGGAGATCGTCGGCGAGATCCTGGAGGGCGACGAGGACGCCCCCGTCGAGTTCCTCGACGACAACGTCGCGCTCGTTCGGGGCGAGGTCAACATCGACGAGGTCAACGAGATCCTCGGCATCGACCTCCCCGAGGGCGAGGAGTTCGAGACGCTGGCGGGATTCGTGTTCAACCGCGCGGGCCGGCTCGTCGAGGAGGGCGAACAGATCGAGTTCGACGGCGTCCGGATCCGAATCGAACGCGTCGACAACACGCGGATCATGAAGGCCCGAGTCACGGTCCTCGAGGAGACGGACGAGCCGTCGACCGCCGACTCGGACGAGCTACAGGCCGACGAGGCGGACTGACGCGGCCGGCGGCGCGCCGACGCTGCCGAGGAGGTGGGCGTCGACGCGTCAGTCAGTCTCGTCACTCGACGCGTCAGTCAGTCTCGTCACTCGACGCGTCAGTCAGTCTCGTCACTCGACGCGTCAGTCAGTCTCGTCACTCGACGCGTCAGTCAGTCTCGTCACTCGACGCGTCAGTCAGTCTCGTCACTCGACGCGTCAGTCAGTCTCGTCACACGGCGTACGCGCGCGCGGCCGAGACGAGCGCCTTCCGGTAGGCGCTCTCCGTCGGGTCCGGGCCGAGGTCCAGGAACCGCCGTTTGAACCCGTCGACGTCGACGTCCGCGGCGTCGCTCTCGGCCGCACGAGCGAGGTCGTACAGGCGGTGGCTCGGCTCCGCGAGGTCGTGCCGCTCGACGAGCGCCAGCGCGAACGCCGCGTTCACCGCCGTGATGTCCGGGTCGGCCCCGGCGGTCACCGGCGGCGACCCGGCCCGGTCCGGGGCCGGCCGGTCCGCGACGGCCGTCGCCAGCGTGGACTCGAGGAAGCCGACCAGCTTGTCGGCGGGCGCGACCGAGAGCGTGATGTCGTCGGCGTAGATGTCCTTCATGTGATTCGCGATCTGGTAACAGTGCGCGAGCTTGCGCCGCTCGACGGTCTCGCCGGCGAGCCCGAGGTAGAGCGCCTCCTCGGTCGACTGGAGGTGTGAGGCGTGGCCCTCCTCGTACCGGGCCATGTGCGAGAGCTCGTGGACCGCCAGCTCGCGGGCCATCGCGCTCGTGGCGGCGCGTCGGGAGACGTTGAGGACGTGGTGGTCGGCGTAGTGGCCGGCCCACGTCCGCTCGTCGGGATCGTCCCGGACCTTGACGTAGACGGGGTCGTCGAGCGAGAACTCGGTTTCGAACAGGTCGGCGGCGCCGAGAAACGGGTCGGGGGGAACGTCCCCCTGTACGCGGAGATCCATGCTTACCGTTACCACGGTGTGGGGTGGTAAATCCCTTGCGGCGTCCACGCTTATGTTCCCGCCCGCCCTTCTCACGGGCATGAACGCGTACGCGGCCTACGCCGACGGGCTCCGCGTCGTCGATCCCGACACGGGACGCGTCGAGACCCGCCTCGACGGACGACGGGTCGAGTGCGTGACGGTCCACCGGGAGGCTCGAGAGCGCGTGTTCGCGGGGACGTTCGACGACGGTCTCCACCGCTCTCTCGACGCGGGCGAGTCGTTCGAACGGATCGCCGGAGACGCGGTCGGTCCCGAGGGCACCGGCCCGGACGCGGTCACCGCCCTCGCGACGAGCCCGCACGACCCGGAAACGGCGTGGATCGGGACCGAGCCCTCGCGGCTCTACCGGACCGCGGACGGCGGCGGATCGGTCGAGCCGGTCACGGGGATGACCGACGTCCCCTCCGCGTCGGAGTGGTCGTTCCCGCCCCGCCCGGACACCCACCACGTCCGGTGGATCGAGGCCTGTCCCGACGACCCCGAGCGGTGGTACGTCGGGATCGAGGCCGGGGCGCTGCTCGTCACGGCGGACGGCGGCGCGACGTGGACCGACCGTCCGCCGGGATCGCGCCGGGACACCCACACGATCGCGACCCATCCGGACGCCCCGGACCGGGTGTACGTCGCCGCGGGCGACGGCTACGCCGAGAGCGACGACCGCGGACGGTCCTTCGAGGTCGTCGCCGACGGGCTCGATCACGGCTACGTGTGGGGGCTCGCCGTCGACCCCGGCGACCCCGACCGCGTCCTCGTCAGCGCCGCCGCCGGCGCGAATGCCGCCCACCGACGCGGGGAGGCCTATCTGTATCGACGGGAGAGAGGAGGCGGCAACGGAGAGGCCGGCGACGGAGCGGGCCGGAACCCGAACGCGACGGCCTGGGAACGGCTCGACGACCGGGGGATCCCGACCGGCGAGGGGACCTACCGGGCCGTCCTGGCGTCGGGAGCGGTGACCGGCGAACTCTGGGCGCTCACGAACCACGGGCTCTATCGAACCGTCGACGGCGGCGACCGGTTCGATCGGGTCCCGGCCGACCTCCCGGAGGCAGTCCCGCGGGCGCTCGCGGTCGCGTGAGCCGTTTCCGAGCGGACCGCTACTCCCGGACCGCGCCGACGACGAGGTAGACGAACGGGGTGTCGAGCACGGCGATCAGCAGTTTGAGGAGGTACTGGCCGACGATCAGCGCGCCGACCGCGGCGAGCGGCAGCGCGTTCCCGACCCCGAGGAGCGTCGGCGCGACGAGGAACGCGACCGACACGAAGATGACCGTGTCTATCGCCTGGCTCGTCGCCGTCGACGCGAGGTTGCGGAGCCAGAGGTTGGCCGATCCGGTCCGGTCGCGGATCGCGTGAAAGAGCACGACGTCGACGTTCTGGCTGACGACGTACGCCAGCAGGCTGCCGGCGACGACGTTGGTCGTCGGGCCGAGCGCGGTCCCGAAGGCGGCGGCGACCTCGGGGTCGACGCCCGGCGCGGCCAGCGTCGACCACACCAACGCGAGCACGACGAAGTTCATCGCGAACCCGACGTTCACGACGACCTGAGCGGTCCGGCGGCCGTACAGCTCGGCCAGGCAGTCGGACGCGAAGAAGGTGATCGCGTACGCCAGCGCCGCGCCGGGGAGCAGTATCCGCGGGCCGACCACGGGCAGCGCGACCGGGAGCGACAGGGCGAGCACCTTCGCGGCGGTGACCTGCGCGGTCGCGAGCGCGGTGACGAACAGCGCGACGAGCCCCACCGCCGCCACCGCCGGCCGGGAGAAGGGATCGACCGCGAGGAGGCGCTCGGGTCCGGTGTCGGCGGAGCGGCTACTCATCCGAGCCGTCCTCGTCGGTCAGCCGGCCGTGGCGCGCATCTATCTCGTCGAGGGTGTCGAGCGTCTTGCGGATCGACGCCCGGACCGCGTCGCTGCGGTTCACGAACTTCCCGTCGTCGCCGACGTGTTCGTCGAGGTCCGCCAACAGCTCGCCGGGGATCTCGACGCTTATCTTGGGCATACCGAGATATTCTCCGAGGAATATATAAAACGCTGACGAGTGCGCGGTCGGGTCGCGGTTCCGGCACACGCGATCCCGACACACGGAGTTCGGTTCCGCTCCGCCGTGTGAGCCGACGACACGCCCGCCGCGGAGCGAAGCCCTTATGATCGAACGCGCGGAACTGGAGTGTAACTCGTCGGTACGGACGTCCGGCGGGCACTCGCCGCCGGAGCGGGGTCGGTTCGACGGCCTCGCTCCGGGACGAGACGACATGTGGCCGGGTTCCGGCCGAATCGCAAGCGTCCGTGGACACAGAACGATGGCACGAAGCTTCTACTCGCACATCAAGGACGCATGGCGGTCCCCGAAGGAGGGGAAACTCGCGGAACTCCAGTGGCAGCGCAAACAGGAGTGGCGCGACCAGGGCGCGATCGAGCGGATCGACCGCCCCACCCGACTCGACAAGGCCCGCGAGCTGGGCTACAAGGCGAAACAGGGCGTGATCGTCGCCCGCGTGAGCGTCCGCAAGGGCGGCTCGCGCAAGCAGCGACACAAGGCCGGCCGCCGCTCGAAGCGGCAGGGCGTCAACCGGCTCTCGCGGCGCAAGTCGATCCAGCGCATCGCCGAGGAGCGTGCCTCGCGGAAGTACCGCAACCTGCGCGTGCTCAACTCCTACTGGGTCGGCGAGGACGGCTCCCAGAAGTGGCACGAGGTGATCCTGGTCGATCCGGCTCACCCGGCGATCGAGAACGACGAGGAGCTCAACTGGATCTGCTCGGACGACCACAAGGGCCGCGCGTTCCGCGGGCTCACCTCCGCCGGCACCAAGGGCCGCGGTCAGCGCAAACGCGGCAAGGGAACCGAGAAGACCCGCCCGTCGGTCACCGGCAACGACCGGCAGGGCAAGTAACCCCTCCCTCGACGACTTCTCTCGGTTATTCACTCGCCCAGCGGCGCCGCCGTCGGGAAAGCGGTTATACCCGAGCGTCACCCACGTCTCCGCATGAGCCTCTCCCTCGATTCCACGCAGCTCGACCGGTACTCCAGACACATCATCATGGAGGAGGTCGGCCCCGAGGGACAACGGCGTCTCCTCGAGGGCAGCGCGCTCGTCCTCGGGGCGGGCGGGCTCGGCGCGCCCGTCATCCAGTACCTCGCGGCCGCGGGCGTCGGCACGCTCGGGATCGTCGACGACGACGTCGTCGAGCGCTCCAACCTCCAGCGACAGGTGATCCACGGGGACGGCGATGTCGGCGAGCCGAAAGTCGAGTCGGCCGCGCGGTTCGTCGACCGGCTCAACCCCGACGTCGACGTGGAGACCCACGAGACGCGTCTCGACGTGGACAACGCCCGCGAGCTGATCGGCGCGTACGACGTGGTCGTCGACTGCGCGGACAACTTCCGGACGCGGTACGTCGTCAACGACGCCGCCCGGATCGAGGGCGTGCCGGTCGCTCACGGCGCGATCTACAAGTTCGAGGGGCAGGCGACGACGCTCGTCCCCGACGGCCCCTGCTACCGGTGTCTCTTCCCGGAAGCGCCCGAGCCGGGCACCGTCCCCGACTGCGCGACGACCGGCGTGCTCGGCGTGCTCCCCGGCACGCTCGGCTGTATCCAGGCGACGGAGGCGGTCAAGCTCCTCCTCGACGCCGGCGAGCCGCTCGCGGGCCGGCTGCTGTTTTACGACGCGATGGACATGACCTTCGAGACGGTCCCGTACCAACGGGATCCGGACTGCCCGGTGTGTGGCGACGAGGGGATCGAGACGATCGAGGGCGTCGACTACACCGGCGGCTGTCGGATCGACGCGGACTGACGGCCGCCGTCGCCGTCGGATCGACGCGGTCGGGAGTCGACGCGGCCGAGGGTTGACGCGAGCGGGGAGTCGACGCGGACGGCGTCTCGACGAGAAACGATGAACACTCGTTTCGTCACGGATACGCCCCGAACGCCCACGATCGTTCGGTCATTCCACCAGTACGTTTATTGTTTGATGCGAGACGGCACTGTTCACGATGACCTTCGAACCAGACAGAGTCGACACGGTGTTGGTCGACTCCTACAGCACCCTCGTCGACGAGCTCTCCACGCGGAGGGCGCTCGAAAAGCACACGGACAACCCGGAGGCCGTTGCGCGGATCTGGGACCTCCGGGGCAGTCTCTACGGGATCACGTCCGCCCTGTTGGACGACTTCAAGCCGACGCGGGACCGGTATCGGGTGTCGCTGGAGTACGCCCTCCAGACCGCGGGCGTCGAGGTGTCGGCGGCCGAACGCGAGGCGATCCTCGACACCGTGGACGACCTCGACGTGTACGACGACGTCCGGGAGGGGCTCGAACGGCTGATCGACGACGGCTACGAGATCTACATGCTCTCCAACGGCGACCCGGAGATGCTGGACGAGCTGGTCGTCCACGCCGACGTCGACGACCTCCTCAGCGACACCATCAGCGCGGCCGACGCCGGCGTCTGTAAGCCCGGTCGGGAGCTCTACCGACACGCCGCACACAGGGCGGGGACCGCGGTCTCCCGGATCGTCCACGTCACCGCCTCGTGGTACGACGTCCAGGGCGCGCTGTACACCGGGATGCAGGGCGTCTGGATGAACCGCGCCGGGACCGAGTGGGAGGAGATCCTGCGCGACCCGCACCTCGAGATCGAGACGTTCCACGAGCTGGCGGACGAACTGGGGGCGTGAGCGCCGGATCGACCGTGTCCCAGCGAACCGAGTTCGAGACCGTCGTGATCGGCATCGGCGGGATGGGCAGCGCCGCGGTGTGTCACCTCGCCGAACGGGGAGTGGACGTGCTGGGGATCGAGCGGTACGACGTCCCCCACGCGCGGGGGTCCTCCCACGGCGAGACGCGACAGTACAGCCTCACGCAGAAACATCCGGACTACGTCCCGCTCGCGAGGCGCGCGGGCGAACTGTGGCGCGAGCTCGAGGCCGACGCCGGCACCGACCTCTTCACGGAAACGGGGTCGATCTTCGGCGGGGAGCCCGGATCCGCGTCCTTCGAGCACGCCGTGGAGTGCTGTGCGGCGTACGACCTCCCGCACACCGTTCTCACGGGGGCGGAGGTCAACGACCGGTTCCCCGGGTACGAGCTCCCCGAGGAGTACCGCGTCGTCCACCAGCCGGACGGCGGGTTCATCGCCTGTGAGCGCGCGATCACGACGTACGTGACGCGGGCGCAGTCGCTGGGGGCGACCGTGCGGGCCCGCGAGCGCGTGCTGGACTGGCGGCCGACGGAGTCGGGGGTGGTCGTGGAGACCGACCGGAACCGGTACGCGGCCGAGAACCTGGTCGTGACGGCCGGCGCGTGGGCGAGCGAGCACGTTCGGCTCCTCGAGTCCGCGCTCAAGCCGCAGCGACGCGTGATGGCCTGGCTCCAACCGGAGGAGCCCTCCAAGTTCCGCCCCGAGAACTTCCCGGTGTTCACGCTCGACTCCCCGGAGGGGAACAGCTACGGATTTCCGGTCCACGAGCAGCCGGGGTTCAAGTTCGGGCGAGCCCCCGAGCACACGGAGACGATCGATCCGGACGACTGGCGGGACGAGCCCACCCTCCAGGACGAGGAGCTGTTGCGGATGATCCCGGAACGCCTCTTCCCGGACGCGACCGGTCCGACGATGCGGCTCACCTCCTGTATCGTGACCCGGTCGCTGGACGGGGACTTCTACCTCGACACCCACCCGGAGTACCCGCACGTCTCCGTCGCCGCGGGCTTCTCGGGCATCGGGTTCAAGTACGCGAGCGTGGTCGGGGAGATCCTCGCCGACCTGGCCACCCGGCGGGAGACCGACCTGCCGATCGAGCGCTTCCGGCTGGACCGGATCGCCTGATCGGTCGGACCGACCCGCTCGCTCCGCCGATCAGTACGGGGCGGCGCGCTTGTCGAGGCCCGCGGCCGCGATGTCCTCGCCGTCGACGGAGGTCCGGAGCGCGTCCATCCCGTCGTCGCGGTCCACGTCGAAGTTCCGCGCGTACAGCTCCTCGAGCCGGTCGTACTCGGCGTCGGAGATCGGGGGGACCTCGCTCGCGGCGCTCCACTCCGCGATGTCCTCGCCGTCGCGGAACGTCGGCGTCACCGAGGCGACCTCGTCGTGCGCGAGCAGCCACCGGATCGACGCCTGGCTCAGGGTCCGGGTCCCCTCGACGCCCTCGGGCTCCTCGAGGAAGCGGATCGCCTCGACCTTCTCCCACCCGGTCTCGTACCACTGCTTCGGGCGGTGCGAGCGGTGGTCGCCGTCCTCCAGGACGGTGTCGGGCGTCACCTGCTCGTTGAGGAGCCCCGAGGAGTGCGGGACGCGGGCGATGACGGAGGTGTCGGAACCCGTCTCGCGGATCGTGTCGATGAAGTGGCGGCCCGGCTCCTGCTCGAAGAGGTTGAAGACGGTCTGGACCGCGTCGAACTCGTCGTACTCGACGGCGGCGTCCCCCTCCGCGAGCCAGCCGATCGAGGGGCCGAGCGCCCAGCCGAGCGCCCGGACCCGTCCCTCCGATTTCCACTCGCGGAGGAGGTCCCGGACCTCGGGCGTCACCTCGTCGACGTTCGCGTTGTGGAGCTGGATCAGGTCGACGTAGTCGGTGTCGAGCCGGTCGAGCGAGGACTCGAGCGCCTCGCGGAGGTACGCCTCGTTCAGCTCTTTCGGGAGCTCGCCGTGGCCCGCCTGCGGGTTGTCGTAGAAGTCGTAGCCGATCTTCGTCGCCAGCGTGACCTCCTCGCGGCGGTCCGCGATCGCCTCCCCGACGATCCGCTCCGACTCCCCGTGGCCGTACACGTCGCCGGTGTCGACGTAGGTGACGCCCGAATCGAGGGCGTCCCGGACCATCGACACCGCCTGGTCGTCCGAGCGGTCGCCCCACCAGTCCGTCCCGACGACCCACGCGCCGAAGCCGATCTCCGACACCTCGACGCCGGAGGTCCCGAGTTCTCGGTGCTGCATGGAGCGTCGTTGGGCGCGGGGACACTTATCCGCCCCGGTCGTCCCCGGAACCTGGGATCGGCCGACGCGCCGGGGGAGTCCGCGCTCCGGGAGCGCCGGATCCGCGCGAGCGCCGGACCCGCCCCCGTCGTGACGCGTGCCCCCGTCGTGGCGCGTGCGTCGCACAACCGAACCCATTTGAGGATCCCCGCCGAAATCGAGCCGATGACAAAACGACACGTGTCCCTGCCGGACGACGCGGAGGCGTCGGTCCAGGGGTTCATCGACGAGGTCGACGACAGGCTCTCCTCGGCGGAGGACACCTGCGACGTCGTTCGGGACACGCTGATCGACCTCCACGGCGACCGCGAGCGCTGGGAGGCCTGGAAGGCCGGCGAGGACGTCTCGAAGGCCGAGCGCGTCCGCCTCCAGGGGTACGACCCGTGTAACGCCACCCTCGAGTCGGAGTACTACGCCGAGAAGGACGAGGAGCGGTTCCGGCGCTCGAAACACCTCCAGTGGCTCTGGCGGCAGTTCGACGCCACGCCGATGGCCGACAACGTCGAGTTCGCCCTGCGGTTCCGCCGGATGCTCGGCAAACACCTCTTCGCCGACTGTGGCGACGGCTGCCGCTTCTTCAAGGGGATCTCCTTCACCTACGGCCACAACATCGAGGTCGGCGACAACGTCGTGATCCACGACGACGTCCACCTCGACGACCGCGGGAAGCTGACGATCGGCGACCGCGCGTCGATCTCCGACGGCGTCCACGTGTACAGCCACGACCACGACCTCGTCGACCAGACCGAGGTCCGCAACTTCCACACGATCGTCGGCGACGACGCCCGCGTCACCTACGACGCGATGGTGCGGGCCGGCTGTCGGATCGGCGAGAACAGCGTCGTCGGCGCGCGCGCCGTCGTCCAGGGCGACGTTCCCGACCACCACGTCGCCGTCGGGACCCCCGCGCGAAGCATCCGCGTGAAGCCCGGCTGGGAGGACGTCGCCGAGGAGCTCGAGGACGGCCGCCTCCCCGACCGGAGCGACGAGCGCGAGATCCCCTACGATCTGCCCGACGACCTCGACCGCTTCGACGAGTTCGGGCGGGACCTCCACCCGCCGGGGGCGACGGGCAACCCGAACGCGCCGGAGTGACCGGGTCGAACCCGGCTTCCGTTCGGTCGTCCATGCCTCGCGCCGTCGCCGTCAACGTCGCCGCCAACACCAACGAGCCCGGCTTCCGCGGGCCCGTGTACCCCGACGGGTCCTTCGCGTACGTCCCGATCCCCGAGTCGGCGGCGACGCTCCCTCGCGACCGGTTCCCGGTCGACGAGCCGCTCCCGACGTACGCCGACCTCGACCTCCCCTTTTCGCTCCCCGCGTCGCTCCGCGACCGTCCGGTCCACATGGACCCGGAGTTCCCCGGCGTCCACGGCCGCGAGCGCGCGACCTACGGCGATCCCTACGCGATAAAGGCCGCGCCGATCGCCGACCTCGAGCCGGGCGACTGGCTGCTGTTCTACGCCACGCTCTCGCTCCGGCCGGCCGACTGGCCCGGACCGGAACCGGACCGCGACGGCGACGCGGTCGTCGACGCCGGCACCGTCGTCGACGACGACCTCGCGCCCGACTGGGGCGCGTACCTGCTCGCAGGGATCCGGGTCGATCGGGTGATCGAGGACCCCGACCGGGAGATGGCCGCCGGGGCCGCCCCGACGAACGCCCACCTGAAACGCGACCCCTTCGACGCGCGGGTCGTCGTCGCCGGCGATCCGACCGAATCCGGCCTCTTCGAGCGCGCCGTCCCGCTGAGCACCTCGGCGTCGGGAGCGGAGGCGAACGACCTCGTCACCGACCTCTCGAGCGACTCCGGGAAGGGACCGTGGTGGCGGCGACCGATGCGGTTCGACGCGTCCGCGACGGCGACGCTTCTCGACCGGATCCGGTGGGCGTGAGCCGCCGATCACCGTTTCTCCCCGCGCGGATCGCGGGTATCCCCCGGTTTCTTTCCCGTCGACGCCCACGCCCGTCACATGGCCGCGATCTGCTTCGACATGTACGGCACGCTCTGTGACACGGCGAGCGTGACGCGGACGCTGCGCCGGGAGCTGGACGTCGCCGACCGGCTCGTCGACGCGGTGGAGTCGACCTGGCGCTCCAGACAGCTCCGGTACAGCTACCAGCTCGCGCTGATGGAGTCGTACCGCCCGTTCTGGTCGGTGACGCGGGACGCGCTCGACTTCGCGCTCGACCGGTACGACCTCGCGCCCGACGGGGAGACGAGAGACCGGATCCTTCGGTCGTACGAGAGCCTGGAGCCGTTCCCCGGCGCGACGGAGGTCCTGGAGTCCCTCTCGGCCGACGGGCACGCCGTCGCCGTGCTCTCGAACGGGAACCCGGAGATGCTGTCGACGCTGGCGGGGAACGCGGGGCTCGACGGCGCGCTCGACGCGCTCTTAAGCGCCGACGCCGCCGGGACGTTCAAGCCGGCTCCCGCGGTGTACGAGGCCGCGGCCGCCGACCTCGACGCGGCGATCGGCGACTGCTGGCTCGTCTCCGGCAACGCCTGGGACGTCGCGGGCGCGGGGAGCGCGGGGATGGAGACGGTCTGGGTGAACCGGGCGAACGACCCCTTCGAGCGGATCGGGGCCGATCCGATCGAGACCGTCGAGTCGCTCTCCGCGGTCCCGGAGGCGGTGTCGGACGGCCGACCGACCTACTCGTAGTCCTCGTACGTCGGCAGGCTGGAGTCGGGCGGGAACTCCGCGACCGGCGCGGTCGTCTCGTCGCCGCTCGCCATGTCCTTCACCGTCACCTCGCCGTTCGCGAGGTCGCGCTCGCCGACGACGACCACCGTCTCGGCGTTGATCGAGTCGGCGTAGCCGAGCTGTGACCCGAACGACCGGTCCGAGACGTCGGTCTCGACGACCACGTCGTCGCCGAGCGCGCGGAGGTCGCGCGCGATCTCGGCCGCCTTCGCGCGGGTATCGCCGACGGAGAGAACGTAGTAGTCCGTCGAGAGCTCCTCGTCGGGCCAGACGCCGGCGCGCTGACACAGCAGCTTGAGCGTCGCGTGACCGGGCGCGACCCCGACGGCGGGCGTGGGCTGGCCGCCGAAGCTCTCGATCAGGTCGTCGTAGCGGCCGCCGCCGAAGACGGAGCGGGACACCTCGCCGGTGGAGTCGAAACACTCGAAGACGACGCCGGTGTAGTAGTCGAGCCCGCGGGCGGTCGTGAGCGATATCTCACAGAACTCGCCCGCTCCGAAGTCGTCGGCGGCGGCGAGCACGCTCCGGAGGTTCGAGACGGCGGCCTCGACGTCCTCGCCGCCCGCCTCGGCGACCGCGTCGAGGTCGGCGGGGTCGTCGACGCCCGTGATCAGGTCGTCGAACTCGCGGGCGGTCGCGCGGTCGAGCCCGGCGTCGGAGAGGAGGCCGAAGTACTCGCCGTCGTCCACCTTCGCGCGCTTGTCGACCGCGCGGATCGCGGCCTCGACGTCGACGGCCTCGGGGTCGTCGGCGAGCGCGCGGACGAGCCCGCCGAGCACGTCGCGGTGGGAGACGCGGAACTCGAAGTCGTCGCCGGTGAGCCCGAGGTCGGTCAGAGCGTCCGCGGCGACCGCGAGCACCTCCGCGTCGGCCTCCGGTGCCGAGGAGCCGAAGACGTCGATATTGGTCTGGTAGAACTCGCGGAACCGGCCCTGCTGGACCTGCTCGTAGCGCCAGAACGGGCGGGTCGACATCCACTTGATCGGCTTCGAGAGCTCCTGGCCCTTCGCGACGACCATCCGGGCGACCGTCGGCGTGAGCTCGGGCGTGAGCGACACCTTGCGACCGCCCCTGTCCTCGAAGGCGTACAGCTCCTCGACGATCCCCTCCCCGGACTTGTCGACGTACATCTCCGTCCGCTCCAAGGCGGGCGTGGCGACCTCGCGGAAGCCGTACCGCGCGGCCGCCCCCTCGATCGCGTCGGTCACCTCCCGGCGGGCGGACTGCTCGCCGGGATAGAAGTCGCGAAAGCCTTTGAGTCCCTCGTACATGGACGCGGGTTCGGCGAGCGCCCGCTTGAAACCATCCTTTCGGATCCGGCCTCAGTCGGTCCGGTACTCCTTCTGGAACCCGCGGAACTCGGTGCGGTGGGCCTCCTCGTCGGAGAGGAGCGTCACGGCGAGGTCCTCGGTGACCGGGTCGTTCGCGGCCTCCGCGGCGTCGATCAGGTCCCGGTAGGTCGCGATCGCGTCCTCCTCGGCGTCGAGCACGCCCTCGATGACGGCGAGCACGTCCGTCGAGTCCTCGGGCGGCTGAAGCGAGTCCTGACTGGCGGTGAACTCCGCGGAGCCCGGCGGCCGCGCGTCGAGCTGTTTGAGCCGCTGGCCGAGCTGCTCGGCGTGGCCGAGCTCCTCTTGGATGTCCGTCTTGAGGCTCTCCTTGATCTCCTCGGCGCGCACGCCGTCGAGGACGATCGCGTTCGTCTGGTAGTTCATCACGGTCTCGATCTCGTCGGCGTACGCCTTTCGGAGCAGCTCGACGACGCGGTCGGATGCCATGTCTCGACGTAGCCGTCCGGGACCGAAAGCCGTTCCGGCTCCGTAGGCGGGTCGCGGGGTCGGCTCGACGCGGTCCCTGGCGACCGCGCAGTCAGTCGTTCCGCCCGCGGACGTACGTCTGGTCGTGGTCCGGGAACACGTCGGCGACCGTCTCCTCGCCGTGTTCCTCGGCGATGAGCGCCCGCAGCTCGTCCTCGTAGTCGGCCTTCGGGACCTCTTCGCTCGGGCCCTGTTCCACTTCGAAGGTCGCCTCCACGAGCCGGTCGACCGCGTGTCGGCCGAACCCCGAGAGCGGGGAGATGTAGTCGACGCCGTGGCGATCCTCCAGGCTCTGTGCCTGCGCGCGCGAGACCGTCGGCACCCGGTCGTCCCGGCGGCTCCCGTCGGCGATCGCGTCGACGTCGCGCTCGGCGATGGTCTCGAGGGCGTGCTCGTGGACTCGCTGGATCCCGTTTCGGGGGTAGCCGTCGGCGATCATGCGCTCCGCCGCCTCCTCGGCGACCGCGCGGTCGAGGTCGATCCGCTCGAACGGGAAGCCGATCTCCGCGGCCGCGCGCTCGGCGTGCTCCCAGTCGTCGGTGAGCCCGAAGCTGCCCGTCACGCACCGAACGTCGTAAAAGCGGTCGAGCAGGGCGGCGGCGAGCGAGGAGTCCTTCCCCCCGCTGTACAGGAGCGCGAGCTCCATCTACCGCCGCCGGATGTCGAAGCTCTTCTGGTCGGGCTGGAGCTCCTTGAGCAGGTCGCGCATCTGCTCCTCGTCGATGCGTCCCTGGACGCGGCCGCTCTGGGCCAGCGAGGCGACCTGCTGTTTGACCTTCTTCGCGAACTCCGGTTTCGACATCTCGACCGCGTTGAGCCGCTGGCGCGCGCCGTCGGTCAGGTGCTGTTTGAGCACCGCCTCCTGTTGGGCCTCCGCGCGCTGTTGGGCCTCCTGTTGGGCCTCGGCCGCCTCGTCGCCCTGCTGTTGCTCGCGAAGCTCCTCCAGCTTCTGTTCGCGCAGTTCCTCGAGTCGTTCGTCGTCGGGGTTGCCGCTCATGTCCGTGCTTTCTCGGTCCGGGCGAAAAACGATTTCGGAGGATCGGTCGCGCCTCGACGGGCGCGGAGCCTCCCTCGAGGGACGCTTCGGGCCGCTTAAACGGCTCACCGTCGTATCCGCGGCCATGAGCGAGTCGCGGGAGTTCTGTCCCCGGTGTGGCGACGCCGTCCCCGAGCGTCGCGACCCCTTACCCGGCGATCCGGCGGGACGGGACGCGCTGTTGTGTGACGACTGCTACTTCGAGGACTTCGAACTCGTGGACGCCCCGGACCGGATCGAGGTGCTCGTCTGTTCCGGCTGCGGGGCGGTCCGCCGCGGGGAGTCCTGGCGGGACGTGGGCGCGCGCGACTACACCGACGTCGCGGTCGACGAGGTGGCGGAGGCGCTCGGCGTCCACGTCGCCGCCGAGGACGTCGAGTGGGGCGTCGAGCCCGAACAGGTCGACGAGAACACGGTCCGGATGCACTGCCGGTTCTCCGGCGTCGTCCGCGGGACGCTCCGCTCGGCGGAGGCGGTCGTCCCGGTGAAGGTGTCTCGGGGGACCTGCGACCGGTGCGGTCGGATCGCCGGCGGCTACTACGCCGGCGTGATCCAGGTGCGCGCGGACGGCCGCGAGCTGACCGCCGCGGAGCGCGCCGAGGCGCTCGAGATCGCGGAGTCGTACGTCGCCGAACAGGAGGCGAAGGGCGACCGCGAGGCGTTCATCACGGAGGTGAAAGAGACCGACGACGGCCCCGACGTGAAGCTCTCCTCGAACCGGCTCGCCCAGAACGTCGCGACGCGGATCACGGAGGAGCTGGGGGGGAGCTTCGAGTCGTACCCGACGCTCGTCACGGAGGACGGCGACGGCAACGAGGTGTACCGGGTGACGTTCGCGGTTCGGCTCCCGCGCTACGCGGAAGGGGAGATACTCGACCCCGAGGACGGCGACGGCCCCGTGCTCGTCACCGGCGTCTCCGGCCGGATCCGGGGCGTCCGGCTCGCCAGCGGCGAGGAGTACGCCTCTGCGTTCGACGAGGGGGACACGCCGACGGCGACCCGGCTCGGTAGCCGGGAGGAGGCCGAGGAGACCACGGTGGTGACCGTCGAGGACGAGCGCGCGATCCAGGTGCTCGACCCGGAGACGTACGAGGCGCGGACGGTGCCGAACCCCGCGTTCGTCGACGACGACGCGGACGCGGTGTTGGCGTTCAAACACGGCGAGGACGTTCACTTGGTCCCTCGGGAGTAGTCACGGTCTCTCGCGGGTAGTCGTCGCGTGGCCGCGGCTCGCCGGTGGAAAAACGGGAGTGAACGCGAGTTGGCGTGGGGGTACCCGTCAGGTCGGTGCCGACGCCGCTCGGACCGGGGGGTTCAGTCCGCGCGGGCGGTGTGGTCGCTCTCGAACGCTGCCGAGCGCTCGGCCTCGGTTACCTCGATGCCGCGGCGTTCCAGCTGCCGGATGAACTCGGCCTCGCTGACGCCGGCCTGCGTCGCCGCCTGCTCCAGCGTCAGCGTTCGCGCACCGTACAGGGTCAGCGCACTCGACAGCGCGTTCGTTGCCATACCCACCCATCCTGCGTGAACGTTTATGAAGCTTACTAATTCATTCAGGACCATGATACACCTTATATGATATAATGTGTCGCGTCGGTCGCCGCGATGTATATAATGGAACATCATCACACGGCAGCCGCGTCGGGGGATACTCGAAGGAATTATCGGTCTCTGCCGTCGAGACGGGGTATGGACAGACAGCAGGTCATCGCGCTGTTCTTCGCGTTCCTCATGGTGAGCTCCATGGTCGCCTGGGGGATCAGCTTCCTCTAAGTCGGTTCGGCTGCTACGCGGGGCGGTCCCGCCCGCGGGTTCCGGACACGCCTAGCCGTCGCCCCAGACGTCGGAGAGCGGGTGGTCCTTTCGCCGCTCCGCGTCGGCCTCCGACCGGGTCCGCGTCGTCCCGTCCCCGCCGGTCGCTCCGTTCGAGCCGCTTCCCCCGGTCGACCCGGAGCCGCCCGCCGCCCTCCCGCCGGCGGCCCCGTTGCTGTCGTTCGCTCCCTCCGACCGCCCGGACGGCGTGGATCGCGATCCTCCCCGCCGGCGGCCGGCGCGACCGGGCCCCGACGGATCGGCGTCGATCCCGGCGAGCGCGGCCGCCGGGTCGAACGCGGGGAGGTCGGGCGTCGTCATCGCGTCGACCTGGTCGCGGAACCACGGCGGGGTGTCCGCCGCCGCGCGGTCGAACAGGTCGAGGAGCGAGTCGTCCGCGAGGTAGGTCGCGCCGTAGTCGTCGGGCGCGCGGACGACGCGCCCGCACGCCTGTATCACGGTTCGCAGGGCGGTCCGGTGGTACCACGCCCACTGGCCGTCGGCCAGCCGCCGGGCGACCCGCGAGTCGTTGGTGTTGCGGTAGGGTGCCTTACACACCACCTGCCAGCGGCACAGATCCCCCTCCAGGTCGAGCGCCTCCTCCATCTTCACGGAGACGAACACCTCGGGGTCCGAACTCGCCTTCCACGCCTCCAGTTCGGCGTCGCGGTTCGCCCGCGCGTGCCGGCGGACGCGCGAGGCCACGCCGAACTCGCCCAGCCTCTCCACGAGCCGCCCGGCGATGTCGTAGGAGTGCGCGTGGATCAGCCCCTTCTCGTCCGGGTGTTCCGCCATCAGCCGGACGATCAGCCGGGCGATCTTCGGCACCGTCTCGTCGCGGTGTTCGTACGTCATCGACCCCTGCGTCACGTCGTACAGCGGGCGGTTCGAGAGCGGAAAGGTGTGTTCGACGTCGACGAGCGCCACGTTCGCGGGGTCGAGCCCGACCCCCCGACAGAACGCGTCCTTCGAGAGGATCGTCGCCGACAGCAGCGCGAACTTCTCGCCGCGGTCCCAGACGGTGTGTCTGAGGTACCGCGCGGGGTCGAGCGGCTTGATCGCTATCGCCGACCCCTCGCCGTCGGGCTGGTCGACGACCCACGTCGTCGGCGAGTCGAGGTCGCGGTAGTCCTCGAGGAACCAGCCGAGCTCCGAGATCAGCTCCTGGAGCCGGTCGCGTCTCGCGACCTCCTCGCGGCTCAGCTCGGGCCGTCCGACCAGCTCGTCCTTCGCGCGTTTCGCCACGTCGCGGAGGCTCTCGACGAACCGGGCGGTGCGGTCGAGCGCGTCCTCGTCGTCGCCGGCGTCCCGTTCCACGTCCGGGACGCCCACGTCGTCCCAGACGGGGACCCGCTCGGGCGAGAGGTCGATCGTCGCGTACATCTCCGCCCACTCCGCGAGCCCGTGGGCCTCGTCGATCACGACGACGTCGCGCTTGCGGAAGGTCTCGGAGCCCGCGGTCCGCATGAAGTACGCGAGCGTCATGGCGGCGAAGCGACCCGACGAGGCGATCGCCCGGTCCGAGAAGTACGGACAGCGGTGTTTGATCGAGCAGTCGAACCCCTGCTCGCGGGCGCAGGGCGCGCGGTCGACCGGCGTGTCGTGCTCGCCGGGGAGGACGCAGTCGTAGTTCGACTTCCCGCGGATCACCTTCAGGTCGGAGAGGAGGTCGTCTCCCGCGACGTCGTCGAGCTGGGAGATCTGCGGGGTGGTGTAGTAGGCGTCGGTCGGCTGGCTCGGGGCCGCGTCGGCGACCTCGCGGGCCGCGCCCATCACGGCCCGCGCGAGCAGGGACTTGCCGCTGCCGGTCGGCGCGCGCACCAACACCACGTCGTTGCCGGCGGCGAAGGCGTCCCGGACGTCCGCGAGCGCGCGTTCCTGTGCGCCGCGGAAGCCCGGGGCCGGGAACTCGGCGGGGATCCGGTCGGGGTCCACACGACCCCCTCGCGCGCTCCGGGAATTAAACCCTCGGAGACCCCTTGAAAGCCCCTCGACCGGGGCGCTCGAACAAAGAAACGAACAACCACCGGATCGTTTATTATACTCCCGCGAGTCTCGGCCATATGAGTTGGCAGGAAGCCGAGCGGCGGTTCGCGGACGAGGTCGTCGCCCGCGAGACCCTCCCTCGAACGTTCGAGCGCTCCGCCGCCCGCAACGCCGACCGCGTCGCCCAGCGGTACAAGGGCGGGGTGTACGACCGGTCGCTCGTCGCCGCCGACGTCGTCGACCGCGCGCCGGCCGGCGACTACGCCGACCTCACCTACGCGGAGATGCGGTCGGTCGTTCGGACCCTCGCGGCGGGGCTCCGCGAGGTCGGCGTCGACGACGACACGCGACTCGCGGTCTACGCCGGAACCCGCATGGAGTGGGCGCAGGTCGACTTCGCGGCGCTCGCGGCCGGCGCGGTCGTCACGACGGTGTACGCCTCCTCGTCGCCGTCGCAGGTCCGCTACCTGCTCTCCGATCCCGAGGCGACGGTCGTCGTCGTCGAGAACCGGGCGCTCCTCGAGGAGGTGCTCGACGCCCGCGACGACCTCGAACACGACCTGGACGCCATCGTGACGATGGACGAAGTCGATCCCGAATCGGACGAGCACGGCGGAGCGGACCTCGAGACCGTCTACACCCTCGGCGAGGTCCACGAACTCGGCGCGGCCGCGTTCGACGCGGAGACCTACGAGTCGTGGCTCGACGCGACCGCCGTCGACGACCTCGCGAGCCTCATCTACACCTCCGGGACGACCGGGAAGCCGAAGGGGGTCCGGCTCACCCACGACAACTTCCGGTCGAACGTGAACCAGTGTTACAAGCGTTTTGCGGACCGGCCCGACCGCGACGCCGGGGTACCGGGGATCGGCGCGGGCTCGACGACCCTCTCGTTTCTCCCGCTCGCGCACGTCTTCGAGCGGCTCGCCGGCCACTACATGATGTTCGCGGCGGGCGCGACCGTCGGGTACGCGGAGAGCCCGGACACGCTCCGGGAGGACTTCGGGCTCGTCCGGCCGACGACGACCACCAGCGTCCCGCGGGTCTACGAGAAGCTCTACGACGCGATCCGCGACCGGGCGTCGGAGTCGGCGGTGAAACGGCGGATCTTCGAGTGGGCCGTCGAGGTGGGTCGGCGACACCACGCGGCCGACGATCCGGGACCGCTGCTCGGCGCGAAGCGTGCGCTCGCCGACCGGCTGGTCTTCTCGTCGGTGCGGGAGGCGCTCGGCGGCAATGTCGACTTCTTCATCTCCGGCGGCGGGTCGCTCTCGGCGGAGCTGTGCGCGCTGTATCACGCGATGGACCTCCCGATCCTCGAGGGGTACGGGCTCACCGAGACGTCGCCGGTGGTCTGCGTCAACCCGCCCGAGGAGCCGAAGGTGGGCACCATCGGCCCGCCGGTCGTCGACACCGAAGTCGCGATCGACGGCCGCGTCGTCGGCGAGGAGGTCGCGGACGTCCCGGGCGCGGTCGGCGAACTGCTGGTCCGCGGTCCGCAGGTGACGGCGGGGTACTGGAACCGCCCGGACGCGACCCGTGAGGCGTTCTCGGAACACGACGCGCTTCCCGCGGATGCGACCGTGGCGGGCACGCCGCCGGGCGAGCGCGACGGCGACCCCGAGGAGCCGTGGTTCCACACCGGCGACATCGTCCAGCTCCGTCCCGACGGGTACGTCGCCTTCCGCGAGCGGGCCAAACAGCTGCTCGTGCTCTCGACCGGCAAGAACGTCGCGCCCGGCCCGATCGAGGACCGCTTCGCCGCCAACGGGCTCGTCGAGCAGTGCGTCGTGCTCGGCGACGGACGCAAGTTCGTCTCGGCGCTCCTCGTTCCGAACTTCGATGCGGTCGAGGCGTGGGCCGACGCGGAGGGGTTCGACCTCCCCGACGATCGACGGGAGATCTGCCGGGACGAGCGCGTCCGCGACCGGTTCCGGACCGAGGTCGACTCGGTGAACGAGGCGTTCGAGCCCTACGAGCGGATCAAGCGGTTCCGGCTGCTCCCCGAGGAGTTCTCCGAGGAGAACGACCTGCTCACGCCGACGATGAAGAAGAAGCGCCGGAACATCTTAGACCGGTTCGCCGACGAGATCGAGATGATCTACGCCGACGCGTAGCGATTCGACCGCCGAGAGCGCCGTCGCCCGACGTTTCGGGCCGTTCACCTCGACAGCGAGCAAGTTTTTCGCACTGATTCTATAGTTTATTCTTAGCATACATACCTAAATTTATCACACTTTCATAAGACTTGAACCGCTACGTCGCCGACGATGCCTGCGATCCGAAACGCCGTCGATTCGGTTCGGCGCACCGTGTCGACAGTTACGACCCGCGTCGTCGAGGTGGCGACCACGCTGTTGGCGGGACTCGTCCTCGCCGGCTGGTCGCTGTTCTGGTCGCGGGTCGGTCGGATGCACTACGCCCAGGGTGATCTCGTCTCCGCGGCGTTCACGACGACCGTCTTCGTCCTCCCCGCGATCGGAGCCGCGCTCTGGTACGCCGGCAAGTCGCTCGACGTCGACGTGGTGCCGACGCGGATCGACGTGAACCCGATCGGGGGCTGACGCCCGCACGAGGCCGGGACTCGACGGAGAGCGGAAACGACGCCGACGTCGGTCCTACCCGGTCCTACCCCGGTCGTCGGATCCGCTGACGGCAGATTCAACCGTTGGGCCCGCGGAGCACCTCCCAGTGAGCCGGGAACTCCTCGTGGCGCTGTTCGGCGACCCCTTCGCGGTGATGAACACGGTCGGGCTCGTCGCGTTCGCGCTCGTCGGGTCGACGAAGGCGATCCGCGAGGAGTTCGACCTGTTCGGGATCGCCATCGTCGGGCTGGCCATGGCGTTCGCCGGCGGGGCGACGCGGGACCTCCTCGTGATGCGAACGCCGCTGGCGCTCCAGTCGCCGGTCGAGATCGCGCTCGGACTGTTCGGCGTCGCCCTGGCGATCGGGTCGCGGTCCGTGCTCGCCGCGCCCGACACCCACCCGATCACGCTCGTCGCCGACGCGATCGGGCTCGCCGCGTTCGCCACCACGGGGGCGATCGTCGCCACCGACGCGGGCGTCTCCGCGTTCGGCGTCGTCGCGATCGCGACGATCAACGCGGTCGGCGGCGGCGCGTTCGCCGACCTGCTTCTCGACCGCGCGCCGTTCATCCTCTTCGAGGACTTCTACGCCAGCTGTGCCGTGTTGGGCGGGCTGGCCTACGTCGCGGCCGGGGTCGTCGGGATCGCCGGCGGCACCGCCGCCGCGCTCTGTGCGGCCGTCACCGTCGCCACGCGGCTCGCGGCCGTCGCCTACGGATGGGAGCTTCCCGCGGCCGGCGAACTGGAACCGCCGACGCGCTGACTCGCACGCCGCGGGGACCGCCGCCGCGGACGGGGGACCCGAACTCAATTTTAAATAGTTATAGATTCCTGTTAGCACGTACCATGTCGATCGATCCCAATTTCGAGGAGAACAGGGAGGTCGTCGACGAGCACGCGGGTCACGACGTCTGGGGCCCCGTGGACGAACCGGAGGAACTGGGCATCCACGGCACGCACGTCGCGGTCGACTTCGACATCTGCCTGGCCGACGGAGCCTGTATCGAGGACTGTCCCGTCGACGTGTTCGAGTGGGTCGACACGCCCGGCCATCCCGAGAGCGAGATAAAGGCCGACCCGGCTAACGAGTCGCAGTGTATCGACTGTATGATCTGTGTCGACGTCTGTCCCGTCGACGCCATCGACGTCGACGCGGGACGGGCGGGGCGGACCTGAGACCGCCGAACGGAGGTCGGTCCCGCCGAAACCAACACGAAAAACAATTAAGGAACTACCCGTCGGATGCGAACACGAGAGGATGTAACAATGAACACGGTCGTTCTAACGAAAGGCGTCCCGGACTTCCGGGAGGGACAGGTCTCCTTCGACGAGGACGGACACCTCGAACGGGGAGAGACGCCGACGGTGATGAACCCCAACGACGAGCACGCGCTCGAGGCCGCGCTCCAGACGAAGGTGCGGCGGGGCGGCACCGTGAGCGTGATGAGCATGGGTCCGCCGGGCTACGGGGACGTCCTCCGGGAGGCGATGGAGTCGGTGTACGCCGACGACCTCTACCTGCTGTCGGACCGCGAGATGGCCGCCGCGGACACGTGGGCGACGGCGATCACGATCTCGACGGCCCTCGAGAAGATGGAGCCCTCGCCCGACCTCGTCTTCGCGGGCTTCAAGACCGCCGACGGCGAGACCGGCCACACCGGGCCACAGACCTGCTGGGCGTACGGGATGCCGATCGTCACCCACGTCGTCTCCCTGGAGATCGACCCCGACGCGGAACGGTTGCGGGCGAAGCGGCTCGTCGAGGGCGACATCGAGGAGATAGAGACCGTCGAGACGACGCTGCCGGCGTTCGTCGTCGCGGACCCGGAGTTCGAACCCACCTACCGCCGGGCCGAACACCGCCTGCGCCACCGGGACCTCCGCGAGGAGACCGAAGAGCGCGCCGAGGATCACGAGGAGCACATGACGGTGTGGGACCACGCCGACCTCAACCTCGACCCCGACTACATCGGGCTCGACGGCTCGCCGACGGTCGTCTCCTCGGTAGACCCCATCCCGAAGGCCCCCGCCGAGCGCGACGCGACGATGGTCGATCCGGAGAACCAGGAGGAGATGGCGGACGTCGTCGACGCGATGGCTCCGCTCGCGGGGGGTGAGTGAGCATGGCGGACGCACCGATGGACCCCGGCGAGTACACGATCCAGGAGCTCGGCCCCGAGATCCAGAGCATCGAGGACGTCGACGCGCTGCGGGCGATCCTCGAGGCCGAGGAGGCCGGCGAGGACCGCGCGGGCGCGAAGACGGTCATCGAGAGCCGGCTCGAGAAGTTCACCGAGGAGGAAGAAGCGACCGGCGAGGTCGATCCCGCGGAGATGACGGCCGCCGAGGTGGGCAACGCGCTCCAGGACGTCGACGACCCCGAGGAACTGGAGCGGATCCGCGAGGCCGAGGAGGCGGGAGAGAACCGCGACAGCGTGCTCACGCTCGTCGACAACCGCCTCGACTCGGTGCGCGGAAGCGACGCGGAGGCTGCCGAGGTCGTCCCGCCCGAGGAGAAACACCCCGACCTCGACCACCCGACCGCGGACAAGCGACACGTCCGCGCGCTGGAGGGGGGCACTTACGGCGACGTGTGGGTGTACTGCGAGACCCAGGCCGGCGACCTGATCGACGTCTCCCTGGAGATGCTCGGGAAGGCGCGCGAGCTGATGGACGACTACAACGACGCCTACGACGCCGAGGAGAAGGTCGTGGCCGTCCTGATCGGCGACGAGGTCGCGGGACACGCCGAGACGTGTATCGCGCACGGCGCGGACGTCGTCGTCCACCACGAGGACCCGCGACTGGACCGGTTCCGTCACGAGCCCTACACCCGCGTGTTCTGCGACATGGCGCGCTGGGGCGGCGATCCGGGCGCGGGCAACCCCGACCCCGCGGCGTGGCGCGACTACGACGAGCCGCGCTACGTCCTGTTCCCGGCGACGCACAACGGCCGCGACCTCTCCGCGCAGGTACAGGCCGAACTCGACTCCGGGCTCGCGAGCGACTGCTCCGGGCTCTACATCGAGAACGCGGTCATCTCGAACCCCGCGAAGACCGGCGGCGAGGACCGCGAGTTCGAGCGCGTCCTCCACATGAAGCGGCCGGACTTCAGCGGCTTCGAGTACTCGACCATCCTCTGTCTCGACAACCCGAGCCGCGAGTTCCATCCGCAGGGCGCGTCGGTCATCCCCGGGAGCTTCGAGGTGCCCGATCCCGACCCCGATCGGGAGGGCGAGGTCGTCGAACACGAGTTCGACCTCGACGACGACTGGTTCCGCGTCGACGTCGAGGAGTTCGACCGGCTGGAGGGCGGCGTCGACCTGACCGGCCACGAGGTGATCGTCGCGCTCGGGCGGGGCATCGGCGACGACCCCACGCGCGGGATGGAGCTCGGCCTCGAGTTGGTCGACGCGTTCGAGGACGCCGCCCTCGGGATCTCGCGGGGGATCGTCACCTCCTCCTACGAGTTCGAGGGCCACGTCGAGGAGTACGCCGCGGAGGAGCGACAGATCGGCGAGACCGGCCAGGAGGTGGAGCCGGACCTCTACGTCGCGGCCGGCATCAGCGGCGCGATCCAGCACAAGGTCGGGATGGACGAGTCCGACACCATCGTCGCGGTCAACACCGATCCCGAGGCGGACGTCCGGGACTTCTCCGATTACTTCATCGAGGGCGACCTCTTCGAGGTGCTGCCGCGGCTGACCGAGGCGCTGGAGAGCGGTGACCTGGAGACCGCCGTCGCCGACGGGGGTGAGACGGAATGACCGAACGCGAACGCTACGAGGCCGTCGTCGTCGGCGCGGGGCCGGGCGGCGCGGCGGCCGCCGCGGCGCTCGCCCGGAACGGCGTGGAGACCCTCGTCTTGGAGCGCGGCGTCGAGGCCGGATCGAAGAACGTCTCCGGGGGGATCCTCTACGCCGAGGAGTCCGCGCCGTACGCGATCGACGACCTGTTCCCCGGCTTCCGGGACGCCGCCGCGGAGCGCCCCGTCACGGACTACTACCTCCACAACCTCGCGGGCGATCGGGTCAAGACCTTCGACGTCACCGACCTCCACGACCACGACACCGAGTGGGCCGACGCCGTCCTCCGCCGGGAGATGGACTCGTGGCTCGCCGAGCGGGTCCACGAGGTGACCCGCGAGACCGGCGGCGGCCTGCTCACCGACGTGCGGGTGAACGGCCTGCTCCGCGAGGACGGGGAGATCGTCGGCGTCACCTGCGACGAGCTCGACCCGATCGAGGCCGACTTCGTCGTCGCCGCCGACGGCGTGAACAGCGAGCTCGCCCGCGACGCCGGATTGATGGACTGGGACGAGCCCGAGGAGTGGTTCCAGGGCGTGAAGGCGGTCGTGGACATGCCCGACGGCGCGGTCGAGGAGCGCTTCGACCTCGACGACGACGAGGGCGAGGCCCACCTGTTCTCCGGCGACCTCTTCGAGGGCGTCCGCGGCGGCGGGTTCCTCTACACCAACGAGGACACCCTCTCGATCGGGACGGTGTTTCACCTCGACAGCCTCGTCGCCGAGGAGGCCGAGCCCCACGAGCTGCTGGACGCGCTGCTCACCCACCCCCTCCTTGCCCGCTGGCTCGACGACGGGTACGAGGAGCTGGAGTACGCCGCGAAGCTCGTCCCCGACTCGAAGAAGGTGGCTCACCCGTCGCCCCACCGGGGCCGTCTGGCGCTCGTCGGCGACGCCGCCGGGCAGATGCAGGCGCAGGGGCCGATCATCAAGGGGATGAACCACGCCGTCACCGCCGGCGCGCTCGCGGCCGAGGCGTTCGTGGAGGCGCGCTCGCGGAGCGACCCGGACGCCGCGGGCGACCTCTACGAGCGGAAGCTCCGCGAGGAGGGCGTGATGGAGAAGCTCCGTCCCAGGCGGTACCGCGCGGTGCGAGCGCTCGCCGAACACGACCCGCTCACGGACGCCCTGGACGCGGTCCTGAAGTCGCCGGTCGGGCGGTTCGGCGTGCGGGCGCTCGGCGACGGCCTCGAATCGCTGTACGGCTCGCCGTTCCTCTCGACGATGGTGCCGGACACCCGGACGCCGTACGTCACCCTGCCGACGGTCATCGCGGAGGAGCTCGGCGACCCCGTCGAGACGGAGAACGGCGTGACGCCGCCGGACCTGGTCGATCGGATCGGCGACCTCACCTACGACGTCGACGTGGGCAACCCGCACATCGAACTCGTCGACGACTCCGTCGGGGCCAGCGGCGACGCCGTGACCGCCTGTCCGGTCAGCGCCCGCGACTTCGGCGGCGGCTGCTACCGCGAGGAGACGGTCCGGACGAACGGCGACGAGCGACGCGTCGTGAGCCTCGACACCCAGCCCTGCGTCGAGTGCGGGACCTGCGCCGTCGTCGCGGACACCGACTGGGAACACCCCCGCGGCGGGAAGGGCGTCGAGTTCCGGCAGGGATGAGATGACGACCTCGCCGTACGCCGAGCGGATCGCCGACCTGGCCGACCGGGCCCGCGAGGAGCGGGAGTCGTTCGAGCCGCCGGCGTCGCCGCCGGCCGAAGAGCGCGGTCTCGAGTACCTCCGCGAGGGGTTCGGTCCGACCGTCGCGGTGTACCTCCGGGGCCGCACGGGCGACGAGCACGTCCGGTTCTCCGAGGTCGAACTGTCGATGCTCCAGGCGGCGGTAAACGACTGGCTGGCGCTGTACCTCCGGTGTCACGGCTCCTCTCGCGACCCCGCCGTGACCGTTCGAGAGGCGGCGGAGCTGCTGGTCGAGACCCACAACGTCCGCGACACCGCACAACTGCTCACCGGCATCCCGCCCCGCACCGATCGGTGACGCCGCCAGTCGTACATGAACGATAATTAAACATAAGTGATAGTGCGTGGTAGTCACAGGCATGATCCAGCAGGTGGAACACAAGGACAGGCGAGACATCTACGAGTACGTCCAGGAACGCGATCGGGTGGCGTACGAGACGGCCCGGGCGGATCTGGGCTTCGATCCGACGCAGTTCGGACACCACGTCACGATCCTGCGGCGTGACGGGCTGTTGCGGCGGGAGGGCGACGACCTGGTGGTCGGCATCGAGGACGACTTCGGGGGCGGAGTCGAGGAGGAGTTCGCCGGCGAGGACGTGTCGTTCAGCATCCGACCGGCGCGACAGTCCGATCTCTCGGGGCTCCTCGGGGTGATACGCGACGCCGTCGAGGACGGCAACGACGTCGTCGCGGAGAACATCGCGGACATCATCGACGAGGAACAGGTGCTCTTCCGGCAGGACGGGGTGAAGTCCCGCGTGTTCTTCGTCGCGACCGTGAACGACGACGTGGTCGGCTGGGTCAACATCAGCCATCCGGAACTGGAGAAGCTGAGCCACACGGCGGAGCTCACCGTCGGCGTCCTCCCCGAGTACCGCCGACACGGGATCGGGAGCCACCTCCTCGAACGCGGTCTCGAGTGGGCCGGCGAGGAGGGGTACGAGCGGATCTACAACAGCGTCCCCTCGACGAACGAGGAGGCGATCGCGTTCCTCGAAACGCACGGCTGGGAGGAGGAGGCGACCCGCGAGGACCACTACCGCATCGACGGCGAGTACGTCGACGAGGTGATGATGGCGGTCACGCTCTAGCCGGCCCCGCCGGCGTTTCCGGTTCCGGCGACCCCTCCGGTCCCGTCGCCGTCTCCGGTCCCGTCGCGGTCGCCGGCCCCGCGGTTTCGGTTCGTCCGACGATCGCCGCACGCCACCGGTGAACTGATTGGGATGCTTCCCCGACGACGAGGCGTGACGGCCGTCGTCAGAGCCTTCGTCCGCCATCGCGCCGCGGTCTGCTGTGTCCAGCGCCGCAACGCTGCCGCCGACCCGGGAGCCGACCGGCTCGATGTCGTCTCCGGGGATGTGCGCCCGGAGACGACGGACCCGATCGCGGACGCCCGGCGGATCCTCGGTGCGGCGATGCCGGACGCCGACCTCGAACTCCGCCGCCGCGGTGAGCCGCTGTCCGTGTCCGACGGGGGGACCGATCGGACGGTCCACCCGGTCCTGTTCGAGGCGGCGGGCCGCGACCCGCCCGCCCACCGGTCGCCGGACGCGGTCGAGTGGCTCCGCCCGACGGCGTTTCTCACGGGCCGGACCGTCCCCGGCCTGTGGGAGAGCTACCGCCGCGTCGCCCCCGACGTCGACGCGATCCGCACCGACGGGACCCACGGGGCCGCGTGGCTCTCCCTCCGCGCGCTGGAGGTCCTCCGCGACGCGGCGGGCGCGGTCGCGTTCGGGGCGCAGGGAGACGAGACGGGCGAAAACGGGGGAGACGAGAACCGGGAGGAGGACGAGAGCGGCGGAGAGGACGAGAACGGGGAGGTGGATGAGAACGAGATCGACCGCGTCCGGACCGTCGCCCGAGACCTGCGCGACGCCCGGCCGAGCATGGTCGTCGTCCGGAACCGGATCGATCGCGTGATGGACGCGGCGGACGGGACCCCTCGGGCGGTCCACGACCGCGCGATCGACGCCCTCGACGACGCGCTCGACGCGGATCGCCTGGCGGCGGAGCGGGCCGCGGGCCTGATCGCCGACGAGTCCGGTCGGGTCGCCACCCTGTCGCGGTCGGGGACCGTCGCCGAGGCGATCCGGGCGGCCGGCCGCGCGGCGGTCGTCGGCGAGTCGCGGCCGGCGCGCGAGGGCGTGACCGCGGCGGAGCGGCTGGCCGCCGCCGGCGTCGACGTCGCGCTCACGACCGACGCCGCGCTCCCCGGACGCGTCCGCGACGACGACGCGGGCTGCGTCCTGCTCGGCGCGGACCGGATCCTCCCGTCCGGCGACGCCGTGAACAAGGTGGGATCCTATCCCCTTGCGCTGGCGGCGGCCGACGCCGGCGTCCCGGCGTACGTCGTCGCCGCCGCGGACAAGGTCGCGGCTGAGGACGAGGTCGTCGTCGAGGCGGGGGACCCGTCGACGGTGTACGACGGCGACGCCCCCGTCTCGGTCGAAAACCCCGTCTTCGAACGCGTTCCGGGCGACCTGCTCTCCGGGGTCGTGACCGAGGAAGGGACCCTCGACCGGGAGGCGATCGCGGCGCGCGCCCGCGGCCACGAGGAACGCGCCTCGTGGGTCGAGTGCGCCGGATCCGACGGCGGGACCGAGTGAGCGAGTCGTCCTCGATTCGTCGTTCCCCTGCGGCTCGCCGCGGACGGGCGACCGCGGTCGGTTCGCCGGGCGGTGCCGGCTACGCCGACGACGCGGTCGACTCGGGGGCCTCGTCGCGTTCGGGTGACTCGTGCTCGGGCGACTCGCTCCCGTCGGTTCCTGGCTCGGCCGTCGGCTCGCCGAACGCGTAGACGGTGTTGTGGCCGGTCACCTCGACGGTGAGGAGGTCGCCGACCGCGATCCCGCGATCCGTCGCGTTCCGGACGATTATCTGCCGGTAGGCGGAGTCCCGGCACTTCACGGAGTCGCCGGTTCCCTCCTCGACGACGAGCACCTCGAACTCCTCGCCGACCATCGACTCGTACGCCTCGCCGACGACCGCCATCTTCAGCTCGGACATTTCCTTCGAGCGCTCCTTTTTGACCGTGCCGCCGAGCCCCTTCATGTCGGCGGCGTCGGTGCCGGGCCGCTTCGAGAAGCGGGTGACGTTGACCTTCTCGGGGCGGACCTCCCGCAGGAGCTCCATCGACTTCTCGTGGTCCGCGTCGCTCTCGGTCGGGAAGCCGACGATGAAGTCGGTCGAGAGCGTCCAGTGGTCGAGCCGGTCGTCGAACGTCTCGACGACCTCCCGGAACTTGCCGACGCGGTGTTGCCGGCGCATGTCCTCGAGCACGTCGTCGGAGCCGGACTGGACCGGCGCGTGGATGAAGTCGTACAGCTTCTCGTTTTCCGCGAACACGTCCGCGAGCTCCTCGTGGATGCCGTGGATCCCGCCGGGGTTCGCCATCCCCAGCCGCACCCGGAACTCGCCGTCGATGTCGCAGATCCGGTCGAGCAGCTCGGGGAGCTTCCGCTCGCCCGTGTCCCAGCCGTAGACGCCGGTGTCCTGGCCGGTGACGCGGATCTCCTTCGCGCCGGCGTGGACCAGCGCGCGCGCCTTCTCGACGTTCTCCTCGACCGACGGGGAGTCGACGCGGCCGGTCGCGAACTTGGTGATACAGTACGAGCAGTTGCTCATACAGCCGCGGGCGACGGGGAGAATGCCGATGGCGCCGTCGAGTATCGGCTCCGTGTCCGGAGTGTGGGTGGGACACTCGCCGTTGAGCACGTGTTCGGGGACCTCGTCCCAGTGGAGCACCTCGGCGTCGATGCCGGCCTCGCGGAACTCCTCGCCCTGCGCGAGCGCCATACAGCCGGTGACGACGAGCTCCGCCGTCTCCTCGGCCAGCTCCTCGGCCCGTCGGAGCATGTTGCGCTCGGTCTTCTCGACGACCGTACAGCTGTTGAGGATGGCGACGTCGGCGTCCTCGGGGCCGTCCGCGGGGCGGTGACCGCCGTCTCGGAGGGCGCGTTCGATCGCGCGGCTCTCGCCCCGGTTGGACGTACAGCCGTACGTCTCGATGTGGTACGTCGCCATCGGTTACCCGTCATACCCGGCGGGCGGGCAAAAGGGCGACGGATCGACGGGTGAGACGGGACGCCGGCGGCGCGTCCGGGCGACGCTCAGTCCTCGGCGGCGACCGCGGAGGGCGTGGGACCGCTGGCGGGCTCCGAGTCCGCGGGGTCCGCGGGTTCGTACACCGACCGGCGCGCGTCGGTGGGACAGAACCCCTCCTCGACGAGGTCGGCCTCGGCGAGCTTCTCGATCGCGAACCGGACCGTGCGCGTCGAGAGTCGGGTCTCCTCGGCGAGCCCGGTCTGGTCGAACCGCCCCTCGGCGTCGAGCACGTAGTACACGAGCTTGGCGCTCGGCGGGAGGGATTCGAGGCGTTCGCGCGCGTCTTCGTCCATACCGATCGGTGGGGCGAGTCGGCCATAACCGTGGTCCGGGTGTGCGCGGACCGCGCACGCCCGCGGTCGCGGTTCCGGGTCCGGGCTGCGTCCGGCTCGCCGACGCTACCCGTCGGTTCGGAACTCGAAGCGCGCCCCGGTCTCGGTCCCGTCTCCGTTCCCCTCCGCACCCTGATCGACCGCGATCCGCCAGCCGTGCGCGTCGGCGATCTCCCTGACGATCGCCAGCCCGAGCCCGGAGCCGCGGTCCGCACTCGAGATGCCGTACTCCATCGCCTGCTCGGGGTCCACCTCGTCGAACCCCGGCCCGTCGTCGGCGACGAAGAACCCTTCCGACAGCGTTCCGACGGTCACGGTGACCCCCGGATCGGCGTCCGATCCCGGCGAGATCCTGCCGTCCGTGGAGTGGCTCGAACACGCTGATGCGGAGTCTTCGTCGTCAGGAGAGACGGCGACGCCGTCTCTCGAACGATCGTGCTCGACGCTGTCGCCGGACTCCGCCGGAGTCCGGCTGCTCGTGGAACCGTGTTCCACGCTGTCGTCGGCCGTAGGCCGACTGCCCGTCGAGCCGTGTTCGACGCTGTCGCCGGACGCAGTCCGGCTGCTCGTGGAACCGTGTTCCACGCTGTTCCGAAACAGGTTCTCGAACAGCGTCCGGAGTCGCTCGGGGTCGGCGTGAACGGTCGCGGCCTCCGCCTCGATCTCGAGGGCGGCGCCGTCCGTGTCGACGGTCCCCCACGCCTCCCGCGCGGCGTCGGCGACCGTGACCGGCTCCGGGTCGTCGACCGTCCGTCCCTCCCTGGCGAGCGCGAGGAGGTCGTCGATCAGCTCGCCCATCCGAGCGTGGGCCTCCTCGACCCGGTCGAGCTGCTCGTGGGCGTCCTCGCCGTCGATCAGCGGGCGGAGGAGTTCGACGCGCCCGCTCGCGACCGTGAGGGGGTTCCGGAGGTCGTGTGAGACCACGCCCGCGAACTTCTCGAGGCGGTCGAGCTCCCGCTGGAGCGCGGCGTCGCGCTCGCGGAGCTGCTCGGTGCGCTCGGCGCGGTCCAGCGCGGCGGTCACGTTCGCGGCCAACACCCGCGCGAGCTGGACGTCCGTGTCGTCGAAGAAGTTCGGGTCGGGCGATCCGAGCGGCATCACGCCGTGGCTTCCGAGGGGCACGACGAGCAG
This sequence comes from Halorubrum aethiopicum, assembly GCF_001542905.1. NCBI lineage: Archaea > Methanobacteriati > Methanobacteriota > Halobacteria > Halobacteriales > Haloferacaceae > Halorubrum > Halorubrum aethiopicum. The sequence goes on along the minus strand of NZ_LOAJ01000001.1, from coordinate 2,971,182 downwards.
GCTTCGGAGGTCGCCGTACTCCACGGCCGTCTCCGTCGCCGTGAGGTCGTCGACGACGACCGTCTCCTCGCGGTCGAACGCGTCCCACATCAGCCCGGCGTCCGGTCCGAACGGCGGGCGCTCGCCGAGCGCCGCCGTCGCCTCCTCGCTTATCACCGTGGGCTGAAGCGTTCCCGCGTCGGGGTCGTACAGCCGGACCCCGCTGCTCGGGAACCCGAGGATGTCGATCGCGGTTCGCGTCGCGACCTCGGCGACCTCCTCGCGGTCCTCGCCGGCGAACATCTCTCGGGTCGCCTCGTGGAGCCGACGGAGGGTCCGTTCGACCCGCTTCTGCTCGTCGATGTCGGCGTACACCAGGTGGACGAGGACCTCCCCGTCGGTCTCCGTCGGGATGGCGTGGAGGATGAAGTCGCGCACCCCCGAGACGGTTCGACGCTCGACCTCCGTCCGCACCGTCTCCATGTCGGTGTCGAACCAGTCCGGCTCGATCGACGCGACGTCCGCGGGGACGATCCTCGCGCACATCTCCTCGTAGGTGACCTCGCCGGCGACGCAGCCGAACGTCTCCTCGAACGCCTCGTTCGTCGCGTCGAGCCGGCGCTCGCCCGCCTCGTCGATCGCGAGCCGCGCCACCGGCGACGGGACGTTGTCGAACAGCGCCGCGAGCCGGTCGCGTTCGGCCCGGAGCGCCGCCTCCGTCTCGATCTGCTCTATCGCCTCGGCGGCGTGGGCGGCGACCAGTTCGGCGAACTCCACGTCCCGCTCGTCGAAGGTGGCTCGTCCGCTCGAGATCGCCTGAATCAGCCCGTATCCGCCGATCGGGACGCTGATCGCGGACTCGATGTCGTCGGCGACGGGGTCGGCCTTCGCGGAGGTGTCGACCTCCTCGACGAGGAACGTCCGCTCATCGGCCACGGTTCGACCGGCGATCCCCTCCCCGAGTTCGAACCGGCGCACGTCGTCCTCGGTGACGCTCTCCGAGAGCGCCGCCGGATAGACGTAGTCACCCTCGCGTCGAGCGGTGAGACAGCGGTCGAACTCGAGGACCTCGGAGGCGACGTCGACGACCCGCTCGAACACCTCTCCGACGCTGTCGACACAGGAGAGCCCGGTCGCGAACTCGTGGATCGCGGTCACCTTCCGGTTCACCTCTTGGAGGTCGGACTCGGCCTGTCGCCGGCAGAGCGCGTTGTCCACGCGGTTCGCGAGCATCTCGTACTGGTCGGCCCCGCCGCCCTTCTGGAGGTAGTCCGTGACGCCCGCGGAGATCGCCTCGCTCGCGATCTCCTCGGATCCCTTCCCCGTGAAAAGCAGGAACGGAAGCTCGCCGATCTCGGAACGAACCGTCTCGAGCAGCTCCAGTCCGGTCGACTCCGGCATGTCGTGGTCGCTGACGACGCAGTCGATCGGCCGCTCGCGGAGCCGATCGAGCGCCGCGCCCGGCGACGTCACCGCGATCGTCTCGATCCCGTCGAGGAGCCGCTCGAGATACGTCGCGACGAGATCCGCCGCGCCCGGCTCGTCGTCGACGACGAGGACGACCTCCCGTCCATCGGTGGCTCGCTCGTCCACGCGTTCGTCCGGATCTCCCTCTCCCTCGCTCACTCCCGTTCACCCCTGCGCGGACTCGTCCGCCTTCCGCCGGCCCCGACGCTTCCGACCCGCTCCGCGCGGTCGCTCGAGGTCGGCCGCCGCGCTCCCCCGATCGGCTCCGCGGAGCCGATCCCGGGGCGTGGTATCATACGGTTCGAAACACTTCGCGTTTATTTGAAGGTTTCGTGGGAGTATCAGGACTGATTGCGCCGCCGGGAGAACCGCGAGAGAGGCCCTACAGGAAGCTCTCGACGTGGTCCGCGACCTCCTCGGGGGTGTCGCCGACGGGGACGCCCGCGTCGTTGAGCGCGTCGATCTTCGACTCCGCGGTGCCCGTCCCGGAGCCCGAGACGATCGCGCCGGCGTGGCCCATGCGCTTGCCCGGCGGGGCGGTGCGGCCGGCGATGAAGCCGGCGACCGGCGTGTCCATGTGCTCGCCGATGAACCGCGCGGCCTCCTCCTCGTCCTCGCCGCCGATCTCGCCGCACATCACGACCGCGTCGGTCTCCGCGTCGGCCTCGAACGCCTCGAGCGCGTCGATGAAGGAGGTGCCGATGATCGGGTCGCCGCCGATGCCGATGGCGGTCGTCTGGCCGATCCCGCGCTCGGTGAGGTTGTCGACGACCTGGTAGGTCAGGGTGCCGGAGCGGGAGACGAGCCCCACGTTGCCGTCGGCGAAGATGTTGCCCGGCAGGATGCCGAGCTTCGCCTCGCCCGGCGTGATGATCCCCGGACAGTTCGGCCCGAGCAGCCGCGTGTCGGTCTCGGAGAGCCGCTTGTTCACCTTCGCCATGTCCTGGGTCGGGATCCCCTCCGTGATCGCGACCGCGAGGTCGAGGTCGGTGTCGAGCGCCTCGAAGATCGCGTCCGCGGCGAACGCCGGCGGCACGAAGATCACGGAGGCGTCGGCGTCCTCCGCCTCGACGGCCTCGTCGACCGTGTCGTACACCGGGACGCCGGCGGCCTCCTGGCCGCCCTTGCCGGGCACCGCGCCGGCGACGACGTTCGTCCCGTACTCGATCATCTGTTCGGCGTGGAACTTGCCTTCCCCGCCGGTGATCCCCTGGACCACCACGCGCGTGTCGTCGTCGACGAAAATGCTCATTGGGTCACCTCCTCCGCGTTCTTCACCGCGCGCTGGACGGCGTCCTCCAGCGTCTCCTCGACCTCCACGAGGTCCGTGTTCAGGATCTCCATCCCCTCCTCGGCGTTCGTGCCGGCGAGCCGGACGACCACCTTCTTCGGGATCTCGTCGAACTGCCCGAGGGCCTCGTTTATCCCCTTCGCGACCTCGTCGCCGCGGGTGATCCCGCCGAAGATGTTGAAGACGACGCTGTCGACGTTCTCGTCGGAGAACACCATGTCGAGCGCGTTCGCGACGCGGTCGGCCTTCGCGCCGCCGCCGATGTCGAGGAAGTTGGCGGGCTTCCCGCCGTAGTAGTCGACCAGGTCGAGCGTCGTCATCACGAGCCCCGCGCCGTTGCCGATGATCCCGACGTTTCCGGAGAGACGGACGTAGTCGAAGCCGTACTCGCCGGCCTTGCGTTCGAGGTCGTCCTCGTAGGACTCCTCGGCCATCTCCGCGAGGTCGGGCTGGCGGAACAGCGCGTCCTCGTCGACGTTCATCACGGCGTCGGCAGCGATCACGTCGCGGTCGCTCGTGATCATCACCGGGTTGACCTCGATCTCCGAGGCGTCGCTGTCCTCGTAGAGGTCGTACAGCGTCGAGAGGATCGACGCCACGTCGAGCGCCACGTCGGCGTCGACGCCCGCCTCGTAGACGACCTTGCGGGCCTGGTACGGGTGGAGCCCGAACGCGGGGTCGACGTGCTCGCGGGCGATCGCGTCGGGGTTCTCCTCCGCGACCTCCTCGATGTCCACGCCGCCCTCGGTCGAGACCATCAGGACCGGCTCGCCCTCGCCGCGGTCCATCGTGACGCCGACGTACAGCTCGTCGACGAAGTCGACGCCCGCCTCGACGAGGACGCGGTCGACGGTGTACCCCTTCAGGTCCATTCCGAGGATCTCGTCGGCGTACTGCTCGGCCTCCTCGCGGTCGGTCGCGATCTTGATCCCGCCGGCCTTCCCGCGTCCCCCGACGTGGACCTGCGCCTTGATCGCGGCCGGGTACCCGATCTCGTCGACGGCGTCGAGCGCCTTCTCGACGGTCGTCGCGAGCCGGGAGTCCGGTACCGGGATCCCGGCGTCCGCGAAGATAGACTTCGCCTGATATTCGTGAAGTTTCATCCGTTTCGAAGGCCGTTCGACGGCGGCTTAAATGGTGCCGATCCGGCGCGAGCGTCGGAGACGGCAGGACTCGCAGCGACGGGTCCTTTTGTCCTCGGAACGGGTTGAGTCCGCATGGACCCGAGCGAGTTCCTCGAAGGCGGAACGGTCGGCCTCTCGTCCGAGACGTACGCGGTCTGCCGTACCGACCGCGATCACCCCGACGCGTTCGCGACGATCCGCGAGGCGGGCGAGACGACGGTGGTCGTCGAGAGCGACGACGTCGAGGCGGTCGACGCCGACGCGGTCGAACCCGGATGGAGACGCCTGACCTTCGAGATGGATCTCCCGTTCGAACTCGTCGGGTTCCTGGCGGCGGTCGCGACGGCGCTCGCGGAGGCGGACGTCTCGGTGTTCGTCCTCTCCTCGTACGCGACCGACCACGTGTTGGTCAAGGAGGCGGACCTCCCCGCCGCCGTGCGACGACTCGAGGATCTGGGGTGTGAGATCGTCGAGTGACGGCGACGCCCGGCGAGGCGGTCCGGGTCGGCGGGCGTGGTAGGGCTGGCGGGCGTGGTAGGCGGGCGTCGTAGGCGGGCGTCGTAGGGTCGGCGACCGCGATCGACGCTCGGCGGCTTACTCCTCGTCGCCGAGGATGACGCGGTGGGTCATCGCCTCGGGGTCGAGCACCTCGTCGGCCTCCGCCTCGGTGAGGTACCCCTCCGCGACGGCGACCTCGCGGACGCTCTTGTCCTCCGCGAGCGCCTTCTTGGCGACCTTCGAGGCCTTGTCGTAGCCGATCGCGGGGTTCAGCGCGGTCGCGAGCGCCATCGACTGCTCGACGCGCGTCTCGCAGTGCGCCTCGTTGGCCTCCAGCTTCGCGACGAAGCGCTCGCCGAACGTCTCGGCCGCGTTCGAGAGCAGTTCGGCCGACTGGAGGAAGTTGTGCGCGACGACCGGCTTGTAGAGGTTCAGGTCGATCTCGCCGCGGGCCGCGCCCGCGGAGACGGCGGCGTCGTTGCCGACGACCTGCTTGTGGACCTGGTTGACCGACTCGGCGACCACCGGGTTGATCTTGCCGGGCATGATCGAGGAGCCGGGCTGGTTCTCCGGCTGTTCGATCTCGCCGAGACCGTTCCGGGGGCCGGAGGCGAGCAGGCGGAGGTCGTTCGCGATCTTGTTCATGCTCCCGGCGACCGTCCGCAACGCGCCGTGGGCCTCCGCCATCGCGTCGTGGGCGGCCTGCGCCTCGAAGTGGTCGTCGGCCTCGCGGAACTCGGTGCCGGTCGCCTCCGAGATGTACTCCGCGGCGAGGCCGGGGAACTCGGGGTGGGTGTTGAGTCCCGTGCCGACCGCGGTGCCGCCGAGCGCGAGCTCGCGGAGGTTCGACTGGACGGCCTCGACGCGCTCGATGCCCTTCGTGATCTGGGTGCGATACCCGCCGAACTCCTGGCCGAGCCGGACCGGCGTGGCGTCCTGGAGGTGGGTGCGGCCGGTCTTGACGACGCCGTCGAACTCGGCCTCCTTCGCCTCGAGTTCGGCGTGGAGCGTCTCGAGGGCGGGCACGAGGTCCTTCTCGACGGCCTCGAGGGAGGCGACGTGCATCGCCGTCGGGATCACGTCGTTCGACGACTGCCCGTAGTTGACGTGGTCGTTCGGGTGGACGACGCGGTCGCCGATCTCCGCGCCCGCGATCTCGGCGGCGCGGTTGGCGATCACCTCGTTGGCGTTCATGTTCGAGGAGGTGCCCGAACCCGTCTGGAAGACGTCGACGGGGAACTGGTCGTCGTGCTCGCCCGCGATCACCTCGTCGGCGGCGGCGACGATCGCCTCCGCGGTGTCGTCGTTGACGAGCCCCAGGTCCCGGTTCGCCTGCGCGGCCGCCTTCTTGACGACGCCGAGCGCGCGGACGAACCGCCGCCCGAACCCGATCCCCGAGATGGGGAAGTTCTCGACGGCCCGCTGGGTCTGTGCGCCCCAGTAGGCGTCGGCCGGCACCTGCATCTCGCCGAGGCTGTCCTCCTCCGTGCGGTAGTCCTCGCCCATGCTCCGTCCTTCCCCGGAGACGGAGTAAAAGCTACCTTTCCCGGCGTGGCCGCATCGCTTTTGTCGTCTCCCGTCGAAGCGCGGGCATGCGCGCTCACCTGCTCCTCGCCGCCGGACTCCTCGGGCTGATCGAGGCGGTCGCCCCCGGTCCCCTCGTCCGAGTGCTCACCCGCGTCGCCTACCGGAACGCCGAGGACGCGGAGCCGAAGCCGTGGGTCCTCGCGGCCGCTCGCGTCGAGGGAATCCTCATCGTCGCCGGCGCGCTCGTCGGGCTCTTCCGGCTCGCCCGCGCCGGGGACGAGGGGGAGGCCGCCGGAGAGCCGTCGACGGTTTCCGGCGGCGAGTAACCGACCCCGAGCCGTCCCTCGATCGCGACCGGTCGAGCGATCGAGCGGTTCGGACCGCCGACCCGAAACTATATTCCGCGCGACCTTCTCGCGTACTATCATGACCGATCCCCTCCACCGGTCGCACGCCGCGCGAGACGAGGGGATCCGGGTCCTCCACGTCGACGACGATCGGGCGTTTACCGAGCTCGTCGCCACGTTCCTCGAGCGCGTCGACGACGCGTTCTCGGTCCGGTCGGAGACCGCCGCCGCCGACGCGCTGGCGGTGCTCGAGTCGGGAGACGAGCGGGTCGACTGTATCGTCAGCGACTACGACATGCCGGAGATGGACGGGCTGACGTTTCTCGAGCGGGTTCGCGACCGCGGCATCGACGTGCCCTTCGTGTTGTTCACGGGGAAGGGATCCGAGGAGATCGCGAGCGAGGCGATCGCCGCCGGGGCGACCGACTACATCCAGAAGGAGGCGGGAACCGACCAGTACACCGTGCTCGCCAATCGAGTGCGCAACGCCGTCGACCAGTACCGCTCGAAGCGGGCGCTGGCGGCGAGCCAGGAGCGGCTCTCGCGGTTCATCGAGCAGTCCCCGCTCGCCACGATCGAGTACGACGAGTCGTTCCGGATCGTCCGGGTGAACCCGGCCGCGGAGGCGGTGACCGGCTACGACGCCGAGGAGCTCGTCGGCGGTACCTGGATGCCGATCGTCCCCGAGGAGGAGCGACGGAACGTGGCCGAGATCGAACGCCGCCTGCTCGCCGACCGCGGCGGCTACCGGAGCGTCAACGACAACGTCACTCGCGACGGCGAACGCATCCGCTGCGTGTGGCACAACCAGGTGGTGACAAACGACGACGGCGAGGTGATCCGCGTCTTCTCGCAGTTCGAGGACGTCACCGACCGCGAGGAGCGGAAACGCGAGCTCGAGCGCACCAACGCCGTCCTCTCGACCGTCTTCGCCACGCTCCCGTACGGCGTGCTCGTCGAGAACGCGGACCGTCGCGTTCTCGCGCTCAACGACCGTCTGTACGAGCTGTTCGGGATCGACGGCGACCCCGAGGACGCGATCGGGCGCGACTGCGAGCGGTTCGCGGTCGACGTGAGCGACCGGTTCACGGATCCCGAGGGGTTCGTCGACCGGACGAACGCGATCGTCGCGGAGCGGCGACCGGTCTCCAACGAGGTGTTGACGTTTGCCGACGGCCGGACGGTCAGTCGAACCTACCGTCCGATCGACCTCCCGCAGGGCGCGGGACACCTCTGGCTGTATCGGCGGGGCGAGGCGGGCGGAAGCGAGGCGGACGGAGGCGAGGTGGACGGAAGCGAGGCGGGCGGAAGCGAGGCGGACGCGGGCGAGGCGGGCGGAGGCTGGACGGGCGGCGGGAGGAGCGCGAACGGCGGGGACGACGAAGTCCACGGAGACGAGAACGACGCCTGATCGGCGTTCGTGGCGTCTCCGGCGCGCGACCGCTACAGGTCCGAGAGCCTGATCCCGTCGTCGACGAGCCGGAAGTTGCGCTCGCGGTCGAGCTCGCCGGCGAGCCACTCGTGTTCGTACAGCTGGCCGATCAGCTCGACGTAGAGGTTCCGCCAGGCGATCGCGTAGATCGGCGACTGTCCCCACGCGCGGAGTTCGGGCACGAACTCGTGGTAGGTGCTCGCCTGCGCCTCCATGCGTTCGACCGCGTCGACGACGACCGTCGCCGCCTCCGACGGGTCGCTCCCGTCGATCTCCTCGTTCAGGCGGGACTGGATCCCGGCGATGGCCCGCCGCATGTCCCGTTCGGCGGTCTCGTCTCCCTCCGGCAGCGACTCGATGACCCCCCGCGGGACGCCTAACTCGATCTCCGGCATGGAACCGAGTCAGGCGTCGACGGACAAAAAGACACGGCAGTCGGCCGGACCGGCGGACCGGAACGCGATCGCCGCACGCGACCTCGGAACGCGTCGCCGGCTCAGGGAGTCGGCGCGGCCTTCTGGAGGGCGGTCTCGGCGACGTTTCCGCCGTAGTCGGCCGACCGGAGGACGGAGTCGACGACGAGCCCCAGAAGCTGTGCGCGGGTCGGGTCGAGCCCGCGGAGCAGCTCGTCGATGGCCCGCACGCGCTCGTCGATGGCGCGGACGCCGGTTCTCGCCTCGTTCGCGAGCCGGGTCGCCTCGTCGTTGTCCTCGGCGAACAGCGCGTCCATCGCGGTGTCGACCACCTCGACGGCGTCGCCGTGGAGGTCGTCGATGGCGTCGATCACCTCCTCGGGGAGCGGCTCGTCGATGTTCAGCGTCAGGTGGGCGATCTTGGTCGCGTGGTCGCCGACCCGCTCCAGTTGGCGCGCGCTCGAGTGGTAGTCGAAACACTCCTCGCGGGGGAGCCCGAGCTCCTCCGCGGCCTTCGGCGTCCGGAGGGTCGCCCGGAAGATCCGCGAGACGACGAGCCACAGCCGGTCGAGGTCGTCGTCGCGGCCGATCACGTCGCGCGCGAGGTCGTGGTCGAGTTCGGAGAGCGCGGTGATCGCGTCCTCGAGCATCGACAGCGAGATCAGCCGCATCCGGGTGACGGCGTTGTGGATCGACAGCTCCGAGGAGTCGAGGAGGTCGCGGATCACGACCCGGTCGCGGGTCTCCTCCAACACCTCGAGGCCGACGAGGCTCTGGACCGCCTCCCTGACCGTCGAGCGCTGCTCGGTGGTGATCTCGCCGCCGGTCAGTTCGATCACGTCGAACCCGCTGACGTACATCGTCGTCACCGCGCGGGTGAGGTCCTGTCCGGTCAGATCGGTGATGTCGAGGCTCCCCCGGGTCCGGTCCTCCTCCGAGCGCGGCGTGAGGAAGAGCGAGTCGCCGTCGGGGTAGAACTCGACCTCGCTTCCCGCCCCGACGTCGTTCTCGGTCGCCCAGGACTTCGGGATCGAGACCGTGTACGTCGAGCCGCCGGTGACCTGCACCTTCCGCGTTTCCATGCGATCCGATCGTGGTCGGCTCTACTTAACGCTGTGGTAAAATATATAGTCTGCTCCCCTCGTCGATCGAAACGGACGGATCGGACGGATTCGGCAGATAGACGGCCTTTCAGCCCATGTTGGAGAGCCGTCATCCCCGATCTTCTCCGATACTTCGGAGAGACGCACGTCGCTTACATAGTCTCTGTGATGTATATATATCGGACCGACGGCTCCGGCGGCGTCGCCGCGTCGACCCCGGTTCGGGTCCGTGTGACGCCGTGGCTCGCCGAGGGGAGTTGAGAAGAGTTAAATCGGGTCCGTCGTAACGGACGAACGCGCTCGGTTGGTGTAGTCCGGCCAATCATGTTGGCCTTTCGACGAACGTGGCACCTCGCCGTGCCGGTTCGGAAGACAGCCGACGACCAGGGTTCAAATCCCTGACCGAGCATTCTGCGAGAAACGACGCGACGAGCGGCCGCACAGCCGACCTCCGAGCCGCCGGCTCCGCTCCCCCGTCGCCGACCGAAAGGACAAGAGTGAGGTCCCCGGACGCCGACGGACACCCATGAGCGACCACGACCCAGCGGACGACGGCTCCGACGCCGAGGGGTTCCGATTCGAGACGCGGGCGATCCACGCCGGCCAGGAGCCGGATCCGGAGACCGGCGCGCTGATGACGCCGATCCACGCCAACTCGACGTACAAGCAGGACGCCCCCGGCGACCACCGCGGCTACGAGTACTCCCGGACGGGGAACCCGACGCGAACCGACCTCGAGGAGAACCTCGCGGCGCTGGAGTCGGGCAGTCACGCCCGCTGTTTCTCCTCGGGGATGGGCGCGATAAACACCGTCCTCAACCTGCTCTCCGCGGGCGATCACGTCGTCGCCGGCGACGACGTCTACGGCGGGACCCACCGGATCCTCACGCAGGTCTACGACAAGTACGACCTCGAGACCACCTTCGTCGACACCACCGACCACGACGCGGTCCGCGAGGCGATACGACCGAACACGGAGCTTGTCTGGGTCGAGACGCCGACGAACCCGCTGATGAACGTGAACGACATCGGCGCGCTCGCGGACATCGCCCACGAGGCCGACGCGCTGTGTGCCGTCGACAACACGTTCGCGACGCCGTACCTCCAGCGGCCGCTCGAGGACGGCGCGGACGTCGTCTGTCAGTCGCTCACGAAGTACCTCGGCGGCCACTCCGACACGATCGGCGGCGCGCTGATCGTCGACGACGCCGACCTCGACGAGGAGATCGGCTTCTACCAGAACTCGGTGGGCGCGACGCCCGGCCCGTTCGACGCGTTCCTCGTGCTTCGGGGCACGAAGACGCTCCCCGTTCGGATGGACCGCCACTGTGAGAACGCCGCCGAACTCGCCGAGTGGCTCCAGGACCACGACGACGTGAGCCGCGTCTACTACCCCGGACTGGAGTCGCACCCGCACCACGAGCTCGCCGCCGAACAGATGGACGACTTCGGCGGGATGCTCTCCTTCGAGTTCGACGGCAGCCTCGAGCAGGCCTCGACCGTCGTCGAGGAGACGGAGGTGTTCACGCTCGCGGAGTCGCTCGGCGGCGTCGAGAGCCTCATCGAGCAGCCGGCCGCGATGACCCACGCCGCGATCCCCCGCGAGGAGCGGCTCGCCGCCGGGCTCACCGACGGGCTGATCCGCGTCTCCGTCGGCATCGAACACGTCGACGACATGAAGGCGGACCTCCAGCGGGCGTTCGACGCCGCGCTGGAGTGAGCGTTCGGCGTCGCCTCGCCCCGCCTCCGTCGATCACTCCACGTCGGCGTTCTCGATCGCTCCCGCCTGCCGTTCGAACTCGTCCGTGTGGTTCTGGACGATCGCGGACCCGAGCGCGCCGAAGCCGCCGCTGCCGTCGAGCCACGAGACGCTCCCGTCCTCCTCGAGGAACCCGAAGCGTCCCCGCTCCTCGTCGATGACGAGCACGCCGGCGAACAGGCCCGTCGTCCCCTCGGCGATCGTCACCTCGTATCCACGGTCCTCCAGCTGTTCCCGGTACCGTTCCATCCGTTTCCGAAGCGACGTTCGGTGCTCCGTGCGCAGCGGATCGAAGTACTCGTCGAGTGGTGGATCGTTTTCGGTCATCGTTCGTCGGTCGTGGCGTCGTCGCGATCGCGGTCGGACTCCTCCTCGTCGGTTCGGTCGGGCCCCGTGTCGGTCGCGCTCGACCCGAACGGGTCCATGAGCGTGTCGAGATCGAGATCGAAGAACCGCCCGCCCTCCGCGGAACGGCGGACGGGCGACGGTCCGTCGCCGATCTCGCCGCGACGGTCGCTTTCCCCACCGGCCGAGCCGTCGTCCGAAGCCGCGGATTCCTCGTTCTCTCGCGTTCGCTGTTCGTCCCGTTCGTCCTCGTTTCGTCTTCGTCGTTCCCGTTCGTCCTCGTCCCGTCGTTCCCGTTCTTCCTCGCTCTCGTCGTCCGCGTCACGTGACGACGGCTCCGGATCGCGGTCGTCCTCGGGTTCCTCGCTCTCGGATTGCCTGCTCTCGGATTCCCTGCTCTCGGATTCTCTGCTCTCGGATTCCTCGCTTTCGGACTCCTCGCTCTCGGACTCTCTGGTTTCGGATACCTCGTCCGCCGCGGCGGACGAACCGGGGACGGGAAAGTGGACGTCGACGGCGTCGGGGCCTCCCGGCGTCGACTGCGGGTCCGGAAGGTCTCCCGCCTCGAGCATGTCGTAGACCTCGAGATCGACGTCGATGGCGGTGTCGTCGTCCGGTCCGGGCTCGGTGACGACGAGCTCCGTCCCCTGCTCCGTTTCCCGCGCCTCGAGCCCGACGTCGAGCGTCACGGAGAGGTCGGACGCGTGATAGACCGGCACGCTGGCGTCCTCGGGTAGCCTCCCCGCCTCGATCATCCGGCGGAGTCGCCGCTGTCCGTTGATCAGCGCCAGCGTCTCGGCCTCGGCCGCGGCGTCGTACACCGCCGCGAGGTAGCTGTCGAGCGTCGTCATTCCCGTGTGGTCTCGTCGAGGGCGGACGGGATCTCCTCGGTCCGCTCCGAGGCCTCGCGGTCCTCGCGGACCGCGCCGTTCGCCGCCCGTTCGAGCATCTCCATGCCGGTCGACTGGGTGTCGATCTCCGCGACCATTCGGACGTCGAGGTCGAACTTCGTCTTCGTCCTCCGGGAGAACGTGGTCTCCTCGGAGGCCGGCGACACGCGGAGGCGGCTCGGAGCGAGCGTCGGAAGCCCCGCCGTCCCGCCGGATCGCTCCGGGTCCTCCTCGCGCTCCTCGGATTCGGTGTCGACGATCCGCGCGGAGAACTCCTGTTCGATCTCGTGGACGACGAGCTCCGGTACCGAGAGGAAAAGCACGAGCGGCACCGTGAGCCGTCGGCTCGCCTGGCGCTGTTCGCCCGTTTCCGGGTCGACCTCGGTCGTTCGGTACTCGAAGGAGACCGTCACCAGATCGCCCTCGTCGTCGAACCCGACCTCCCGAATCAGCGAGAGCGACTCGGTCTGTGCCTGGATGCTGGCCTCGACGGCCGCGACGAGCGGCCCGGAGAACAGCGACGACAGCGGGAGGTCCGCGAGGGTATCTGTTCCGTTCACTGTTCTCCGTTCAGTTCGTGTTCCCGTTGCTGTTTCCGTTGCCGTTGCCGTTGCCGTTCCCGTTCGAGGAGTCGTCGGCGATGGTCTGTTCGAGCGCGCCCATCAGCCGGTTCACTCCCTCCGGCGGTTCGACCGACTCCGCCGCCACGTGGACGGACTGGTCGTACGTTCGCTCGATCTCCTGTCCGCGCGACGTGGAGCGCTGATAGCTCACGTTGACCTCGGATTTGGTCTTCCCCTGGAGGAACCCGAGGTCCGCGCTCGCTTGGGTCGTCCGTTCGTATCCGAACTCGAACTCGCTCGACTGCTCGTACGACTCCACCGAGTTCAACTTGACGTTGAAGTCGATGGTCACGTTGCTGACCTCGAAGTACGGGATGTTCAGGAGCAACAACAGCGGGACGGACAGCGAGCGCTGCTCGGTCGTCTCGTTGCCCTGGTCGTCGACGATCCGTTTCTCGTACCCGAAGTCGACGGTCACCGGCTCCGGCTGCCCGACGGTCGGCTCCGTGAAGCCGACCGACCTGATGAACTCCGCCGCCGTCATCGAGGCCTTCGCGTTCGCCTCGACCGCGGCGCGCAGCGGCGTCCCGATGACCTCCTCGTACGGGATGCTACCCAGCTCGGCCGCGAAATCTGGATTGGGCATAGGTAACGGTTGACATGTTAATTTCAAAGCACTAAGTATTTACGACGATCGAGCGGGAAAATCATCGGATCTCGGGGCGAAATCTCACACCTGGAGCGTTCTCGAGTGGTGGATCGCCGGCCTCGGCGGGGGGAAACGAGCCCGTTCCCTCGTTCGCGCCCGGACGCTCCCGTCCGCTGCCGCAGCACGCACGCTTTTCAGCGGCGTCGGCGAACACGCCGACATGAGCGACCCGGACGTCGTCGTCCTACGGCAGAAGATCCACGGCATCGAGGGGAGCGACTACGCCGAGACGCTCCGCGAGCGGCTCCCCGACCGCGAGGTCGCGCTTGCCCGGACGCCCGCCGAGGAGCGCGAGTACCTCTCGCGGGCGCGGGTCGCGACCGGGTTCGCGGTCGAGGAAGAGGACCTCGCGGCCGCCGAGAACCTGGAGCTGTTCGCCTGCGTGTACGCGGGGACGGGCCACCTCCCCCGCGAGGCGTTCGAGGAGCACGGGGTCGCGGTGACGAACGCCTCCGGCGTCCACGGCCCGAACATCGCCGAGTACGTCGTCGGCGCGATGATCGGTCACGCCCGCGGCTTCCACCGCGCCCAGCGGCAGAAGCAGCGCCGGGAGTGGCGGTCGTATCCCACGACCGAGGTGTACGGATCGCGGGTCGCCGTCGTCGGCCTCGGAGCCATCGGGGAGACGATCGTCGACCGGCTCTCCGCGTTCGACGCCGAGACGGTCGGCGTCCGCTACACCCCCGAGAAGGGCGGGCCGACGGACGAGGTGGTCGGCTTCGACCGGATCCACGAGGCGGTCACGGACGCCGAGTACGTCGTGCTCGCCTGTCCCCTCTCGGACGCGACGGAGGGGCTGATCGACGCCGACGTGTTCCGGACGATGCGCTCGGACGCCGTGCTCGTCAACGTCGCACGCGGCCGGGTCGTCGACACCGACGCCCTGGTGTCCGCGCTCCGGAACAACCGGATCCGCGGGGCCGCCCTCGACGTGACTGACCCCGAGCCGCTTCCCGAGGACCACCCGCTGTGGGGGCTCTCCGACGTCACGATCACGCCGCACAACGCCGGACACACCCCGGAGTACTTCGACCGCCTCGCCGACGTCCTCGCGGAGAACCTCGACCGGCTGGAAGCCGGCGAGGAGCTTCGGAACCGGGTGTTCTGACGCGGTTCGGTCCCGTCGTCGCCCGCTCAGAACGTGACCCGCCGGGGGTCCTCGTCGGTGAGCCGGCGAACCGTCAACACGGGGGGATCACACGTCCTGACGACGTTCTCGGCGACGGACCCGATGAGGAAGCGGTTCTCCCCGTGTCGCCCGCGCGTCCCGGTGACGACGAGGTCGGCGTCGATCTCGTCGGCGTACGAGACGATCTCCCTCGCCGGCCGTCCCTCGCGCACCTCGGTCACGACATCGAGGCCGTCGTCGCGTTCCGCGCCGCTCTCGACGACCGCCGCGAGCGCGCGCTCCCCGTGGTCGTCGAGCGCGTCGCGGAGGTCGTCGCGAACCTCGTCGGGGGACGACTCGACCTCGCCGGTGTCGAGGACGTACAGCGCGTGAACCGCCGCGTCGAAGCGCGCGGCCACGTCGATCGCGACGTCGACCGCCCGACCCACGCTGTCGGAGCCGTCCGTCGCGACCACGATCGTGTCGAACATGGCCGACCGTTCGCCGACGCGGAAGTTAAAAGGGGGCGGTCGCGGGATCGGCGGCGGTCCGGGGGAGTAGATCGGTTCGGACCGTCGGGTCGGAGTCGGACGGTCCGCGGACCGGACCCGGCCGTCTCAGGCCAGGAAGACGTGTCGCGGCCGGTCGGCGAGGACCTCTCGGCCCCACTGGACGGTCTCGCGGAAGTCGTCGGAGCGGAAGAAGTCCATCGCGTCCTCCCTCGCGCGCCACTGGCTGGCGATGAACATGTCGTTCTCGTCCTCGACGTTCACCATCAGGTCCGTCTCGAGGTGGCCCTCCATCCCGGCGAGGGCCTCGCCGACCTCGTCGAAGGTGTCGGCGAAGTCCTCGCGGTGTTCGGGTTTGACGGTGTAGAACATCCCCATCGTCCCGAAGCCGGACTCCTCGCCGGCACGCCCGACGACCTCGGGCAGCTCCGAGAGGAACCCGGCGGCGGTCTCGGCGGCCGAGGCGGTCTCCCAGAGGGAGACGACGGCGGCGCGGTCGGTCGATCGACCCTCGTACACCGCGGTCTTCACGTGCGTGCCGTAGTGGTCGAAGTTGGCGCGGAGCCCCTGGACCTCCTCGAAGAGGTCGTCGACGTCGGCCTCGCTGTACAGCACCGTGGCGAACACGTCCTCGCCGTGGGGTTTGCCGGCGTAGATGTCGAGGTCGGCGAGCTCGCCGCGGATGTCGTCGGCGTCGGCGGACCCCTCGGCGTCGTCCTCGCCGTGGGAGCGGTCGTCGCCGCCGTGGGGGTGATCGCCCTCGCCGCCGGCGCTCCCGTCCCCGTGGGGGTGATCGCCGTGAGCCGAGCCGCCCTCGCCGTGGTGGTCGTGCGCGTCGGCCCCGCCGTGGTGGCCGTCAGCGTCGCCCCCGCCGCCCGCGTCGCCGGTCGGGACCGGCTCGCCGGCGAGGTACGCGCCGAGGTCCTCGGGCGGGAACCGGCGGCCGACGTAGAACCGCCCGAACTCGCCGTACCGCGAGGAGGCCTCGTCGAACCGCATCTCGTAGACGATGTCCTTGATGTCCGTCGGGTCCGACCCGAACAGCGTTACGCCCCACTCGTGGTCGTCGAAGCCGACGGAGGAGGCGATCACCTGTTTGATCTTCCCGGCGTACTCGCGGCCGACGTCGCCGTGGCCGGACATCAGTTCGGCGCGCTCGTCGAAGGGGAGGGCGTACCAGTTGTACTCCTCGCCGCGGCGTTTGCTCATCGGATAGAAGGAGACGTACTCGTCGTCGGGGATCTCTGGTTTCAGCTTCCCCTCGATGTACCGGCGGAGCCCCTCGTCGACCTCCTCCTCGTCGCCCTCGAAGTAGGCGTCCGAGACGTAGCCGGACACCTCCGTGACCGAGACGTACGACGACTCGGTGGTCGTGAACTCGGCGAGCGCGGTGTTCTCGAAGCCCCGCTCGATCGTCGACAGCTCGTCGAGCGTCGGCCGGAAGTGGATCGTCAACAGGTCCGCCTTGTGCCCGAGCACGGAGAAGACCGCGGAGTCCCCGGCGTCGGCGGCCGCGAGCTTCTCACGGTGGAGCAGGTACGATCGGCCCTCCTCGACGGCGCGCTCCCGCTTCCGGTCGGGCGCGTCGCGCCACGCGTCCCAGTCGATCGACCGGAACTCGTGTAGCGCGAACCACCCTTCCTCCGTCGCTGGTGCCTCGACCATACGCGAGGTTGGGTCGCCGTGACTTAGGGGTTTTCGAGTCGTCGTCGCTCGCGATCCGGTCCGATCCGGTTCGGTCCGGTTCGGTCCGATCCGATCCGATCCGATCCGTGTCCGATCACGACGCGCGCCACGTCCCCGAAGGACTATACCGCCCACCCGCCACTCTCCGAGCGATGTCTTCCGAGGAGCCGACCGTCCCGATCGTGTGTACCGACTGCGAGACGGAGACGCGGGTCCCGCTCTCGGACGTGGCGGACGCGCTCTCCCGGCACAACGAGGGGAAACACGGCGGCGAGGAGGTCGCCGAGGTCGACCCGGGACTCAAAGACCAGCTGGCCGACCTCGTCGCGGACGACCTCGGACTGTTCGAGGAGGAGTGAGGTCGGGGCCGGAGGGTCGGCGGCCTCAGTCGTCGTTCGCCAGCGCGCCCTCAGGGTGGCCCTTGTGCTGGAGGTTCCGGTTGTCGCGCTTCTCGACCGCGGTCGCGGGGATCACCTCGTCCACCTCCGAGCGCGGGCGACCGGTGTAGCCGTGGTCCGCGGTCTCCTCGCAGTGGGCCATCGCGTCGTGAGCCCCCTCCCACGGTCCGGCGTCACACCCCTCGGCCGTACAGACGAAGACTATCTCTTCTGACATTCTATCCGGCCGTTCTCGGCATGGGTATAAAAATGCCACACGCGAATTATCACTCGTGAGAGTTCCCGGAGCCAACGGCCGCGTCCGGTCCCTCGCCCGTCTCGCCCTCGACGATCCCGCGGAGGAACCGGCGGACGCGCCCGCAGGTCTCCTCCCAGGTGGGGTGCTCCCGGAAGGTCTCGCGGGCCCCCTCGCTCAGCCGGCGGAGGCGGTCGCGGTCGCGCGCCAGCGGCCCGACCGCGTCGGCGACGGCCTCGGCGTCGTCGGGCGGGACGAGCGCGCCGTTGTGGTCGCCGACGAAGTCGCTCGCGCCGCCGTTCGCCGAGGCGATCGCCGGCAGCCCGAACGCCATCCCCTCGAGGTAGACGATCCCGAACGGCTCGTACCGAGAGGGGACCGCGAGGAGGTGCGCCGAGCGCAGCTCCTCCCGGAGGGCGTCGTCGTCGACGCGGCCGGCGAAGGCGACGCGGTCCGCGACTCCACGTCGATCGGCGAGCGCCCGCAGCGACGCGACGTGCTCGGGCGCGACGCCGACGTCGCCGACGACGCGGAGCCGCCAGTCGATCCCGTCGTCGAGCAGCGACAGCCCCCGGATCAGGGTCGTGATCCCCTTCCGCGGGGTGACGTTGCCGACGGCGACCACCCGAAACGGGTCCCGCGTCAGTCGGTCGCCGGAGAGCGCCGGCGCGGTCCCGAGCCGGTCGCCGGCGGGGGGCGCGACGATGCCCGGAAACGGGGGCTGCTCCCCGGTGTCGTCGACTCCGCACAGCTCGGCGACGGCCTCCCGCGTCGGCCGGCTGTTGAACACGTACGCGTCCGCGGTCCGGAGGTAGTCGCGCTCGATCGCCCGGACCGCGCGGTCCCCGACCGCCTCGCCGACGACCGCCGACCGGAGGTAGTGGACCAACGCGACCACGGGCGTCCCGACCCTGCGGTTCGCGAGGAACAGCGACGGGCCGCAGTAGGCGTCCTCGACGACGACGTCGAAGCGTTCGAGGCGGTCGACCAGTCCGGGCGCGAGGTTCGTGAGGAGCGACCGCCGGTAGGACCGTTCGGGCAGCGAGACGACCTCGACCGTCCAGCCGCGGGCCGCGAGGTGGTCGGCGAGCCGTCGGTCGTAGAGAAATCCCCCGGAGCGGGCGTCGAGGTCGCCGTAGACGACGATCCCGACATGGGGGGCATCGGCCCCCTCGTCGGCCTCGGAGGCCTCGCCCTCGGAGCCGCCGCCCCGATCGCCCATCTCAGTCGCCCGCGGCCGGCGCGCCGAACAGTTCGACGGCGGTCCCGCCGTGGCGGCAGTCCTCCAGCGCGTGTTTGGCGGCGAAGCCCGCCTCGTGGGCGGACGCGCCCCGACCGACGCCGACCTGGAGCTCCACGTCGACGTCGGCGACGACGTGGTCGACCGCGTCCACGAACGCGGACTCGGGCATGTTCGGGCAGACGGCGATCACGTTGTCGCCGCCGACGAAGAAGGAGAGCGCGCCGTGCTCGCGCCGGAGGTGTCGCATCAGCGACGCGTACGCCCGCTCGATGTCGATGAACGTGTCGAACTCGTTGAGCCGGTCGGTGTACTTGCCGGTCACGTTCACCACGTCGAAGTGGGCGATCTGGACGTCTCCGGGGCTCGTCTCGGTGAGATACTCGCCGGCGAGCACCTCGGTCCGGCCCTCGTCCTGCGCGCTCCCCTCGGTCTGGAGCCGGCCGTTGGCCGCCTCGAGGGCGTCGATCGGCCGATCGCTCACGGCCGTCCCGAGGCTGACGGTCACCGGGTAGCGGTTGCCGATCGATTCCTGGAGCGTGGCGTGGGCGTCGCCGTCGACCCCGTTCGTCACCGCGATCATGTTGTCGAAGCGGGTGAAGAAGGCGTACCCGTCGCGGTGGCCGAGGAACTCGGCGATGTCGGCGAAGAGTCGGGACTGGAGGCTCTGGAGGTCCATCTCCCGTCGCGGCTTCGGCGTCACCGTCCACGGCCCGTAGTTGTCGATCTGGACGAGGGTCACCTGGGTCGTCGTCACAGTACACCTCGATTCGGACCGGTGCCGCTTTACGCTTCCGTTATCCCGTGCGTGCGACCGATCACGATATTGGGACGAGAATGCCACTCGGTCGGCCGACGGCCCCGACGCGCCGGCGAGCGCAACCCATACGGCGACGGCGACCCAGGAACGGACATGGACTTCTCCGGTGCCGTCCTCGACGTCGACGGGACGGTCGTGCGCGGCGACGACCCGATACCCGGCGCGCCGTCGGGGTACCGTCGGCTCCGCGAGGCCGGCGTCGAGACGCTGTTCGTCTCGAACAACCCGACGAAAGCGCCGCCGGCGTACGTCGACCGACTGGGCGCGGCGGGGTACGACGCGACCGCCGCCGACGTGATCACCGCCGGGAGCGTGACCACGGCGTACCTCCGCGAGCACCACGCCGGCGACGACCTGCTCTGTCTCGGCGCGCCCGGCCTGTTGCGGCAGTTCGACGACGCGGGGCTCTCGACGACGGACGACGTCGACGCCGCCGACGCGCTCGTCGCCTCGATCGACCGGTCGTTCGACTACGACGACCTCTGTGCGGCGCTGTGGGCGCTTGAGCGGGGAATCCCCTTCATCGGCACGGACCCCGACGTGGTCATCCCCGCGGCAGAGCGGGACGTTCCCGGCTCCGGCGCGGTGATCCGGGCGGTCGCGGCCGTCGCCGAGCGCGACCCCGACGTGGTCCTCGGCAAG
Source organism: Halorubrum aethiopicum (assembly GCF_001542905.1). Taxonomy (NCBI): domain Archaea; kingdom Methanobacteriati; phylum Methanobacteriota; class Halobacteria; order Halobacteriales; family Haloferacaceae; genus Halorubrum; species Halorubrum aethiopicum. The sequence continues at coordinate 2,951,097 of NZ_LOAJ01000001.1, read as the reverse complement.
CCCTCGGACCCCGCCATCGAGGCGGTCCGCGAGCGACTCCCGTACCCGCCCGAGGAGTGTCTCGTCGTCGGCGATCGCCTCGACACCGACATCGAGCTCGGCGCGCGCGCCGGCATGACCACCGTTCTCGTACTGTCGGGCGTCACCGACGAGGGCGACCTCGCGGCGAGCGACGTCGAACCCGACCACGTCCTCGACGATCTCGGCGAGATCGACCGGGTGCTCTGACCGGAGCGGAACCGGACGTTATTTCCGCATAGTTTATGTAGGAGTACGGCAACTACCCGGGTATGACAGCGGTTGACTCACACGACGTGGCCGCGGACGACGACGAGGCCGACCCCGAGGACGAGGTCCCGGTCATCGAGGGCCACGCGGTCCAGTTCAACGAGTACCGGTACTGAGACGCGTCGAGTTCGTCTCCGTTCCGAGACGTGTACCGTCGGGTCCGCCGGAACGCTGTTTCTCGCGCCGTTCCGTCCGCTCCGGTTGTTCGGCCGGCGACCGTCGACGCGTCGCCCCGCTGTCGGGAGGGTTAAGTGGTCGTCGCGGATACTCGTCGGTGTGTATCGGAGGGTCAGACGCGCGAGCGTGTTCGCCGCGGTGGCCGCGCTCGCGGCGTTCGCGCCGGCGCTCGGCTCCGCCGCCGCCGCCCCGTTCCTGGTCGCCGCCGGCGCGTTCCTCCTCGCCATCCGCGACGGGGAGTGGTTCGAGACCCTCGCGCTTCCCGGCGACAGGGAAGAGGAGCGCCTCTACGGCGTCGGCGCGTTCGCGCTCGCGCTCGCCGGCCTCGCCGTCGTCGCCACGTTCCCGCCCGTCCCGCTGCCCGCCGGAGCGTTCGCGGCGGCCGCGCTCGCGGTCGGCGGCGGCCGGCTCGGCCGCGAGCTCGTCCGGACGCGCTCCGACGACGAGTTCCGGCTCGTCGCCGGCTACCTCGTCGCCGGCGGCGTCGCCGCGGTCGCCGGACAGGTCGTCTCCGGGACGCTCGCGGCCGTGGCCCCGGCCGTTCGGGGCGTCCCGGCCGGCGGGCTCGGCGCCCTCGTCGGCTCGCTCCCCGCGTTCGCGTTCCTCGGCTCCGTCGCGGTCCTGACCGGGGCGCTCGTCCGCTCGCTCGTGTACGCGCGGGACGCCCACATCACGGTCGTCGTCGTCGCGCTGGTCGCGTGGGGATTCACGGCGCTCGACCCGACCGTGACCGCCGTCGGCGTCGTCGCGGCGCTCGCCGTGACGGCCGCCCTCGGCTACGTCTCGTACGCCCTCGGGGCCGCCTCGGTGCCGGGGATGCTCACCGGGGTGTTGCTCTCGCTTCTCACCGTCGTGCTCGGCGGCGTGGCCTGGTTCCTCACGCTGATGGCCTTCTACGCGGGCGGGGGGCTCGCCTCGAAGTACCGCTTCGAGGAGAAGGCCGACCGCGGCGTCGCACAGGAGAACCAGGGCGCGCGCGGGACGGGGAACGTCCTCGCCAACTCGGCGGTCGCGCTCGCCGCGCTCCTCGGCTACGCCGCGGCCGGCCACCTCGCGGTTCCGGAGTCCGTCTTCCGGCTGGCGTTCGCCGGCGCGGTCGCCACCGCGATGGCGGACACGCTCTCCTCGGAGATCGGCGGCCTCTTCGACGCCCCGCGGCTGATCACGACGCTCCGGCCGGTCGATCCCGGAACCGACGGGGCCGTGACGTGGCAGGGCGGCGTCGCCGGGGTCGCCGGGGCGGCGCTGATCGCGCTCCTCGCGGCGCTCCCTCTCCCCGTCGGTGACTCCGTCGTCGCCGGCGACCTCCTCCGGTCCGGCGTCGTCGTCGTTCTCGCGGGCGCGTTCGGCATGACCGTCGACAGCGTCCTCGGCGCGCTGATCGAGGGGGGCCGGATCGGCAACCAGACCGTGAACTTCCTCGCGACGCTCTCGGGGGCGGTCCTCGCGGTCGGCGTCGGCGTCGCTGTCGGGTGATCCGATGACCGACCTCGACGCGCTCTCCGACCCGCGGGTTCGGACCCTTCGTCCCGTCGACGCCGGCCGAGTCCGGACGCTCCAGGCGCACCTCCGGCAGCCGAGTCCGGACCTGCTGGAGTACGGGATCGCGATCGGGTCGGGGTTCGTGAGCGTCGCTGACGGCCGCGCGGCAGACGACGCGGGCGTCGCCGAGGGCGGTTCGGTCGCCGAGGGCGGTTCGGTCGTTGGCTACGCGCTCCCGGTGGACGCCCCGACCCGCCCCGGCTGTCATCTCGCCGAACTCGTCGTCGCCCCCGACTTCCGCCGGGAGGGTCGTGCCCGCGGGCTCCTCGCGGCGATAGTCGCCGACGCGAACGGTCCCGTGACGCTCCAGGCGCACCCCGACAACGACGCCGCGCTCGCGCTCTACGAGGCGTGCGGGTTCGACGTGGTCGACCGCCGGCCGGACGCGTACGCCGACGGCGACGCGCTCGTGTTGCGCCGGGAGTAGACGGGTGGCCGCGTCACACGCTCTGGAGTGAGGATCCCGGTTTTGCTTCGTCTCTCCGATCGAGAAGCATCCGCGAGAGTTGGATGTTAGTGGTACGGGTGTTTCGTGAATGATCGAGGTGATGAGAACGGTGTCGTTGCTGGCGCGGTGATCACGATCACGGAGAACATCTCCAAAGCCCCAGCCGGCTCCGGTCGAGGGCCTCGCTGCGGTCCTCGTCGCTCACTATGTTCGCTCCTGCGGTCCTTACGTCGGCCGTCTTCCCGGAGCCGACTGCCCCTTTGAGTCCCACCCCGCGCCGCACAGCCCCGCACCTCACGCCTCCCCAGCCTCGCTGCTCACTTCGTTCGCAGCGTCCCTCGCGGGCTCCTCGTGCCCCTGCGGGGCACTCGGCGGCGCGCCACCGCGATCGGTCGGTGTTTGGATCGTACTGATCGATCCCCTGGCGCTCCGAGACGGGAACAGACACAAGGACTATTCGAGGGGCCCGCCTCGGGCGAGGTATGAGCGAGGCCGACGCGGACGCCGAGGTGGCGGTGGAGTTCGGCGAGGACGGGCTGGTCCCCGCGATCGCACAGGACGCCGAGGACGGCGAGGTGTTGATGCTCGCGTACGTCTCGCCGGAGGCGCTCGAGCGAACCCGCGAGACGGGCGAGGCCCACTACTACTCCCGGTCGCGCGACGAGCTCTGGCACAAGGGGGGCTCCTCGGGCCACACCCAGGCCGTCGAGGAGATCCGTGTCGACTGCGACGCGGACACGCTGCTGTACCTCGTCGACCAGTCGGTCGGCGCGTGTCACACCGGCCACCGGTCGTGTTTCCACCGCACGATCGACGGCGAGCACGTCGGCGAGCGCGTCTTCGACCCCGACGAGGTGTACTGATGGCTCGCGGCGAGACCGGGAGCCGGCGGGTCGTCGCCGACGGCGGCACCGATCCCGACCCCGATTCGAGCCCCGACGCCGTCCGGTCCGCGGGCGAGGCGGCCGCGGAGCTCCGCGAGCGCTACGACGAGCTCTCCCGGCTCGAGTCGCGCATCGCGGACCTTGGTCGGGACCGAGTGGAGGCGGCCGCCGACGCCTACCGGCGGGCCCACCGCGTGCTCGACCAGTACGAGGAGGACGCGGTCGGCACCGGCGACTTCGGCTCGTACGTCCAGTTCGAGGGGGAGTTCGCGAACGCGGTCGACGTCGACGACGACACCCCCGCGGCGGACGCGTTCGCCGCCGCCGACGAGGCCGTCGACAAGCGCCGGCTCTCCGAGTCCGACTTCGCCGCGGCCCGCGAGGCGCTCGAACCCGCGGGCGACTACGTCGAGCTGCTCTCCGACCGCGACGACGCGGTCGACGAGTACCGGCGCGCCCGGAAGGTCGCCACCGACGCCCGACGCGCCCTCGCCGACCGGCTCGAGGAACTGCGCGAGATCGCCGACATGGCCGACGCCGACCTCGACGCCGACGTCTCGCGGCTCCGCGAGCCGATCGAGGGGTACAACGACGCGGTCCGCGAGGGGTTCCGCGAGTTCTACTCCTCGGAGTCGGCCCGCGACGTCTTGGACTTCCTCGAGCGCGCGGACGCGACCCCCTTCGTCGACGCCGACCTGCCGCCGGCGGACCTCCGCGAGTACGTCGACGAGCACCCCGCCGGCGAGGAGCCGATCCCCACCCTCCTCGAGTACGCCGACTACTCCAACTCGAAGCTCGAACACTACGTCGACGACGTGGGCGCGCTCCGGACCGCGGTGGCCGTCCACCGGACGTTCCTCGACCGGATCGACGCGGAGCCGCTGACGCTCGACTGGCCGCCCGCACCGGGCGACGAGCTGGCCTACGAGATCGACGAGCTGATCCCGCTCGTCTCGCGGATCGCCGCCGACGAGACGGTCGCGGAGCTCCGGTCGATCCGCGACCTCGCGCGCTCCGAGGAGTACGAGCGGCTCCGACGCGCCGCGGTCGTGCGCGACGCGCTGGACGACGAGGGACTCGCGTTGATCGCCTCCGGCGAGATCGACGACCGGGTCGCCGAGACGGAGCGGACGCTCGCGCTCGTCGACGACGTGCTCGCCGAGACGGAGCGGTAGCCCCGCCGACCGCGGCAGTTTAAGTCGCGAGGGCGACGAGACGACGACATGACCCGATTCGACGCCGCCACCGAGTCCGAGCGGCTGGCGCTGTTCGCGGACGCGGCGGCGGCCCACCGCGCCCGGTCGAGCGACGTGATGACCGTCGACGTCGACCCCGACAGCGACGTGACGGACGGCGGGGAACTCCCCCCGTGGATCCAGCTCGCGGGCACCGAGCTCGTCATGGACTGTACCGACGACGAACTGGACCGTCTGAAGGACCTCCTCTCCGAGTTCCCCGAGTTCCGGATCGACGAGCTCGTGACGCCGGAGGAGGCCGAGGGCACGAACGCGGTCGTCACCGCGCGGTCGGACGCGAACCGCGTCGCGGGGTTCATCGAGCGCGCCTTCCGGGAGGTGTACGGGCTCGACGAGACGTACAAGGCGTGGGTCACCGCGGTCTGACCGACGTCGGTCGCCGCGTTCCGTCCGATCGTCCGCGGGATCAATAGCTTGAAACCGGCTCCGGACCCGTACACGCACATGGCGCTCGAAAAGGACGTGGACTGTCCGGACTGCGGCGAGACGCACGCGTTCTACCGGACGGCGGCGACGACCCTCCACCTCGGGGAGAAGACGAAGTGGCGGTGTCCGGAGTGCGGCTTCGGGTACGTCCAGATAAACGGGATCAGCACGCTGTCGGCCTGACTCCGCCTTCGGATCGCCGCTCGGCTCGCCCGATCGGTTCGGCGAGTCCGACGAGTTCGGCGGGTTCAGCGAGTCGGTGAGTTAAAAATCCGATGACGACGCACGCGTGAAGCGACGCGGCCGAAGCGACCGCCGTCACGACCGCGTGCCGGAAACCGAACGCCGAGCCGCCGTTACAGGTTCGCGCTTCCCGCGCCGCCGTCGAGGACGATCGACTGGCCGTTGATGTACCCCGACTTCGGCGAGGAGAGGAACGCGGCGGTGTTGCCGAGCTCCATCGGGTCGCCGATGCGCTCGACCGGTATTCCCTCGCCCCAGGCGGCGAGCCCCTCCTCGTAGGTGTCGTACTCGCCGCGCTCGACGGCCTGGTTCACGAGGTCCTCGATCCGGCTCGTCTCGTGGGGGCCGGGGAGGACGGCGTTGGCGCGCACGTCGGGCGCGAGCTCCTTCGAGAGCGTCTTCTCCAGGCCGATCACGCTCATGCGGACGGAGTTCGAGAGGACGAGCCCGTCGATGGCCTCCTTCACCGACCGGGAGGCGACGTTGACGATGGTGCCGCCGTCGCCCTCGCGCAGCGGGTCGGCCGCCTCGCGGCAGAGCCGGACGACGCTCATCACGAGCAGGTCGTACGCGTGATACCAGTCGTCGTCGTCGGTCTCCAGGAACGGGCCCGACGGCGGGCCGCCCGCGGAGGTGACGAGGTGGTCCAAGCGGCCGAACTCCTCGAGCGTCTCGTCGACGAGGCCGACCACGTCCTCCTCCGCCGTCAGGTCGCCCTGGACGGGGTGGATCCGCGCGTCGCCCGCGGCCTCCTCGCGCAGCTCCTCGGCGGCCGCGTCGAGTCGGTCCCCGTCGCGGCCGTTGATCACGACGTTGACGCCCTCGCGGGCGAGCGCGGTCGCGGCAGCGTTTCCGAGCCCGTCGCTGGACGCCGTCGTCAGCGCCACGTTGCCCTCGATTTCGAGGTCCATACTCCGCCTGTCTCCCCCGACGAGTTAATGGTTACCGACTCGGCCACCGGGGCCGGCGACGAGGGCTTTATGCCGGTCGGCTCGGAGGTGCGCGTATGCGAGGAATGCGAGGCAACCATGGTCGGTGAGGCGCGCGACCCGTCGGGAGACACCGGGCCGCTGGACGGCGTCACGGTGCTCGACGCCTCCCGCGTGCTCGTGGGACCGTTCTGTACGATGCAGCTCGGCGACCTCGGGGCCGACGTGATCAAGATCGAGCGACCCGGGGTTGGCGACCAGACGCGGACGTGGGTCCCGCCGGCGTTCGGCGAGGGCGAGAACGCGCAGGGTGCCTACTACTCCAGCGTCAACCGGAACAAGCGGTCGGTCGTGTTGAACCTCGCGAGCGAGGAGGGACGGGACGTGTTCCGCGACCTCGCCCGCGAGGCCGACATCGTCGTCGAGAACTTCCGGGTGGGCAAGACCGCGGAGTGGGGGCTCGACTACCCCGACCTCGCCGAGGAGAACCCGGAGATCATCTACTGCGGCCTCTCCGGGTACGGCGAGTGGGGGCCCGACCGCGACGCGCCCGCGTACGACATCGTGATGCAGGCGAAGGGCGGACTGATGTCGATCACGGGCGTCGAGGACGGGCCGCCGGTCCGGGTCGGCGTCGCGCTCGCGGACATCGGCGCGGGGATGTACGCCACCCAGGCGATCCTGGCCGCCCTGCTCGAACGCGAGCTCGGCGACGGCACGGGCCAGAAGATCGACGTGAGCCTGCTCGACGGGCAGGCGGCCTGGATGAGCTACATGGCGGCGAACTACTTCGCGAGCGGCGACCCGCCTGGACGGATGGGGAGCAAACACCCGAACATCGCGCCGTACCAGGCGTACGAGACGGCGGACGACTACGTCGTCGTCGGCTGTTCGGCGGACTCCTTCTGGCCGCGGCTCTGCGACGCGCTCGATCGGCCGGACCTGCTTGCCGACGAGCGGTTCGAGGTCAACGAGAAGCGCGTGCGGAACCGCGACGCGCTCGACGCGGAGCTCGAAGCGGAGTTCGGCGCGATGACGACGGAGGAGGCCGTCGAGACGCTCACCAGCCACGACGTGCCCGCGAGCCACGTCCGCGACATGGAAGAGCTGTTCGACGACCCGCAGATCGAGGCGCGCGACATGCGCCTGGAGATCGATCACCCGGAGGTCGGCACCGTGGAGGTGCCCGGATCGCCGATGAAGTTCTCGCGGACGCCCGTGACGGTCCGCCGACACCCGCCCATGCTCGGCGAACACACCGAGGAGGTCCTCCAGGAGTACGGCTACGCCGACGAGGACCTCGCCGACCTCGCCGCGGCCGACGTGATCCCCGAGCCGGTCGAGGACTGATCCCCGAGCCGATCGGGGATCGAGTTCCCGGTTCGACGGCGACCTTCGTCGACCGATGGAGCGAAGTCCCCCGGTGTGTGATCCCCGCGCATGGAGACCACCGACGCCTTCGAGGGGCTCTCGTGTGTCGACTGCGGGGAGACGTTCGACGCCGCGACGGCCACCCACCGCTGTCCGGACTGTGACGGAATCTTGGACCCGAGCTACGACCTCGACCGGGTCGAGTTGACGCCGGCGGAGCTGGAGCGCCGCCCCGGCGAGTCGATGTGGCGCTACGAGGAGCTGCTGCCGTTCACCCGCGAGGCCGCGGTGACGCTCGGGGAGGGGGACACCCCGCTCGTCGAGTGTCCGGCGCTCGCGGAGGCGATGGGCGTCGGCCGGGTGCTTCTGAAGGACGAAGGCGCGAACCCGACGGGGACGTTCAAGGATCGCGGGCAGTCGCTCGCGATGACCGCGGCGCGCGAGCACGGCGCGAGCGAGGTGGCGCTGAACAGCGCCGGCAACGCGGGGCAGGCGGCCGCGGCGTACGCGGCCCGCGCCGACCTCGACGCGCACGTCTTCCTCCCGTCGCGGGCGGGGTTCACCCAGAAGGCGATGACGGAGGTCCACGGCGCGGACCTCACCGTGACCGACCCTGTCGGCGGCAACTCGCAGATCGGCGACGCCGGCCGGGCTTACGCCGCGGCGATGGAGGACCACCCCGACTGGTACTCGACGAAGACGTTCGTCACGCCGTACCGCCACGAGGGGAAGAAGACGATGGCGCTGGAGCTCCTAGAGCAGCTCGACTGGGAGGCCCCCGACGCGGTCGTCTACCCGACCGGCGGCGGCGTCGGGCTCGTCGGGATGCACAAGGCGGCCCGCGAGGCCCGCGCGCTCGGCTGGAGCGACGACCTCGTCCCGATGTACGCGGCGCAGGCGGCGGGGTGTGCGCCGGTCGTCGACGCCTACGAGGCGGGCGCGGACCGCCACGAGCCGCTCGCGGACGACGAGGTCGACACCGCCTGTAACGGGATCGCGATCCCCGATCCGGGCGCGAGCCCGCTGATCCTCGAGGCGATCCGCGAGTCCGACGGCGGCGCGGTCGCGACGACCGACCGGGAGATCCTCGACGCCGCGATCACGGTCGCCCGCGAGGAGGGTCTGGAGGTCGGCGCGACGTGCGCGGCGGCGGCGTCGGGGGCGTTCGCGCTCGCGGAGTCCGGCGAGTTCGGCCCCGACGACACCGTCGTCCTCCTGAACACGGGCGCGGGCAACAAGGACGTCGACACCCTGCGGGCGCACCTCGGCGAGAGCGAGGCCTGACGCGTCGCTCGGCCGGAGGGACCGCCCCGGCGAACCGGAACCACTAGGGCGGGCGGCGGCGACCCCTCGCGCATGGAACTCGGCGTCATCGGACTCGGGCGGATGGGGCGGATCGTCGTCGACCGGAGCCTCGCGGCGGGCCACGACGTGGTCGCGTTCGACCTCTCGGCGGAGGCGACGGCGGCCGCCGCGGAGGCGGGCGCGGAGCCCGCGGACTCCGTCGCAGACCTCTGTGACCGGCTCGACGGGTCGGACGGGGGAGACGGAGCCGGGCCGGATGTCGAGGACGGAGGCGGCCCGGACGAGAGCGACGGCAAGCGGATCTGGCTCATGGTGCCCGCGGGCGACGCGGTCGACGCCACGCTCGCGGACCTCGAGCCGCACCTCGGGGAGGAGGACGTGGTCGTCGACGGCGGCAACTCCCACTTCGAGGCGTCGGTCCGCCGCGCCGAGGCCACGGACGCCGCCTACCTCGACTGCGGGACCTCCGGCGGGCCCGCGAGCGCCGAGGAGGGCTTCTCCCTGATGGTCGGCGGTCCCGAGTGGGCGTACGAGGCGATGGTGCCCGTCCTCGACGCGGTCGCGACCGGTCCCGACGGCCACGACCGGATGGGCGAGTCCGGCTCGGGCCACTACGTGAAGATGGTTCACAACGGGGTGGAGTACGCGCTGATGCAGGCGTACGGCGAGGGGTTCGAGCTGCTCGCGGAGGGCCGGTACGACCTCGAGATGGAGTCGATAGCCCGCACCTGGAACAACGGCGCGGTGATCCGGTCGTGGCTGCTCGAGCTCTGCGAGGAGGCGTTCCGCGAGGAGGGCAACGACCTCGGCGACGTCGCCGACCACGTCGCGGGCGGGTCGACCGGGACCTGGACCGTCGAGGAGGCGCTCGAGCAGGAGGTTCCCGTTCCGCTCATCTACGGGGCGCTCGCCGAGCGGTTCGACTCGCGCAACGAGGGCCGGTTCTCGCGACGGCTCGCAAACCGGCTGCGCTACGGCTTCGGGCGGCACGAGGTCGCGCGTCACTCCGAGGGCGAAAAGGAATAACGATCGAGACCTCCGTGAACCGATCCGGGCGGTGGCGCGCCGGTGAGCGGGCCAGAGGCCCGCGAACCCGACCGCGAGGGACGCTGCGAGCGCTCGAAGAGCGCGAGCAGCGAGGCTGGGGAGGCGTGAGGCTGCGGTTGCGTGGCGGTTGCGGTCGGGCGGGGGGACTCAAAGGGGCAGTCGCGAGGACGACGGCGGCCGACGTAAGCACCACAGGGAGTGAGTGAAACGAACGACCGAGGAGCGCAGCGAGGGTCTCGTGAGCGAAGCGAACGAGACCTCGGAAGTCGCAGCGTCGAGTGAAACGAGACGACCGACTTCCGGTGCCCCCGAGTCCTCGCGACTGGGGCTTTGGACGTGTTCACCGCGCTAGCAACTGCGTATACTCCTGGCCGAGATTTTTGTCGGTGTTCTCCGTGCTGGCACGATGAACCATCGACTAACCGAGATCCGGACACCGCCTCTCGTGTCGTCGTCACCCGACGAGTATCAGGATCGTTCATTCGCGAGTAACGCTTATATGTGATCGTGGCAGAGGTTAGCACGCACAGAATGTTCGAACGCTTCTCGAGCGGATACTACCTGGGCGAACTGTACGTGGAGCCCCACGACGGCGACCGGGCCGCCATCCAGCGGGCCGACCACGAGCGGGTCAACGAGCAGCTGTACGCGGACGGCGAGGGGATCGAGCGACTCGACGCGCCGCTGGTGATGAAACTCGACGCGGGCCACATCCCGGTCGACGGCGACGAGGGGGTCCCGAGCGGGACGCTCGCGGTCCCCCGATCGATCGCCGACGACGATCTGCCGTCCAGGCGGAACGTCCTGCTCGCGGACGCCGACCGCGCCGAGAACCTCCTCCGGTGGGAGGGGTGGGAGCCGTACGTCGACGTCTGAGGACGCTCGATCGAAGCGTTCGGGCGGGGTTTCCGGGGCGAACAGCATCTACGAAATCCAGTCGTTCGGTAGTACGAAACAGTAGAGAAGACTACGGACGACACCGCCAAAACCCCGGCCGCTCGGCTATACGAGGTTGCTGGCGCGGTGAACACGTCCAAAGCCCCAGCCGGGAGGCGGGCGCACGCTCGTTGCGCTCCTCACTCAGTCGCTATCGCTCCTTCGTTGCGGTGCTTACGTCGCCTGCGCCCGCCTCCCGGCTGCCCCTTTGAGTCCCACCCCGCCCCGCATAGCACCGCACCTCACGCCTCCCCAGCCTCGCCACTCGCGCTTTTCAAGCGCTCGTGGCGTCCCTCGCGGTCGGGTTCGCGGTCGCCTGCGGCGACCGCTCACCGGCGCGCCACCGCACTCGGATAGATCTCTCCACTCGACGTCCGCGTGTCGCCGGTCGACGCACCTTTGGGGGCGGCGCGGGACCTGCCCCCATGATCGACCGGCTGCTCGGGCGCGCCGAGCTGAAGGAGCGGATCGCGGAGCTCGAAGAGGAGAAGCGCCACCTCGAGCGGCGCGCGGAGGCCGAAGAGGAGCGGCGGTCGGACGCGGTCGCGGACCGCCAGCGCGCCGAGGAGCGCGTCAACCGGCTCGAACAGCGGATCGAGTCGTTGGAGGACCGCGTCGAGCGCGCCGAAGGCGACGAGGAGACCGTCGAGTTCCGCCGCGTGAGCGACGCGTACGGCCGGCGTCTCGACGACGTGCTCGGCCGGCTCCGCGGGATCGAGAGCGACGACCCGGAGGGGGTACTCACCGCGTTCGTCCCCGACGACGCGGTTCCGGGAACCGTCGCGGACCAGTTCGGCGACCGCACGCCGCTCGTCCGGCGGGCCGCGCCCGCGGTCGTCGTCGTCGACGACACGGGCGCGGTGAGCGCCGCGCTCTCGACGCCGATCGAGCCGGACCCCTTCGACCGGTGGGCCGACCGCCCCCGACTGCCAGACGAGTGGTTCCGCCCGACCGGCCGGTTCGCGTTCGCGCTGGTCCGGTCGGACACGTTCGCGCTGGGGATCTACGAGGGCGACGAGCGGGTCGACTTCGAGGGGTTCACCTCCGACGTGAAGGGCGCACACTCCAAGGGCGGGTTCTCGCAGGGGCGCTTCGAGCGCCGGCGCGAGGGTCAGATCGACGAGCACCTCGAGCGTGCCCGCGACGCCCTCGCCGACCTCGATGACGCCGGAGGCGGCCGGGATACGGAGGCGGTCGAGCGAACCGTCGTCGTCGGCGAGCGGAGCGTGCTCGGGGAGGTCCGCGAGTTCGCCGACGACACCGACGTGACCGACGCGACCGGCCGCCCCGAGGACGCCCTCGAGGACGCGTTCCGCGACTTCTGGACCGTCCGCGTTCACGCCGTCTGAGAGCGCGGATCCGATCTCTCCACCGGTGAGTCGGAGAGAGATCCGGAAAATGGTGCCAATAACTATGGTACTCGCACGCGTACGTCGCCCCGGAGGGACTCGTCACACGCTCCCTCCCCCCTTTCCCGACCCGTGCGCGACCCACGGGAGTTCGACCCCGAGGGATAACACTAAACCGCGGACGGACGGTTATCGGCCATGCATCGGTTGGGGTCGTCTCCCGGCGTTCGCGCCGTCGTCGTCGCCTTGTTGGCCGTCTCGCTTCTCCTCTGTGGGCCCGCCGCCGCCGCGGGCGTCGGTCCGGGTGCCGTCGGATCGACCGACGCGGGGGCTCCCGCCGAGCCGACCGGAACGTTCGCGTTCGCGGACGACGCGGCTTCGGACGGCCCGACGGGATCGCTCGGCGGGTCGGACGGTCACGCCGACGTGGGCGACGAGGACACCATCGGCGTCCGGAGCGAGCTCTCCGCGACCGACGAGACCGGGACCGTCGCCGTCACCGCGACGGCGCACCTCCCGGACCGCGTCACCGGCCTCGAGATCACCCTCCTGACCGCGAACGACGACGCGGTCGAGGCGGACGGGTTCGAGCCCGTCGACGGCGCGGACGGGGAGACCTGGGAGTGGGACGGCGAGACCGAGCGCCCGTCGCTGACGTACGCGATGGACGCGAACGTCTCGGTCGAGGAGTCGGGACCGCTGGCCACGGGCGGCACCTACCGCTTCGTCGATACCGGGGAGTGGGCGCTCGTGCGGACGCCGCGGCACCGGATCGCGTGGTCACAGACGGGCCAGACGCAGCTCCGATTCGCCCGGGAGAACGTCGTCGACGGCGAGGGCGTCGCCTCCCAGGCGATGGCGTTTCTCGGACCGTACGAGGAACGCGTCCACGAGGGCGACGACCAGCGATACCGGCTGATCGTGCCCGAGGCGGCGGCGATGGAGGCGACGCCCGAGGAGGTCTTCGGCGCGTTCGAGGGAGCGAGCGACGCCCTCCGCGTGGGCGGCGTCGACGACGAGGTGGTCGCGATCGCGGCCCCCACCGGCGAGGTGACCTGGGCGGTTCGGGGGCTCCAGACCGGCGACGCCGACCTGTGGGTCCGCGACGAGGAGCCGGCCGGGACCGCCGACGACGTGTGGACCCACGAGTACGTCCACACGCGGCAGGCGTACGACCCGGAGGCGAGCGCGGAGTGGTTCACCGAGGCGAGCGCGACCTACTACGCCGCGCTGTTCGCGCTCGAGCGCGGCGCGACCGACTTCGACGACTTCCAGCGGACGCTGGCTCGCGGCGAGCGCGACCCCGCCGCCTCGTCGGTCCTCGCGGATCCGGCGACGTGGCGACGGAACGCCGACTACACCAAGGGGTCGCTCGTCGCCGGCGAGATCGACCGTCGGATCCGGCTGGCCAGCGACGGGCGGGCGTCGCTCGCGACCGTCTTCCGCGACCTCAACGACGACTCGGGCCCGGTCACGAACCGCGCGTTCCTCGACGCGGTCGAGGCGGCCGCCGGGGAGAGCGGCGACGACGAGGCGGCGGCCGCGGTCCGCGAGGCGGCCGAGGGCTGGGTCACGACGAGCGCGGTCCCGGAGACGTGGGACCGCGACGCCCACGCCGAGGCGTTCGGCGGGACCCCCGCGCGGATCGGGTACGCGATCGCCGACGACGGCGTCCGCGCGAGCGGCGAGTACCGGAACCGAACCGTCGACCGCGACCCGGTTCGGCTCGTCACCGGGGAGTCCCTCGCGCTCGCGGTCGACGTCTCCAACACCGGCGGCGTGGAGGGGAGCTACGACCTGTCGCTGTCGGTCGACGGCGAGACGGTCGAGCGCCGAAACGGAACCCTCGACGCCGACGAGGCGACGACGGAGCGGTTCGACCGCGAGTTCGCCGAGCCCGGCGAGTACGCGGTCCGGGTCGGCAGCGAGACGCTCACCGTCGCCGTCTCCGAACCCGCCGACCCGCTCGTCCGCGAGGTCACCGTCGACGCCGACCGCGTGACGGTCGGCGGGTCGGTGACCGTGACCGCGACCGTCGCCAACGACGCGTCGATCCCCGCGGGGTCGGACCTCGAGTTCCGGGTCGACGGCGAGCCGGTCGGGACGGAGCCGGTCCGCCTCGACGCCGGCGGCGAGACGACCATCGAGCGCGAGGTCGACGTTCCGGCGTCGGGCGACGCCGACGTCGCGACCGTGAGCGTCGTCGGCCCGGTCGACGAGGCCTCGACGACGGTGGCCGTCGACCGCGACGCCGCGGCCGACGGCTCGGACGACGCCGACGGCGAAACCGACGGTGCGGGGGACGGCGAGACGAACGGCGACGACGCCGGAACCGGCGGACCCACCGACGACGGCGTGCCCGGATTCGGCCCGGTCGCCGCGCTCGTCGCGCTGCTCTCGCTCGCCGGAATGGCGGTTCAGCGCGGGTCGCGGTGAGGTCGCGGCGACCTCCTCCGTGGCGTCGCGCGCTCAGTCGACCGGTCCCTCCCCCGAATCGGTCGGGCTTCGGCCGATCTCGGCTAGCTCTCTCCCTTTCCGGGCCGGTCGACGTGCCCGGTCACCGGACGTTGTTCCGTAGCTCCGCGACCAACTCGTCGGGGTCCACCGGCTTCGTCACGTAGCCGTCCGCGCCCGCCTTCACCGCCTCCATCAGCTTCTCCTCCTGGTCGACGCTCGTACACATCACGACCACGGCCTCCGGCCATCGGCCCGTTATCTCTCGGGTCGCCTCGATCCCCGTCAGCTCCGGCATCACGACGTCCATCGACACGGCGTCCGGCTCGTGTGCCTCGAACAGCTCCACGGCCTCCGCACCGTTCTCCGCCTCGGCGACGACCTCGAAGGGGCCCTCCAGCGCGTCCCGAACCACGGTCCGCTGGAACGCGGAGTCGTCGACGACGAGCACCCGATCGGTCATACCCTCCCGTCGACGCAGATCGGTATAAGCCCGCGGATCGCTCCCGAGAACTCCCCGGATCGCGCTCGGCGGGTCGCTCGCGGACTCACAACTCGACGTTCGATCACCTTGTATATTTGATCGAGCGTATAATGAACATAGGAACAAGGTTAAGGTATCTCCCACGATACCGAGGGATATGGAAACGCGGAAGGTCCAGCGGCTGGGGCCGTCGACGCTGGCGATGACGCTCCCCGCCGAGTGGGCACAGGAACACGGCGTGAACAAGGGCGACGAGGTCTCCCTGCGGATGGGCGGGAAGGGCACGCTCACGGTGTTGCCCGAGTCGGTGAGCTCGGAGGAGTCGGAGGCGGTGATCAACGCGGACGGGCTCGACGCGCAGGCGCTCGAGCGGGCGGTCGTCGCCCAGTACGTGCTCGGTCGGCGGGTGATCCACGTCCGCAGCGAGGGGACCCTCGACAGCGAGCACATCAACGCGGTGTACAAAGCGGAGACGCAGCTCATGGGGCTCGGAGTCATCGAGGAGACGCCGGAGGACATCTCGATCCGGTGTTCCGTCGACCCCGAGGACTTCACGCTCGACAACCTGCTCGAGCGGCTGGAGAACACCGGCTCGACGATGCGCGGCGAGGCGGTCAAGGCGCTCGCGCACGGCAACGCCGACCTCGCCCAGCGCGCGCTCAACCGCGAGCGGCAGGCGAACAAGATCTTCGTGCTCCTGTTGCGGCTGATCTTCACCGCCTACCAAAACCCGAACCTCGCGCGCGCGGTCGGGCTCGAGGAGGGGTTCCCGCTCATCGGCTACCGCTCCGTCGCGAAGAACCTCGAGCTCACCGCCGACAACGCCGAGGACATCGCCGACATCGTGATGGAGGCGGACGGCCACACCCTCGACGTCGACAAGGCCACGATGCGGCAGATCCGCGAGTTCACGGACCAGGTCGACGAGCTGACCGCGCTGGCGGTCCGGGCGGTCGTCGAGCGCGACTACGACCTCACCGTCGAGTGTCGCGACCTCTTCGCCCGGATCGAGGACCGCGAACAGGAGATCCTCGCCGAGCTCCCCGACGACCTCGACAACGAGGTGTTGTTGATGACCCGCGAGGTGCTCGTCAGCCTCCAACACACCGCCGAGTACGCCATGCGGAACGCCGAGATCGCCGCGAACCTCGCGCTCAACGAGGCGTCCGACCACGTCGACATCGTCTGAGCGGCGGGACGGCTCCCTCAGGATCCGGAGGGTTCGGCCCGTCCCGCGGATCGCCAGGTTCGCATGAACTAAGTGTCCACCCGCGAAGCGACTCGTATGACCGAGGGATCCATCGCGTCCGACAAGGGGATCGGCGTGACGCTCGCGCTGTCGGCCGTCGCGGTCGTCGGCGCGGTCGTGATGTACGGCCACCCGACACAGTACGGCAAGGCATGGGGGTTCGCGGCCGCGTTCGTCTTCGCGCTGTTGGCGGTCGTCGCCGTCCAGGCGTTCGAGTGAGACTCCCGGACGAGAAACCGTTAAGCGCGTCAGACACCAACCTCCACCGATGACCGAGTACACCGAGGAGGAGCGGCGGATCCTCGCGTACCTCACGGACAGCGTCACCCGCGGCGAGCGATACGTCCGCTCGAAGACGATCGCCGACGCGATCGGTCTCACCGCCAAACAGGTCGGCTCTAGGCTCCCCCGGCTCGCCGAGAAGGCCGACGACGTCGAGATCGAGAAGTGGGGCCGCGCCCGCTCGACGACGTGGCGCGTGAGCCAGGGGTGAGACGGACCCGGATCCGCGACTCCTCCCTTTTATTCTCCCCCCGTTCGTAGCCGGACGCATGACCGTCCGAGTCTCCCGGACGTTCGAGTTCGACGCGCCCGCCGAGGAGGTGTGGGCGTTCATCTCGGACGCGGAGAAGCGCGCAGGAGCGATCAGCGTGGTCGACACCTTCGAGGTCCACGGCGACGGAAGGGCGACGTGGCACGTCGGGCTCCCGATCCCGATGATCCGGTCGACGATCACGGTCGACACCGAGGAGGTCGAACGCAACCCGCCGAACCGGGTGAAGTTCGTCGGGAAGTCGAGCGCGTTCCGAGTGACCGGCGAGCACGTCATCACGGAGACCGACGGCGGCTGTCGGCTCGCCAACGAGTTCGTCGTCGAGGGGAAGCTCCCCGGCGTCGAGTCCTTCTTCAAGCGCAACTTCGACGAGGAGCTCGACAACCTGGAGGAGGCGCTCCGTCGGTCGTTGGCGCTCGACGCCTGAACCGCACGAGTCGACGGGGATCCGGCGCGCGAGGACCCGGGTCGGCGGGGACCCGTCTCGGATCGATCTCCGTGGTTTTATACGCGAGCGCACCGTACGGAAGGCTGCCGAAGTTCGACGCTTTTCTCGTCGAAGTTCGGCGACAACGACCCGCGCCCGTCCCACCTCGGGCGACGGCCCGACACAGCCTGGGGGTCCGCTGTTCGGTGCCGTCTCCCGTCCGCCCGCCTCTCGTCCACCCTTCGCCTTTCGCCGCCACCCGGGAGCCGTCGGCTCTCCCGTCGACGTCGCTCCCGCCGCCTCGGATCCCCTCGAAGTATCAACGCGGATAATTCGGACGACACCTTCTTGACCCGCTTGGGCCTGCCTTCGAACGCCGCGGACGAACCCGGCCGACCACCCGTTTCGGGCATGGTCGGCCGACCACTCGCTTCCACCGTCCGTCGTCCGTCGGCGTGGGTTCGGGCCACCCGCTCCCACCACCACCCGGACCCGTTCGAGGACGTGGAACACGATCTTTCCCGAACCGACGCCACCCGCCGAGTCGCGACCCCGTCGTCGAAGCGCAAGGACGATACGTCCCTGCGGTGTACGTACGCTCGAATGTTCCCCCGCGAGTACCGCGGCGTCGCCTTCGCGGTCGGCCTCTTCCTCGTCGTCCAGCTGGGCGCGCTGGCGCTGGTCCCCGAGTTCGTCGAGAGCGGCTACCAGCCCGTCGAGGACCCGCAGGACCCGACGAACAGCCTGGTGTACATCGTCGCCATCGTCGTCATGACGGGACTGATGCTCGCGGCGTTCCGCTACGAGTTCGACTGGGCGATCCGGCTGCTCATCGTCGGCGTCTCCGCCTGGCTCTCGTGGTACGTCTTCTCGGCGTTCGCCCCGCCGCTTCTCGCCGCGGTCCCCGCGGTCGCGGTCGCGGTCGGCCTGCTCGTCCACCCCGAGTGGTACGTCGTCGACGCCGCCGGGGTGTTGATGGGCGCGGGGGCCGCCGGGCTGTTCGGGATCTCCTTCGGGATCTTGCCGGCGCTCGTTCTCCTCGGCTTCCTCGCCGTCTACGACGCGATATCGGTGTACGGCACCGAACACATGCTCTCGCTCGCGGAGGGCGTGATGGACCTCAACATCCCCGTCGTCCTCGTGATCCCCCTCTCGCTCTCCTACTCGCTTCTCGACGACGATCCCGGCGACGGCGACGAGGTCGACGACGAGGGGGTCGATGCCGCGATCGACGATGCCGAGACCGACGACGCCGAGACCGACGACGCCGAGATCGACGAAGAGCCCACTGCGGCCGACGGCGACCGCGACGTCGCCGACGACGTTCCCGACATCGAGGACCGCGACGCCTTCTTCATCGGGCTCGGGGACGCCGTGATCCCGGCGGTGATGGTCGCCAGCGCCGCCACCTTCTCGCCGGCCGCGGCGCTCTCGGTCCCGCTCATCGGACTCAACCTCCCGGCGCTGTTCGCGATGGGCGGCACGCTCGTCGGCCTGCTCGTCCTGTTGCGCTGGGTGATGAAGGGCCGCCCGCACGCCGGCTTACCCCTGCTCAACGGCGGGGCGATCGGCGGGTATCTGGTCGGGTCGCTCCTCGCGGGCGTCTCGCTGGTCGAGGCGCTCGGGCTGTCGGTCGTGTTCTGAGAAGCGACGGAGTTCTTATCCCCTCGACACGTCGGGGACGACATGACCGACGCCGATCCCGAGCAGGTCCTCGGAGAGCTCGAACTCACTCGCGGGCTGACGATCCAGATGACGGCGATCGGAACGCTCGGGATGATCGTCGGGTGGACGTTCTTCGCGGGCGTCTTCCGGTTCGTCACGGGGAGCGGGGTGTCGTTCCGGTTCGCTCCCGAGGCGCTCGGCTGGATCGCGGCCCCGATCGACGTGTTGATCGTCGTGTTCCTCGGGACGTTCTTCCTCGTTCCCCACGAGTGGCTCCACGGGCTCGCGATCCGGTACTACGGCGGCGAGCCACGGTACGGGGTCGGGGTCGCCCACTTCATCCTACCGTACGCGTACGCGACGACCGACCACGAGTTCTCCCGCAACGAGTTCGTCGTCGTCCTCCTCACCCCGCTCGTCACCATGACCGCGGTCGGCGTGCCGGCGATGCTCGCCTTCGGCTGGGGGTGGCTCGCGATCCCGCTGACGCTGAACGCGGCGGGCGCGGTCGCGGACGTCTGGATGACGGTCGCGGTGCTGCGCTATCCCGAACACGTCCGGATCGTCGACCACGAGACGGGCGTCAGGATCGTGGGGCGCGCGACGGACGCGCCGCGCGGGCTCTCCGTGACGGCGGTCGTCTGGGACGCGCTCGCCGGGGCGGCCGTCGCCGCGCTCGCGACGTTCGTCCTCCTCGCGGTCGGCGGCCCGGTCCTCCTGACAGCGCTCGGCGTCGAGTCGCTCACGGTCGGGACGCCCGGACGGCTCACCTACCTCTTCTCGTTTCTCAACACGCCGGAGGAGGTCGCGATCGGCGTCGGACCCGGCGTGTTCGCCGTCGGCGGGGTGATCGGGTTGACCTACGCGCTCGCGCGGACGTATCGGCGGAGGCGGGATCCGCCGGACGACGGCGAGTCGTTCGAGTGAGTCGGGCGGTCGAACGAGCGTCACAGGGTTCGGGCGAGCGTCACGCCTCCCCGCCGACCCCGTGACGGACCTTCACCGCGACGCCGCTGTCGAACGCGAGCGCCTCGGATCCGGACAGCTCCGCGCGCCCCACCGCGAAGAGGGCGTCGTCGCCGTCGACGACGAGCACCTCGTCGCCGGGGCGGATCCCCTCGTCGACCGCGGTCACGAACTTCGCGAAGGCGTTCCGCCCCTCGCGGACGAACGGCTCGCTCTCCTCGCCGACGACGACCCGGTGGGACGGCTCGGGGAACGCGCCTCCGATCCGCCGCGCGCCGACCTCGCCGAGGGTGAACCGCCCGTCGGTGCCGTAGGTGACGATCCGGTCGCCCTCGCTGCTCCCGGGCGTGTCGTCGACGTCGCCGGCGATGACCTGGCGGGGGCGGCCGCCGCTCGACCGACGGATCGTGACCGGCTCGTCCGGCGGGAAGAGCGCCCGGCCGGCCCCCGATCCGAACTGGTAGTCCGCGCCGGTCCGCAGGTCGGCGAGGTCCTCGCTGTCGCTCATGGCCGCGGTACCGCCGCCGCGCGCAAATCGGTTCCGGTCCGGCGGTCGCCCGCGGTCCATCCGTCGGTGCCGGTCCGGCGGCCGCTCACGCCCCGCTCGGCTCGACCGCGGCCGCCCGCCGCGATTGGACGACGAAGAGCGTCGTGGCGAACCCGATGAACCCGGCCGCGAGCAGGAACCCCGTCTCGGTGCTGGTGACGTCCATGGTCGCGCCGACGAGCACCGGACCGACGACCTGGCCGACCTTCCAGGAGATGGAACGCAGCGACATCGAGCTGGCGACCGAGTCGTGGCGCTCGCCCTCGTCGACGAACAGCGACATGCTCGCGGGCAGCCGGATCGAGTCGGCGACCCCGAGCAGCGAGTAGGCCGCAAAGAGCGCGAAGAAGGCCCCGCCGAGCGTCTGTGCGTCGCCGAGATACGAGATCGTGACCGGATCGACGGTCCCCTCGAAGTACGTCGCGAGCGGGATCGCGGCGGTGCCGACCCCGTACAGCAGCGCCCCGATCGCCACGAAGGCGTGCCGCCTGCCGTACCGGTCGGTGAGGTCGCCGACGAACCCCTGCGTGACCGCCTTCGTCGCCTTCCCGCCGGCCATGATCCACCCGATCGCGAACGCGGAGATGTCGAACGTCGTCCGGGCGTAGATCGGGAGGAAGATGATGACGGCCATCTTGCCGACGCTGAAGGTGAATCGGAAGACGACGAGCGAGCGGAGCATCGGCAGCGCCAGCAGCGACCGGAACGTCTCGATGCCGTCGACCGCCTCGGGGTCGGTCTGTCCCCCCGGATCGTCCCGCAGGAAGCGGTAGACGAGGAGGAAGCTCCCGAGCGTGATAACGGAGAGCACGGCGTACGTCTCGGTGAAGCCGTACGCGTACAGCAGGTAGCCGCCGAGGAGGTCGCCGGTGAGCGAGGACACCGACGCGAACTGGTTGTACGAGCCGAGCCAGAGCCCCTGCTCGTCGTCGGGGCTGATCTCGCCGATGATCGTCGCGCCGGTGATCCAGAGAATGCTCGCGCCGAGCCCCTGGACCATCCGGACGAGGATCACGTGGACCGGGTTCGAGACGAACGCGAACCCCACGAAGACGCCGACGTTGATCAGGAAGCCGGCGAGCAGGAACCGCTTGGCGTTGCCCGTGTCGACCGCCCGGCCGAGCGGGAGGACGACGAGCAGCTGGACGGCCGCGAAGGCGGTTCCGAACAGCCCCTCGATGAAGCCCGTGGTTCCGAAGAGGTCGGCGTACAACGCGAGCGCGATGAGGATCGTCGAGTACGCCTGGCTGCGCGCGAAGGCGGTCCCGGCGAGCGAGGCGAACTCCGCGTTGCCGAGGAGCCGTACAGAGTTGCCGAAGCGGGCCACGATCGAGTGTCGACTCGGGGGAGGAGGTCCACGTAGTAAAGGCCGAGCGAGCCGGCGGTCCCTGCTGGATTCCGCTCGCGGGCGATCCCCCGCCGACCTCGCCGCCTACAGCTCGATCCGCTCGACGAGCGATCCCTCGCCGTTCTCCTTCGTGTTGATCGCGACGATCCGGACGAGGTCCTCGAGCATCGATCCCTCCACCTTGGCCTTCAAAAGCGAGTCGACCTGATAGACGCCCGCGGCGTTGTTCATCCGGATCTCGACCTGGACGGGCAGCTCCTCGTCGGGATGGAGGATCACCGACTCGATGGCCTGCGAGGAGACGGTGTTGATCCCGCGTCCGCCCTTCTCGTAGGGGACACGCGAGCGACCGCGCTCCATGTCGAGGCCGTCGGCGATCCGGATCACGCCCGCCTCCCGCGTCAGCGGCTCCTCCTCGGTGTGGTGACAGAGGATCGCGTGGAGCACCTCGGCTTTCACCCGCACCTGCTCCGCGACGTCGTAGAACTCCGGCAGCAGCCGATCGAGCACGTCGGCGGCGAGCGGGATCGAGTAGTAGGAGTGGTGGTCCCGGTGGACGACGTGGCCGATGTCGTGAAGCGTCGCCGCGAGCGCGAGTATCACCGGCTCGTCCGCCTCCTCGAGGCCCTGCTGGCGGGCCCCGTTGAACTCGACGGCTCCCGCCTTGAGCAGGTCGTAGAGCCGGAGGGCGCGGTCGCGAACGATCTCGACGTGTTTCGTTCCGTGGTCGTTGTACCCCTTCCGGTCGACGGCGTTGACGTTCTGCGCCTCGAGGTACGTCGTGATCTCGGGATCGCTTTCGATCCGCTCGAGCATCTCGTTCACCCGGCCGTCGGGGAACGCGTGGTCCGCGGCCGGGTCGTACCGCTGTCTCGCCACGTGTTCGTCGTCCGCCGCCTTCGTCATGGGATGTACACGGACGCCGCGGGAAGATAAAAGGGTGTGGCCCGAGGGTCCGGCCGCCGAGAGGCTCCGATCACCGCCCGGAGTTCCGGCCGGTCGACACGGCAACCTATTCGGACGCCCCCGTGATACACACCTCCATCGATGGGGTCGAGCCCGGCCGTCGGTCGCCGCGAGTACGGGATCACGCTGGTCGCGAGCGCGAGCTACACTTGCCTGCTCTTCGTCTGGTTCTCGCTGCCCGCGTACCTCCCCACGATCATCGACGACGTGGGACTGACGAGCACCCAGGCCGGCGTCCTCGCGGGGGCGATCCCGCTGACATACATCCCGCTCGCGCTGCTCTCCGGGCTCGTCGTGGACCGTATCGGGCCGGCGAGGGTCATCGCCGCGGGCGTCCTCGTCTACGGCGGGGGCCAGATCGGGCGGAGCGTCGCGCCCGGCTTCGCGTCGCTCCTGGCGTTCACGCTGGCGATGGGCGTCGGCGCGACGACCGTCACCTTCGGCCTCCCGAAGCTCGTCTCGACGCTGTTCCCGTCCGGGCGCACGGGCCGCCCGACCGCGATCTACCTCGTCGCCGCCTCGGCGGGGTCGGCGGGCGTCTTCGCCGTCGGCCGCCCGGTTCTGGGGCCGGCCCTCGGCGGATGGCGGCCGCTGTTCCTCTGGAGCGGCGTCGTCGCGGTCTGTTACGGCGCGGTCTGGTCGATCGTCGCGATCCGGACCGGCGTCGACGACGCCGGAGGGAACGAGGAGGGAGAGAACGCCGCCGACGCCTTCGAGCCCCGAGCGCTCGCGGCGGACCTCCGGCGCGTGCTCACGCACCGCGAACTCCAGCTGCTCGTCGTGATCGGAACGATGTACCTGCTCATCAACCACGGGATACAGGGGTGGCTCCCCACGCTCCTGGAGTCACGGGGGCTCCCGGCCGCAGTCGCCGGGCGGGCAACGAGCGCGTTCGTCGTCGCCCACGTCGTCGGCGTCCTCGGCGTTCCCGAGCTGGCGGACCGGTTCGGGGTCGAGCGCCCGGCGCTCGCGGGCTGTGGCACCGCGGCGTTCCTCGGGATCGCGGTCCTGATCGCGGGCGACGCCGGCGCCGTGGCGCTCCTCGGCGTCGTCGCCGCCGGCCTCGGGAGCGGCGGGCTCTCGCCGCTGATCCGGACGATCCCGCCCGACCTGGAGGGGATCGGGGCCGGGCTGACGGGGACGGCCGTGGGGTTCATCTTCGCGGTCGGCGAGGTCGGCGGGTTCCTCGGTCCGGTGCTCGTGGGGACCCTCTACGACGCGACCGGGTCGTACGCGCCGGGGTTCGGCGTGCTCGCGGCCGGCGGCGTCGGCGTCGCGGCCGCCGGGGTCGCGCTGGTCGCGCTCGACCGGCGGTGAGGACGGGTACCGTCCGCTACCGGGGATCGGCCCGTCGATCCCCGCCGCCCACCGCCGGCCACGCCCCCTCCATCCGCCACATCGAGAGGTCGACGTCGACGCCGATCGGGCCGTCGTCCGGTCTTTCCGTGGAGCCGTCGTCCGGTCTTTCGGCGGACCCGGCGTCCACTTCCTCCCCAGGGCCGGAATCCGTGCTCTTCCCGCCGTCGGGGTCGGCGACGGCGACGAGCGAGACCCCCGTCGCGTCGTGGCGAGTGGGGTAGATCCGCGTCGCGAGCGCCCGTCGCCCGTTCACGAACAGCTCGAGGACGCTCGCGTCGACGAAGACGCGCACGTCGAGGGGTCGCTCCAGGTCGTCGACGGCCACGCCGACCGGCGCGTCGCGCGCGTCGCGGTCGAGGCTGCTCTCCGAGCGGTCGACGACGACGCGGTCGCTCCCGATCCGGACCGTCGTCCGCTCCGCGCCGTCGGGCGACTCGCGGACGCGGAGCGCGACGGCCGAGCCGGGGGCGTCGTCGGGGTCGAGGCGGGCCCGGAGCTCGAACGCCTCGCCGGTCGCGTCGAGCCGTTCGGGGGTCGAATCCGCGGTCAGCCGGTCGTCGACGAGCCGCGTCTCGCGGAGCCGCTCGACCTCTCCGACGGGTCGCTGGCGGAGTTCGCCGTCGACGACCGCGATCTCGCGCGGGAGGCTCATGGCGCCCGACCAGCCCGCGTCCCACCCGCTCGCGGCCGACCGCTCCTCCCGGAGCCAGCCGATCGTTATCGTCCGGCCGTCGGGAGCCGCGAGCGACTGCGGCGCGTAGAACGCGCCGGGATCGAGGACGCCCCTCTCGTCGACCCGGAACCGACCGGCGTCGGCGTCGAACGCGCCGAGGAAGTACCGCACGTCCTCGTAGTCCGAGACGTGGAGCAGGTCGCCGTCGGCGAAGCGGAGCAGCTCCGGACACTCCCAGACGACCCCGGGGTCGGCCTCCTCGGTGACGAGGGCGGGGCCCTCGTAGGTCCACTCGCGGAGGTCGCGGCTCGTGTACAGCACCGCCGCGCCGCCGCGGTCCTGGAGCCCCGCGCCGATCAGCTGGTGCCAGCGGCCGTCCTCGTACCAGAGGCAGTGGTCCCGGAAGTGCGCCGGCTCGCCGGGCGTCGACAGCAGGTCGAGTTCGGACGGCGGCGACCGGATCACGGGGTTGGCCGGGTCGGGCTCGAAGCGCGTCAGGTCGTCGTCGGTCGCGGTCGCGAGACACGGCCGCTGCCAGCCGTCGCGGCCGCCGGTGTAGAGCGCGTACACCGCATCGGCGTCGCCCGCGGCGACGGGGGAATCGGCGTCGTCGCCGGCGGCGGGGGAGTCGACGTCGTCGCCGGCGGGTACCGCGCGCGACTCGACTCCCGCGTCCCCGTCCGTCTCGACACGATCGACCGCGACCGCACACCCCGACCAGCAGCCGTCCCGGTCCGGACCGCTCGGGTCGGGGGACATCGCGACCGGCCGGTCCTCCCAGCGGACGAGGTCCTCGCTGACGGCGTGGCCCCAGTGGACCGCGCCGTGGTACGGTCCGGCCGGGTTGTACTGGTAGAAGAGGTGGTAGGTCCCGTCGTGGTGGATCATCCCGTTCGGGTCGTTGAGCCAGTTGACCGGCGCGGTGACGTGGTAGGAGGGTCGGTCGCGATCGCCCGAGAGCGCGTCGCGGTAGCGCTCGAGTTCGCGGCCGCTCTTCGGCCGCCCCGTCGCGAGCGCGGTGTCGTACTCGCTGTCCCCCGCGAGCCAGCGGACCACGTCGGCCGCGAAGCGCTCGCGGGTCGCCTCGGTGGTCGCGTCGTCGTGCTGGGCGAACTCCATGCCGACGCCGACCCCGATGACGGTCCCCGCCCCGACCCGCCACTGGAGGACGGTCACCTCCGAGGGGACGTCCTCGACGCCGCGGTAGGTGGACGCCAGGACGTCCGCGTTCTCCGGGAGCACGTCCTCGTACCGGGCGTACGGGGCGGTCGAGCCCGCGGGGCGGATGTGGTGGCGCAGTCCGTCGAGTCCGTCGACCGCGGGGTGACCCTCGTAGAGGGGGTGCCACAGCGGCCCGACCGGGTCCGCCACCTCCTCGGTCCCGGTCGCGTCCGGCGGGACCGGGTCGATCCCGAGCGCGCTCACCTGCGCGAGCGCCCGCGCCGAGCAGAACAGCCCGCCGCCGTCCGCGAGAAACGCTCGGATCGGCTCCGCACACTCGGCGACCGTCGCCGGGTCGCTCACGGGGTCGTACCCGTGCCACCAGAGCGCGTCGAAGCGGTCGAGATCCGTCTCCCCGGCCGCGACCGACGCGAGCGCGACCGTCTCGACGTCTCCCACCACGTCGCGGGCGAACGCGAGCGCGGCCGACCGCTCCGTCGCTCGCTCTCCGACCGACTCCCGGCCCCCGATCCCGTCGGCCCCCGCCTCCCCGCCGTCGGTCGCCCGACCGCCGGTCGAGCCCTCGAGGAGGAACCCGAGGCGGGGTTCGTCGTCGTTCATGTGCGTCCGTTACCACGCTCGTAGTAAAAACGGTTCTCACGCGCCGCGCGGCGGATCGGTCGACTGCGTCCCCGGCGGCCGACGGGCCGGCAGATTCCGTCGAGGACGAAACGCATAAACGACCGATCGGCGTACGTCGGGGTGTGACCCGAACCGCGTCGTCGCTCGGCTCGCGCCCGCCGGCAGCGACGCGGCCCTTCTCGAAGAAACGCGCGTGACGCGTCCACAGGCGGGAGTGGCGACCCCGTCCCGGACGACCCCCGACCCGCGCGCGACCGCTTTCAGGACGACGTTCGGAACGACGCGATCCGACCCACGACACCGATGACGAATCCAACGACTACGACGCCGTACACGACCGACCGCGACGACGACCGAGAACCGACCGACGAACCCTTCGAGGGGGTCTACCCCGCGATGACGACCCCCTTTACCGGCGAGAACGGGATCGATCACGAGCAGCTCGCCGCGAACGCCCGCCACCTCGAGCGCGCCGGCGTCGACGGGGTGGTCCCCGTCGGCTCCACCGGCGAGTCCGCGACGATGACCCACGACGAGCACATCGCAGTGGTCGAGACGGTCCGCGACGCCGTCGACGACGTGCCCGTGATCGCGGGCACGGGCTCGAACAACACCGCGGAGGCGCTCTCGCTCTCGCGCCGGGCCGCGGCGGCCGGCGCGGACGGACTGCTCCTCATCTCGCCGTACTACAACAAGCCCGAGCCCGAGGGATTCAGGGAGCACTACCGAACGATCGCCGACGCGGTCGACCTCCCGCAGATCGTCTACAACGTCCCCTCGCGGACGGGGCGGTCGATCCCCGTCGACGTCGTCGTCGACCTCGCGAGTCACCCCAACGTCCGGGGGTACAAGGCGGCCTCCGGCGACCTGAATCGGATCGGCGAGATCGTCGAACGAACCCGCGGGGAGGCGTTCTCCGTGCTCTCCGGCGACGACGGGCTCACCCTCCCGACGCTCGCCGTCGGCGGAACCGGCACGATAAGCGTCGTCGCGAACGTCGAGCCGGAGCGCGCGTGTGCGATGGTCGGGTCGGCGCTCTCGGGCGACTACGACCGCGCGCGCGAGCTCCACCACGAGCTCGCGCCGCTGGTGCGCGCGCTGTTCGCCGAGACGAACCCGATCCCGGTAACGGAGGCGATGTACGTCCGGGGCCGCGGTGGCCCGCACGTTCGATCGCCGCTCACCCGGCTCTCCGAGGAGCGACGCGAGGATCTCCGCGATCTGCTCGCGGAATACGAGGAGGGGACGCCGGGGGAGACGGAAGCGGCGGGGGAGACCGACGTCTCCGGAGGCGCGGAATGACCGGCGACGCCGACGCGACCCGGATCGCCGTCACCGGCGCGGGCGGCCGGATGGGCCGGGAGGTGCTGGAGGCGGCGGCGATCCGGGAAGACGTCGCGGTCGGCCTCGCGGTCAACCGCACGCCGACGGACCCGGTCGCGGGCGTCGACGTCGCGGACGCGGCCCGTCTCGACGACCTGATCGCCGATGCCGGCGGTGACGCCCACGCCGACGTCCTCGTCGACTTCACGGGCCCCGAGTCGGCCGTCGAGTACGCCGAGACGGCCGCCGAGGCGGGGGTGGCCGTCGTCACCGGCACGACCGGCTTCGACTCCGGGGGGACGGCGCGGCTCTGCGCCGCGAGCGAGGCGGTCCCCCTGTTGCGGTCGTCGAACTTCGCGCGCGGCGTCGCCGCGCTCCGCCGGGCGGTCCGCGATGCGGTCGCGGCGGTCCCCGGCTACGACGTGGAGGTGACGGAGACGCACCACAACGGGAAACGCGACGCGCCATCGGGGACCGCGAGGACGCTGCTCGACGACGTGGAGGGCGTCCGCGAGGAACTGGCGGGAAGCGACGCCCTCGACCGACGGGTCAACGGCCGGGAGGGCGACGCGCCCCGAAGTCCCGGCGAGATCGGCGTCCACGCGCGACGCGCCGGCGACGTGACGGGCGAACACGAGGTGTTGCTCGCGGGCAACCGCGAGACGCTCTCGCTCACGCACCGCGCCGGCGACCGCGGCGTGTTCGCCGAGGGCGCGCTCGACGCCGCGGCGTGGCTGGCCGGTCGCGACCCCGGATGGTACGAGTTCGACGACGTGCTCGGCGGGGGACGCGACGGCGGGGCCGCGACGGCGGAGGACGCGGCCCGATGAGTGCGATAGGCATCGACACACATCGACGGGTAAATACCGCCGGTCGACCACGGGGGGAGTAATGACGCTCGAATCCGACGTGGCCGACCTCTGGGACCGGTACGAGGCCGGGCTCTCGGCGGCGGAGACGACGGCGGACGACGTGGCCGTCCTCGACGACTTCCTCGCGGCGCTCTCGGCCGGCGAGGTCCGTGCCGCCCGGAAGACCGGCGACGACGTGACGACGTGGGAGGCCAACGAGTGGGTCAAACGCGGCTGCCTGCTCAACTTCGCGCTCCGCGAGACCGAGCCCCGCGAGTACGGCGGCGTGACCTACTACGACGTGTTGCCCCTCCGGGAGACCGACGACCTCGCCGAGCGCGGCACCCGCAACACCCCGGACGGCACCGTGCTCCGACCCGGATCGTACCTCGGCAGCGACTGTATCGTGATGAGCCCGGCCTTCCTCAACATGGGCGCGTACGTCGGCGACGGGACGCTCGTCGACTCCTGTGACACGGTCGGCTCCTGCGCGCAGGTCGGTTCCGACGTGAAACTCGGCGCGAACACCCTGATCGGCGGCGTGCTGGAACCGATCGAGGACGCCCCCGTCGTCATCGAGGACGGCGTCTCGCTCGGCGCGGGCTGTCGGGTCACGAGCGGGTTCCGCGTCGGCGAGAACTCCATCGTCGGCGAGAACACGCTGCTCACGCCGCGGATCCCCGTCTACGACCTCGTCGAGGAGGAGGTCCTCTACGGCCACCTCCCCGCCGAGCGCCGGGCGTTCACGCGGATGGTGGAGTCCTCGGTCGGCGACCACGACCTCTTCGAGGGCGGCGCGTACAAGCCCGCGGTCGTCGCCACCGACGTGGAGACGGAGACGCTCGAGGCGACCCGACGCGAGGGGGCGTTGCGGGAATGACGGCGGAGACGACGGAGACGACGGAAACGGAGCGCGACGCCGACGCGAACCCGCCCGTCCGGCGCGTGAGCGACTGGGACGCGGACCGGCTCGTCGCGTTCGCCGACGAGCACGACACCCCGCTGTACGTCCAGGACCTCGACCGGACCCGCGAGAACTGCGAGCGCCTGCTTGCGGCGTTTCCCGACGCCGACGTGCGGTACGCGGTCAAGGCGCACACCGGCCGCGCGGTGCTGGAGGCGGTCCGCGAGGCGGGGCTCGACGCGGAGTGCGCCTCGGCCGGGGAACTCGACCGCGCGCTCGCGGCCGGCTTCGACGGCGACCGGCTCCACTACACC
Source organism: Halorubrum aethiopicum (assembly GCF_001542905.1). Lineage (NCBI taxonomy): Archaea > Methanobacteriati > Methanobacteriota > Halobacteria > Halobacteriales > Haloferacaceae > Halorubrum > Halorubrum aethiopicum. The sequence continues at coordinate 2,921,010 of NZ_LOAJ01000001.1, read as the reverse complement.
GCGGTCAATCCTCCGGATCGGGACCTCGACTACGTCGTCGACGTCGCGGAGCGCGAGCCGGATCTCACGGTCACCGCCGGCGCGGTCGACACCCTCGACCGGCTGGCCGAGCGCGACTACGACGGCCGGCTCTGCCTCCGCGTGAACCCGGGGGTCGGCGCGGGCCACCACGCGAAGGTCACCACCGGCTCGGCACCGAAGTTCGGCGTCCCCTACGATCGCGCGGCGCGAGTCGCCCGCGAGGCGGCCGAGCGGTTCGACGTGGTGGGCGTCCACGCGCACGCGGGCTCCGGCATCGACCCGGACCAGCTCGACAGCCACCGCGAGCTCGTCGCGCGGATGGGCGACCTCGCCCGGGAGCTGACCGACTCGACCGCCACCGACCCCCTCGACCTCGAGTACGTCGACGTCGGCGGCGGCTTCGGCGTCCCGTACCGCGAGGACGCCGACCCGCTCGACCTGCCCGCCGTCGCGGACGCGACGCGCGAGGCGGTCGGCGACCTTTCCGGGCTCGCGCTCGCGATCGAGCCCGGTCGGTACGTCGTCGCCGACGCGGGCGTCCTCCTGACGCGGGTGAACACCGTGAAGCCGACGCCGGAGGGGACGGTCGTCGGCGTCGACGCCGGGATGACTGACCTCCTGCGTCCCGCGATGTACGACGCGTACCACCCGATCCGGAACCTCGGCGGGGCCGACGGCGAGCCGGACCCGACGGACCGGGAGACCGCCTCCGTCGCCGTCGCAGGACCTATCTGTGAGACCGGCGATAGCTTCTGTACGGACCGCGCGCTCGCCGAGCCGGCCCGCGGGGACCTCCTCGCGGTCGGCGTCGCGGGCGCGTACGGCTACGAGATGGCGAACCAGTACAACTCGCGGCCGCGGCCCGCGGAGGTCGCGCTCGCGGACGGGGAGGCGAGGGTCGTCCGGCGACGCGAGCGGCTCGCCGACCTCACGACGGTCGAACGGGGGACAGCGGACGCGCCGGAGACGGCGGAGACGACGGGAGCGGGGGTGGACCGATGAGCACCCACGCCGTCCCGGTGGAGAAGTACCACGGCACCGGCAACGACTTCCTCGTGGTCGACGCCAGCGAGGGCGTCGGCGACCGCTCGGCGTTCGCGCGCGCGTACTGCGACCGCGAGACCGGGATCTCGGCCGACACGGTCGACGGCGCGGTCACCGACGCGGGCGGCGACGCCCACGACGACCCCACCGGCCGCCGGGGGGCCGACGGCGTCCTCTTTCTGGAGATCGGCGAGCGCTACCGCCCGACCCGCGTCGTGATGACGCTCGTCCAGCCGGACGGCTCGACCGCCGCCATGTGCGGCAACGGCGCGCGCGTCGTCGCTCGCTGGGCGCACGAGCGGACCGGCGACCGCGAGTTCATGATCGACACGCAGGCCGGGACCCGCCGCGCGACCGTGAGCGCCGACGGGAGCGAAGCGACCATCGAGATGGGGACGCCGCGGTTCGATCCCGCTTCCGTTCCCGTCGACCGCGACGAGCCGCTCGTCGCGGAGGAGATCGAGGGGCTCACCGTCACCGCGGTCGACACCGGCGTTCCACACGCCGTGGCGTTCCTCGAGGGCGGCCGCGACGACTCGGACGGAATCGACGCCGTCGACCTCGACGCGGTCGCGCCGCCGGTCAGACACGCGGCCGTCTTCCCGCAGGGCGCGAACGTGAATCTCGCGGCGGTCGTCGACGCCGGCGGAGGAGACGGGCGGGGACGCGACGGGGACGGCCACGAGGCCCCGGCCGTCATCGACCAGCGAACCTTCGAGCGCGGCGTCGAGGGCGAGACGCGCTCCTGTGGCACCGGCGCGGTCGCGATCGTCGCCGTCGCCCGCCGGCTGGGACTGATCGACGGCGACACGGCGGTGACCCGGCCGCCGGGCGGCGAGTTGCGCATCACGGTCCCGGACGACGACCACGCGACCCTGACCGGCCCGGTCGCCCGCGAGTTCTCGGGGCGGGTCGCGGCGGACCCGCGATGACGGACGCGACCGACGCGACCGACGAACCCGACGCGCCTCCCGCGCTCGGTGCGACCGACTTCGACCCGGTCGGGTTCCTCGAGAGGGCCGTTTCGACCCCCTCACACGAGGACGTCGAGGCGATGCGCCGGCTGCTCGTTGAGACGCTCGAGGGGTTCGGCGTCGACGCCGCCGTCGACGAGGCCGGCTGCGTCGTCGCCGAGAAGGTCTCGCCGGCACCCGAGGACGGTCCGCACGTCGTCGCGAACACCCACATCGACACCGTCACCCCCCACGTCGCCTTCGAGCGCGACCGGGAGGCGACCGGTTCGGAGGCGGGAGAAACGGAGGGATCGGGCGGGACCGGACCCGCGGACGTGATCCGCGGGCGCGGGGCGTGTGACGCCAAGGGGCCGCTCGCGGCGATCCTGTACGGGTTCCTCGCCACCGAGCCGGCGCGCGGACGGCTCACGCTGGCGGTGACGCCCGACGAGGAGACGCTCTCCCGCGGGGCCGCGGCGCTGACCGGCAAGCTCCCGGGGACGGACGACGAGCTCGACGGGGACCTGTATCTCGTCGGCGAACCCACCGGTCTCGACGTCTGTACGGCCGCGAAGGGGCGATTTCAGGGAACGATCGAACTCTCCGGTGAGGCGGCACACGCCGCCGAGTTCGCGGGCGCGAACGCGGTCGCGGCCGCGGAGGGGGCGCTCTCCGCGATCCGCCGCTTCGACGCGGACGCCGACGACCACCCGCAGCTCGGCCCGCCGAAGCTCACGCCGACCGTCGTCGAGGGCGGCGGGGCGACGAACCAGGTGCCGGCCGACTGCGCGGTCACGGTCGACCGGCGGAGCGTCCCTCCGGAGACGGCGGAGGGGTTCCGGAGCGCGCTCGAGGAGGCGGTTCGGACGGCGGTCGGCGCGCTGGACGGGAGCGCGGCGACCGTCGACGTCGACGTCTCCCTCACCGACCGCGACTCGCCGTTCTTCGAGGCGTTCTCGACCGACCCGGACCACGGGTTCGTCGACACCGTCGCGGAGGCGGCGCGGTCGGCGGCCGCGGACGCAGGGGTAGATCGCGGCGGCGAGGTCCGCCCGTTCGGTGCGGCGACGGAGGCGTCGTACTTCGCGCCGGCACCCACGGTCGTCTTCGGGCCGGGCGACCTCGCGGACGACGCCGGCGCGGTCGCCCACGCCGAACGCGAGTACGTCAGGGTGCGGGAGGTCGAGGCCGCGGCCGCGACGGTCGCGGGCGTCCTCGATCGGACGCTCGGCTGAGACGGGACATTCGGTCGAGGCGGAACGCTCGGCCGAGGGGGGTTCACGGGAGCGTGCGCTCGCCCCGCGCTACCCGACGAAGAAGTCGATCGCGTCGTGTTTCGACTGGCCCTTGTACAGCTCCGAGTAGCCGCAGTTCGCACACGAGACGACGATGAACCGGCGGTTCTGGACGTCGAACAGCTTCGTGAGACCCGTTCCGCTCGTCGCTATCTCGTCGGTCTCGGTCTCCTCGCCGCCGCATTTCGGACAGCCCGAGTCGCCGTCCGACCCGAGGCTCTCCCCGGGGTCGGCACGGGAGTCGCCCCGGCCGGGAGCCCCGTCGTCGTACTCGGCACGTCCGGGTCCGGGACCGCCGTCGCCGGTCGACCGGTCGCCGCCGTCGCTCCCGTCGTCCGTCGAGTCGTCGCCGAAGACGGAGTAGCTCGTGTCGTTGTCGTCGGAGGGCATCGGTTCGACGCTGAACCGTCGCGGATAAAGGCTTTCCGGCGGTCGTGGCCGCCGAGGGAGCCGACGCTACAGCAGGAACCGGTCCTCGTGCTCGTCGATGTCGACGAAGTCGTCGACGGCGTCGACCAGCTCGTCGGCCGTGGAGCTGCCGAGCCCGATCGCCTCGACGCGGACCCCCTCGTGTCTGAGGTGCGAACAGAGCCTGGCGAAGTCGCCGTCGCCGGTACAGAGGACGACGGTGTCGACGTGGTTCGCGAGCGTCACGGCGTCGAGGCTCATCCCCACGTCCCAGTCGGCCTTCTTCGAGCCGTCGGCGAACGTCTTGATGTCCTTGATCTTGGCCTCGAAGCCGATGTCGCGGAGCGCCTCGAAGAAGCTCTCCTCCTCCGGCGAGTCCGCGCGGATCACGTAGGCGATGGCCCGGACCAGCGATCGCTCCCGGACCGCCTCCTCGAGCAGCGCCGAGTAGTCGACGTTTCGGGAGTAGCGGCTCTGTGCGGAGTGATAGAGGTTCTGCGAGTCGGCGAGGACGCCGACGCGCTGTGCGGGATGGGTGTCGACCATACGGGACCCACCGTCGGCTCCGGCTAGGGTCTTGGGATCCGTCGCTGGCGCGCAGTTGGCGGCGATGCGCTCCGCATAAGTAGTTTTTCACGGGTGTAGTAACCGTTTTTTGCCCCACCGTCGAAGGGCCGGTATGACGAACGACCGCGCCGGTCGCGCCGCCTGGACCCGCGAGGCGGCCGGCCGGATCGAGCGCACCGACGACGCCGTCGCGCCGATCGTCTACCCGCCGGAGACCGACCGGTTCGAGGGGTTCCACGTCTGGGACACCTGGCCGCTCCGGAACCGCGACGGGAGCCTCGCGGAGATCGGCGGGTACCGCGTCGTCTGCGCGCTCACGGCGACCGACGACCTGCTTCCCGGCAAGCGCCACGACGTGGCGTCGATCCACTACTTCACCTCGCCGGACGGCGAGACCTGGAGCCACGGCGGGCCCCTCTTCTCCGACGGCGCGCTCGGCTCCCGGCAGTGGGCCGGCTCGACGATGGTCGACGGCGGCGACGTCCACGCCTTCTACACCGCCGCGGGCGAGCGCGGCGAGGACGACCTCGCGTACACCCAGCGGATCGCGGGCGCGACCGGCGGGACGGTCCGCGTCGGCGACGACGGGCTCCGGATCGACGGCGAGTGGGACCACGAGATCCTGCTCGAGCCGGACGGCGACCTCTACGAGCGGGAAGCACAGTCGCGCGGGATGACGTACACCTTCCGCGACCCGTGGTTCTTCGAGGACCCCGCAAGCGGCGAGACGTACCTCCTCTTCGAGGCGAACACCCCGGTGCCGGAGGACGCGGACCCCTGCGACGGCGACGTCGAGGCCGCGTCGTTCAACGGGAGCGTCGGGATCGCGCGCTCGCCGACCGGCAACCCGACCGACTGGGAGCTGGAGCCGCCGCTCCTCGACGCGGTCTGCGTCAACCAGGAACTCGAGCGACCCCACCTCGTCGTCCGCGACGGCACCTACTACCTGTTCGTCTCCAGTCACCAGCACACGTTCGCCCCGGGGATCGTCGGCTACGACGCGCTGTACGGCTTCGTCGCCGACGACCTCCGCGGCGAGTATCGCCCGCTGAACGGCCACGGCATGGTCGCGACCAACCCCGCGAACGCGCCGTTCCAGTCGTACTCGTGGACCGCCTACGACCACGGCGACGAGATGCTCGTGGTGAGCTTCTTCAACTACTACGAGTACGTCGGCGAGAGCCTCGACGGGATCGCGGACCTCCCCGAGAGCGAGCAGCGACGCCGGTTCGGCGGCACCCTCGCGCCGACGCTCCGGATCGGTCTCGACGGCGACCGAACCGAGCTGCTCGGGACGCTCCGACACGGCTCCCTGCCGCTTGCCTCCGAGGAGCTCTCTCCGGTCGACCGCGGCGGGCGACCGCGCGGAACCGACCGCGACGGCGGTTCCTACCGGTCCTAACCGATCAGCGACGGCAGCGTCGCCACGTCGATCCGCGCGGGTTCGGGCGGGTCCGCGTCCGCGTCGTCGACGACCGCCAGATCCCCGCGAGGCTCCGACGGAGCCGTTTCCCCCGCGGATCCCGCGAGAACGACCACGCCCCCGCGAGCGAGCGGCGCGACCACGCCCGCCGCGATCGCTCGCGGGTCCGCGAACGTCGTCCGGACGACGACCCGCGTCCCGGCGTCGATCCCGTGCTCCGTCGCCGCCGCCCTCGCCGCGTCGACGAGCCGACCGTGCGGGACGGTTCCGTCGTCGGTCCGGAGGACGGGATCGGTCGGGGAGACGGTCGCGGGCGGCGTGGCGGGGTTCTCGCTCCACAGCTCCTGCTCCCAGTGTGTCGTCTCGGGGCGCTCCGGCGGGCCCCCGAAGGCGGCGAGGTTCGTCCCCGGCTTCGGGTCGAGCGACCGCTCGCGGTCGACGGGGACCACCGCGACCCGGTCGCCCGCGTCGACGCCTGCGGCCGGGTCGAACCGGACCACTGCGCCGAGGCGTGCCGCGCCGAGGAACGCGAGCGCGGCGTGGAGCCCCGGCGTCGGGTCGACGGCGACGGTCGACCCCTCGCGCGCGCCGAGGTACCGGAGCACGTTCGCGGCCTTGTACGCGTTGGTGATCAGGTCGTGGGCGGTCCGCTCGCGGCCGTCGGGGGTGACGAGCGCGGGGTCGCGGCTCCGCCGGTCGCGTCCGAGCAGGTCGCCGACGACCTCGATCCCGGTCACCGCCTCAGGGCGCGCCCGCGACCACCATCCGGGAGCCGTCCGCCTCGAACGAGAGCGTGCGGCTCGACTCGGGGTCGACGCGGATCGCGTCGCCGGCCGCGAGCGCGACCGACTCGCCGTCGACGTCCATGGTCGCCTCGCCCTCGAGGAGGACGTACACCTCCTCCTGACCGTCCTCGGCGTGGTCGTGTTCCATCCCGTCCCAGTCGGCGTCGGCCTCGACGACCGTGACGCCGAGCTCCGCGCAGTCGAGCGCCTCGCGCAGGAAGTACATGCCGGGCGCTTTCGGTTCGACGTCGGTGTAGGCGGCTTCGTCGTAGCCCATACCGCCGCTTGGACCGGACGCCCGAAAAGCCTGTCTTCGGATCCGTTTTCGTCGTTTCAGAACGTGCTCTTCAGCTTCTCGAAGAAGCCGCCGCCGACGTCGATGTCCTCGCCGCCGGCCTCCGCGAACGCCTCCAGCGCCTCGCGCTGCTCCTCGTTGAGCGACTCGGGGACGACGACGGCGACCTGTACGTACAGGTCGCCGCGGCCGCGACGCCGGAGGTGGGGCATCCCCTTCCCCTTCAGCCGGAACGTCTCGCCGCTCTGGGTGCCCGCGGGCACGTCCATCTCGACGGTGCCGTCGACGGTCTCCACGTCGATGGTGTCGCCGAAGACCGCCTGCGGGAACGAGACCGCCTCGTTGACGCGGAGGTCGTCGCCGTCGCGCTCGAACCGGTCGCCGACGTCGACGTCGACCTCGATCAGGAGGTCGCCGTTCGGCCCGCCGTTCTCGCCGGGCGCGCCCTCCCGCTCCATCCGGAGGCTCTGGCCCGACTGGATCCCCGCGGGAACCTCGACGGTGAGGGTGGCCTCCTCGCGGACGATCCCGTCGCCGCCGCAGTCCGAACAGTCCTCGCTGTACACCTCGCCCGCGCCCTCACACCGCGGACAGGTGGAGGTCTGCTGGACGCGCCCGAGCGGCGTCTGCTGGACCTGTCGCACCTGTCCCTGCCCGTTACACTGCGGACAGGTGTTCACGTCGGCGTCGGGGGGATGTCCGTCGCCGCCGCAGGTGTCACACCGCGTGGGCCGCGTGATCGTGAACTGCTTTTCGGTCCCTTCGAAGGCCTCCTCGAGGTCGATCGTGAGGCCCGTCCGGAGGTCCTGACCCTGTCGCGGGCGATCGTCCCTGCGACCGCCGGCACCGCCCGGGCCGCCGCCACCGCCGAAGAACTGGTTGAAGATGTCCTCGAAGCCGCCGGGGCCGCCCATGCCGCCCATGCCGCCCGCGCCGCCGGGACCGCCCCCGCCGCCGGTCGCTCCCCGCTTGTCGGCCTCGGTGAACCGCTCGTGGCCGAGCTGGTCGTACTGGCGGCGTTTCTCCTCGTCGGTGAGCACCTCCTTCGCCTTCTGTATCTTCTTGAACCGCTCCTCGGCGTCGTCGTCGTCGCTGACGTCGGGGTGGTGTTTCGCGGCCTTCTTCCGGTACGCCTTCTTGATCTCGTCCTCGCTGGCGTCCCGGGAGACACCCAAGACGTCGTAGAAGTCCTCGCTCATGCGTTGCGTTGGTGATGTGGTCGTGGTTCGGTCGTGTTAAGCGGCGCGGCCGACCGCGACGGCGGGTCGGTCACGGCGAGCCGGTCGGGGTCGCGACGCGTCGACGCTACTCCTCGTTCTCGTCGTTCTCGTCGTCGACGTCCTCGAAGTCGGCGTCGACGTACTCGTCGCCGTCTGCGTCCTCGCCGCCCATGCCGCCCGGACCGGCGGCGCCGCCGGGGCCGCCCATGCCGCCCATGCCGCCCGGACCGGCACCGCCCGCGCCGCCGGGACCGGCCTGTGCGGCCTGTTGTTGATACATCTGCTTGCCGATCTCTTGGAGCTGCTCCGAGAGCGCCTCGGTGACCTCCTCGATCTCCTCGGTCTCGGCGTCGTCGTCCTCGAGCGTCTCCTCGACGTCCTCGATCGCCGCCTCGATGTCGGCGACGAGGTCGTCGTCGACCTCCTCCTCGTTCTCCTCGAGGAGGGTCTCCGCGCGCTGGATCGCCGTCTCGGCCTCGTTGCGCGCCTCGATGCGCTCGCGGCGCTTCTCGTCCTCCTCGGCGTGCTTCTCGGCCTCCTCTTGCATCTCCTCGATCTCCTCGTCGGAGAGGCCGACACCGCCCTCGATGGTGATCGATTCGGCGTTGCCGGAGCCCTGGTCCTCGGCCTCGACGTTGACGATGCCGTTCTCGTCGATGTTGAAGGAGACCTCGATCTGGGGGGTGCCGGCCGGCGCGGGCGGGATACCCGTGAGCTGGAACGCGCCGAGCAGCTCGTTCTCCTCGGCGATCTCGCGTTCGCCCTGGAAGACGCGGACGTTGACGGAGGTCTGGTTGTCCGCGGCCGTGGTGAACACCTTCGACTCCTCGGTCGGGATGGTGGTGTTCTTCTCGATGAGCCGCTCGAAGAGCCCGCCCTTCACCTCGATGCCGAGCGAGAGCGGCGTCACGTCGAGCAGCACGATGTCGTCGACGTCGCCGGAGAGCACGCCGCCCTGGACCGCCGCGCCGAGCGCGACCGCCTCGTCGGGGTTGACGTTCTTCTTCGGCTCCTGGCCGACGAGCTCCTCGACCTTCTCCTGGACCTGCGGCATCCGGGTGGAGCCGCCGACGAGGATGACCTCGTCGATGTCGCCCTTCTCGTAGCCGGCGTCGGCGAGCGCCTGCTCGGTCGGCTCGACCGTTCGGTCGAGGAGGTCCGTGGTGAGGCTCTCGAAGGTCGCCCGCGTGATCGACTGCTCGAGGTGGACCGGACCGCTGTCGGTCGCGGTGATGAAGGGGAGGTTGACCGTCGTCTCCTTCTTGTTCGATAGCTCGATCTTCGCCTCCTCGGCGGCGTCCTTCAGCCGCTGGAGCGCCTGCCGGTCCTCGCGGAGGTCGATGCCGTGGTCGTTCTCGAACTCCTCGGCGATGTGGTCGATGAGCGCCTCGTCCCAGTCGTCGCCGCCGAGGTCGTTGTCCCCGTTCGTGGCGACGACCTCGTAGACGCCGCCGCCCAGATCGAGGACCGACACGTCGAAGGTGCCGCCGCCGAGGTCGTACACGAGGACGGTCTGGTCGGACTCGTCGTCGAGCCCGTACGCCATGGAGGCGGCGGTCGGCTCGTTGACGATGCGCTCGACGTCGAAGCCGGCGATCTCGCCGGCGTCCTTCGTCGCCTGGCGCTGCTTGTCGTTGAAGTAGGCGGGGACCGTGATGACCGCCTTCTCGACGTCGTCGCCGAGGTACTCCTCGGCGTCGCGTTTGATCTTCTGGAGGATCATCGCCGAGATCTGCTCGGGGCTGTACTCGTCGTCCCCGACCTCGACGGTGTAGCCGTCCTCGCCCATGTGGCGTTTGATCGACTGGATCGTTCGGTCGGGGTTCTGGACGGCCTGGTTCTTCGCCGGCTTCCCGACGAGCCGCTCGCCGTCGTCGGAGAAGGCGACGACCGACGGGGTCGTCCGGTCGCCCTCCGCGTTCGCGATGATCTCGGGCTCGTCGCCCTCCATCACCGCGAACGCGGAGTTGGTGGTACCGAGGTCGATACCGAGGATCTTGTTGGTCGCCATCTTGCACGTGAATACCGGCTTGTGTCGGTTAAAGGTTACTAGACGGCCCGACATGCGGATCGAATCGATCCCGACGCAGTGTTGCGGTTTCCGCGATCGTGGTAGGCACTCACATCGGTGTCTTTATACTGACCCGCAAACCCAGTCGCCCGCCGTCGAGGGAGGGTCGGCGTTCGGTCGACGCCCCGCCGACGCCCCGCAGAATCGGACCCGACTCAGAGCCCCGAGACGAGGTCCTCGAGCACCGCCGCCGGGTCGTCCGCCTTGGCGACGCCCGAGGCGAGGAGGACGCCGGACGCGCCCAGCTCGCCCGCCGCGTCCACGTCGTCGCCGGTCGAGACGCCGGCCCCGCAGAACACGTCGACGTCGGGGTCGACGGCCTCGGCGGCCGCGACCGCGTCCTCGACGATGCCGGGGTCGGCCGTCGCGACGGAGACGTCGCCGCCGATGAGCTCCGGCGGCTCGACGGCGACCGCGTCGGGCGAGAGCGCCGCGGCCGCGCCGATCTGCGCCGGGTTGTTCGCACAGACGACCGTCTCCAGGTCGGCCCGCTCGGCCGCCTCGACGGAGCCGTCGATGTCGGCGAGCTTGAGACGATTCTCCGAGTGGTTGATCAGCGTCCCCTCGGCCCCGTTGTCGGCGACCGCCTCCGCCAGCGTCGACCCGGTGTGGGAGCCGTGTCCGTTCGGCGAGACGTGCTGGGCCCACGTCTCGACGCCCGTCTCCGCGACGCGGGCGAGGTCGGCCGCCTGCGGCGCGACGCCGATCCGCGCGCCCGACGCCTCGGCGACGTCACGGGCGGCGGTCGCGACCTCGATCGGATCACAGGGGTACGCCTTCAGGTTCACCAGGATGAACATACCCGGGGTAACGGACGGGGCCGCAAATACCTTCGTGGTCGGTCGAGTCTCTCGGAGTCGGGGGCTTCCGGAACGGGGGTTCACGGAGCCGGGGTCTCCCGGAACCGGGTCCTCCGGAGCAACACTCTTAACCCACGGGAGATACCGACACACCGACCCGCGTTTCGACGGGTCGGATATCGCATGTCGCTCATCGAGATCATCTCCGGGGTCGAGGCCCGCGAGGCCACGCTGACGGTGTTCGATCCGGACCCGAGCGTCGCCGAAACGCTCGCGGAGCACTTCGCCGACCGCAACCTCCGCGTGGTCGCCGAGCGCCCGGAGGAGGGTCCGACCGGCTACGCCGTCCTCTCCCGCGACGGCGAGTTCGTCACCGCGGCCGCCATCGACGACCTCCTCCCTCCCGCGGGCGACGACGGGGACCGTTCCGGGAGCGAGTCGGCCGAGGGGGAGTCAGCCGATGGCGAGTCGGCCGATGGCGAGTCGGCCGAGGGCGACGGGGAGACCCCTCCCCGGCGCGTCGGTCAGCCGATACTCGATCACCTCGACGGGACGCTCTTCACCTCCTACTCGCGCGCCGAGATGGTCGCCGCCTCCCGCGAGATCGAGGACCGCGCCTGGCGCGTCGGCGGCGGCGAGCTCCACGCCGGGTTCCAGACGCTCGACGTCCTCACCGGCGAGGCGAACACGTACGACCGGCTCGCCGGCAAGGAGCGCCTCGACGTCCACGCGTACGCGGCCGCCGAGGGAGACGCGCCCGAGACCGACCAGTACGAGGTCCACATCGGCCGCACCGCGGAGATCCGCGAGACGTGGTTCGTCGCCTACGACGGCGGCGGCTTCGACGGCGCGAAGTGCGTGCTGCTCGCCGAGGAGCGCGAACCCGGCCGGTTCTACGGCTTCTGGAGCTACGATCCCGACACCGTCGACCGGATCATCGACTACCTGACCGACAGGTACTGGGAGTCGGAACCCCCCGACGAGGACGACGCGACGGCATGACGGCCGCGTCGTTCCGTCCCGATCGCGCGACCGCGTGGCTGTCGACCGCGACCCTCGTCGCGGCGGTCGCGACGGCCGGGAGTCTCCGGTTCAGTCTCGGTCTCGGCCTCGAGCCGTGTACGCTCTGTTGGTACCAGCGTATCCTGATGTACCCGCTCGTCGTGGTCCTCGGCGTCGCGACCCTCGAAAAGCGGACGGCCGTCCGGCGGACCGCCCTCCCGCTCGTGATCCCCGGGCTGTGTCTCGCCGGCTACCACTCCTTCCTCCAGGCCACAACGGGACGCTGTACGTTCGGGGGACCGTGCGCGGCCGTCCAGTGGCGGGACCCGGTCGTCGGGCTCACCATCCCGAACCTCTCGCTCGTCGCGTTCGGCCTGATCGCGGTCCTCCTCGTCGGAATGTGGGTACACGTCGAGGAAGAATGACGGCGAGGCGGTCCGGCCGACTCGGTGCCGGCGGCGGGTCGCGTTCGGGCGTCAGTCCTTCCGTTTGACCACGTCGCCGAGCGTCATCGTGCCGGCGTCGTTCGACTCCCAGTCGGCGTCGACGTCCTCGCCCTCGACGAGCGAGACGTCGAGCGCGCGCTCGAGCTTCCGCTGGATCTCGTCGGTGGGGAGGGTGTCGCCGCGCTCGAGCTTCCGGATCAGGCTCGCCTTCTCGTTGAGGTCGTCCGCCAGCTCCTCCTGGCTCAACCCCTTCGCCTCCCGAGCGTTGCGGATCCGGTCGTCGTAGTCGGTGGCGATCTCCTCCATGTCGTCGAACATGTCGCGGCGACGCCGCGAGCCGCCGGACCCGCTAGACCCGCCGGAACCGCTCGAGGAGGACGAGGAGGGCGTTCCCGAGCTGGAGCTCGTCGAGTACTTGCTCCCCGTCGAGCCGCTCGGCTCCTCGCGGACCTCCGTGCCGAAGTCCGTACAGGAGCTGCAGAGCTCCAACTCCGCGCCTTCGACCTTCGTCGTCGTCAGGGAGGTCTGCTCGGAACCACACATTTCACACTGGGGCATACGCGACGGTAACGCGGCCGGTCGTATAAAGGGTACGCCGCGGTGGCCCGGCGATCCCGGCCCGGATCCGGCGGTGACGACCCGCCACGGGACTTATGCCGCGGGCGAGGGGACCGTGCGTATGGAGTACACCACGCTCGGGAACACGGGGACGACCGTGAGCCGCCTCTGTCTCGGCTGTATGAGCTTCGGGAGCGGCCACGACTGGATGCTCGACGAGCCGGTTCGCGTCTCCGGCCACGAGTGAGCACCCGGTCTCGAGTCCGGGTACGAGCGGCGGCCGCCCGACTCCCCTTCGTCTCCCGTCCGTTCCCCGCGATCGTGGGTCGCCGTAACACACTTAAGGGGACGCTCTATATCCACACGCAGTGGCATCCCGACAGGGCGGGTCGGGGGCCGAGGAGGTCCCCCGTCCCGGATCGACGGAGCGTCGGACCGCACCGCACGCGGCGTCACCCGAGGCCGACGGACGCCGCGCGTCGACCGCGCGACCCGGATCGCCCGACACCGCGGCGGCTCGAGGGCGATCGACCGCCCCCAGAGGCCGGCCGCCCGGCCCCGACCGCGGGCGGTCGGTCCCCCCGCGGAGCCGAACTCCGGAGGACCCTCCCCTCCGCGACCCCGGTTTGTACGCGCTCACGAACCACTTCCACGAGCGGCTCGAACAGCCCGGCCGGTACGTCTCCACGCGGACCGTGACCGAGGCGATCCGGCGGGGACAGCTGCGCTGGAACCGGACCGACGGGTGGCGGTTCGCGCTCGTCGACGGCGGGATCCGGTTCGTCGTCGTCGTGAGCGACACCGAGACCGACTCCCCGGTCGTCGTCACCGGCTGGACCGAGGTCGCGGACCGCGAGGCGGCGCTGGAGGCGGGCCGGTTCGACCCGGTCGACGTCGACACCATCGGCCTCCGGGCCGCGTTGAGCGAGACGCCGGAGACCACGATCCCCGACCGAATCCGGCCGCGTGCGGTCACCCGACCGTTCGTCGTCGGCGGTCACCGGCTGGAGACCGACCCCGGCGAGCCGTTCGTCCGCTGCGTCGAGTGCGGCTGTCGGTTCCGGTCGAAGGAGGCGATCACCTCGCGGCGCTGTCGCGGTCCGTCGGCCGGGCGGTAGGAGTCGGCAGCCGGTCACGGAGCCCGGCGGGTTTCCGTCCCGGTCGAGCGCGGACGCTACCCATTTCCGCGTCGCGGTCGAACCGGGAGTGATGACCGACGACACCGGCGACCCCGCCGCCGGCGACGACGACTCCGCGGTCGAGACCGAACCCGTCTCCGACGACTCCACCGCTCCCGACGACGGCCCGACCGACGTCCCGCTCGACCGCTTTCACGAGGCGCTCGAGGCCGAGGAGCGCCCCGTCGCGACCGCCAGCGAGGTCGCGCGTCGGCTGGGCACGACGCAGGCCGCCGCCCGCGACGCGCTCGCCGACCTCGTCGATCGCGGGGACGTGGACCGGCTCGACGTCGAGAGCGACCCCGTCGTCTTCTACCCGAGCGACTGGGGTGCGTTGGCGTCCCGCGAGCGCGTGGTCGCCTTCCCGAGCCGCCGGGAGATCGTCGTCGACCGGCCGACGCAGTTCACGCGGGCGCGGCTCTCGCAGTTCGCCTACCTCGTCGACACCACGGGGACCGAGCCCGGCACGCGGGGCTACCTCTACCGGATCCGCCAGGAGGACGTGTGGGCCGCGCCGTTCGCGGACGCGGACGCGCTGATCGCGAGCCTGCGCGCCGTCCTCCCGCGACGCGCCGACCACCTCGAGGAGTGGATCCGCGACCAGTGGCGGCGCGCACACCGTTTCCGGCTGTACACCCACGAGGACGGCTACGTCGTCCTCGAGGCGGCCAACGAGAGCCTCCTTGGCAACGTCGCCGAGAGCCACCTCGAGGACGGCCAGCTCCGCGCGCCCATCTCCGAGACGGAGGCGTGGGTGAACGAGGACGCCGTCGCGGGCGTCAAACGCGCGCTGTACGACGCGGGCTACCCCGTCGAGGACGACCGCGACCTGGAGACGGGCGATCCCGTCGAGATCGACCTCACGACCGACCTCCGCGACTACCAGGAGACGTGGGTCGAGACCTTCCTCGAGTCGCGCTCGGGGGTGTACGTCGGCCCGCCCGGGTCGGGCAAGACGGTCGCCGCCATCGCGACGATCGCGGCCGTCGGCGGCGAGACGCTGATCTTGGTCCCCTCCCGCGAGCTCGCCGAGCAGTGGCGCGAGGAGCTGCTGGCGCACTCGACGGTCGACCCCGCCGACGTGGGGCTGTACCACGGCGGGACGAAGGAGATCCGGCCGGTCACGATCGCGACCTACCAGATCGCGGGGATGGATCGCCACCGATCCCTGTTCGACTCCCGCGAGTGGGGGCTGATCTGCTTCGACGAGGCGCACCACGTCACCGCGCCCGTCTACTCTCGAACCGCCGAGCTCCAGAGCAAACACCGGCTCGGGCTGTCGGCGACGCCGGTCCGCGAGACGGGGAGCGAGGAGGAGATCTACACCCTGATCGGCCAGCCGATCGGGGCGGACTGGGACGCGCTGTTCGAGGCGGGGTTCGTCCAGGAGCCGGAAGTCGAGATCCGGTACGTCCCGTGGCGCGAGGAGCGGGCCAGAAACGAGTACGCCAGCGCCGACGGGCGGGAACGCCGCCGGCTCGCCGCCGAGAACCCCGCGAAGGTCGCGGAGGTCCGCTACCTGCTCGCGGCCCACCGCGGGAAGAAGGCGCTCGTGTTCGTCGAGTACCTCGACCACGGCGAGGCGATCGCCGACGCGATCGGCGCGCCCTTCGTCAGCGGGGAGACGCCGCACCGCGACCGCGCCGAGCTGTTCCGGCGGTTCCGCGAGGAGGACGACGACCTCGACGCCCTCGTCGTCTCGCGGGTCGGCGACGAGGGGATCGACCTCCCGAACGCGGAGCTGGCGGTCGTCGCGAGCGGGCTCGGCGGCTCCCGTCGTCAGGGCTCACAGCGCGCCGGGCGGACGATGCGGCCCGCGGGGTCGGCGCTCGTGTACGTGCTCGCGACCCGCGGGACGAGCGAGGAGGAGTTCGCACAGCGGCAGATGCGTCACCTCGCGCGCAAGGGCGTCCGGGTGCGCGAGACGAACGTCGCGGAGTGAGCGGACACAACGGTCGCGGAGTGAGCGGACACAGCGAAGCTTTCAATTCCCGACCGGGTGACGTCGTCGTATGGACTCGACAGACGGCTCCGAGAAAACGGTCGGCGAGGCGGTCGTGGACTGCCTGCTCGACCGCGGGATCGACACGGCGTTCGGCATCCCCGGCAAGCAGACGCTCCCGCTCAATCGAGGATTCGCCGACCGCGACGCGCGGTTCGTCGTGGCGCGACACGAGACCGCGGTCACCCACCAGGCGTGGGGGTACGCGGAGACGGCCGAGCCGGGGACGATGGCCGCGACCGTGGTCGTGCCCGGGCCGGGCGACATGAACGCGATGAACGGGCTGAAGAACGCCAAAAACGACAACGTCCCGCTGCTCCACCTCGCCGTCGAGACCGAACGCGACGTGCGCGGCGGCGACGGGATCCACGAGACGCCCCCGGAGACGTACGACACGGTGGTGAAGGAGAACGTCCTCGTCGAGTCGCCGGCGGGCGCGGTCGCGGCCGTCGCCGACGCGATCCGGGTCGCCCGCGAGGCCCCGCAGGGACCGGTGCGGGTCGGGATCCCGAAGGACGTCCTCGCGAGCCGGACGCCGCAGGCGACGCCGCCGGAGGTCGAGCCGGCGGAGCCCCCCGCGCCCTCGGCGTCGGTGGTCGCGGCGGCCGCGGACCGCCTCGGCGACGCCGACGCGCCGGTGGTGATCGCGGGCGGCGGGGTCCGCCGCGCCGGCGCGACGGATCGACTACGGGCGGTCGCGGAGGCGCTCGACGCGCCGGTCGTCGGGACCTACAAGGGGAAGGGCGTGCTCCCGGAGACGCACCCGCTCTCGGCGGGCGTGCTCTGTGGCGGCACGAGCACGGAGCTTCGCGACCTGCTCGCCGAGGCCGACGCGGGGCTCGTCGTCGGCTCGGACCTCGACGCGGTCTCGACCGGCAAGTGGTCGGTGCCGATGCCTGAGTCCCTCGTCCACGTCACGCTCGACGGCGACGACATCGGATTCGGCTACGAGGCCGACCTCGGCGTCGTCGCCGACGCGGACCGGTTCCTCGGGGCGCTCGCCGACCGGCTTGAGCCCGCCGAGTCCGGGGACTCCGGGACGTCGGGCGCGGCCCGCGCGGCGGCGGTCCGCGAGGCGGACCGCGGCCGGTTCGACGCGGTCGCGGCCGCCCGCGACGCCGACGCCCCGCTCCGGTCGGTCGAGGTGCTCCGCGAGGTCCGCGAGGTGCTCCCCGAGGAGACGGTCGTGACCGCCGACGCGGGCGGGTTCCGGCTGTGGACGCTGGTCTCCTTCCCGGCGGCCGGCCCCGAGTCGTACGTCAACCCCGGCTCGTGGGCGACGATGGGCACCGGGCTCCCGTCGGCGATGGGCGCGAAGCTCGCGAACCCCGACGACGACGTGGTCGCGTTGACCGGCGACGGGGGGCTCATGATGTGCGTTCACGAGCTCCACACGCTGGCGTCCGAGGACATCGACGTCACCGTGGTCGCGTTGAACAACGACGACTACGCGATCATCAGCGAGGAGGCCGAGCGGACCTATGACTTCCCCGCACAGGCGTACGGCTGGGTCGACACCGGGCTCGACATCGCGTCGATCGCCGCCGGCATGGGCGTGCGCGCCGAGCGCGTGAGCGACCTCGACGCCGTCGGCGACGCCGTCGACGACGCGCGCGCTCACGACGGGCCGGCGCTCGTCGAGGTCGTCACCGACCCGGACGAGCCGCAGGCCAGCGAGTGGATGACTCGAGAGCGGTAGCCCCTCGAAACCGCGAGCGACGGGACGGTCCATCGAGCGGCGGTGAGGCCCTCATTTCGCGCGGAGCGTGAGTCTTAACAACACCCGTTGTGAATTCCGGGACATGACCAGCGCCAACGACGTCCCCGTCGGGATCGTCGGCCTCGGCGGGATCGGCACCCACCACGCGAGACAGTTCCTCGAGCGGGGTGCGAACCTCGTCGGCGGCATGGACATCGACGCCGACGCGCGAAGCCGCTTTCACGAGGAGTTCGGCCTCCACGCCTACGAGGAGGCCGAGGCCCTCTACGACGACTGCGAGGCCGTCCTGATCACCACGCCGAACCGGTTCCACGAGGAGTACGCGACGGAGGCGCTGGCGGCGGGCCTCGACGTGCTCTTGGAGAAGCCGCTGGCACACACCCTCGAGAGCGCGGAGCGCATCGCCGACGCGGCGGCCGACGCGGAGGGGTTCTGTATGGTCGGGTTCAACAACCGCTTCCGCCACCCGGTCCGGGTCATCAAACACTACCAGGACGAGGGGCGGTTCGGCGAGACGAACCACGTCGAGGCGAACTACGTCCGGCGTCGCGGCGTTCCCGGCCGCGGCTCCTGGTTCACCTCGAAGGCGGTCGCCGGCGGGGGGGCGCTCATCGACATCGGCGTCCACGCCATCGACCTGGCGCTGTACTTCCTCGATCACCCCGAGATCGTCGAGGTCAGCGGCGAGACGCGCTCGGAGTTCGGCGGCCGCGAGGACTACGCCTACATCGACACGTGGGGCGAGGACGAGGGCCCGGAGGGGTTCGACGTCGACGACTCCGCCTCGGCGTTCATCCGGGGGGCCGACGGCAGCACGGTCTCGCTGGAGGTCGCGTGGGCGACGAACCGCCCGGCGACCGACGAGTTCGTGATCCGGGGCACGGAGGCGGGCGCGACGTTCGACCGCGGCCGCGACGAGCTCACGCTCCACGAGGCGAGCGTCGGCGGCGGCCACCACCTCTCGGACACGGAGATAGAGACCCGCGACGACAACAGCCACGGGGCCGAACAGGACGTCTTCCTCGAGGCCGTCGCGGCGGGCGAGCCCCCCGCGATCAACACCGTCGAGGAGGGGTTGGCCGTCCAGCGCGTGATCGACGCGCTCTACCGCTCCTCGGAGACCGGCCGCGCGGTCCGGTTGGAGTAGACCGCAGAGCGGGTTCGGCCTCCGGCCGGATCACGGTCCCGTTTCGCTCCGGATCACGAACCTATTCGTCGCTGTAGTCCGTGGACTCGCGTATCGTGAGCGATTCGCCCGGACCCACCCCGCCCTCCGAACGCATCGTCAGCCTCGACGCGCTCCGCGGCGTGGCCGTCCTCGGCATCCTCGTGATCAACGTCCGGGTGTTCTCGATGCCCGAGACGACGCTCCTCAACCCCACCGTCTTCGGCGACTTCTCCGGCGTGAACTACTGGGCGTGGCTCGTCGGGCACGTCCTCGCCGAACAGAAGTTCATCACGATCTTCTCGGCGCTGTTCGGGGCGGGGATCGTCCTCTTCATCGAGAGCAAGGAGCGGAAGGGCCAACCGGCGATGAAGCTCCACTACCGGCGGACGATCTGGCTGATCGTCATCGGGCTGGCGCACGCGTACCTGCTCTGGTACGGCGACATCCTCGTCGCCTACGGCTTCTGCGGGCTGGCGCTCGTCTTCGCACACGACTGGGAGCCGCGGGCGCTCGCCGGGCTGGCGGCCGTCTTCCTCCTCGTCACGCCCCTGTTGGAGGTGTTCGCGGGCCTCACCGTCGGCGGCGAGGCGATCGCGAGCCAGTGGCAACCGGCGGAATCGATCCTCCGCGCGGAGGTCGAGACCTACCGGAGCGGCTGGATCGCCCAGCTCGATCACCGCGTTCCCACCGCCTTCGAGCGCCAGACCGTCGGCTTCCTCGGCGGGACGTTCTGGCGCGTCGGCGGGACCGTCCTGCTCGGGATGGCGCTGTACAAGTGGGGCGTGTTCACCGGCGAGCGCTCCTCGGCGTTCTACCGGCGGCTCGTCGCGGGCGGGCTCGTCGGCGTCGGCGTCGTCCTCGCGGGCGTCTGGTACGTCGAGGCCAACGACTGGAGCGCGGGCGCGGCGCTGTTCTGGCGGCAGTTCAACTACGTCGGGAGCCTCCTCGTCGCCGGCGGCTACGTCGGGCTCGTCACACTCTACGCCCGGTGGCGGCCGGACGGCCCCGCGACCCACGCGTTCGCGGCCGTCGGCCGGACCGCGTTCACGAACTATCTGCTCCAGACGGTCGTCGCGACCACCGTCTTCTACGGCCACGGGCTCGGGCTGTTCGGCTCGGTGAGCCGGATCGAGGCGCTGGGGATGGTCGTCGCCTTCTGGGCGATACAGGTGCCGCTGTCGGTGCTGTGGCTCCGGCGGTACCGGTTCGGCCCCGTCGAGTGGCTCTGGCGGACGCTCACCTACGGCGAGCGCCAGCCGATGCGGACCCCGGGATCGGAGTGAGCCGCTACTCTCCGTCTCCCGCCACGACCCGGTTCGAGAGCGTCCCGACGCCCTCGTAGGTGATCTCCACGCGCTCGCCCGGCTCGACGAGTCCGGGGTTCGCGGGGCTTCCGAACGCGACGCAGTCGCCC
This sequence comes from Halorubrum aethiopicum, assembly GCF_001542905.1. Lineage (NCBI taxonomy): Archaea > Methanobacteriati > Methanobacteriota > Halobacteria > Halobacteriales > Haloferacaceae > Halorubrum > Halorubrum aethiopicum. Next base: position 2,900,640 of record NZ_LOAJ01000001.1, on the reverse strand, counting down.
GGCCTGAGGGTGAACCGCCGGGAGAGGAACGAGACGACCTCGTCGGGCGAAAACAGCATGAGGTCCGTGTTCGCCTCCTGCCGGCGCTCGCCGCCGACCGTCGTCGACATCTCCACCCCCGCGGGGTCGACGTCGGTCTCGATCCAGGGTCCGAGCGGGCCGGAGCCGTCGAACGCCTTCCGCGCGGTCCGTCCCCCTGATCGAGCGCGTCGAGGTCGTTCATGACCGTGTAGCCGCGGACCGCGTCGGGCACGTCCCCGGGCGCGAGGTCGCGACAGCGCTCGTCGATCACGGCCACGAGCTCGCCGGCGTACGTCAGCTCGTCGGTCCACTCGGGGTACCGGACCGGCTGCCCGTGTGCGAGGAGGCTCGTCGGCGGCTTGATGAAGAAGTCCGGCTCCTCCGGCCGCTCGTACTCCATCTGTTCCAGCGTCTCCGCGTAGTTGCGGCCGACGCAGTAGAGCGCGCTGGGCTCGCACGGCGGGAGGAGGCGTCCGTCGCGGCCGACCTCGTACCGGCCGTCGTCGGCGACGACGGCTCCGTCCTCGTATCGGCCGGCGACCGGTCCCTCGGGCGTCAGCAGGCGGGCGAGTCGCATGCGGGTTCCTCTCTCGCGACCGAGAAAGGTCCGTCGGTACGGGCGGTCTCACTCCCCGCTCGCGTCGACGCCGATCACGACCGCCGACCGGATCTCGAGGGCGGTCTCGAACTCCCCGCGGCGGCCGGTGGTCGACCCCCAGCGCTCGACCGCGGTCTCGTGTGCGCGGGCGACCGCGTCGCGCTCGCGGTCGGCGAGGTCGAGCCGCCTCCCGATCGCCTCCCAGTGGTCGGGCTCGACGAGGAACGTCTCCCGGTCCGGCGCGGCCTCGATCCGCTCGTACCGGCGGCGGTACTCGTCGAGTCGCGGGGCGAGGTCGGCCTGAACGCAGGCGAGAAGCGCCGGGAGCCGGTCGGCCGGGACGCTCGCGAGCGCCGCGGTCTTCAGGAGCGCGGTCCCGTCGATCGGGTGGCTGGCCGCTCCCTCCCCGTCGGATCCCGCGCCCATCAGCCCCCCGCGCGCATCGCCTTCCGTTTGAACCTCGGGAGGAGCTCCTCGAGGACCGCCTCCTCGCCCGCGAACGACACGGTCACCTCGGTGAGCGTGATCGACGCGGCCGCGGTCACCTCCGCCGCGGCGAGGCTCGCCCGCCAGCCGTCGCCGTCGACGCGGGTCGCCTCCGCGGGATCGTCGGTCCCGACGAGGTCGCCGCCCAGGTTCCGGAGGTAGTGAGCGGCGAGCCGTCGCGAGATACCCCGGTAGGCGACCTCGCGGCGGACCCATCCGGGTTCGGCGGGCGGGTCGGTCGCGGGTTCGTCGGAGTCGACCACGTCGCCACCGCCGCCGTCCTCGTTTCTGTCGGCGGGCCCGCCCCCCGCGTCGGCAGCGTCGGCGGCCCCGCTCCCCGCGTCCGTCGTCCCGCCGGCGACGGGCGGGAAGACGGAGAGGCGGTCGCCGTCGGCGAGATCGGTGTCGAGCCCCCGGAGGTGTAACACCTCGCGACCGTTCTTCAACACGTTGATCTGGGGGGCCAACTCGCCGTCGATGATCAGCCGGCCGTCCATCCCGTCGTACTCCGCCTCCAGGGCGCGAAGCACGTCCCCGACGTCGGAGCCGTCCTCGAACTCGCGGACGACGGTCTTCCCCCCGGCGGCCTCCCGAAACGTCGCGAAGAACCGCAGCTCCAGTTCCATGTCGATCCGGTCGGTCCGCGGCGGCTTAAAAACGGGCGTCGCCGGCGGTACTGGCGGGTGCCGCCGTGGCTCTCGGCGGTCGGAAGGTGGTGGCTCGGTGGAAACCCGTCGTCACAAGGGGCTCGGTGGGGGTAACACGTCGTCACGGCCACCGTGTCGGGTTTGTGGGGAGGACGCCATAAATCTCTCGCGGTCGCGTCGGGGCAAGGTTCAAGATCCTCGTCCGAGAGCGTGACGTATGGTATCACCACCCGAGTACGGAGTCGCGGTGCGTCACGACGTGACGGTGGAGACGCGCGACGGCGTCGCGCTCGCGACCGACGTGTATCGCCCGGCCGACCCGGAGACGGGCGAGCCGATCGACGATCCGAAGCCGGCGCTGCTCGTCCGCACGCCGTACGACAAGCGCGCCCGCGAGCGCGTCGAGCAGGCGGGGAACTGGTACGCCGAGCGCGGCTACGTGGTCGCGCTCCAGGACGTGCGCGGCCGGTACGCGAGCGACGGCGAGTTCTACCTCCTCGTCAACGAGGCCGAGGACGGCGCGGACACGGTCGAGTGGCTGGCCGACCGCCCGTACTGCGACGGCCAGGTCGGGACGATGGGCACCTCCTACATGGCGTGGGTCCAGAACGCGCTGGCGACCCAGCGGCCGCGGGGGCTGGCGGCGATGTTCGTCAACCAGGGCGCGGCGAACGCGTGGAAGGCGACGCTGCGTCACCACGGAGCCCTCGAGTTGCGGTGGCTCACGTGGTCGTTGACGATCGGCGGCGGCTTCGCGAAGCGCGTCCTCGAGGACGAGGACCTCCGCCGGCGGATCGCCGACGTCGACACGCGCGACATGCTCGCGAACGAGCCGGTGTGCCCCGGCCAGTCGCCCCTCTCACACCTCCCGAACTACGAGGAGTACGTCTTCGACTTCGCGCGGACGCCCGGCGACGACGAGTTCTGGGAGGACCCGAGCATCAACTTCGAGGCGCACTACGAGGAGAGCGCCGACGTGCCGACCGTCTACGCCGGCTCGTGGTACGACTCCTACGCGAAGGCGACCTGCGACAACTTCGAGGCGCTCTCGGACCGCAAGGCGAGCGACCACTTCCTCCTCATGGGTGCGTGGACCCACGGCGGCCAGTCGACGTGGACGAAGCCGTACTCGGGCGAGACCGCCTTCGGCGACGCGATGAAACGCGACTACCTCGAGACGAAGCTGCGCTTCTTCGACCGCTACCTCAAGGGGCGGGACACGTGGGACGAGCCCCGAGTTCAGTACTTCCGGATGGGTGCCGGCGACGGCACCGCGACCGGGGACGGGAAGCTCCGCCACGGCGGCGAGTGGAAGGCGGGGAGCGACTGGCCGCTGCCGGACGCCGACGTCACCGCCTACTACGCGCACGGCGACGGCACGCTCGCGACCGACCCGCCCGACGCCGCGGGCGCGTCGACGACCTACGAGTTCGACCCGCGGGACCCGGTGCCGACGCTCGGCGGGAACTGCTCGTCTTACTACACCTTCGAGCCCCGCGAGGAGCGGATCGAGGACCTCCCGCTCGCGGACCGGCCGACGGTGAGCATCACGGGCCGCGGCGGCTACGACCAGCGGACGCGCCCGGAGACGTTCGGGGCCGACCCGCCTACGGCCCGCTGGAGGAGCGGAACGACGTCGTGGTCTTCCGGACGCCGCCGCTCGAGGAGGCCGTCGAGGTCGCGGGGCCGATCCGGGTCCGCCTCCACGCGTCGACCGACGGCCCGGACACCGACTTCACCGCGAAGCTGATCGACGAGTACCCGGCGAGCGAGGCGTTCCCCTCCGGCTTCGCGCTCAACCTCACCGACTCGATCTGCCGGGGACGCTACCGGAACTACCGGAGGGAGCCGGACCTCCTCGAGCCGGGCGAGGTGTACGAGTTCGAGCTGGAGTTATACCCCACCGCGAACGTGTTCGAGCCGGGCCACCGGATCCGGCTCGACGTCTCCTCGTCGAACTACCCGCGGTACGACGTCAACCACAACACGGGCGGCGACCTCTACGGCGACCGCGAGTACCGGACCGCGATGAACACGATCCACCACGGGGCCGAACACCCGACGTGCGTGGAGCTGCCGGTCCGATCCGGATAGGACCGTGACGGTCGTACGCAACGCCGACGACTCGGAGGGCGAGTTGACGCTCGTCTTCACGCTCTCGGCCGCCAGGTCGCTCGCCGACCCCGCCGCCGCGTTCGCGGACGCGCGCCGGTGGAGCGCGCACGTCGGGGTCGTCGCCAACGACGTGGAGGCGGTCCGGGAGTTCCTCGACCGGCACGGTCTCGAGAACGACTACGCGCTCCGCGACTGGGACAAGTGGGGGACGCTTGCCGACATCGGCGAGGCGACGGCGACCCCGCGGCACGTGTTCGTCGGGACCGGCCCGGCGGACCGGCGGCTCGCCGACACCGTCGGCTGGGAGTATCGCACGGTCCGCGAGGCGGCCGAAAAGGCCGAGTGGGCGCTCGGCGAGCCCGGGACCTCGGACGGCGAGAGCGACGCGGGGATCGCCGATCGGCTCCGGCGGAGCGTGACCGACCGGTCCTGGTGGCCGTTCTGATCGCCGACACATATCAGATCGGAAATTATAGTTCATCTCCACGTGACGCGTCGCGTATGGCCCCTCCGTTTCGCCGCTACGGTCGCCGAATCGTCGTCGCCCTCCTGGTCGTCGGGCTCCTGATCCCGCTCGCGACGGGAGGCGCCGTGGCCCAGTCGGTCGCGGGCGCGTCCGGATCGATCGTCGTCGACGAAGGGGAGACGGTCGACGGGATCGAGGGCGTCGCCGGGACGGTCGTCGTCCGCGGGACCGTCGCCGGCGACCTCTCGGGTGCCGCCGGATCGATCCGGATCGCCGAGACCGGCCGCGTCGAGGGGAACGTCGACGCCGCCGCCGGCACGCTGACCGTCGACGGTACGGTCGCGGGCGACGTCCAGGCCGGCGTCGGCTCCTTCGAACTGACCGACAGCGGACGCGTCGACGGGTCGATCGACGTCGGCGCGGGGTCGATCGTCGTCGACGGCGCGGTCGGCGGCGACGTCCGCGCGGCCGGCGACTCGGTCGTCGTCGGGCCGAACGCCGATGTCGGCGGGGAGTTCCGGTACGACGCCGAGGAGTTCACGCGGAGCCCCGACGCGAGCGTCGCGGGCGGCGTCGTCGAGGATATGAGCCTCCGGGGCGACACCGGCGTCGGGTTCGGCATGGACATCGTCCCCTCGTGGTTCGGCACCGCCTACGCCCTCGCGGCCAACCTCGTCCTCGGCGCGGTGCTGCTCCTCGCGTTCCCCCGGTTTTCCCGCGACGTGGCGGCCCGCGTCGAGACCGACCCGCTCGCGAGCGGCGGCGTCGGGCTCCTGGCGCTCGTCGGCGTCCCGCTCGCGCTCCTCCTCGTGACGGTCACGATCGTCGGGATCCCGCTCGCGCTCTTGGGGGTCGCCGCCTACGTCGCCGCGATCTGGATCGGGACCGTGTACGGCCGGTACGCGGTGGGGTCGTGGATCCTGGGACGGCTGGGCGGCGAGAACCGGTGGATCGCGCTCGTCGCCGGGCTCCTCGGGTTCGCGGTTCTCGGAGCGGTCCTCCTCGTCGGCGGAATCGTCGAGCTCCTCGCGCTGCTGGTCGGGCTCGGCGCTCTCGCCTTCGGGCTTCGCGACCGGTATCGGAGCGTAGAGCGGGCGACGGAGGGGACGGATCGGTCACGCTCGGCGTAATCGCGCGAACGACCGAGAAATCACATTCGGTTTCCCTCTGATCGATCGTGACGCGAGACGGTTACCGACAAGCCTCAAGTCTGTATACCGGTTCAGTCGGTATGAATGGGGTATTTCGGCGACGGGGCGACCCGATCGCGGCTCGAATTTGGTCGCGGGGAGCTCACCGGCGCGATAGGGGATTCGGTTACGGTGATCCCGTTGATCGTCGCGATGGCGCTGTTGACGGACGTGTCGCTCCCGCACGTGCTCGTCGGCTTCGGCGTCTTCCAGGTCGTCTGGGGGGTCGCCTACGGCCTCCCGGTCTCGGTGGAACCGATGAAGGCGCTCGCGGCGCTCGCGATCGCCGGCGCGCTCACCTACGCCGAGCTGGCGCTCGCCGGGCTCGCGCTGGCCGTCGTCCTGCTCGCGATCGGGCTCTCGGGGACGCTCGCGGCCGTGGAGCGCTGGATCGGCGACCCGGTCATCCGCGGGATCCAGTTCGCCGTCGGGCTGATCCTCCTCGAGACGGGCGTCCGGATCGGGCTCGAGGACCCGCTTTTCGGGGCCGCGGGGCTCGCGATCGCGGGGCTCGCCGTCGCCGCCGGCCGCCGCGAATCCGGCGGACTCGCCGTCGTCGCGGCCTGCGTCGCGATCGCGGCGTGGACCGCCGGCGTGCCGACCCCGACGCTCCCCGGCGCGCCCCCGGTTCCGGACCTCGCGTCCGCGGTCGGTTGGAACGCGGCGGAGGGCGCGTTCGCGCAGCTGGCGATGACGGTCGGCAACGCCGCGCTCGCGACCTCGCTGCTCTTCGCAGACCGGTTCGACGCCGAGGTGTCCGCGGACGACCTCTCGACGAGCATGGGCCTGACGAACCTGCTCGCCGTCCCGATGGGCGCGATCCCGATGTGTCACGGGTGTGACGGCGTCGCGGGCAAACACGCCTTCGGCGCGCGGACAGGGGGCGCGAACGTCCTGATCGGCGTCGGCTACCTCGGGGCCGCGCTCGTCGCCACGCCGGCGCTGCTCGCGGCGTTCCCGATCTCGATGGTCGGCGCGGTGCTCGCGGTCGTCGCCGTCTCGCTCGGTCGCGCCGTCGAGGAGTCCTCGAACCTCCCGCTCTCGGTCGGCATCGGCGCCCTCGCGCTGGTCACGAACCTCGGCGTCGCCTTCCTCCTCGGGGTCGCCGCCGACCTCGCGTGGGCGCGGCTGGGGCGGTGAGCGGGTGCGATCCGCGGATCGCCGGCCTCCCCGTTCCCGTCGACCGCGGCGGTCCCCCGACCGCGTCCGCCACGTCGCCCGGCCGGCCGATCAGACGCCGTCCGCGATCCGGCGCGCGACGCGGTCGCGGTCCTCCCGGATCCGGTCGACGAGCGTCGCGATCGACGCCAACACCGGATGGTCGGGACCGTCCATCGGCACGTAGAGGTACTCGTAGAACCCGGTCTCGACGCCGCCGGCGACCTGCTCCGGCGACATCGGCGGGTTCCGCAGCGTCGACTGTCGGTCGGCGGCGGCGGCGTCACACTCCGACTCGAGGTCGTCGAGCCGTTCCCAGACATCGATCGCGGCGTCGGCTCGCCTCCCATGCGGGATCCCGTCGAGGTGCTGGTTCAGCCGGACGCGACGACGGTCGATCCGCTCCGCGGTCGCACCGGCGTCGTCGAGCGCGTCGAGTTCGACGTCGATGGCGTCCGCGAGCGACCGCCTCGCGGCCGCCGCCCGCCGGCTCCGGTCGACGAGCGCCGACTGTAACCCCGGCGAGAGCGTCCCGTTCGACGCCAGCGACACGGCCGTGTCGGGCCCCAACTCGGCCGCGAGGCTCTCGCCGACGCTCTCGTCGTACTCCTCGGTGTAGTGGGGCAGCGACATCACGGTGTCCCGGTAGGTGTCGAGGACGCGCCTGAGGCGGACGTCGCCGACCGCACCGCCGCCCCCCGGACGCGCGCCGACCAGCCGGCTGGCGGCGGCCGCGGACGGCTGCGTCGCCTCCGCGGGACACGGGTCGAGCGCCGCGATCCGGTCGGCGAACTCCTCGAAGGCGTCGTGTTCGTCCGTGACGCGGCGGCGCTCGCGACGACAGACCGTCTCCGCGTCGCGGACGTACGCGAACGCGACGAGCGCGAGCAGGCCCGCGATCGCGACGGCGGTGACGACGCCGGGCTCGGTCGCCGCCGCCGACAGCTCACACGAGAGGCTCGTACACTCGGGTTCCAGGGCGGGCTCGCTCGGGATCCGGAAGGCGACGTCGCCGCCCCGATTCACGCTCATAATTTCGTTAACACATCGCACATTCAAAACCGTTTTGGCAGGTGTCACGCCGCGAACATCGGACCTCCGGCGGGGTCGAACCGTCCGCGCCTTCACACGGCCGCGGCGTGTGAGCGACGGCGACACCGGTGAACGGCGGGCGACACCGATTTGATCCCCCGCGCCGAACCGTCGAGCGTGACAACCCAGACGCCCGGCGTCCACCACGTGACGGGGATCGTCGGCGACGCCCAGGCCAGCGTCGACTTCTACGCGGGGACGCTCGGACTCCGGCTGCTCCGGACGACGGTGAACTACGAGGACCGCCTCCAACACCACCTCTACTTCGGGACCGGCGACGGCCGTCCCGGCTCGGTCCTCACGGTCTTTCCCGACCCGGCGGGCGCGCCGGGGCGACCCGGCAAGCCGGGATACGAGTCGGTCTCGCTCGCCGTCCCGCCCGGCTCGCTCGACTACTGGCGCGACCGCCTGGCGGAGCGCGGGGTCGACGCGGACCGGCTCCGCCCCGGCGAGCGCTTCGGCGACCGCGGACTCCGTCTCTCCGACCCCGCGGGGACCGCGGTCGAACTCGTCGCGACCGACGACCCCTCCGCGCCGTGGGGCGAGGGCGACGACCCCTCCGACCCGTGGACCGGGGGACCGGTCCCCGAGCGGGCCGCGATCCGGGGGCTGTACGGCGCGACGGCGACGCCGACGGACCCGTACGGTGCCGCGAGCGTCCTCGAGACGCTCGGCTTCGAGTACGAGGCTGAGACGGGAGACGAAGCCGCCGCGGGCGACCGGATCCGGTACCGCGCCCCGGGCGAGCGGGCGACCGCCGTCGACCTCCTCGTCCGGGACGCGCCCTACCTCCGCGAGGGTCCCGGAACGCTCCACCACGTCGCGGTGCGGATGCCGGACCGCGAGGCGCTCCTCGACTGGCACGACCTGTTCCGCGAGCGCGGATACGAGGTCTCCCGCGTGAAGGATCGGCACTTCTTCCACTCGCTGTACGTCCGCGGGCCCGGCGGGCTCCTCGTGGAGCTCGCGACGGAGGCCCCGACCCCGGACGGCCCGCGGGGACCGGGCCTCGCCGACCCCGACGCGGCCGGCCACGCGACCGACCTCTACCTCCCGGACCGGTTCGCTGACGACCGGGACCTGATCGAGGGGCAGCTGCCGCGGATCGAGCCGCCGAGTCGCCGATGACCCGAGGGTCGTCGGCATGACCCGGACGCTCCCCGACGTGGAGGGCCCGCACGCCGACGCCCGGCTCGTCGTCGGGGGCGCGCCGGCCGCGGCCGCCGAGGTCGCGGTCGTCCTCCTCCACGGGCGCGGCGGGACCGCGGAGGGGATCGTCCGGCTGGCGGACGGGTTCTACCGGCCGGGCGTGACGCTTCTCGCCCCCGCGGCACGGCGGTCGACCTGGTTCCCGGCGGGCCACGACGCGCCGCTCGCGGCCAACGAGCCCGCGCTCTCCTCGGCGGTCGACTGCGTCGCCGGCGCGGTCGCGGCCGCGGGCGACGTCGGGGTCCCTCCGGAGCGGACGCTCCTCGTCGGGGTCTCACAGGGCGGCTGCGTCCTCGCGGAGTTCCTGTGTCGTCGCCCGCGGCGGTTCGGCGGGGCGGTCGTCGCCTCGGCGGCGCTGCCGGGCGAGGACCTCGAGACGCGGCGGGTCGCGGGCGTCGACGGCGAGAGCGACGCCGCCACCCCGCTCGCCGAAACGCCGGTGTCGCTCGACTCGAGCGAGGCGGACCCGCACGTCCCGGCCGATCGAGTGCGCGAGACGGGCCGGCTCCTCGAGGCGGGCGGCGCGGCCGTCGACGTCCGGATCGACCCCGGGTCGGGTCACGGGCTCTCGGACGCGACGATCGGGCGGATCCGCGACCGGATCGACGCGCTCACTCCCTGACGCCGTCGTCGGTGATCACGGTGTCGATCATCCCGACCGGAGTCGCGTCGTAGCTCGGGTTCTCGATCTCGACGTCCTCGACCGGCTCGCGCATCACCTCCACGGCGTCGCGGAACTCGTTCTCGAACCGGAACTCCTCGATGGTCTTCGCGCCGGAACCGACCGCGGTGACGGGGACGCCGAGCTCGCGGGCGGTCACGACGAGCGGGAAGGTGCCGACGCGGTTGTAGTAGGTGCCGCCGGTGATACACGTGATACCGAGCAGCACGCGGTCGCAGTCGCGGAGGGCGTACCCCATCGCGCCGTCGACGACCATGTGGGCGTCGACGCGGTCCATCCCGGCGAGCGCGCGCGCCGTCTTCCGGCCGAGCGTCCGCGGGCGAGCCTCGGTCACGTACACCGTCAGGTGCGCGCCGTCGCTCGCGGCGGTCTCGATGGACTCGAGGACGGTCGTGGAGTAGTCGTGGACGAGAAGCGTGTCGCCGTCGACGATCCGCTCCGCCGCGTTGGCCGCGGCGGCCGCCTTCGAGGTCTCGACGTCCTCGACGACGCGGTCGATCACGTCCTCTAAGAGCTGTTTCGCGCCCTCGACCGTGGTCGGCTCGCCGACGATCGACCGCTCGACCTCGCGCATCGCGTTGTGGAGCGCGGCGTGGGAGGGGTTCGACCGGCGCAACACGCCCGCGTTGTGCTCGAGGTCGCGCTCGAACTCGTCGACGGTGACGTACTCGCGGTCGAGCAGCTCCGCGAGCGACTCGGTCGCCTTCACGGCCACCGCGGAGGTGCTGTGGGTCCGCATCGCCCGGATCTCGGCAACCGTCTCGTCGATCATGTCCTGAGAGTCGACGCCGCGGTTAAAAGGGATTGCGGGGTTTCGTTCCCCGCCAGCAGGCTTATATCGGTGAGTGAACGTGTGATCTATCATGAGCGAGAGCGACGGATCCGACGGGTACGAGCGACTCTTCGCCGATCCCGTCCGAGAGACGATGGACGGTGCCACCTACGGAACGTGGCGGGCGATCACGGCCCCGAACGCGGTGTCGCTCGCGTTCGGGTTCCCGTACCCCGACGCGCTGCCGAACGAGAAGGTCAACGAGGCGGTCGACGCCCTCCTCGAGATCGACCACGAGGACGCGCTCCAGTACGCCGGCGGCGACTACGCCGACGCGATCACGGAGACGGTGGTCGAGCGGACCCGCGCCCGCGGGATCGAGTGTACCGAGGCGGAGGTCCACGTGACGAACGGCGCGACGCACGCGCTCGACACGGTGGCACAGACGTTTCTCGACCCCGACGACACCATCGCCGTCGAGGCCCCGACCTACATGGGCGCGCTGCGGCTGTTCCGCAACTACGGCGTCGACGTCGAGGGCTACGCCATGGACGAGGAGGGCCTCGACGTCGACGCGTTCGCCGACGACCTCGCGGCCCGCGAGGAGGCGGGCGACCCGCTGCCGAAGTTCCTGTACACGGTCCCCGACTTCCAGAACCCGACCGGCGTGACGCTGTCGGCGGACCGCCGGGAACGACTCCTCGAGCTGGCGGAGACGTACGACTTCCTGATCGTCGAGGACGACCCGTACGGCCAGCTCCGGTACGACGGCACGACGCCGGAGCCGCTCAAGTCGCTCGACACGAACGGCCGCGTGGTCCGGGTCGACACCTTCTCGAAGACGATCGCGCCCGGCATCCGAACGGGCTGGGTCGTCGCGGACGAGGCGATCGTCCGGGAGCTCGACCGGATCAACGCGGGCGGCGAGAACGTGTTCACGCTCGGGCTCATCGCCCGCTACTGCGAGGCGACCGACTTCGAGGCGGACCTCGAGGACCTGCGCGCGGGCTACCGGGAGCGCCGCGACCACATGCTCGACGCGCTCTCCTCGCGGATGCCGGCGGGCGTGGAGTGGAGCGAACCGGAGGGCGGCTTCTTCCTCTGGGTCGAGTTCCCCGAGGGGATCGACGCCGAGGAGCTGCTCGAGACCGCGGCCGAGGAGGGCGTGACGTACCTCCCCGGCTCGTACTTCTTCCACGACGACCGGGGGAGCCGGTACGCGCGGCTCTCGTTCAGCTACGTCACCCCCGAGGAGATCGACGAGGGGATCGCGGCGCTCGCGCGGGCGACGCGCGCCGAGTTGCCGACGGTCGAGGCGTCCGACGACTGAGGCCGCGGTCGCGTCCGCCCTCCTCCTCGCCGACGAGCGTATGGTCGTCGCACCCGTATCGAACCCATGGGCTACCCCGTCACGTACCACTGCCCGCGCTGTGAGACGATCGTCGAGATCGAACGCGAGGGCTACCTCGCGGACAAGGCGGTGCGGCCGTACCCCTTCGAGGGGTGGACGTACGCCGATCCCGACGAGCCGTTCGAGGGCGACGCTGCCGACGGCGTCCGGTTCGTCTGCGGCGAGAGCGACGGGGTCGTCTGGGACCCGCACGGGGACGGGACCGATCCCGCGAGCGATGACGGCGACGACGACTCGTCGCCGCCAGTAGCCGGCTGCGGGGAGCCGTTCTACCTCTCGTTCGTCCGCTACGAGGAGGGCGAAGAGATCGACCCGCGCGCCGAAAGCGAGTTCGTGACGATCGATCCGAGCCGGCGACCGTCCGGACCGGCGGGACCGGGCGGTCCGGGGGGATTCCGGTGACGGAGTGTGGCGGGGTCTGGGCGATCCCGCCGCGGTGACGTTTTCGCCCCGTTCTCGCGGCCGCGACCGGCAAGCCCCTTAGGTGGGGACGCGAAAGGGGGCGTATGGAGAGCATCAACCGGACCGCGATCGAGCTCGTCGACGAGGCGCTCGACTTCGCGGGCGAGCTCGACGTGGCGGGGTACGAGTTGGAGAACGGGGCGACGGTCGTCGACTTCGGCGTCGACGCCAACGGCGGCGTCGAGGCCGGCCTGCTTCTGGCCGAGATCCAGACCGCCGGCCTGGCGAGCGTGAATACCCGGATGGGCGAGGTCGCCGGCGCGCCCCGCGGATACGTCGAGCTGTCGACTGACCACCCCGCGGTCGCGCTGTTGTGCTCGCAGAAGGCGGGCTGGGAGCTGGCGTTCGAGAGCGGCTTCGAGGGGCTCGGCTCCGGCCCCGCTCGCGCGCTCGTGGGCCAGGAGACGGAGTTCGAGCGCGTCGGCTACTACGACTCCTCGGAGTTCGCCACCCTCGCGGTCGAGTCGACGACGCTCCCCGACGAGGAGGTCGCCGAGCACGTCGCCGACCTCGCCGAGGTCGACCCGGAGGGCGTCTTCCTCCCGACGTACGCCACCGGATCGACGGCCGGCTCGGTCTCGACCGCGGCGCGCGCGGCCGAGCTCGCCGTCTTCCGGCTGCTCGAGATCGGCTACGAGCCGACGGACGTGCTCCACGCCTCCGGAACCGCGCCGATCGCGCCCGTCACCCGCGACGAGGACCGCGCGATGGGGCGGACGAACGACGCGTTGGCGTACGGCGGGGAGGTCCACCTCCAGGTCGCGCGCGACGACGACCGGTTCGGCGAGATCGTCTCCACCGTGCGCGACGACTACGGCACGCCCTTCCTCGAGGTGTTCGAGGAGGCCGACTGGGACTTCTACGAGGTTCCGGAGAGCGTGTTCGCCCCCGCGCAGGTGACCGTCGACGTGGTCGACGGCCCCGTCTACACGGTCGGCGAGACGGACGAGGCGCTGCTCGCGGAGTCGTTCGGCTACCGCTGATGCGTATCAAGCCGGTCCCCGAGCCGCCCGCGGACCTCGCGGAACTCGCCGCGTTCCAGCGGGCGGTCCCGCTCGTTCCGGGCAGCACGGACGACTGCTGTGCGCGCCTGCGCGACCGCCGCGACCTCCCGAACCGCCAGCGCGCGAACGACTGGCTCGCGTTCCTCCGGACGCTCGGACTCGCTCGCGAGACGCCGCGGGGGTTCGTCCGCGCCGACGCGGAGCCGACGCCGGAGTCGGTTCGGAGCGGGCTCCGCGAGGGCGTGCTGTTCGTCCCCGAGGCGCTCTCGCTGTTGCGCGCGGCGACGCCGGCGGAGCCGGTGACCGCGGAGACGCTCTTTTCGGCGACCCGCGGGTCGGTCCCGCGTCACGACCGCGCGCGCGACGCGGAGTGGGAGCGGTCCTGGCGCGACCGCGCCGACCGGCTCCTCCGCTGGCTCGCGCTCGTCGATCTCGCTGCCCCGATCGACCGCGCCGACGGCGAGTCCGCGGGCGAGGGTCGCGAACGGGGATACGTCGCCGGCGACGCCCTCTCGGACGCGTAACAAACCTTTTGCCCGGAGCCGGAGACGGTCCGGTATGGGACGATTCGACGGGCGGCGGTCGCGGGAGGCGGTGTCCTACGAGCCCGCGAGCGTCAAGGAGCTCCTCGTGGAGATGAAGGACACGGCGGAGCTCCTCATCGACCTGTCGTACTCGGCGGTGCTTCACGCCAGCCCCTCGGTCGCACGCGAGGTCGTCGAACTCGAACACCGGATGGACGTGCTCCAGATGCGCGCCCGGATGAGCCTCATGCTCGCGGCGCGAAAACCGAGCGAGGCGGAGACGCTCGCGCCCGTTCTCGGCGTCGTCGCCGCCGCCGACAGGGTGTCCGGTGCCGCCGGCGACATCGCGAAGATCGTGATCGAGGAGATCGGGCTCCCGGAGGCGATGCGCGGCGCGCTCACCGAGGGCGTCGAGACGCTCGTCCGCGGCACCGTCGCCGACGAGTCGGCCTACGGCGGCCGAACGCTGCGGGACGTCGATCTCGAATCCGAGACGGGCGTCCGGGTGATCGCCATCCACCGCGGGGACGACTGGATCCTCAACCCCGGTCCGAAGACCCGGCTGAAACCCGGCGACGTGACGCTGCTTCGGGGACCGGAGAGCGGCGTCGCGGAGGTACACCTGACGCTGACGGGCGAGCCGTTCGAACCCGACGACGCGCCGGACCCCGCGATCGACGACCTCGAGCGCGCGGTCGACTCGATCGTGTTGATGAAGAACCTCTCCGAGCTCGCCGTCGATCTGGCCTACGGCTCCGTGCTCTTCGACAACGAGGAGCTGGCGGAGGAGGTGTACAACCTGGAGATCGAGGTCGACGCGCTCCAGTCGCGGTTCGAGGCGTGGACGCTGCGGGCGGCCAAGGAAGCCGAGGACCCGGTCTCGCTCCGGGGGCTCATCCACCTCGGGGTCGCTACCGAGGAGATCTCCGACGCGGCACTCGAGATCACGGAGGGCGTGCTGCGCGACATCGGCGTCCACCCGGTCGTCGAGATGGCCGTCAAGGAGTCCGACGAGATCATCACCCGCACGCGGGTCGAACGCGGGAGCGATCTCGCCGGCACGCGGATCGCCGCCGGCGTTCCCGCGACCGAGATCGCCACGAGCGTGCTCGCGATCCGCCGCCCGGAGGAGGGGTGGCTCGTCGGTCCCGACCTCGACACGACCGTCCGCGCCGGCGACGTGATCATCGCGAAGGGGACGCGGACCTCCGCCGCGGAGTTCGCGGAGCTGGCGACGTGAACCGATCGACTCGGGCGGCCCGGCTCGCCAGGAGCTACTACGCGGCGATCGACGGCGGAGAGTACGACCGGCTCGGCGACCTCCTCGATCCCGCCTTCGTCCACGATCGGCCCGACCGCACCCTCGAGGGACGCGACCGGTTCGTCGCGTTCATGCGCGACGAGCGGCCGCTGACCGACACCGAACACGTCGTCGACGCGACCTACGAGCGCGACCCGGGCGGGGGCGACGACGGTTCGGCCCCCGCCGAGTCTACCGGCGTGGCCGTCCGGGGGCGGCTCCTCGACGCCGACGGCGACGAGCTGTTCGCGTTCGTCGACGTCTTCGACGTCGCGGACGGCCGACTGACCGAGCTGCGGACGTACGTCCGGACGGACGTGTAGCGCCCGCGATCGACCAGCGGAGCGACCGCCGGAGTGCCGGACCGCCGGGGTGCCGGGGTGCCGTCCGCCTACTTCTCGTCGACGTGGCGCACCATGCTGGCGACGCCGCGGGTCGACTCGACCATCTCCGGGCCGGACATCTCCGCGCGGCCGACCGCGAACGCCCTCGGCCCCTCGACGACGACCTCGTCGCCGACGCGGATCCCCTCGTCGGCGTCGACGACGCCCGGCGCGAGCACGGAGCCGTGCGGGACGAACCCGTCGATCTCGACGCGCTTCGTCGGGGCGTCGCTCTCGACCCAGCGCCGCGCGCCGGTGAGGGTGAAGGAGAGGGTGCCGTACTGGGGGACCATCGTCGCGAGCTGTTCGCCCGGCTCGCCCTCGCGGCCGGCGTCGGGATCGTTCCCCCACACCTGGAGTTTGGGATAGCGGCCCGTGGTCCGGATCGCGTCGCCGGCGTCGCTCGCGCCGCCCCCGGAGCCGCCGAAGAGGTCGTCGCCTGCGCCGTCGCCGATCAGGTAGTCGGCGATCGCCTTCACCGTGTTGTGCTCGCGCTCGCGCTTGCTGTAGGCGGGCTCGCCGGAGAGCGCGGCGTTCAACTCCCCGAGCGACTCGTCGGTCGTCGGGTGGTCGACGCAGGTGTACTCGAAGGGGACGTCGATATCGGGGTCGGCCTCGACGCGCTCGCATACTTCGCGGTAGCCGTGTTCCGGGACGTGCGCGATCACGCGGGAGTAGTCGTTCCGGGACAGGTACCGGCGGAGCACCTCGGCGACGAAGCCGACCTCGTCCTCGCTCCAGTCGCCGGTGACCACCGAATCGTAGTGTTGGGCCGGGTACGTCGTCTCCAGCTCCTGGGGAACGACCCCGATCGGCGAGGTCATCGAGACGGTGTGACCGCGCCACTTCACCGCGTCGTGGAACTGCCGGTGGCTCTGGGAGTCGCTGTACGGCTTCGTCGCCGAGCAGGGGACCAGAACCAGCGGCTGGTCCGTGAATCGGTTCCGGTACCGGCTCGTAACCCGGTCGGCGAACCGCCGGATCTCGACGCGGTCGAGCGTCTCGGCGCTCGCGGCCGTCACCTCGGCGTCGCGCATCAGCGGCGTCCGCTCCTCGAGGTACCCCCACTGGTCGTCGAACTCGCGGAAGGCGGCCGTGAGCCACTGCTCGTGGCGAGCCTGCCCCTCGAGGTAGTCCCGCAGGCGACCGGTCCGGATCCGCTCGCGGACGCGGCGGAGTTCGGCCTCGAGCGCGTTCACGTTGTGCTCGGCGCAGTCGGCGCGGGTGAACTCCTCGCGGGGCGTCGCGCAGGCCGGGCAGGCGCAGGGCAGCTCCTCGAGGTCCTCGAGGAAGTGTTCGGCGTCGGCGGTGAGGTACCGCCCCTGCGTCCCCTTCGTCCGCGCGAGCGAGGCGTCGACGAGGTCGACGCCGGCGTACGCGAGGAGGGCGACGTTCATGGGCGTGGCGACGCCCGAAAGGAGAAGGGCGGTGTCGGCCGGCAGCGCCGACTTCGCCGACAGGATCGCGTCGCGGAACGCCTCGCCGTGGCCGACGAACCCCGAGGCGTCCGCGAGGACGTACGCGTCCGCGCCCACGTCGCGCGGAGCCGCGGCGTCGACCACCGCCGCGGTCGGCGCGTCGATCGCGGGGTGGTCCACCCGGAACGACTCGCGCACCTCTTCCCGGGTCCCCGCCGGGAACGACCGGTGCGGCAACACGGTGAGCGCCGCCTCGTCGCCCTCGGGCACCTCACGGTCGGCGGTCCAGAGGCTGCCCGCGTCGACGAGGAAAGGGTCCGCGAGCGCCGGCGTGGTCACCGGGTCGGCGAGCCGGAGCTCCCCGATCCGGGCCGCGCCGTCGCGCTCGAGGACCTCGAAGTGGTCGGTCATACGTCCCCTCGCCGGGGGACGCTCAACTCTCTTGTGTTCCGCGTCGAGGAGTTCAGTACCCGCGCGTGATGAGGTAGTCCGCGAGGTCCTCCAGCAGCGCGCGCGAGTCGCTCTCCGGAAGCACTTGGAGGTGCTCCTTCGAACGGGCGGTGAGCTCCTCGGCGGTCTCGCGAGCGTACTCGATCGATCCGGCCTCCTCGAGGACGGCGACCGCCTCGTCGACCTCGTCCTCCGTCACCTCGGCGGGCGTCTCGGCGTCGACGAGACCGTCGACGTCGACGCCCTCCTGGCGGGCGTGAAGCGTGATCAGCGTCTCCTTGCCCTCGACGAGGTCCGACCCGCGCTGTTTGCCCAGCTCGTCGGAGGGGACCGTGAGATCGAGCACGTCGTCCTGGATCTGGAACGCGCGACCGGAGTCGATCCCGTACTGATACAGGGCGTCGGAGACCTCGTCGTCCGCGCCGAGCAGGACCGCCGCGGTCGAGGCCGCGGCCCCGTACAACACGGCGGTCTTCAACTCGACCATCTCGAGGTACTCCTCGGGAAGGATGTCGTCGCGGGACTCGAAGGCGACGTCGAGCGCCTGCCCCTCGCAGATCTCCGTACACGTCGACGCGAGCAGCCGCATCGCCTCGAGCCCGTCGGCCGGGTCCGCCCCCGTCTCGCTCATGATCTCGAACGCCTTCGAGTAGAGCGTGTCGCCGGCGAGGATCGCCGTCGACACGTCGTACTGCTCGTGGACGGCGGGGACGCCGCGACGCAGGTCGTCCTCGTCCATGATGTCGTCGTGGATCAGCGTGAACGACTGGATCACCTCGATCGAGACGGCCGCGCGCATGATGTCGACGGGTTCGCCGTCGAGCGCGTCGAACTCGCGGAAGTCGACGCTCATCGGCTCGACGCCCGCGACGGCCTCCGCCGCCAGCGTCGTGACCGTCGGTCGGAGCCGCTTGCCGCCCGCCTCGAGGATGTACCGGGACGCCTCGTAGAGCCGCTCCGGGCGCTGTACGGGTAACTCCTCGTCGATAGCGGCGTTGACCAGGTCGCGCCGCTCGCGGATGGCGTCGAGCACCCGCGCCTCCGTCGTCTCGGTCGTCATTCGACGAGCTGGACGGTGTTGCCGTTCTGCGTGACGTGGAGGTCACGACCGAGCTTGTACCCCTGCGACTTCGCGAGGTCGACGTACGGCGAGCGACCCTTGAGGTCCTGGTGTGCCGGGAGGAGGTGTTGCGGCTGGAGGGTGTCCAGCATCTCGTAGTGGCCCTCCTCGCGGAGGTGACCGGAGACGTGGATGTCGTCGAAGATGCGCGCGCCCTGCATCCGGAGCAGCTGCTCGGACTGGTAGCGCTGGCCCTCGTTGGTCGGCTCCGGGATAATGCCCGCGCTGAAGACGACCTTATCGCCGTCCTCCAGCTCGTAGGGCGTCTCGCCGCGTCCCATCCGGGTGAGCATCGCGCGCGGCTCGCCCTGGTGGCCCGTCACGATGGGGAGGAAGTTGCCCTTCCCCTCCTTCATGATGCGCTTGAACGCGCGGTCGACGGACTTCCGGTGGCCGTACATGCCGACGTCGCCCTGGAAGTCGACGAAGTCGAGCCGTTCCGCGGTGCCCGAGTACTTCTCCATCGAGCGGCCGAGCAGCACGGGCTGGCGGCCGATCTCGCGGGCGAACTCGACGAGCGACTTCACGCGGGCGATGTGCGAGGAGAACGTCGTGGCGACGATCCCGCCGGAGTAGTCCTCGACCGACTTGAGCGTGTCGTGGAGGTGCTTCCGCGCGACCGACTCGGAGGGCGTGCGGCCCTTCCGGCCCGCGTTCGTACAGTCCTCGATGTAACAGAGGACGCCCTCGTCCTGGCGGCCGATCTCCGCGAACCGGTCCATGTCGATCGGGTCGCCGATGACCGGCGTGTGGTCCATCCGCTTGTCGAGCCCGTAGACGATCGCGCCCTCGGGCGTGTGGAGGACCGGGTTGATCGCGTCGATGATCGAGTGGGTGACGTTGACGAACTCCATCTCGACCTGCTCGGAGTCGCCGATGGCCATCGTGCCGCCGGCCTCCATCTTCACGAGGTCGTTGTCGACCTGGAACTTGCCCTCGTCGGAGATCTGCTGTTTGACTAACTCGATCGTGTACGGGGAGGCGACGACCGGCGCGTCGTACCGGTGGGCGAGCTTCGGGATCGCCGCGATGTGGTCGAGGTGACCGTGCGTCGGGACGATCGCCTGGACGTCGCCCTCCAGGTCGCTCATGATCCGGTCGTCCGGGATCGCTCCCATGTCGATCAAATCGAGGCTGTGCATCTTCTCGGTCTCCACGTTGTCGTGGATGAGGACCTTACTGAGGTTCAGGCCCATGTCGAAGATGACGATGTCCTCGCCCGCACGGACCGCCGTCATCTGTCGACCGACCTCTTCGTATCCGCCGATTGTCGCGATTTCGATTTCCATGGTGTGTGTCTTCGAGCGCGGTTTCCCGGCGCTCCGTCACTGATTCCCCGCAAAGGAGCCGTCAGCCCCGGCGTCTAACCGCGTGTCGGTGAAGGCCCCGCTACGGCCGAGCCGCCGCCGGCTCACCGTGTCCCGCGGGAGTGTGGTGTTCGCCGATACACCGTGGCGTGTTAAAAACGTCCGGGTTCGGCGGCGCGCCGCGGGAACGGGGAGGTCGGGAGGACCGCCGGGAGCGTGGGAGAGAACTCCCCCCGTCCCGCCGGAGGCGTCCGCTTCCCGGTATTTTTAATAGTGCGACGGGAGGCGTACGAACAATGAGTGGACGACCCCTCGACGTGCTCGAAGCGTCGCTCGAGGACCCCGTGACGGTACACCTCAAGGACGGTACGACCTACTACGGCATCCTGGCCGGCTACGACCAGCACATGAACGTCGTCATCGAACCCGAACCCGGCGTCAGCGACCGCGTCGACGACGATCTCGACGGGGAGTTCGCGGTCGCGATCGAAGACACAACGATTATACGCGGCGATAACGTCGTTTCCATCAAAGCATGACCGGCTCCGGTACGCCCTCTCAAGGGAAAAAGAACAAGACGGTTCACGTGAAGTGCCGCCGCTGCGGCGAGAAGTCCTACCACCTCACGAAGGAGCGGTGCTCCTCGTGCGGCTTCGGGAAGTCCGCGAAGCGCCGCGACTACGCCTGGCAGTCGAAGGCCGGCGACAACTGAGCTCTCGCCGTTTCTCCGTTTCGCTCCCGAGTTGCCAGCCGCCGCTCGGTCTCGAGCCCGCGACGGCGTTCCCGATCGCCCACCGACGCCGTCCCCGATCGCCCACCGACGCCGTTCGGGATCGAATCCCGTCCCGGATCACCCGACGAACCCGCCGCGAGCCGAACCGTTAACGGCGGGAGCCTCCGATCCCGGACATGGACCTCTCCATCGTCGACCTCTCGCCGGTCCCGCGCGGCGGGACCGCCGCGGACGCCTACGCCAACACCGTCGAGGCCGCGGAGCGGGCGGAGCGACTCGGCTACTCGCGGTTCTGGGTCGCCGAACACCACGGGATGGGCGACCGGCTCGCGGGCACCACCCCGGAGGTGCTGCTCGGCCGCCTCGCGGGCGCGACCGAGTCGATCCGGATCGGGAGCGGAGCCGTGCTGCTCAACCACTACTCGCCGTTCAAGGTGGCCGAGTCGTTCGGCGTCCTCGACGGGCTGGCACCCGGCCGCGTCGACCTCGGAATGGGCCGCGCCAACGGGTCGCCAGCGGCCGACCGCGCGCTCGGCACCGACCGCGGCGTCGAGAACCCCGACGAGGACCACCGCGAGCGGATCACCGCGGTCGTGAACCACCTCCGCGACGCCTACCCCGCCGACCATCCTTATTCCAGCCTCTCGGTGCCGGGATCGGTGGAGGGTCCGGCCGTCCCATGGGTGCTGGGGTCGAGCCCGTCGAGCGGCGCGATCGCCGGGGAGTTGGGGCTCCGCTACTGTTTCGCGGGGTTCATCCGGCCGGGGTTCGCCGAGCGCGCGTTCGCCGAGTACCGCGAGTCGTTCGACACCGAGGCCGGACCCGGCGGCCTCGACGAGCCGCGGGGCATGGTCGCGGTCAACGCGGTCGCGGCCGAGACGGACGAGGCGGCGGCCCGCCGGCGCGCCCCCGCGGAGGCGACGTTCCGACGGATGCGACGCGGCGAGCTCGGCGACGAGACCCCGACCGTCGAGGAGGCGGTCGACGAGCTCGGCGGCGCGCCGGAGCCGACGCCCGCGACGCTCGATCCCGACGAGTGGCCGCGGTCGATCTCGGGGGGCCCGGAGACGATCGCGGGCCTCCTCGAGCAGTTGGCAGACCGCGTCGGCGTCGACGAGGTCATGATCCAGCACACGGTTCCGGACCACGATGACGCCCTGGAGTCGCACGCGCTGCTCGCCGAGGCGATGGATCTGGACTCGCGGGCATAGATCGACTCCGGTGAGGTGGCTGCTCTCGATCCCGCGAACGCTCTTCGAGAAGCAGTCGAGAACAGATCGGTGACCGTCTCCAAAGCCCCAGCCGCCGGGACGGCGTACGCTCGCTGCGCTCCTCGTCACTCGCTGTGCTCGTTCCTACGGTGCTTGCGTCGCCTACGCCGTCCCGGCGGCTGCCCCTTTGAGTCCCACCCCGCGCCGCGACCGCACCTCACGCCTCCCCAGCCTCGTCAGTCGGCCTCCGCTTCGCTCCGGCGACTGACTCCCTCGCGCGGCGCTGCTCGGCCGCGAGGCGGCCTCGCAGGCACGCGCCACAGTAAATTGACTTGTCCGTAAGACACGGTTCGAACCGCGGTCGCGGCCCTACTCCACCCGTTCTCTCGCGGCGGCGACGAGCAGCGGGAGCATCACCGTCGCGTCGCCGTAGACGGAGGCGTTGCGCGCGTCCGTCTCGAGTTTCCCCCACGAGCGCGCCTCCTCGAGGGTCGCCCCCGAGAGTCCCCCGGTCGCCTCGGGGTCCATCGTGACCTGGACCGCGTAGTCGTACGCCCGCGGCGTGACGAGCATCGTCTGGAGGGTGAAGTTCTTCGGGACGCCGCCGCCGACGAGCAGGCAGCCCGCGTCGTCGGCGTCGAACGCGAGATCGGTCAGTTCGGTCATGTCCGCCAGCGCGTCGAGCGTGAAGTCGGCCGTCTGGGCGTACATCCACGCCTGAAGGCCCAACACGGAGTCTTGAACCGCCGGACAGTAGACGGGCACGTCCGCCTGGTAGGCCGCGGCGGCGACCCCCGCCTCCTCGGCGATCCCCTCGCGCTCGTTCACCTCGGCGTTCGCCCGTCCGAGTTCGGCACAGAGGTCCGCGATCGACACGGCTCCCTCGCCCTCGAGCGCCGGGAACACCTCCTCGCGGAGGTGGCCCTCGAACTCGGCGAAGTGTTCCTGGGGCAGATAGACGTTGTAGATGCGGTCGACGCCCTCCTCGCGGAGCCCCTCGTCGTGCTCGCGGAGCGTCTTCTCGGGGTCGTGCGTGCGGCCGTGGTGGTGTTTCCCGCCGATCGCCTCGATCGCGTCGTGGGTGAGGTTCGCGCCCGTCGTCACCAGCGCGTCCACGTAGCCGTCGTAGATCAGCTCCGAGACGATCCCGCGCATCCCCGCGGGCACCATCGCGCCCGCGAGCGAGAGGAAGACGGTACAGTCGTCGTTCCCGAACATCTCGGCGAGCACGTCGCCCGCCTCGTGGACGTCGGCCGCGCCGATCCCGGCCTCGCCGTACGTCTCGAGGAGCTCCCCGACGGTCATCCCCGCGCCGACGCGCGCGTGGCCGACCGGGTCGTCGTCGAACTCCTCGCGGTGGGGGTGGCCGTCGTGGTCGCCCGCGTCCGTCTCGTGGCCGTCCGCGTCGTCCACGTCCGGCTCGGAGTCGTCCACGCCCGCCTCGTGGTCGTCGCTCATGTCCGCCACTGCGACGCGCGACCGTTTGAAACGACCGATCGGTCCGTCGTCGGGAGGGAGCCGGCCGTCGACGGGGGCCGGCGGCCGGGTTCGGCCGCGACCGCGCTACCCGCCGCTCACCGGCGGGAACAGCGCGAGCTCGTCGCCGGCCTCGAGGACCGTCTCCATCCCCTCCTCGTGGTGGACGTTGCTCCCGTTGCGGAGCACGTTGATGTGGTCCGCCACCTCGCCGTCCTCGAGCACGCGGTCGCGAAGGTCCGGGTGCGCCTCGAGGAGGGCCTCGAACGCGTCTCCGACCGTGTCGCCCGGTTCGGCGTCGACCGCGACGACGCGGTCGCCGGCGATCTCCGCGAGGTCCGCGAACAGCTTCCACTCCATACCCGATCCCCGCGGGGGCGCGTCATTAGCGTTGTGTCACGTCCCCGCCCGCCGAGCCGCCCTCGGAATCCACGGCGTCGCCGGCGTCGGCAGTTGAGTCCGGCCCGGCGGCGGCTCCCTCTCCGTCTCCGCCGCCCTCGACGGGTCTCGCGCCCGCCTCGAACCGCCGGATCGCGTCCGGGCGCCCGACGAGGAACGCCGTGTCGCCGGCCGCGAACGCGTACGCCCGCCGAGGGATCGGCTGGACCGACCCCTCGACGGGGCGGACCGCCGCGACGACCGCGCTCACCGCGCCGACGGTCGTGCCGACGAGTTCGCTCCCCTCCTCGACGGTCACCGTCGCCATCGTCTCGTCGGCGTTGCGGAGCAGCGAGGCGAACTCGCGGTCCGCCTGCGGCTCCGCCGGGAGCGTCACCAGCCGGTAGCCCCCCTCGGAGGAGAGCCGCTCCGCGTCCGACTCGTCGAGCGCGACCGTGGCGGCGTCGCCGGCGACGCCCCGGAGCTCCCCGGTCGCGACGCGCTCCGGATCGGGGTCCGTCCGCCATATCTGGACCATGTCGCCGGCGGTCGCGTTGTTCGGCGGGTCCGCGGAGAGCGCGACCGCGACCCGGCCGGGCGCGAGCGTCGGGCCGAGCCCGGTCACCCGCGAGCCGACCGCGAAGTACTCGAGCGTCCCGTCCTCGGCGACGTCGACGTCGACGTAACCGACTCCGTAATCCGTCTTCACCCGCTCGACGAGCCGCTCGCGGAGCTGTTCGACCGTGAGGCCGCGGGCAAAGACCAGCGTCCGGTCGGCCATCTCGGCCTTCTTCTCGGCGGTGACCGGCTCGTACGTGTCCATGTCCTCGATCTCGTCGGCGGCCGGCAGCGTCACGGGCGTCATCCGACCCACGGTCCTGACGAACCGGCTCATCTCGCCCTCGATGCCCTTCATCCCCGACAGCGCGAAGACGTCGACCGCGAGCCGGTCGCCCGCGTACCTGCCCGCCGGGGAGACGACCGCCGCGAGCGCGAGCGCGGCCACGTTGAAGACGACGGTCTCGACGGTGAGCAGCTCCGCGGTCTCCGCGCTGACGAGCGCCCCGAGCGACGTGGTGTTGAGGTACAACGCGACGATCGAGACGCCGAGCAGGACCGCGACGCCCTCCGGGATCGCCGCCCGGAAGTACCACCGGTAGACGAGCGCGCCCGACGCCGAGACGACCACGGCGAGGACCGCGAACGTGACGAGCGTGATCGCCGCCGCACGCGGGTCCCCGAAGTTCACGCCGGTCGCGGTCGCCGTCCCTCCGCCCCCCGCGAGGACGGTCGCCGTCACGCCGCCACCTCCCCGAAGCGGTCGAGCGCCTCGCGGGTGCCGACGACGAACAGCTCGTCGCCCGCAGCGAGCGACTGGCTCCCGCTCGGCGCGACGGTCCACTCCGCCTCGTGTCGCGCCGCGAGCACCGCCACGTCGTACGCCTCCCGGACGCCGACCTCGCCGATGGTGTGACCGTCGAGCGCCCCGCCGGCGACGACGGTCACCTTCCGGAACCGCTTGCCCGCCCGGCGCAACAGCGTCGTCAGCTCGAACTCCCGGCGGGTCCCACGCGAGCACACGAGGACCCGCCCGCGACCGGCCCGGAGCAGCGGACCCGCCTCCGAGCGGTCGACCGCGACGGTCACGCGACCCTCGCCGCCGGTCGTGGTCCCCGTCGTCGGGGGAGCGGTCGGCGTCGCCGCCGGCTCGCCGCCGTCGGTTCGGGGGTCCTCCCCTCGCCCGTTCTCGGGACGCGCGTCCGCCTCCGGGTCGTCCCCGCCCGCCGCGGTCGGGGTCGACCCGCCGCCCCCCTCGACGGGCTTGCCGCCCGACCTCGCCGCCAGGAGCGTTCCCTCGACTGTGAGGTCGGCCGCGACGATCCGGACGACGTCCCCGCGGGCGAGGCCGGTCGGCACGAGCGCCGGGACCGACACGGCGCGTTTCCCCTTCGGGACGCGCTTGGAGAGCCCGCCCGTCGGCGGGGCCGCCGCCACCGTCGCCCGCGCCTCCTCGTCGATCCGGACGCTCACGTCGACGAGCTCGAGCTCCGTCTTCAGCCGCTCAGCGAACCGCGTCTCCAGCTCCTCGAGCGGCACGTCCGCGGGGAACGTCCACTCGCCGTCGGCGATCGCCCGCCGGGTCTCCGCGGGCAGCGGCGGGTATCCCTCCATGTCGCCGACCTCGCCCGCGACGGTGACGCGGACCTGCCCGCGGCCGCCGACGAGTTCGACGACGTCGGTCGAGAGGGTGCGCTCGCGGAGCTTCCGGAAGGAGACGCGCTTGGGGACGTTCGCGCCGAGCTTGTCGCCCTGGGCGTGCGCGTACAGCGAGAGCATCAACACGACGAGGATCGCCGTGAGGATCGCTGGCGCGCGGTCGGAGCTGCGGATCGTCTGGTCGTTCAACGCGAGCAGTCCGCCGTTCACGCCCGCGATCGCCAGCGCGAGCGCCACGACCCCGAGCCCGGGGATCGTCACCCCGGTGAAGTACTTGAATATGAACCCTAACACGCCGGCGATCAGCGCGGGGATGATCCCCGTGAGGACCCCCAGGTAGATGCCGAACAGGATCTCGACGGGCAGCGCCATACCCCGACAATTCCCGGAGCGGTTAAACCAGTACCGCCGCCGGCACGGTCGTCACCGACCGCTCCGATCCGCGTCGACCCCCGCGCCGTCCGCGAGGGGTTTAAGTTCGGTGTCGGCCACCGGGTGCCTATGGAGCGGACTCGCGAGTGGGTCTCGGTGCGGGCCTCGGTGGTCCTGACCTTCGCCGTGGCGCTGTTGTCCATCGTCGTCGGACTGCTCCACATCAGCGGGTTCAGCGTTCAGGGCCCGCTGTCGCCGCACATTCCCGAACTCGTCCGGCGGACCGTCGGCTTCACCGGGACGATCACCGGCTTCGCGATGCTCGGGAGCGGGTTCGCGCTCAGGCGGGGGTACCGCGTCGGCTGGCACTCCACGGCGGTCCTGCTCCCGCTGACCGCGGTACAGGGGTTGTTACAGGTGTCCGTCTTCTCGCTGCCGCTCGTCGTGCTCTCTCTCGTCTCCGTCCCCGCGCTCGTGATCAACCGGGGACGGTTCGACCGCGAGTTCACCCCCTCGCCGACGCAGCTCGCCGCGGCGGCGGCGCTCGCGGCCGCCATCTCGTACGGAACCGTCGGCTCCTACGCGCTCCGCGACGAGTTCGCCGGCGTCGACACCATCGTCGACGCGTTCTACTTCACCGTCGTCACCGCCTCGACGGTCGGCTACGGCGACGTGACCCCCGACACCGGGATCGCCAAGCTGTTCGTGCTCTCCGCGCTCGTGATGAACGTCGCCGCGTTCGCGGTCGCGCTCGGGGTCCTCCTCACGCCCGCCATCGAGGCGCAGCTCTCCAAGGCGCTCGGAAAGATGACAGAGAAACAGTTCGACCTCCTCGACGGCCACGTCCTCGTGTTGGGAACCGGGGACCTGACGGAACCGATACTCGAAGAACTCGCGAAGCGGGACGGCGTCGAGCACGCCGTCGTGACGACCGACGAGACGGCCGCACGGCGGCTCGACGAGCGCTCGATACCCGTGTTGACCGCGGACCCGAGCGACGTGGAGCCGCTCCACCGCGCCCACATCGAGGACGCCCGCGCCGTCGTGGTCGCGACGGACGACGACGCCCGCGACGCCCTCGCGATCCTCACCGCCCGCCAGCTCAACCCGGACGTTCGGATCGTCGCGGCCGCGACCCAGCGGGAGAACATCGACAAGCTCCGGCGGGCCGGCGCGGACCAGGTCATCTCGCCGGCGACGCTCGGCGGACACATCCTCATCGACTGCGCGTTCGGTGAGAACGGCGACTCGATCGGTCGGATCGCCGACGACGCCTTCGACTCCGGAGCGGAGTAGCGACTCAGCGGGTCAGCGGCTCCGCCGACCCTTCGTCTGGCGGTAGTCCCGGCTCAACACGTTCTCGCGCATGTGCCCCACGAACGCGTCCGCCGCTTCCTCGCCCATCGCGTCCGGCTCGCGCATCGGGACGATCTCGAAGCCGCGGCCGCGGATCGTCGTCGCGTGTTCGGCCTCGACGTCGAAGGAGTCGGGCCGCCGGGTCGTGTACGCCACCGCGAGCTCGCGGAGCGCTCGCTCGCCGACAGGCACGATGATCTGCGGGTTGATCATCCGGATCTCCGCGTTGAGGAAGGGCTCGCAGGTCGCCACCTCCTCGTCGGTCGGCTCCCGGTCCGGGTGTCGACAGCGCGTCAGGTTCGTGAAGAAGACGTTCTGGACGTCCGGCTCGGTCGCCTCCGGCGGCGACCTGACGAAGCCGAGGTCGGCGAAGATCGACTGGACGCGTTCGCCGCCGCCCTCGCCGGTGAAGGGGATCCCGTTCCGCTCTGCGGCCGCCGTGGGGCGCTCGCCGACGACGAGGAACTCCGCGCCCACGTCGCCGTAGCCGTGGACCACGCGGTCGCGGCGGTCACACAGCTCGGGACAGTTCTCGCAGTCGGGGTCCATCCCGAACGGGTTCGCGAACTCCTCCTGGCTTGCGTCCACGGCCGTACTGGGCGCTCGGCGACCTAAAGTCTCGGGGGATCGCGAGCGGAGACTGAGAGAGGCCGGGACCGGCCGCGCCCCGTCAAGCGGGCGCGTAGGCGTCGCCGTCGCGGGCGACCAGGTCCTGTTTCCGCAGCGTCTTCAGGATGCTGTACAGCGACAGCTTCTTCATGCCGAGCGAGTCGCCCATCTCCGCGACCGTCGCGTGTTCGTTGGTCGTCAGATAGAGGTACACCAGCTTCGCGCGCGGCGACTGTAGCTCCGGCGGGAGCGCGGGTGCCGCCGCGTACGCCGTCTCGGCTTCTATCATCTTGCTCGATGCCATGAGTTCGACGATAATAAACCCCCATTTCAACGATCGTCGAATCACGGAGGACCGACGGTACGGGTCTCACCGAGCCGGTTCGCGTCGGATCGCGTCGATGTCGAAGCCTCCGGAGCGCGGCCGGACCGACCGGATCCGGCCGGTACTTTCGACCGTCGACGCATAGGAAACCGTGAACGATCCGCCCTGAACGGTCCCCGACGCCGGGGTCAGTACGAGCGGACCTTCGGCTCGTACGTCTTGGCCTCGCCCTCGAGGATGGCGGGCTTGTACCAGAGTTCGGGCTCGCCGTCGTTCCAGGAGACGAGCGTGTGTTTCAGCCAGTTCTCGTCGTCGCGCTCCTGGCGCTCCTTGCGCCAGTGCGCGCCGCGGAACTCCCGGCGCGCGAGCGCGCCCATCGCCAGCGCCTCCGCGATGTCGAGGATGTTCCGCGTCTCCATCGTGTGGATGAGGTCCGTGTTGAACGTCCGCGACGGATCCGACACCGCGACCTCCGTGTACGCCTCGCGCGCCTCGCGGAGGTCCTCGAGCGACTGTTTGAGGCCCTCTTCCTCGCGGAACACGTTGACGTTGGCCGTCATCGTCTCCTGGACCGCGGAACGTATCTCCGCGTGGTTGCGGCCCTTCCGGGAGAGCAGGTCCTCGACGCGCTCGCGGGCGCGCTCGATCTCCGCCTCGAGCAGCCCCTCGGCGTCCGCCGCCACCGCGCCGCCGTCGGCCGCCGCCGGGCCGCGGTCGCCGACCGCGCCCACGTCGACCTCGAACTCGTACTCCGCGGGCTCCCAGTCGCCGGTCCGGCCGGTCGGGATCTCCGCCTCGCCCATCTCCTTTCCGGCCGCGTGGTGGCCGGCGCGCTTGCCGAAGACGATGAGTTCGGGCAGGGCGTTCCCGCCGAGGCGGTTCGCGCCGTGGACCGACGCGCAGGCGCACTCGCCGGCGGCGTACAGCCCCTCGATGACGGTCTCGCCGTGCTCGTTCGTCTCGATGCCGCCCATCGCGTAGTGTTGCCCGGGCTTGACCGGCATCGGCTCCGTGAGCCCGTCCGCGCCCTCGAAGTCCTCCGCGAGGTGGAGGATGTTCTCCAGCCGGTCGAGGATGCGCTCTTCCCCGAGATGCCGCATGTCGAGGTGGACGTACTCGTCCTCGATGCCGCGACCCTCGTTGACCTCGGTCAGCTCCGCGCGCGAGACCACGTCGCGGGAGGCGAGCTCGCCGTC
This sequence comes from Halorubrum aethiopicum, assembly GCF_001542905.1. Lineage (NCBI taxonomy): Archaea > Methanobacteriati > Methanobacteriota > Halobacteria > Halobacteriales > Haloferacaceae > Halorubrum > Halorubrum aethiopicum. The sequence continues at coordinate 2,870,952 of NZ_LOAJ01000001.1, read as the reverse complement.
GTTGTTGGCGTAGCCGTGCTCGAACATGAAGCGCTCGCCCTTCTCGTTGTAGAGGATGCCGCCCTCGCCGCGGACCCCCTCGGAGATGAGCACGCCCGTCGAGGGGAGCGTCGTCGGGTGGAACTGGATGAACTCCATGTCCTCCATCGGGACGCCCGCGCGGTAGGCCATCGCGACGCCGTCGCCGGTGTTCGCGACCGCGTTCGTGGTGTGATCGAACACCTGTCCCATCCCGCCGGTGGCCAGGATGACGCCGCCCGTCGCGCGGAAGCCGTCGACCTCGCCGCGCTGGATGTCGTAGGCGACGACGCCGTGACAGGTCCGGTCGGCGGGGTCGTCCTCGTCGGTGACGACCAGATCCATCACGTGCCACTCGTCGTACACCGTGATCCCGCGTTTGACCACCTGCTCGTACATCGTGTGGAGCATCTGGTGGCCCGTCTCCGCGCCCGCGTACGTCGTCCGCGGGAACGAGAGCCCCCCGAAGGGCCGCTGGGAGACGCGGCCGTCCTCCTCCCGCGAGAACGGCATCCCCCAGTGTTCGAGCTGGATCACTTCCTCGGGGCTCTCCTTACAGAGCGCCTCGACCGCGGGGGCGTCCCCGAGGTAGTCCGATCCCTTCATCGTGTCGTACGCGTGGTCCTCCCAGGAGTCCGCGTCCCGGAGCGCCGCGTTGATTCCGCCCTCCGCCGCGCCCGTGTGCGACCGCACCGGGTGCAGCTTCGAGACGATCGCCACGTCGGCTCCCTCCTCCTGTGCCGCTATCGCCGCGCGGAGGCCCGCTCCGCCCGCGCCGACGACGACGACGTCGTGTTCGTGCATGGTTTGTGGATTAGTGTGTGGTTGGTCTGGCTCTCGGTCCTCACCAGAACTTCAGGTTGTTCTTGACGGCCTCGCGTTTCAGCTCCTGGATGTGCTCGGTGAGCGGGATGTCCTTCGGACACACCTCCGTACAGGAGAACTGGGTCTGACACCGCCAGACGCCGTGTTCCTGCTCGATGATCTCCAGGCGCTTCTGTTTGATGTCCTCGCCCTCCCGCTCGTCCATCGCGAACCGGTACGCCTTGTTGATCGCGGCCGGACCGAGGTACTCGTTGTCGCCGGCGGCGATGTTACACGAGGACATACACGCGCTACACCAGATACACCGGGTCGACATCTTGATCTTCTCGCGGTTCTCCCGGGTCTGACGCTGCTCTTCGAGCTCGCCCTCGGGGTACTCGTTCGTCTGGAAGTACGGCTCGACCGCCTCCATCTGGTCGTAGAAGTGCTCCATGTCGACGACGAGGTCCTTCGTCACCTCGGCGTGCGGCAGCGGCTCCACGCGGATCGGCTCCTCGAGCTCGCCGATCTGGGTCTTACACGCGAGCTTCTGGCCGCCGTTGACGAACATCGCGTCGGAACCGCACACCGCCTGCCGGCAGGAGTGCCGGAACGTGAGCGAGGAGTCGTACGTGTCGCGCGCGTACATCAGCGCGTCGAGGACGGTCATCCCCTTCTCGAAGGGGACGTGGAACGTGTCGAAGCGCGGCTCCTGTTTCCCCTCGACGTCGGGGTCGTACCGGAACACGCGCAACTCGACGGTGTTCTCGTCGGCCGCCGCCTTCTCGGCCTCCTCGGCCTCGCGCTGGCGACGCCGCTCGTCGGCCCGCCGGCGCTTCTCGGCACGGCGCTCGTCCCCCTTCGAGGGGGCCTCCGTCTCGGTTTCGGCCGTCTCCTCCGCTTTCTCGGTCTGTTTGGGTATCTGCGTGCTCATGGTTCGATCAGTAAAGGGGGATCCCCGCCCACGCGTTCGCGGTCCGGATCCCCTGGACGATCAGGACGACGCTCGCGGCGACGAGCGTCCACTTGATGACGGTGCGTTTCGTTCCCGTGAGTCCCTGGTTGACGAGGGCGTTGTAGACGCCGTTGACGCCGTGGAACGTGGCCGTCAGGAGGAACAACACCATGAGCGAGTAGTAGCTCATGGTCTCCATCCGGCCGGCGCTCATCAGGAAGGACACCTCGTCCGCGTGGTGGACGAAGTGTAAAAGGAAGAAGTGGAACGCCAACACGACGAGCAGGAACGCGGCCGTGACCCGCTGGAGCAGCCACATCCGCCCGCCCTTGTCGAACGAGGAGTAGCGCTGTGCCATCTCAGAAGGCCCCCGCGATGAACGTCGGCACCGACGCGACCGTGATGGCCCCCGTCAGCACCAGCGACGCGTAGAAGCTCTTGTCCTGTGACTCCAGTCCGACGCCGAGGTCGACCAACAGCAGGCGCGCGCCGTTGAGCATGTGGAACACGGCGACGGCGAGCAGCCCGACCTCGAGGACCCGAACCAGCAACAGCCCCTCGAGCGAGACGATCGTCTGGGTGTACACGTCGTTGCCCGCCTGGAGTACCGCCGTCTCCGCCCCCGACGCGGGGATCGCCGTGCTCAGGACGGCGATGTGGGTGAAGAGGTACCCGATGAGCACCCACCCCGTAAACTTATGAAATATCCACGCCCACATGCCGGCCTCGAACTCCCGCCACCGACTGAAGTCCTCGATGAGGCCTCGATTGTACGACTGACTCATACGTGGGACCTCGGTACCGCGGTCGTATAGTAGTTACTACCACGGCCGATCGCTGCCGCCGATCCGTCGCGGGATCGGCGTCCGCGTTCCACGCGCCGGCCGTCGCGGCGAACCCATGTGACAGCCGTTGACGCGCACGGATCGCTCGCGGAAGCCTTTTATGTGCCCCTCTCGCCAGTACGGACGCAATGGCGAAAGGCGAAGTTGATTTCTTCAACGACACTGGCGGCTACGGATTCATCGAGACTGACGACGCGGACGAGGACGTGTTCTTCCACATGGAGGACGTCGGCGGCCCGGACCTGGAGGAGGGTCAGGAAGTCGAGTTCGACATCGAGGAGGCGGACAAGGGTCCGCGCGCGACGAACGTCACCCGTCTGTAAGGCGTCAGACGTTCTGTTGTATCGGCTTTTCGACCGTTCTACACCCGCTAGCGACCGCTTCGCGCCGACGTTCGTCGGTCGCGACATCCGGCGAAACCGTCCGGAATCGACCGATCCCGGCGAGACGCGCCGCTCACCGACAGGGCTTTGAGCCTTGCTGACTGACCGGTCAGTCAATGAGCGAGCAGCCGGGCGCGGCCGACGAGATCATGAACGGCGTCTACCGGGCGCTGTGTAGACACGGCTACGCGGGGCTGACGATGCAGGACATCGCCGACGAGTGCTCGAAGAGCAAGTCGCTTCTCCACTACCACTACGACACGAAGGAGGACCTCCTCGTGGCGTTCCTCTCGCGGGTCATCTCCGACTTCGAGCACCGCATGTCCCGCGGCGCGGACGCGCCCCCCGTGGAGCGGCTCGTCGCGTTCGTCGGCTGGTTCGTCTTCGAGCCCGCCGAGACCGAGCGCGAATCGTTCCACATCGGGCTCCTCGAGATGCGCTCGCAGGGGCCGTTCAACGACCGGATCCGCGAACAGCTGCTCCGCAGCGACCGGCTCCTGCGCGAGACCGCCGCGGAGATCCTCGCCGACGGGATCGACGAGGGCGCCTTCCGCGAGGTCGACGTCGACGAGACGGCCGCGCTCCTCGTGGCGACGCTGGACGGCGCGCGGACGAGACAGATCACCCTCGGGACCGGCCTCGGCGGGGAGGGTGCCGCCGGGGACGCCGGAGCCGCCGGAGCTGCCGGAGACGGGGTCGCGTACGGCGCGCCCGGCGACGGGAGGACGCCCGGCGGCGCGCCCGCCGGCGACGGGACCGCCGACGCCACGGAGGCCGACATCGCGTACACGCGGACGGTCGCGGAGGCGACACTGCGACGGATCGTCGAGCCCCTGCTCGCCGAGGGGGTGACGCTCCCGTCGCTCGACGCCACGCTCGAGCAGCTCACGGCCCGGACCGGCGAGAACCCCGCCGGCGGCTCCGAGGCGGAGGGAGAGGCGCGGGAATGACGGGGGCGCACCCGACGCGTTCGACGAGGGACGCGGGCCCGTAACCGATGGCCCGGCTCCCCTCGATCGGCCTCCCACGGCTCCCGCCCGTGCTGCTCGCGGTGATCGCCAGCACGTTCTTCGTCGGGTTCGGCGGGGGCGTCGTCTTCCCCATCCTCCCGAACCTCGGCGCGGTCCTCGGCATCTCCGCGTTCATGGTCGGGGTGATCCTCTCCGCGAACCGCTGGGTCCGGCTCGTGGCCAACGCGCCGGCGGGAGCGCTCATCGACCGCTACGGCACCCGGAAGCCCTTCGTCGCCGGGCTGTTCATCGAGGGGATCGCCACCCTCGGCTACGTCGTCGCCATCGCGCTGCCGTCGGCGGAGTCGCTCCGACCGTTCGCGACGGGGCTGCCGACGGGGTCGATCGGCCCGCTCGTCGTCGGCCCGAGCGAGTGGTTCGCGGCCCTCTCGGTCGCGGTCGCGCCCGAGGCGTGGTTCCTGCTGGCGCGCGTCCTCTGGGGCGTCGGGTCGGCCGCGGTGTTCGCGACCGCCTACACCATCGCCGCGGACGTCTCCGACAGCGGCTCGCGGGGGACGAACATGGGCGTCGTGCGCGGCGGCATCACGATGGGCTTTCCCGCGGGGCTCGTCCTCGGCGGCATCGTCTCCTCGCTCGCGGGCAACGTCGCGGCGTTCGTCGTCGCCGCCGCGTTCGCGCTGCTCGCGAGCGTCGTCGCCTACCGGCTCGTCCCCGAGACGCACGTGACGACCGACGGCGAGAAGCGGTCGGTCAAACCGTGGGAGATCGACACCTCGACGCCCGCCGTGACGGTCGGGCTCGTCAACTTCGGGCTGATGTTCGCGTACATCGGGGCGCTGTTCGCGACCCTCGTGTTGTTCCTCGCCGAGACGGACATCTCGCTTCTGGGGCTCGCCCCGCAGGGGACCTCGGGGCTGTTCATGGCCGGAACCGTGATCTCCGCCGCGGTGTTCATGTTCGCCGGCGGGCGGGTCTCCGACTCCCGCGAGTCGCGGACGCCGATCCTCTTGGCGTTCCTCGCCGTCTCCTTCGTCGGCTTCCTGCTCCTGGCGCGGGCGGGCTCGTCGCTCGAACTCGGGGTGGCCTGCGTCGCCATCGGGGCGGGACAGGGCGGGACGAGCGGCCCGATGATGGCGCTTTTAGCCGATCTGACGCCCGACGAGCGGATGGGTCGGGCCTCCGGCACCAACAACGTCTTCGGCGACATCGGTGGCGGGCTGGGGCCGATGGTGTCGCTCCCGCTCGTCGAGACGGTGGGGTTCGCGCCGATCTACGCGGCGTGTGCGGCCGTGCCGCTCGCCGCCGGGATCGCGCTGCTCGTCGGCGTTCGGCGGGAGACGGGGACGTTCGTCCCCGGTCGCGACGCCGGCGAGGCGACCGGCGGGGAGGCCGCCCCGAGCGAGGCGTGAGCCGCGCGCCGGGGTCGCCGCGGGGGCGGTCTCACGGTTCCGCCGGTGCCCTTCGCGTCGCCGCCGGACCGCCCTTCGCGTCGCTGACGGCCCGCCCTTCGCGTCGCCGCCGGACCGCCGTATGCGAACCGCTCGCGCCCGCTGGTTCAAAGAACAACCGTTAAAAGTCATCGGCGGGTTCGTACGGACATGGCTGGAACCATCGAAGCGCTCGTCCCCGGCGGGCAGGCCAACCCCGGTCCGCCGCTCGGTCCGGAGCTCGGCCCGACGCCGGTGGACGTGCAGGAGGTCGTGAACCGGATCAACGAGGAGACCGCCGCGTTCGACGGGATGGAGGTCCCCGTCACCGTCGAGTACGAGGACGACGGCTCCTTCACGATCGACGTCGGCGTTCCGCCGACCGCGGAACTGATCAAGGACGAGGCCGGCTTCGAGACGGGCTCCGGCGAGCCCCAGGAGGACTTCGTCGCCGACATGTCCGTCGAGCAGGTGAAGAAGGTCGCCGAACAGAAGTCGAGCGACCTGCTGGCGTACGACACGAAGAACGCCGCCAAGGAGGTCGGCGGCACCTGCGCCTCCCTCGGCGTCACCATCGAGGGCGAGGACGCCCGGACGTTCGACGACCGCGTCGACGCCGGCGAGTACGACGACGTCCTCGAGGCGTAACGCTCCGGTTCCCCCACGCTTCCTGCGGCCGTTCGCTCGTTTCCGATCCGGTACCGGCGAGCCGCCGGCACCGACCGTCCGAACCCGAACCGACTTCCTCCTCCCGGCCGGACGGAGGAACATGACTCGACTCCTCGTCGCCGGCGAGACGCTGGTCGACTTCGTTCCGGAGGGCCACGGCGCGCTCGACGCCGTCGAGACGTTCCACCGTCGCGCCGGCGGCGCGCCCGCCAACGTCGCGGTCGGGCTCTCGCGCCTGGGAGAGCCCCCGCTGTTCTGGACCCGCCTCGGCGACGACGCGTTCGGCGACTACCTCGCGCGGACGCTCGCCGAGGAGGGCGTCCGGGAGGACCTGATCGAGCGCGACGCCGACGCCGACACGACGCTCGTCTTCGTCGGTCTCGACGCCGACGCGGACCGGGCGTTCAGCTTTCACCGGAACGGGACGGCCGACACCCGGATGCGGCCGGGGGCCGTCGACGACGAGGTCCTCGCGGGCACGGAGTGGGTCCACGCCGGCGGGGTCGTCCTCGCGGACGACCCGAGCCGCACGGCGACGTTCGACCTGCTCTCACGCGCGAACGAGGTCGACGACGCGGTCGTCTCCTTCGACCCGAACGCCCGCCCGGAGCTGTTCGAGGGCACGGACTTCGCCGACGCCTGCCGGCGCGCGCTCGGTCTCTCGGACGTGGCGAAGGCGACCGTCGAGGACCTCGTCGCGGCGGGGATCGCGGAGCCGGACGCGGACGACGGCGACGCCGCGGAGCTCGCCCGCGCCGTCTGTGATCTGGGACCTCACACCGCGCTGCTCACGCGCGGCCCCGACGGGGCGCTCGCGCGGGCGACGCCCGACGCGCCGTGGAACCCGACCGACGAGCCGCTCGTGGTCGAACACGGGGGGTACCCGGTCGACCCCGTCGACACCACCGGCGCGGGCGACGCGTTCACCGCGGGCGCGGTCGCGGCGCTGTCGGCCGGCGAGTCGCTCTCGGAGGCCCTGGCGTTCGCGAACGCGGTGGCGGCGCGGTCGACGACCGCGAAGGGGGCGATGACGGCGCTTCCGACCCGCTCGGAGGTCGAGTCGCTCCGGGAGACGAACGGGTCGACGTAACGAGCCCGAAACGGCGGCCGGGCGGAAGCGGCGTCGCAGTGGGGACGACGGGCGGAAGCGACGATCAGGCCGGATCCGCCTTCGTCACCGCGACGTCGACGTCTCCCGGATCGACGCCGATCCGCGCGAACTGGGTCCGGACGTGCTCGCGGGCCGCGGACACCGCCCGGTCGCGGGTGTCGAAGCCGCGCGGCATCGGCTCCTCGAACGCGACGCGGATCTCCGAGCCGTCGACGAGCAGGGCCGACCCGCCGCTCTCGACCTGGTAGAAGGAGTCGCACACCCAGACGTACGCGGCGTCCTCGTCCGGCGCGCCCTTGTACGTCGGCGGGTCCTCGCCGCGTTCGAACACCGTCCCGGTGAGGTCGGTCCCGCCGCCGCTGCCGCGAACGAATATCATGTCCCCGATAAGGTCCCCACCGGTAAAAGCCGTCCGCGGCCCTCGGGGGCACGCCCGCCCGGGCACGCGGCCGACGCGCGGGGGGAAACGCTTTCGGCGTGGGCGACGGTGACTCGGACATGACTCTCGAGGACTTCACCGAGTACACCGACGAGGGCGGCGGCGACGCCGACGCGACGGAGGCCGACGGCGGATCGGCGACCGGAACCTCGGACGCCGAAGACGCCCCCGACGCCGGGGACACCGCCGCCGCGGTCTCCCCCGACGCCGGAGACACCGAGGACGCCGGGAGCGACGACTTCGCCGCCTACGACGTCGACCCCGCCGGCAGCGACGCCGGCCTCGGGGTCGTCTCGGTTTCGCAGGGGCTCCGCGTCTCCGAGGAGGAGGACGACACGGCGCTCAAGGCGTTCGTCACGACCGGCAACCGCGACTCGGTGCGGCTGGGAAAGTACCTCCTCGTCCCGTATCCCGACGGCGAGCGGCTCTTCTCGCGGATCACGGCGCTGGAGTACGCCCAGGAGTTCCAGTCCGACGACGCCACCGAGATCCACGCCCGCCGGCAGATGCGCCGCGACGACTTCGCCGAGCGCGACTACAAGTTCATGGCCGAACTCGAGCCCATGTCGGTCGTCTACGACGACGCCGACGGGATGAGTCGGCGGATGACGGACCGGGTTCCGAAGCCGGGCGCGGTCGTCGAGGAGGCCGCGGACGACGCGGAGATCAAGACCGGGCTGAAGATCCCCGAGGAGGGCGTCTTCCTCGGTCACCTCTCGGTCGGCGGCGAGAAGGTGCGGACCGCCGCCGAGCCCCCGACGGTCGACTACCGGATCACGGACGACTACGCCGACGGCGACCCCCTCGCGTTCAGACACACGCTCGTCGCCGGCGGGACGGGGTCGGGGAAGACCCACGCCTCGAAGAACGTGCTCCGGCAGTACCTCGACCCCGACCGGACGTATCCGATGGACGACGGCCGCGAGGCGCGGATGGCGGTGGTCCAGTTCGACCCGCAGGACGAGTACGCCCAGATGCACGACGACAACCCCGCGATGGATCCGGAGACCGCCCGGCGGTTCGAGCGCGAGGGGATCGCCCACGGCGGCCACGACGACACGGTCGCGCTGGTGCCGAAGGTCCCGAACGCGACGTACCCCGGCGAGGGCCACCGCGCGGAGCGGGTCGAGTTCACGATCCCGTTCTCGATGGTGAACGAGTACGACATGCCGTGGCTCGTCGCCGGCTCCGGGCTCAACGAGAACCAGTACCCGGCGCTTTTGACGCTGCTCAATCGGTTCTTCTCCGACTACGGCGACTCGGGGACCTACAGGGAGTTCCTCTCGTATCTCGACGACCCGGCGCTCAAAGAGGAGCTCGACGAGTCCGGGCGGATCCACGAGAAGACGTTCGAGGCGGTCATGCGCCGGGTCCGCGGCGTTCCCGGCGGGGTCTTCGACGGGGACGCGCGGCCGATCACCGACCTCGATCACACCCTCGTCCGTCCGGGCGGGCTCAGCGTCGTGCCGACCTACCACCTGCCGACCTCGAGACAGAAGGAGATCGTCGTGCTGGCGGTCTCGGCGATGCTCGTCGGCGACAAGCTCTCGAACGACCCGCGGAGCGACCGGGTGAAGGAGACGCCGCTTCTGATCGGGATGGACGAGGCGCACAACTTCCTCGCGGACGCCGACAACGTTCAGGCGCGCAAGGTGGTCGACACGTTCACCGAGGCGGCCAAACAGGGCCGCAAGGAGCGGCTCGGGCTCTTCTTGATCACGCAGGACCCCCAGGACGTGGCCGAGTCGGTGTTCAAACAGGTGAACACGAAGATCGTGTTGAACCTCGGCGACGAGGACGCGATCCAGAGCGTGAACATCCCCTCGAACCTCGCGGGCAAGGTGCCGTACATGGAGAAGGGCCAGATGGTCGTGTACTCGCCGGACAACTCCGAGCCCGTCGAACTGATCGGGCTGTCGACGTGCGTGACCCGCCACGGGGAGTGAGCTGCGAGGAGCGAAGTGCGGGCGGCGAGCGGAGCGCGACCCTCGTGAGACGCGTTTCCGCCGCCGAAGAACCGCCGCCGCGCTTTTGAGGGGACCGTGAGAACCGCCGGACATGGCCAAACGGATCCTGGTGGCGGTCGACGGCTCGGAGGAGGCGGTCGAGGCGCTCCGGTTCGCGGCCGAGGAGTGGCCCGACGCGGAGCTGACGGCGCTTCACGTGATCAACCCGGCCGACTCGACGACCGGCGTCGACGGCGGGTTCCCCGGCGCGGTGGACCAGTGGTACGACAGCGCGAGAAAGCGGGGCGAGCGGATCCTCGCCGACGCGACCGACGCGGTCGACCGCGACGTGGCGACTCGACTGGAGGTCGGCCGGCCGACGACGACGATCCTCGACGTCGCCGACGGCGAGAAGGAGGCCGGCGGGAGCGAGGAGAGCGGCGAGGACGAGGACGCCGAACCCTTCGATCACGTCGTGCTCGCGAGCCGCGGGCGCACCGGGCTCTCGCGGGTCGTCCTCGGGAGCGTCGCCGAGGGCGTCGTCCGGCGCGCGCAGGTGCCGGTGACGGTCGTGCGCTGATCTACGACGGGTCGTCCGGCTCCGCGGCCCCGTCTCCGGGGCCACCCTCGTCCCCGGCGTCACTCTCATCGCCGGCGTGGTCCCCCTCGCCGGCGCGCTCCGCGGCGACGACCGCGCCGAGCATCGACCAGCCGTCCTCGTCCGGCCCGGAGCGGCCGAGGAGGACCCGCTCGTTGTCCTCGGAGGTGACGAGCCGGAAGGCGGCGTCCGCGTCCGCGTCGGTTCGGACTCCCTCGCCGCGGAACTCCCGCCGGAAGAACTCCGTCGAGGAGAACTCGTAGACGCCGGTTTCGCCGGAATCGAGCTCGAGGCGGATCGGGTCGGGCTGGACGTTGTGGATCCGCTTGGCGACCGGGTGGAGATCGGGCATGTCCGAGGGTTCGTCGGGCCGAGAATAAAGACCCGGGACGCGTTCGCGTCCTCGATCGGTTGTCGGTTACTGACCGATCGGTCAGACGCCGTGAACACGGACGCGTCCGCTCGAGGGCGACACGACGGTGTACGGAACCGATCCGGTGTGGCGGCTCGGGGATCCTGACCGTGGAGTCAAAACGGTTATGCGGCGGGGGAGAGAGGGTGCGGTAATGGCCGACGCGCCGGACCGGTCCGTCTCGGACGCGGACGAGGAGATCATGCGTTCGACGTATCGCGCCCTGCGCGAGCACGGGTACGCGGACCTCACGATCAAACGCATCGCCCGGGAGTACGGGAAGTCGACCGCGGCGATCCACTACCACTACGAGACGAAGGAGGACCTGCTCGCGGCGTTTCTCGAGTACATCCTCGACCGGTTCGTCGAGGCGATCCACGACGTCGAGACCACCGACCCGGAACGGCGGCTGGAGCTGCTCTTGGACAAGCTGCTCGTCGACGCCGAAGAGCACTACGACCTGCTCGTCGCGATGCTGGAGATGCGGAGCCAAGCCCCCTACAAGGAGGCGTTCGGCGAGCGTTTCCGGCGGAACGACGAGTACGTCCGGTACCTGCTTCGGACGGTGATCGACGACGGGATCGCCGAGGGAGTCTTCGCGGACGCGGACGCCGAACACGTCGCGAACGGGCTCATGACGGTCGTCGACGGGGCACGCACCAGGGCGGCGGTGTTGGAGGACCCCGAGGAGCTCGCCGCGGCGCGGCGCGTCGCCGACGAGTACGTGGACGCAGTGCTTCGGAAGGGGGGCGAGTGAGATGGCGGCCGGCTCGACCCGTCCCGCGGCCGGATCCGCGAGGCGGGCCGTCGGCGGTACCGAAAGGGTAAAAGCCGAAACTGACCATGGTACAGCCATCGTGACCGCGTTCTCGACCGGAATCTCGACGGGGGTGTCATCGACCCGTGGGTGACCCCGACGTCTCGAACGTCGTCCTCGTCACGGTCGACTCGCTCCGGGCGGACGCGGTCGGAACGTACGACGAGACGCGATACACGCCGGTCATCGACTCGCTCGCCGACCGTGGAACCGTCTTCGATCACGCCTTCGCGACGGGCAACTGGACCCCCTTCTCGTTCCCGTCCATCCTGGCCTCGAAGGACGTGTTCACCGGCACCGGCGACATCGGCGTCGAGGGCGCGTCGACGCTCGCGGGGACGCTCGCCGACGCCGACCTCTCGACCGCCGGATTCAACGCCGCCAACGGCTTTCTCACCTCCCACTGGGGATACGACGACGGCTTCGACGAGTTCGAGCCGTTCGTCGCCAGCGTCGGGTCGAGCGTCTACAGCCGCTACCTCGCGACCCACCCGACCGTCGAGGCGTGGATCCAGCTCGCGACGTCGCCGCTCAGGCGGGCGGGGTCGTGGATCCGCGGCGAGACCGACGACCGGCCGTTCCTCGACACCTCCCGGATGTTCGACGTGGAACACGCCGCGACGGAGTTCATCGAGGGAGCCGACGGCCCCTTCTTCCTCTGGATCCACTACATGGACGCGCACACCCCGTACGTTCCGGCACCGAGGTACATCCGCGAGGTGTCCTCGAACTGGCTCGGGACCCACCGGATGCTCCACGCGCACACCCGGACGGGGCTCGGGCTGGACGTCGACGACCGGACCCTCGAGGAGCTCCGGACGCTGTATCAGGCCGCCGTCCGCCAGATCGACGCCAGCGTCGGCCGGGTCCTCGAGACGCTCTCGGCGGCGGGCGTCGACGACGACACCGCGGTCGTCCTCGCCGGCGACCACGGCGAGGAGTTCCAGGAGCACGGGCACCTCGCGCACTACCCGAAGCTGTACGACGAGCTGATCCGGGTCCCGCTCGTCGTCGACGTCCCCGGAGCGTCGGGCGGGCGGGTCGACCGGCAGGTCGGCCTCGACGCGATCCCGCCGACCGTGACCGATCTGCTGGGCGTCGACGCGCCGGCGGAGTGGACGGGGACGAGCCTCGCGCCGACCGCGATCGACGGCGAGGAGCCCCCCGACGAGCCCGTGGTCTCGGTCACCGTTCGCGACGAGGAGGTCACCGCACAGCCGATCCCCCGATCGCTCGAGGACGGGGAGCTGTACGTGAGCGTCCGCGACCGCGAGTGGACCTACATCGAGAACGTCGACGCCGGGACGACCGAGCTGTACCACCGCCCCTCGGACCCGCTCCAGGCGACCGACCGCTCCGTGGACCCGACCGAAGACGACCGGGCGGTCGTCGACCGGTTCGCCCCGCTCGCCGAGGCGCACGCCGAGGCGGTCCGCGCCGGCGGGCGCGGGGGGGACGGCGGGGACGGCACGGGCGAGGAGGGGGACGGGTCCGTGGACGAGGACCTCAACGCTCGTCTGGAGGCGCTGGGCTACCGATAGATGGTCCGGTCGCTCCTTCGCGGTCTCGTCTACGGGCCGCTCGCCGTCCAGCTCCGGCGCTTCGTCACGGTCGGGCTCGTCGCGTCCGCGGTCCAGATGGCGCTTTTATGGCTCTTCGTCGACGCCGCGGGACTGAACTACCTGCTCGGCGCGACGATCGCCATCGAGATCACGATCGTGTTCTCGTACGTCCTCAACAACGCCTGGACCTTCCGCGCCTCGCGGAACACCGGCCGGATCGGGTACCTCTCGGGGCTGCTCAAGACGAACCTGGTCCGCGGTACCGCGATCCCGATCCAGCTCGCCATCCTCTTCGCGCTCGTCGAGTGGGGGGAGATCATGTACCTCGTCGCGAACGCGGTCGCGATCTTCCTCAGCGGCCTCTACCGATACGTCCTTGATGCTCGATGGACGTGGGGTGACACGTGAGCTCCGTGACGCCGCTCGTCCCGCTCGTCTCGTCCCTCCCGCTCGCCTCGGCTCCCCCGCTCGCGGTCGACGGAGTGCTCTCGGCGTTCGGCGGGGGCTTCGAGTCGCTCGTCGAGTCGGCGACGGGCTGGCCCGGCATGGGCATCGTCTTCGTCTACTCGTTCCTGATCGCGTTCGCGCTCCCCGGCCCGAGCGAGGTCGTCCTCGTCGCGCCGATCGACCTCGGGCTCCCGCCGTGGGCGCACCTCGGGAGCATCATGCTCGTCAGCGCGACCGGGAAGGCGGTCGGCAGCCTGTTCGCGTTCCACATCGGCCAGGAGGTCAAGCGGTCCGGCCCGGTCGTCCGGTGGCTCCGGCGCTCGCGGTGGAACGTCATGGAGTGGTCGGAGAAGCGGTCGGTCGAGCTCGCCCAGCGGTACGGCTACGGCGGCCTCGCGATGGCGCTGTCGGTCCCCTTCTTCCCCGACACCATCTCGATATACGCGTTCGCGGTCCTCGAGCGCGACTACACCCGGTTCGCCGTGGCGACGTTCCTCGGGAGCCTCGGTCGGCTCGTCGTCACCGTCGCGTTCGTCGGCGGGCTTTTCACGGTGTTTTGAGCCGGCGCGGCCGAAGGCCTTCAACCGCCTTCAATCGGATCGAACGAGCGAACTCAGACCGGATCGAACGAGCGGAGGATCTCCGCGAGCGCGCTGGCGAGCTCCTCGAAGCGGTCGATCTCCATCGAGTCGGTCGTCACCCAGACGCCGTGGCCGTTGGCGATGACGCGGGTGAGGTAGCCGTTCTCGAACACCCGGACGGTGAAGAAGTAGTCGCCGAGCTGCGTGTTGGCGTACAGCGACTGCGCGTGGAAGCCGTGTCGCTCGCTCTCGGCGAACCCGACGAGGTCGGCGGTCCGGCTCAGGTCGCTGCGCAAGTAGAGCTGTTCGACCATCTCCTCGGTGAAGTACGTGAGGCTCCGGAGCTCGTCCCCCGTCGCGGTCCGAGCCGCGCTGAGCAGTTCCTCGGTGTGTTCTTCGAGTGCCTGTGACATGCTACCACGTATGTCGGAGGCATACATGAGAGTATGGGTCGTCCCGCCTTTTGCGACCGCGGGTCCGACCGCGTCTCGCGATCGGAGGGACAGAGTTTAGCGACTCGGCCGACATCGCCCGGACGATGAGCGACTTCGACGACGTCTGCGTCCTGTTGCCCACCTTCGAGGAGGCCGAGACGGTCGAGGCCGTCGTCTCCTCGTTCCGGGAGGCGGGACTCCGGGAGGTCCTCGTTATCGACGGCGGGTCGACGGACGGCACCCGCGAGCTCGCCCGCGAGGCCGGCGCACGCGTCGTCGTCCAGTCCGGCGAGGGCAAGGGCCAGGCGATCCGCGAGGCCGTCCGCGATCACGTCGATTCGCCCTACGTCCTGATGGCCGACGCCGACGACACCTACGACGCGGCGGACGCCGAGGCGATGTTGACGCCGCTCTTCGAGGGGGAGGCCGATCACGTCATCGGGAACCGCTTCGCGGACATGCGCCCCGGCGCGATGACGCGGCTGAACCGCATCGGCAACCGGATCATCAACGGGGCGTTCCGCGCGATCCACGGCGAGGACTACGAGGACATCCTCTCCGGGTACCGGGCGTTCACCCGCGAGTCGTTCCGCCGACTCAACCTGACCGCAGACGGGTTCGGCGTGGAGACCGAGATGGCCGTCGAGTGCGTGAAACAGCGGGTGGCGGTGGCGGTCGTCCCCGTCACCTACCGGCCGCGTCCCGACGGCTCCTCGACGAACCTCCACCCGGTCCGCGACGGCGGCGTGATCTTTCTCGAGTTGTACCGGAAGGCGAAGACCAACAACCCGCTCTTCTACTTCGGGAGCGTCGGCACGGTGTCGACCGCCGCCGGGATCCTCATGGCCGCGTTCGTCCTCTACCGGTGGATCGTCTTCGAGGTCGGCCACGAGATAGTCGCGGTCGCCGCGACCGGCGCGATCATCCTCGGCATGCAGCTGCTCGTGTTCGGCGTGCTCGCCGACATGATCCTCTCTCTCCACCGCGAGCAGCTTGACCGACAGGACCGCGTCGTCGAGGAGCGGCTGGCGTCGACGGACGAGGCGGGGAACGTAACGAGCGGTCGATCCGACGGGACCGACGACGGTCGATCCGACGGGACCGACGACGGTCGATCCGACGGGACCGACGACGGGCTCGCGGCGGAGTCGGCGGGAGACTGAAGCGAATCTCGAACCCTCCACATCGTTTATGTTCCGGGTCGAACACGTCCACGCATGGACGAGAAGCGTTTCGTCGTCGCCCTCTTCGGCCTCACGGTCGCCCTCATCGCCGGCTACATCGCCTACCGCTTCGTCGCCGCCCTCACGGTCGCCGTCTTCCTCTACTACTCCACCCGCCGGTTCTACCACGACCTCGAGCGGCTCCGGCTGCCCCCGCGGATCCGGGCGGTGACCGCGCTCTCGGTGATAGCGGTCCCGCTCATCCTGCTTTTGAGCTCCGCGGTGGTGCTTCTCGTCGTCGAGACGCGGCGGTTCCTCGAGGAGTTCCCGCTCGCGGAGACGCTCGGCGAGGGGAACCAGTGGGTAGAGCGCCTGACGGAGCTGTCGAACCTCTCTCTCGGGAACGTCGTCGAGGCGTACCGCTCCGGGCAGTTCGACCCGCTGATCGACTTCCTCCTCGACAACGCCGCGCTGTTGACGAACACGGTCTCCGGACTCCTCTTGAACCTCCTCATCACCGTCGTGGTCACCTACTACCTGCTCCTCGACGGCTCGAAGTTCCACGAGTGGGTGCTCCGCTTCGACGACGACGCGATCGTCCGCGAGTACTTCGAGGCCGCGGACGCGGAGCTCGAGGCGGTGTTGTACGGGAACCTGCTCAACGTCATCGCCATCTCGATCATCGCGATCGCGACGTACACCGGCTACAACGTGGTCGCGCCCGAGGCCGTCGCCGTTCCGTACCCGACGCTCGCGGGAGCGCTCACCGGCATCGCGAGCCTGATCCCCGTCATCGGCATGAAGATCGTCTACCTGCCGCTGGCGGCGGTGACGGCGGTTCCGACGGTCATGGGGGGTGACACCGGGCTGTTGGCGTACGTCGTCGGCTTCCTCCTCGTGGCGGTCGTCGTCGTCGACACGATCCCGGACATCGTGTTGCGGCCGTACTTCAGCGGGAAGACGACCCACGTCGGGCTGTTGATGCTCGCGTACATCTTCGGCCCGGTCGTGTTCGGCTTCCACGGCCTCTTTCTCGCGCCGATCGTGTTGGTGCTCGTGTTGACGTTCGGGGACACCGCGCTGCCCCGCCTGCTCGGCGTGGAGCCGGAGGACCCGGCGGAGCGGCTCCCCGACGGCCAGCGCCGCCTCGACGAGTTCGCGTGGACGGTCTCCGGCGACGACGCGTCGGACGCCCCGGACGCGTCCGGCTCGGCGGCCTCCGGCGCGTCGGATTCTCCCCGGGACGACGACGACTGGCCCGGCGTCCCCGGCGACCGCGACCGCCCCGCGGGCGGCCGAAGGTCATAAATCCCCGTTCGCCGACCGGGGACGTATGCGCGTACACGTCATCGGCCTCGGCGGGGCGGGCGGCCGGATCGCGGACCGGCTCGCGGCCGACCACGACGGGGATCCCTTCCTCCACGGCGTCTCCGCGTTCGACACGGACATGGCGGCGCTCGACTCGCTGGAGGCGCTCGGCGAGGAGCGCCGGTACCGGTTCGGGGACGCCGCCGGCGGCGACGGGCTCGACGGCGACCTCCACGCCGGCCGGGAGCTCGGCGAGGTCCACGCGAGCGAGCTCGGTCGCGCGCTCGACGACCAGCGCCCGTCGCTCGCCGAGGCGTTCCTCCTCGTCGTCGGGGTCGGCGGCGCGGCCGGCGGCGGCGCGGCCCCGGCGCTCGCCGCGGAGCTCGAGACGCTGTACGACGCGCCGGTGTACGCGGTCGCGGTCCTCCCGACGCCCGCCGAGAGCGACCCGAACGCGGAGACGGGGGCGACACCGAGGGACGGCGACGAGGGGGGCCCGAGCCCGCGACGGCCGCTCGCGGAGCGGAACGCGGCCCGGACGCTCGGGGCGCTCTCGGAGCGGACGGCCGCCGTCTTCCCCTTCGACACGGACGCGTGGCTCGGCGGCGGCGAGACGGTGGCGGACGCTCGCGACCGGCTGAACGGGGTCGTCGCCGACCGGATCGCGGCGCTGTTCGGGGCCGGCGAGGGCGACGAGGACGCCGTCACCCCCCAGCAGGTGCTCGACGCCAGCGACGTCGCCCGCGCGGTCGGCGACGACGGGGAGATCGCCGCGCTGGGCTACGCGACCCAGGCGGTCGAGTCCCCGAAGACGGAGTCGCGGTTCGGACTCGGGCTGTTCGGCTCCTCGGAGCCGGAGAAGGTGGACACGAGCGCCGCGGTGTCGGCCGTCGAGACGGTCATCCGGAAGGCGACCCGCGGGAAGAACACGGTCGAGGTCCCCGAGGGCCGCGCCGACCGGACCCTGCTCGTCGTCGGCGGGCCGCCCGCCTGGCTCAACCGGGAGGCGATCGCCGACGGGCGGCGGTGGCTCGCCGAGGAGACCGGCTCCGGCGCGATCTTGAGCGGGGACGCGCCGGTCCCCGACGGCGAGGCGGTGTTCGCGATCGTGTTGCGGTCGGGGATCGACGAGCCCGAGCGGATCCGCGAGATCCGCGCGTCGATCCCGGATCGAACCGAGTAGTTCCCGACCGAACCGGTTAACCCCGTTCGTCGCCCCCGTCGGGACGTGAGTTCCCCTTCCGAGACGGCCGGGCTCGGCATCGACCTCGACGTGTCCGACGCGGAGGCGGTGGCGGACCGGCGCGACGAGTTGGTCGCCGCGGTCCGCGACCACGCCGGTGGGATCGCCTACCGGCTCGCGAAGCTCCAGGGCGGCGACTACGGCCGGGAGACGCTGGAGACCGACGCCGGCGAGTGGACCGTCAAACACGAGGCCGGCGAGCTGGAGTTCCTGCTGTTCTCCCCGAAGCGCGGCTCGGACACCTACGTCGTCTCGACGAAACAGCCCCCCGATCCCGCGGGGCTGTCGGCCGCCCTCGAGGACTACCCGAACATGGTGGCCGCCTGGAACGCGTACGTCGACTCGCTGTCGGGCGTGCTCGACGGCGTCTCCGCGGAGTTCCCGGAGCCCGCCTCGACCGACGGGGTCGTCGCCGAGCGCGACCGGGTGCTCGACTCGATCCGCGAGACCTGCGGCGTCATCGCCGGCGAGGTGTACCGCTACGAGGGCGACGAGTACGGGACGTTCACCGCCCGCGTCGGCGGGGACCGCTGGGAGCTGAAGTGGGAGGAGGGATCGGTGTCGTACCTCCGCGTCGGCGGCTCCGGCGGGCTCTACCTCCTCTCGCAGTACGAGGCCCCCTCAGCGGCCGACGTGCGCGAGTACGCCGAGCCGTTCGCGGGCTTCGTCGAGGCGTACAACGAGTTCGTCGAGGAGCTGGAGAGCGACCTCGCGACCGTCTCGGTGTAGCGTCCGGCGAGGCGGAGACGGCCGCCGGGATCAGGTTTATGCGCCGTTCGACGACACGGGACGTATGGCGACAGCCACCGCCGGATTCGTCGGACTCGGTATCATGGGCCTGCCGATGGCGAAGAACCTCCTCGACGCGGGGTACGACGTCGTGGGACACAACCGCTCGGCCGAATCGGTCGGGGAGCTCGTCGCGTACGGGGGCGAGGACGGGGGATCGCCCGCGGGCGTCGCCGAGCGGAGCGACGTCGTCTTCCTCTGTCTCCCCGACTCGCCCGCGGTCGAGGACGTGGTGCTCGGCGAGGGCGACGAACCCGAGCCGGTCATCGACGGCGTGACTCCCGGAACCACTCTCATCGACCACTCGACCATCTCGCCGACGGTCGCGGAGGCGGTCGCGGAGCGGCTCGGCGAGGCGGGCGTCGACGTGCTCGACGCGCCGATCTCGGGCGGCGAGTCGGGCGCGATCGAGGGCACGCTCTCGATCATGGTCGGCGGCGACGAGGACGTCCTCGAGGAGTGGCGGGACGCCCTCGAGGTCATGGGCGAGACGGTGACGCACTGCGGGCCGAGCGGGGCGGGACAGACGACGAAGGCGTGTAACCAGATCGTCGTCTCCGCCCAGATGGTCGCGGTGAGCGAGGCGCTGGTGTTCGCCCACAACGCGGGCGCGGACCTCCAGGCGGTCGTGGACGCGATCAGCGGCGGCGCGGCGGGGTGTTGGACGCTGGACAACCGCGCCGAATCGATGATCCGCGGCGACTTCGATCCGGGCTTCTTCGCGGAGTACCAGTACAAGGACCTCCGGATCGCGACGGACGCCGGCGAGGCGTTCGGCTCGCCGATGCCCCAGACCGAACTCGCCCACGAGCTGTACAAGTCCATGGTCCAAAACGACATGGGCCGCGACGACAACTCGGGCGTGATGCAGGTGCTCGAGATGCTGGCGGGCGAGGAGGCGCGGGTTGACGACGGGAACTGAGATCCACGAACGTGGGTATCGATCGGCGTATTCAGGAATATTTATTCGTCGACGTGCGATATTCCGGGTAGATGTCGATCACCCTGCCCGGCCCGACCCTGGGCGTCGTCGGCGGCGGACAGCTCGGACGGATGCTCGCGGAGGCGGCCTCGCCGCTCGGCGTCGACGTGGTCGTCCTCGACCCCACACCGGAGTGTCCCGCCTCCGGGGTCGCCCGCGACCAGATCGTCGCCGACTTCGACGACCCCGAGGGGATCCGCGACCTCGCCGCGCGCGTCGACGCGCTCACCTTCGAGATCGAGCTCGCCGACCCCGACGTGCTGGCGGCGGCGGGCGCGGAACACGACGTGCCCGTCCAGCCGGACCCGGCGACACTCGAGACGATCCAGGACAAGCTGGTCCAGACGGAGGCGCTCGCGGACGCCGGGATCCCCGTGCCGGAGTTCGCCGCGGTCGCGACCGCCGAGGGGCTCGAGCGCGTCGTCGAGGAGTTCGGCGGCGTCATGCTCAAGGCCCGCCGCGGCGGCTACGACGGCCGCGGGAACGTCCCGGTCCACGAACCCGAGGAGGCGGCCGACGCGCTCGCGGACGTCGGCGGCGACGCGATGGCCGAGCGGTTCGTCGACTTCGAGCGCGAGATCGCCGTGATGGGACTGAAGGGGGCCGACGGCGCGACCCGGACCTACCCCGTGACGGAGACGGTCCACCGCGAGGAGATCCTCCGCGAGAGCGTGGCTCCCGCCCGCGCTGACGACGACGTGATCGCCCGCGCCGAGGCGGTCGCCGAGGACGTCCTCGACTTCCTCGACGGGCGCGGCGTCTACGGGATCGAGCTGTTCGAGACCCGCGAGGGCGACGTGCTCGTCAACGAGATCGCGCCGCGCCCGCACAACTCCGGTCACTGGACGATCGAGGGGACGCGGACCTCGCAGTTCGAGAACCACGTCCGCGCCGTGCTCGGCTGGCCGCTCGGCCCGACCGACCTCGTCGCGCCCGCGGTGACCGCGAACGTGCTCGGGGACACGGACGGGAGCCGGCCCGCGACCCTCCGCGGCGTCGAGACGGTCCTCGACGCACCGGACGCCTCGCTCCACTGGTACGGCAAAGAGGAGGCGCGCCCGCTCCGGAAGATGGGCCACCTGACGCTGACCGACGAGGGCGCGGAGCCGGAGTCGGCCGCCCGCGACGCGCTGTTGTCGCGGGCGCGGGAGTTTCGCGCCGGGCTGACGTTCCGCGAGTAGGCGGACGCCCGCGTTCGCCCGTCCGAACCGGCGGTCACGGCGGCTCGGGGGGCGTCCCGATCGCCTCCTCACCGTCTCCGGATCCGGCGAACTCGACGCCGACGACCTCGAACCGCGCGCCGCCACCCTCGCTCTCCGTCGCCTCGATCGACCAGCCGTGGGCCTCGACGACGTCGCGGACGATCGTCAGCCCGAACCCGGTCCCCGACTCGCGCGTCGTGAACCCGACGTCGAAGACGCTCTCGCGCTCGTCCGCGGGGATCCCGGGGCCGTCGTCCGCGAGGAAGAACCCGTCCGGAAGCCCGCCGACGGTCACGGTCACCGGCCCGTCGGCGTGGTCGCGGGCGTTCCGCAGGAGGTTGTCGAGGACCTGCCGGAGACGGGCGCGGTCGGCGAGCACGACCGCGTCGGCGACCGCTCCGTCGACGACCACCGCGAGGTCGTCGTCCGCGATGTCGGTCTCGACCGCCTCGAGCAGCTCTCGAAGCGGGACCGGCTCGAAGTCGGTCACGGTCTCGCCCCGCCTCGAGAGCTGTAACAGGTCCTCGAGGAACTCGGTCATGCGGTCGACGGTGTCGTGGATCCGCTCGAAGTGCTCCGGATCGCCCGTCTCGCTCGCGAGCTCGGCGTACCCGGAGACGACGGAGAGCGGGTTCCGGAGGTCGTGTGAGACGACCCCCGCGAAGGCGTCCAGCCGCTCGTTCCGCTCCTCGAGGGTCCGGCGCTGCTCCTCTATCGTGGTCACGTCGCCGATCAGGACGACCCGGCCGTACGTCTCGCCGCCCCGCTCCAGCGGCGACCGGCTCAGTCGGAGGAACCGCTCCCCGTCGGGGCCCTCCCGGGTCGCGAGGACGGCGTCGTCTTCGGCCTCGAGCCGGTCGTACTCCGGGAGCTTCGTCGAGACCGGCGCGCCGATCGCCGCCTCCCGCTCGCCGACGACGCTCTCCGCCGCCGGGTTGACGTCGACTATCGTCCCGTCGGCGTCGAGGACGACCACGCCGTCGTCCATCTCCGCGAGTACGACCCGCGAGGCGATGGGCGTCAGATCGAAGAGCCGGTAGCGGAACACGGCCACCCCGAAACACGCCGTCGAGAGCGACAGCGAGACGGGAGTCAGGTTCACGGCGGCCGTCCCGAACGGCGGCACGGAGAGGACCTCGAACACGTTCAACGCGAGCGGGACCAGCGCTCCGCCGATGAGCAGCCCCGCCTGCCGTCTGATCCGCTCGCCGGAGCGGAGCGCGTGCGCCACGACGAGCGCCGCCCCGGCGACGACCGCGACGTACGAGAAGGCGAGATGGAGGTGGTACGCCGGCCCGAGCGTCGTCTCCAGCCGCGTCAGCGACCCGGCCGTGACCAGTTCGGCGTCGACGAGGACCAGCGAGTACGGGTTCGCGAAGAGCAGCGCGACCAGCGCGGCGGGGATCGCCGCCAGCGTCGCGCCGACCGCCGGGGTGAGCCGGTCCCCCCGGCCGGTGTACGCCAGCGCGAACGCCAGCCACGCGGACGGGGTCGCGGCCGCGCCGACGTGTAACAGCCGGTAGGCGAACAGCTTCGCCTCGAGGCCGGTGCTCGCGATCTGGATCGCGTACGTCGCGGCCCACACCGCCGCCGAGAGACAGAGGACGACGAACGTCGTGACCGTGCGGTTCCGGCGCTCCGCGGGAACCGACAGGATCGCGTACCCCGCCCACAGCGACGCCACGAGCGCGGACAGAAAGAGCAGGAGAACGTACGGGGTCGACTGCCACGGCATGTGATCGTCTCTACCGGATCCTCTCCCGTTCGATACTTAAGTGGGCCGACCGCGCGGTCCCGCCGTCCCCTTCGGGGTTCGGTCGTCGTGTCGTCTCCGGCCGGCGTTCAGTCGCCGCGTCGTCTCCGGCCGGCGTTCAGCGGCCGCGTCGCCGTCGGTTCCCCGATCCGCCCGCCTCACCACTCGGAGAAGCCGCCGTGGATGAGGGTGTCCGCCTGTCGTTCGATGTACGCCCGCTGGGTGTCGTGGACCGCGTCGGCGAACGGTTCGCCCGCCGCGAGCCGCTCCCGGACGCCGGCGCGCTTCCAGTCGGCCGGAGTGACGCCGGCGTCGACCCGGTAGCGGAGGGGAGCGAGCCACGACTCCGCCTCCGACTCCGAACAGCCCGCGGTCCGGAGCCCGGCGGCCGCGTGGTCGAGGAGGTCCGCGTACATCGTCTCGGCATCCGTCGTGTGCTCGCCGTCGTAGCCGATCCACTCCATGTCGGCGTCGAGGCCGTCGGCGACCGCGGCGTAGAAGTTGTCCCGCGCCGTCTCCCACTCGAGCCCGATGACGGGGTGTTCACGGCGCGGCAGCGCCCCCATCAACCCCGCGAACGCGGCCTGGAACGCGATCGAGTCCCGGACGGTCGGCTGGGCGGGAACCGGGCGGAACTCGATCCGGGCGTTCGCGCTCGAGCGGCTCGCCCCCTCGAACACCGGGCGGACCCACCGCCAGTAGGTGCCGTGTTTCGTCCGGAAGGTGGCGAAGTCGTCGTCGAAGCGGTCGGTGCCGGACGGTTCGGGCATGGGGACGAGCGTCTCGTCGCCGGCGATCCGGTCGACGGCGGTCTCGACGTCGTGGAGGTCGCGCGGGAACCGGACCTTGTCGGCGTCGGTTCGGGCGTTGAGCACGGACTCGAACACGTGGACGCGGTTCTCGGTCGCGCCCTCGGTCAGGATCCGCTCCGCGTCCCAGCCGTCGTCGTAGAGGTCCGGCGGGAGCAGCGGCGAGTTCACGCCGAGGGCCAGGAGCGGTCCCGCGATCCGGAGCGCGTATCGGAAGTGAACCGGCAGCGTGTCGGCCTGGGCGACCTGGTAGTGCGGCTGGATCGAGGTGATGAGGCTCTCCGGCATCACCGTGTCGGCCTCCAGCGTGACGCCCGGGGCCGAAAGCGTCACGGGCGCGTCGTCGCCGGCGTTGGCCATCGCGTGGTAGCGGACGGCGTCGCTCATGTTCGCCGCGACGGTCACGCCGTCGAGGTCGACGCTGTCGGTGAGGTACTCGCGGGCGGTCTCGCCCGCCGGCGGGATGGTCCAGACGCCGTCGGAGACGAGCCGCATCCCCTCGACCTCGGCGGTGTTCTCCGCGGCCTCCAGCCGGGCGCGGACCTCCGCGAGCTGCGCGCGCAGGCCGTGATCCGAGAGGGGTTGCGGGCTCGTCGACATCTCCGCGTTGTGGAGCCCGAGCTCCTTCTCGAAGCCCATCAGCTCCAGGAGCCTGCGGGGCACGCGCATCAGGGCGTACTCGCCCGCGCGGGACTCCTCGCTCCAGCGGCCGTCGGCGACCGCGTAGAACTCGTACTCGAAGCCGACGATCGACTGGTGGTTGTCGAACGCCCCGTCGTGTAACCCCTGTTTGACGACCTCCGCCTCCTCCTCGGCGCGCGCGGCGAACGCCTCCGCGTCGACGGCCAGCGCCTCGTGAACCCCGTCGGCGAGGGTCGACTCGGTACTCATGCGATGGCCCGACGGCCTGCGGTTATAAAAGAGCCCCGACCCGGAGCGATCCGGTTCGCTTCCCGCTCGTCGGCCGCTCGTCCCGCATCGGCGCGTTTTTGCCCGCCGATCGCCGAGCCGGGGTATGGAGTTCGCCGCGTTCGCCGAGCGGATGGAGGAACTGGAGGCCGAGCCGGCCGACCTCGAGACGACGGCGATCGTCGCGGACCTGCTCGTCGACGCCGGCGACGACCTCGAGACCGTGACCCGCTTCCTGCTCGGGCGGACGTACCCCGCACACGACGACCGTACCCTCGATATCGGCCCCGCCTCGTGTCGGGAGGCCATCGCCCGCGCGGCCGGCCCGAACGTCACCGCCGACGACGTGGAGGCGCGGCTCGCCGAGCGCGGGGAGATCGGCGCGGTCGCCGCCGGCTTCGACTTCGGCGGCCAGCGGGGGCTCTCGGCGTTCGGCGGCGGGAGCGACCCGCCCTCGGTCGCGGAGGTGGACGGGACGCTCCGCGAGCTCGCGGCCGCGACGGGCGAGGGGAGCGAGTCCCGGAAGGTCGACGCGCTGTTCGGGCTGTTCAACCGGTGTGACCCGGCGGAGGCGAAGACGCTCGCGCGGCTGGTGCTCGGCGAGATGCGGGTCGGCGTCGGCGAGGGCACCGTGCGGGACGCGGTCGCCGAAGCGTTCCTCGCGGAGCCCGACGACACGGACGACGAGGCGGAGGACACGACGACCGCGCCCGCCGAAGGGGACGAGGAACCGGCGAACGCGGCCGATGAAGACGACGAGGACGACGCGGACGACGAGGATGACGCGGACGACGAGGACGCCGCGAATCGAGCGACCGACGAGGCGCGCGCGGCCGTCGAGCGCGCCCTCCAGGTGACGAACGACTACGGCCGGGTCGCGCGTCTCGCCCGCGAGGAGGGGCTCGAGGGGCTGAACGCCGAGCGGATCCGGGTCGGCAGGCCGGTCCAGGCGATGCTGGCGCAGGCGGGGACCGCGGCCGACGCGGTCGAGTCGTTCGGGGAGGTCGCCGTCGAGACGAAGTTCGACGGCGCGCGCGTCCAGGTCCACTACGCGCCGGGGCCCGACGGCTTCGGGCCGCGGCTCTACTCGCGGAACATGGACGACGTGACGGAGGCCCTTCCGGAGATCGTCGAGTACGTGGCGGACCGCGTCGACGCCCCGGTCGTCCTCGACGGGGAGGTCGTCGCCGTCGACGACGACGGCTCGCCGCTCCCGTTCCAGGAGGTGCTCCGCCGGTTCCGCCGGAAACACGACGTGGACCGGATGCGCGAGGCGGTGACCTGCCGGCTCCACGCGTTCGACTGCCTGCTCGCGGGCGGTGACACCGAGCGCGCGGACGCGGACGACGGCGACGACGCCCCCGAGGACCCCGAGGAGCTCCTCCAGCAGCCCCTTCGTGCCCGGCACGACCGGCTCGTCGAGGTCCTCCCCGACGCGGCGGCGGACCTGCGGGTCGTCGACGACGCGGCGGCGGTCGCCCGGATCGAGTCGGCGGCCCTCGAGGCGGGCCACGAGGGCGTCATGCTGAAGAACCCGGCGTCGGCGTACACGCCCGGCGACCGCGGGCGCGACTGGCTGAAACGGAAGCCGGACGTCGAGACGCTCGACGCGGTCGTCGTCGGCGCGGAGTGGGGCGAGGGTCGCCGCGCGGAGCTGTTCGGGACGTTCCTGCTCGCGGTCCGCGACGGCGACGGCTACGAGCCGATCGGGAAGGTCGCGACGGGCCTCTCCGACGAGGAGCTCGAGGAGCTCACGGAGCGGCTGGAGCCGCACGTCGTCGCCGAGTCGGGAACCGACCTCCGGATCCGGCCCGAGGTCGTCCTCGAGGTCGGCTACGAGGAGATCCAGACGTCCCCGACGTACGGCTCCGGCTACGCGCTCCGGTTCCCCCGGTTCGTCGGCGTCCGCGAGGACAAGTCCGTCGAGGACGTCGACGCCCTCGAACGGGTCGCGCGGCTCGCGGACGGCGGCAGCGAGGCCGGCGACGACGCCGAGTGAACCGGGCGGCAGCAGTACGGACCACGCGAAAGCCGCTTCCGGGTCGGTCCCGTAGCCGCCCGTATGCCCGATCCCCTCGGCGACGCGGCGCGGCGGCGGCTCACGGAGGCGGCGGCGAGCCGCCTCGCGGCGCGCGGATACGACGTCACCCGTCCGGGGACCCGAGCGGAGCCGCCGGCGGTCGCTGTGCGGGACGAGGAGCGCTTCGGGATCGAACCGCTCACCGACGCCGACGCGACGCCGACGACCGTCGCCTCCCGACTCGGGCACGCGCTCGAACGCGACCGTCGCGCCCTGTTCGTCGTCACGGACGACGGCGTCGCGTCCGCGGTTCGGTCGCTGCTCACGGACCCGCCGCTGCTCGTCGACGAGGCGGACGGCCGCCGGACGTTCCACGAGGGACCCGACCGGATCCCCGTCGACACCGGATCGATCCCCGGAGCCGCCAGGGGATACGCCTGCGTCCGCGTCGACGACCTCGACGGCCCCGACGGCGTCTCGCGGGGATCGGACGCCGACCCGACGTTCCGCTGGCGCGAGACGGACACGCCGGCGGGACCGGTCCCGTCCGTCGGCGGCGTCGACGCGGCGTCGACCGGTCCGGACGGTCGACCGAGCGTCCCGCGACTGGTCTGTGAGGTCGACGATCGGGTGGTGGCGGTGCTCGGCGGCGTGGAGAGCCTCCGAACCCCGCCGGCCGGAGCGTTCCCGTACGTCTACCGTCGAGACCCGGCGGACAAGCGGTTCCGCGTGCGTCGCGGCGACGACGGGACTGTCGTCGAGACCGCGAGCGGCTTCGCGGCGATGCGCGCCGCCGGGTTCGTGCCCGTCCCGATGCCGCTCGTCCCCGAACACGTCGTCGGTCCGGCGGCCGGCGTCGAGGGGGCGTGGGAGCTCGTCGTCGGCGACGGGGCCGAGGACGGATAGCCACGCTCAAGGGGAGACCGACCGGATCACGCGACATGACCGTCAGATACGACGACCTCGCCGTCGAGTGGCTCGGCTACGCGACCGCCCGCGTCTCCGCCGGCGGCCCGGTGGTGTACACGGACCCCGGTCGATACGGCGTCCTCGACGACTACTGGGCCCGCGACGGCGACGTCGTCCTCGTGACCCACGACCACCACTACGACCCCGCGGGGATCCGCTCCGTCGCCGACGCGGACGCGACGCTCGTGATCTACGAGGGCGTCGAGCCCGACCGGATCGGCCGCGACGTGGAGCCGATCGAGGCGCTCGCAGCCGACTACGACGTGGTCCGCGTCGACGACGAGGCCCGCGTCGATGTCGAGACCGACGACGGGACGGTCCCCGTCTGGACGGTGGCCGCGCACAACGAGCCGGACGGCCCCTGCGCGAGCGACGACGGGACGGTCCCGCACCCGGAGGGCTTCGGCTGCGGTTTCCTGTTCTCCGTCGGGGACCGGACCGTGCTCTGGCCCGGCGACGGCGACGCGCTCGACGCGCTCGCCGAACTCGACGTGAGCGTCCTCCTCGCGAACATCGGCGGCGGCGGGATCGTCTCCGACCGTCACGCCGCCGCGGACCTCGCCGAACGCATGGCTCCGGATCTCGTCGTGCCGATCCACTACGACGCCTTCGACGACCTGGAGGCGGACGCCGAGGCGTTCGCCGCCGACGTCGCCGCCCGATCGATCCCGGTCGCGCTCGACGAGCGGTCCGTCGACGGTTGAGCATCGCCCCCTAGAGGTGGGACCGTTCCGAGAGCGCCGCGAACGCCGCGTCGGTCGCGAAACGTTCGGCCGAACGGTACGTCCCGACGGGAACGTGAACCGCTCTGTGGGTTCGTGTAACGTTTCGTGTAATAACCATCACGGGTGCGTGTGGCGCGTCGGAGTCCGTGCTAAATGCCAACGTATCGCCCTCAGCCGACGGATGATGCCCGAAATCTGTGAGAAAGAAGTAGTTCACACGTTCCGTCCAGGACCGATCGTATCAGTAATCATGGCCAACGCTTATAATGGTACTCGAAAGAGAGTAAGTCGGAAAACGATCATGGTCGATACGAATACACGCGAAAGGTCTGAGGCCGACACGACGGGCGAGACGAGCGACGGGGTTCCGCGGCGACGGGACGTCCTGAGGACGGGGGCGGGGCTCGTCGGCGTGGCCGGGCTGGCTGGATGTTTGACCGACGACGGGGGCTCCGGATCCGGGTCGGATTCTGATTCCGGGTCCGATTCCGACTCTGACTCGGATTCCGACTCTGACTCGGATTCCGACTCCGGCTCGGGATCCGATACGAACTCCGAATCCGACTCGGGAGGGTCGGACGGCTCCGGTGGGACGACCAACGTCGCCATCGTCTCCAGTCCGGCCGGGTTCGGCGATCAGGCGTTCAACGACCTGGCGCTCCAGGGCCTGGAGTCGGCCGCCGAGGAGTACGATATCGAGATACAGCAGGTCGAGGAGACCAACCAGTCGAACTATCAGACCGTCCAGTCGCAGCTGGCCGAGAGCGGCGACCCGGACTACGACCTCATCGTCCTCGTCAGCTACAACCACACGCAGGCGCTCCAGACGAACGCCGAGGAGTACCCCGATCAGAACTGGATGCTGATCAACGCCTCCGTCGATCAGCCGAACGTCGCGGGGTACACGTGGGCGAACCACGAGATGTCCTTCCAGGCGGGCGTCCTGGCGGCGACGATGACCACGCGCGAACTCTCCCACGAGGGGAACACGCTCACTCCCGACGACAAGGTGATCGGCTTCGTCGGCGGCGTCGACGGGTCGCTCATCAACGCCTTCGAGCGGGCCTACCGAGCGGGCGCACAGTGGGTCGACGACGAGATGGAGGTCCGGGTCGGGTACATCGGCAACTACACCGACACCCAGACGGCCAACAACATCGCCACGTCGCAGTACGACGCGGGCGCGGACATCGTCTACCACGCCGCCGCCGCGGCCGGGCAGGGCGTCTTCCAGGCCGCACAGGACGCGAACCGCTTCGCCGTCGGGGTCG
Organism: Halorubrum aethiopicum; assembly: GCF_001542905.1. Taxonomy (NCBI): domain Archaea; kingdom Methanobacteriati; phylum Methanobacteriota; class Halobacteria; order Halobacteriales; family Haloferacaceae; genus Halorubrum; species Halorubrum aethiopicum. Next base: position 2,841,390 of record NZ_LOAJ01000001.1, on the reverse strand, counting down.
ACGCGGACCAGTCCGTGACGCTCCCCGACTACAGCGACGTGATCATGGGGTCGGCGGTGAAGTACATCAACGAGGGGACCTACGAGGTCGCCGAGGCCGTCGTCCAGGATAACTGGTCGGCGGTTCAGGGCGCGAACGTGCTCGGTCTCGAGGAGGACGCCGTCAAGGTCGTCCTCGGCGACACCGTCGGCGACCAGCTCCCCGACGTCGTCACCCAGAACCTCGAGGAGAGCAAGCAGGGAATCATCGACGGCGACATTACGGTTCCGTGTAGCGCCGGCGGCTGCTGACCGAGGGCATGACTCCTCGTAGTATTTTCACCACGACCCCCGAGAACACTGTATGACGCACACGAAATGACGGACGACACGTACGCGGTCGAACTCACCAGCATCACGAAACGGTTCGGCGACGTCGTCGCCAACGATGCCGTCGACCTGGCCTTGGAGCGTGGGTCGGTCCACGCCGTGATCGGCGAGAACGGCGCGGGGAAGACGACGCTGATGAAGGTCCTGTACGGCCTGTACGATCCCGACGAGGGGACGGTGAACGTCGACGGGCAACCGCGGGCGTTCGACTCCCCGCGGGACGCCATCGGCACCGGGATCGGCATGATCCACCAGCACTTCCAGCTCGTGGACACCATGACGGTCCTCCAGAACATCGTCCTCGGTCACGAACCGTCGAAGCGCGGACTCGTCGACGACAGCAGTGCCCGCGAACGCGTCGCGGAGATCTGCGACACCTACGGCTTCTCGGTCGACGAGCACCTCGACACCAGAGTCGAGGAGCTCGGCTTGGGGATACAACAGCACGTCGAGATCGTCAAGAGCCTCTATCGCGGCGCGGAGACGCTCATCTTCGACGAGCCGACGGCGGTCCTGACGCCACAGGAGATCGAGGGCCTGTTCGACGTGATGGAGGAGCTCACCGCCGACGGCCGGTCGATCATCTTCATCACCCACAAGCTGGACGAGGCGATGGGAGCGGCCGACCGCATCACCGTCCTCAGGGATGGAGCGGCCGTCGGCACGGTCGAGGCCGACGGGACCACGCGGAACGAGCTCGCACGGATGATGGTCGGCCGCGAGGTGCTGTTCGACGTGGAGCCGCGGGACGGATCGCCGGGTGACGTGGCCCTCTCCGTCGACGGCCTCGCCGTCGAGGACGAACGTGGGCTCCGACAGGTCCGGGACGTGAGCCTCGCCGTTCGCGAGGGCGAGATCCTGGGCATCGCCGGCGTGGAAGGGAACGGCCAGCAGGAACTCATCGAGGCCGTCACCGGAATGCGCTACGCCGAGAACGGCACCGTCTCGCTGTTCGGCGAGGAGATCACGGAGGCGAGCCGCCGCGACCGGATCGAGTCCGGCATCGCGTACGTTCCGGGCGACCGGACGGTGGAGGGGCTGGTCCAGGAGTACAGCCTCGTCAGAAACGCGCTGTTGGGAAATCAGACCATCGAGCCGTACGCCGACGGGTCGTTCCTCGACTGGGGCGCGATCGGCGACCACGCCGACCGGATCATCGAGGAGTACGACGTTCGACCGCGGAACCCCGACGCGACCGCCGAGTCGCTCTCGGGCGGCAACCAGCAGAAGTTCATCGTCGGCAGGGAGCTCGAGCGTGACCTGTCGCTGCTCGTGACGGCGCACCCGACGCGGGGCGTCGACATCGGCTCCATCGAGTTCATCCACGAGCGGCTCCGCGAGATACGCGACGAGGGCGTCGCGACCGTGCTCGTCTCCTCGAAGCTCGACGAGATCAAACAGCTCTCCGACCGGATCGCGGTCATGTACGAGGGGGAGTTCGTCGACGTCGTCGATCCCGAGGACGTGACGGAGGAGGACCTGGGTCTCATGATGGCCGGGCAGACGCTGAGCGGACCAAATACCGTCGTCGTCGACACGGAGGAACACGCGTGAGCGACGCCGAGTCGTCCGGCGTCCGGGCGGTCGCCGACCGCATCGCCGACCGTATGCTCGCGGCGTCCGTCCTCGAACGTATCGCCATCGCGGTCGTCTCGACCACGCTCGCGTTCGTCATCGGCGCGGGCATCGTCGCCGTCGCGGGATACGACGCCGGCGAGTTCGTCTACTCGCTCGTCTACGGGGCGGTCGGGAGCCTCTCGAACGTCGCGTTCATGCTCCGGCAGTCGACCATGCTCATCCTGACCGGCGTCGCCGTCGCCGTCGCGTTCCGCGCCGGCGTGTTCAACATCGGCGTCCAGGGCCAGTTCGTCGTCGGCGGGTTCGCCGCGACCCTGACGATCCTGTTTCTGGCACCGCTGCTCCCGGCCGGCGTCGCCGTCGGCGTCGTTCTGATGGCGCTAGCCGCCGTGGCCGCCGTGGTCGCCGGCGGCGCGTACGCGGCGCTCCCCGGCGTGATGAAGGCGTACGCGGGCGCGAACGAGGTCATCACGACCATCATGTTGAACTTCATCGCCTCCGGCGTGGTCTACTTCCTGTTGGACGCATACCTCCGCCCGCCGAGCGCGGCGGCCCCGAACACCGAGCAGTTCCCGGCGTACGTGGACCTCCCCGGCTTCGCGTTCGGCAGCCCGTCGTTCTCGGTCATCGGGTTGGCCATCGCGCTGTTGACGGTCGTCGCGGTCTACGTGTTGATGGCTCGAACCGGGTTCGGCTACGACCTGGTCACGAGCGGATATCAGGAGCCCGCCGCGAAGTACTCCGGCGTCGATCCGAACCGGATGGTCGTCAGCACCATGACCATCTCCGGGATGGTCGCCGGCCTCGCCGGCGCGCTGTTCGCGGTGATGGTCCTCGGCTACTACAGCGACCCCAACACCTTCCCCACGTTCGGATTCGACGCCATCGCGGTGAGCCTCCTCGCAGCGAACAATCCGCTCGGGGTCGTCCCCGCCGGCCTGCTGTTCGGGGGACTCGACGCCGGCGGCCAGTACATCGGCTTCACGCTGGACGTGCCGAGCGAGCTGGTCGACGGGGTCATCGGTCTCATCGTCCTGTTCGTCGCGGCGCCGGAGCTGTTTCGCACGGCCGGCCGGTACACCAGCCTCGGAGGTGACGGCGAATGACCCGTCTCGGTGACCTGTTTGACGGCGGGCGCGTCCTCCCCGGCAGTCTCGTCGTCCTCGCGATCGCCCTGGCGGCGTTCCTCTTCGCCGACGTACCGGGGTCGGAGCTCGTGACGGTCGGAGCGCTCGAACGCGCGCTCCAGGCCGCGACGCCCATCGCGCTGGCCGCCATCGGCGGTCTCTACGCCGAGAAGAGCGGCGTGTTCAACATCGGCCTGGAAGGGTTCATGATATTCGGCGCGCTGCTCGGTGCCGTCTCGGCGTGGGTGACGTCCGGAAGCGACCCCGTCACGCAGGGCGACCTCTGGATCGGACTGGTGACGGCCGCGGTCGTCTGCGGGCTGATGGCGGTCGTCTTCGCCGTCCTGCTCATCCGATACGAGGCGGAGCAGATCGTCGCCGGCCTGGCGATGTGGTTCATCGGTCTCGGGTTCGGGCCGTTCATCGCCACCGTCGTCTGGGGTGGAGTCTCCAGCCCGTCGCTTCCGAACATCGACAACGTGGCGGTGCCGATCCTCTCCGAGGTTCCGGTCCTCGGTCGATTGTTTTTCGACGCCTCGCCGCTCGTGATCCTCACCATCGTCCTGACCGTCGTCGCCTGGGTCGTGCTGTTCCGCACCCGCTACGGCTACTGGGTTCAGGCCGCCGGCGAGAACCCCGAAGCGCTCGATACGGCCGGAGTCGACGTGAACCGTGTCCGCTACGTGACCGTGATCTTCTCGGGCGTCATGGCGGGTCTCGGCGGGGCCGTCCTGTCGATCGGCATCGGCAGCGGATTCACCGGGACCGGCGTCACGATGGTCGACGGCCGCGGCTGGATCGCTATCGTCGCGTACCTGTTCGGGAACTACAACCCGCTCGGTGCCTACGGCGCGTCGCTCCTGTTCGGCGCGATGGACATGCTCCAGATCCAGCTCCAGACCATCGGCATCTCGCTGCCCGGAAGCATCACCGGACTCTTCCCGTACGTCGCGGTGCTCGTCGTCCTCGCCGTGGTCGGGTACACGCGCGTGCCCGCCGCGGTCGGGGAGCCGTACGACGAGGGAGACTGAGGACGGTACCGGGAGGTTTTCCTCTCCCGACCGTCGACGATCGGCCGGCAAACCGTTTTTATCCCCGGCCGCGTAGGACGGCGTATGTACGTCCGCGACGCCAAGAACCGTGACGAGGCGTGGTTACTGGACGCGATCGAGCGGCTCGGGCTCGACGACGTCGCCTTCCGGTCACGGGACTACGTGATCGCGGTCGACGAGGAGACCGGCGACCGGGCCGGCTTCGGTCGGCTCCGACTCCACCGGGGCGAGGACGCGGAACGGATCGAGCTCACCGGGATCGGCGTCCTCCCGGAGTGGCGGGGTCGCGGCGTCGGAGCCCACGTCGTCGAGCGGCTGGTCGACACCGCGGCCGCCGAGGGGTTCGAGACGGTGTACGTGCTCACCGACCAGCCCGACTACCTGACGCAGTTCGGCTTCGAGACGGTCGACACCGACGCCCTCCCGGCGGCGCTCTCGGACCGGCTGACGGAGAAACGCGAGTTCCTCGGCGGCGGCGTGGTCGGCCTCCGCGTCGGCATCGACGACTTCGAGATGCCCGAGGAGCTGCGGGAGGCGTTCAAGAACGCGGACGCCGGCGGCTCCGACGACGGGGACGAGGGCGGATCGGAGGAGACCACCGAGTCCGCCGAGGACTTCGGGATAGACCCGGAGACGGCGACCTACAAGTACGACACCGGCCGGTGAGGTCGTCGCTCGAGCGTCGACCCGACCGCTTATCGGGTCGCCGGTCGAGGGTCGGACATGGACCTGATCGAGGCCGCCCGCGACGCCCTCGCCGACGCCCACGTCCCGTACTCCGAGTACCGCGTCGGGGCGGCGCTCCGCACCGCCGACGGCACCGTCTACACCGGCTGTAACATCGAGAACGCCAACTACTCCAACAGCCTCCACGCCGAGGAGGTGGCGCTCGCGGAGGCGGTGAAGAACGGCCACCGGGAGTTCGACCGGCTCGCCGTCGCCTCGGGCGTCCGCGACGGCGTCACGCCCTGCGGGATGTGCCGACAGAGCCTCGCCGAGTTCGCGGACGAGGACCTCCCCGTGGTCTGTGACGAGGGCGACGGCGAGACGAGCGAGTACACCCTCGGCGAGCTGCTCCCGAACACGATAAGCCAGGGGACGCTCGACGACGCGCGGAACCGCTGAGCTCGGCGCGCGACCGTCCGCACGGGCTCGCTCGGGGAGACGTTCCCGAGTCGGAACGCCTTTTAAACGCCTCGGCGAAGGTCGGGGACATGACCGACGAGGACGACGCGCCGGCGGCCGGCGGCAGCGAGGACCCGAACGACGAGGTCCAGTACCACCTCGAGGTCGCCGCGGGCGACGTCGCCGACGCCGTGCTCCTCCCCGGCAACCCCGAGCGGGTCGACAAGATCACCGCGCTGTGGGACGACCACGAGGAGGTCGCCGCCCACCGCGAGTACCGCACCGCGACCGGGAGCTACGACGACGCGCCGATCTCGGTGACCTCCACCGGGATCGGCTCGCCGTCCGCCGCCATCGCGGTCGAGGAACTGGCGCGCGTCGGCGTCGACACGTTCATCCGGGTCGGCTCCTGCGGCGCGATCCAGCCGGACATGGCCGTCGGCGACCTGGTGATCACGACCGGCGCGGTCCGCCAGGAGGGGACGAGCGACGAGTACGTCCGCGAGGACTACCCGGCGGCCGCCGACGGGGAGGTCGTCTCCGCGCTCGTCGCCGCCGCCGAGCGGCTCGGCTACGACTACCACGCCGGGATCACGATGAGCGCGGACTCGTTTTACGCCGGACAGGGTCGACCGGGCTTCGAGGGGTTCGAGGCCGCCGGCTCCGACGCGCTGGTCGCCGAACTCCGGGACGCGAACGTGAAGAACATCGAGATGGAGGCCTCCGCGATCCTGACGATCGCGAACGTGTACGGCCTGCGGGCGGGCGCGGTGTGTTCGGTGTACGCCAACCGGGTCACCGGCGAGTTCCGGACCGAGGGGGAGTCGCGGGCGGCCGAGACCGCGAGCCTCGCCGTGAAGCTGCTCGCGCGCATGGACGAGGTCAAACGCGAGGCCGGGGTCGACCGCTGGCACGCCGGGCTCTCGATCTGACGGACTGCGGGGCCGTCGGGATCCCGCGCCGGCGCGACGCGAGAGCGGTTCCAAAGCGTCTTTACCCGCGCACTGCGGATCGATATCCATGACAACTCAGGTCGTCGTCGTCGGCTCCGGCTACGCCGGTGCCGGGGCGGTGAAGGCGTTCGAGGACGAGGTCGGCGAGGGCGAGGCGGAGCTCACCTGGATCTCCGAACACGACTACCACCTCGTCTTACACGAGGTCCACCGCGCGATCCGGAACCCCGCCGTCGAGGACAGCATCACCATCCCCGTCGGCGAGATCATGTCCGAGGACGGCGAGTTCGTTCAGGGCCGCGTCGTCGACGTCGACACCGACGAGCAGGTCGTCGAGACCGACGGCGAGGAGACGGTCGAGTACGACTACCTGCTCCTGGCGATCGGCTCCACCACCGCCTTCTTCGGCATCGACGGCCTGAAGGAACACGCCTACCAGCTCAAGAGCCTCGCGGACGCGCAGGCGATCCACGACGACGTCCGCGAGGCCGCCGGCAACGCGACCCGCTCCGAGCCCGCCACCGTCGTCGTCGGCGGCGCGGGGCTCTCGGGGATCCAGACCGCCGGCGAGATCGCGGAGTACCGCGACAAACACCGCGCCCCGATAGACATCAAGCTCGTCGAGGGGTTAGACGAGGTGTTCCCCGGCAACGACCCGCAGATACAGGGTGCGCTCCGCCAGCGGCTCGTGGACGCGGACGTGGAGATCCTCACCGGCGACTTCATCTCGAAGGCCGACGAGGACGCGGTGTACCTCGGCGGCGGCGACGAGGAGGAGCCCGAGGAGCTGACGTACGACGTGTTGATCTGGACCGGCGGCATCACCGGTCAGGCGGAGCTCGACGCGGTCGAGATCGAGAAGGACGACCGCTCGAACCGGGTGTTCGCGGAGTCAGACTTCACCACGAGCGACGACCGCGTGTTCGCCATCGGCGACACCGCCCTGATCGACCAGGGCGGCGACGATGTCGCGCCGCCGACCGCGCAGGCCGCCTGGCAGGCCGCGGAGGTCGCCGGCGAGAACCTCGCGCGGGCCGCCCGCGGCGCGCCGCTCCAGTCGTGGCAACACGAGGACAAGGGCACCGTGATCTCCGTCGGCGAGGAGGCGGTCGCCCACGACGTGGTCGGCATGCCGATCAAGACGTTCGGCGGCACTCCGGCGAAACTCCTGAAGAAGGCGATCGCCTCGCGGTGGATCGCGAAGGTCTCCTCGACCGGCCGCGGCGTGAGCGCGTTCGGCGACATGTAAGACCACCTTTTTCTCGTCGGGTGCCCTCGCTCACTGCGTTCGCTTCGGGAACCGCTCCTCGAAAAACCTGGAGGGAAAAAGCCGACTGCGCCGTCTTCGACGGCTCCGTCGGTGAACCGCTCGCTTCGCTCGCGGATGCTCGATGCCCACCGTTCAATACAGCCGAAGGTGAGTGATCGCCGGAGCGGTGGCGCGCCTCCGAGCGAGCCATCGGCTCGCGAGGAGCCCGCGAGGGACGCGGCGACTGAAAGGAGCCGCGAGGCTGGGGAGGTGTGAGGTGCGGTGCTGTGCGGGTGGGACTCAAAGCCCCAGCCGGCTCCGGGAAGACGGCCGACGCAAGCAGCGTGGCGCTACGCGCCACGGGCAGCCGGCGGCGGAGCCGCCGGCGACACCGCAGCGAACGAAGTGAGCGAGGAGCACAGCGAGGCCCTCGACCGGAGCCGGCTGGGGCTTTGAAGGAGTTCACCGCGCCAGCAACGATCTCTTTTTCATTACCTCGATCACCGATGAAATACCCGTTCTATAAGCACTGTTTGGTGACCACCTGTTTCACGTCATATCGTGTCCGAAGAAGGGTATCTCAACGTAACTAACCCTTCTACCCTTCTCTCATCGACACCCAGACGCGCCGCTTTCGGGTCGTGAGAGAAACAGGTCCACTGACTCCCCTCCGTATCGATCGCGATCCTCGATGGTTTCGTACGACTCGTCAGTGCGCGGCTTCGCCGGCGGGCGCGTGCATGTCGTCGATGCGGAGGATGAGGACGTTCGCGGTGTCGTCCTTGCCGTCGACGGTGCCGTCGATGAGCAGCTTCGAGAGCGGGGTGGGACCGACGGTCACCGAGTCGCCCTCGTGGAAGCGGCGTACCGACCCCTGGACGTGGATCTCCGCGCGGCAGAGCTCCGGGTGGTGGACGCTCGAGAGGTCGATCCCGTCGACGTTCACGCCCTCGACGGTCTCGCCCTCGTGTTTGATCGGGACGTGTGCGGGCTCGTCCATCCGCTGGATGTCGAGCGCCTCGTAGGCGTTCGAGGTGGGTTTGTACCCGCCCTTCGGGCCGGGGACGCCCTCGACGAGCTGGAGCGCCTTCAGGCTCTGCATCTGGTTCCGGATGGTCCCCGGGTTGCGGTCGACCTCCTCGGCGATCGCTTCCCCCTTGACGGCGTCCTCCTCCTCCCCGTAGAGGTTGATGAGCGCCGAGAGGATGCTCTTCTGACTCGACGTGAGTTCGATCGATGACATGGGTGCGAGTAGATGGCGACCCCGCATAAAGGCGATGGAAGTCCCTTATAAGTTGATCGGCCGTGCGAGTCGCTCGGTCCCCGGCTCACCGGTAGAGCTGTCGATATCGAAAGTACGCCGCGGGGCTCGCCAGCACGGCGAGGAGCCCGACCGCGACGAGGACGAGTCCGACCTCGCCGAGGAGAACCAGCAGGCCGAACCCGGCGAAGGCGATCACCGACCCCGTGAACGCGACGGCGATCATCGCCCCGGCCGGACCGATCTCCTCCGGAGCGACCGGTCCCGGCTCGCGGTCGCCGCCGTTCGCGTTGTTCCCCTCCGTGCCGGACCCGTCCGCGTCGCTTCCGCCCGCGCCGGTCCCGTCCGCGTCGTTCCCGCCCATGTGCGGTCGTTCGACGGCGACGAGGAAACCGTGACGGATCGGACCGTTCACGGATCCACGCCTTTCAAGCGGCGGCGGGTTCCCCTACCGATATGACGAGAGTCAGAATCATCGGCGCGCCGACCGACTACGGAGCCAACCGACGCGGGGTCGACATGGGACCGTCGGCGATCCGCTACGGCGGCCTCGCCGACGAACTCGAGGGCGCGGGCGTCGAGGTCGTCGACGCGGGGGATCTCTCCGTCCCCCGCGCCGAGGAGCGGGACCCGGACACCGACGCCCCGACGGAGGGCGACGCGAAGTTCCTCCACGAGGTCGCGGACGTGTGTCGCCGGCTCGCCGACGAGGTGGACGAGACGCTCGCGGAGGGGGCGGTCCCGCTGGCGCTCGGCGGCGACCACTCGATCGCGATCGGCTCGCTCGTGGGAGCCGCCCGCGACGCCGACGTCGGCGCGGTGTGGTTCGACGCCCACGCCGACCTCAACACCCCGTCGACGACGCCCTCGGGCAACGTCCACGGGATGCCTCTCGCCGCGGCGCTCGGGATCGGCGAGTTCGCGGACACCGAGTGGGCGAACGCGGCGGGACTCGAGCCGGAGAACGTCGCCTTGGTCGGGCTGCGTTCCGTCGACGGCGCGGAGGTGGAGCTGCTGCGCGAGCACGGCTTCGCCGCCTACACGATGTCCGACATCGACGAGCGGGGGATCACGGACGTGACGGAGGACGCGCTCGACGCGGCCTCCGCGGGCGTCGACGGCGTCCACATCAGCCTCGACCTCGACTGGCTCGACCCCAAGGAGGCCCCCGGCGTGGGGACGCCAGTCCGCGGCGGGGTCACCTACCGGGAGGCCCACAGCGCGATGGAGATCGTCGACGACGCCGACTGCCTCCGGTCGATGGAGCTCGTCGAGGTGAACCCGACGCTCGACCAGCACAACGAGACGGCGGAGCTCGCGACCGAACTGGCCGCCAGCGCCTTCGGCAAGCGGGTGATCTAGCGGCGGTTCGGAGCCTCGTTTCGAGGGACCGAAACGATCCGATCCATCACGGTTATGTGTGTCTGACTCGGTGACAGGTTCCATGGACACGAGCCGTCTCACGGGCGCGCTCGTCATCAGCCTCACCGGCGCGGGGTTGGCGGCGATCGCGCTCCGCGGGTTCGCGACCGGCACGGCCGGGATCGCGGACGTCGTCGTCACCGGCCTGACGCTCCTCTTCGGGATCGCCTTCGCGGTCACCGGGCCGATAGGGTATCGAACCGACGTCGAGTCGCGACACCTGCTGCGGATCGCCGGCTGGAACGCCCTCGGCGTCGTCGCGACCTCCGCCGTCCTGGTGTTGGTGTACTCCTTTCAGGTCGCCGGCGGCGGGAGCGTGGTCGAACCCCTCGTTGCCGGAGCGCTCGTCGTCGCCGTCAGCGCGTTCGCACACGTCCTGATCGGCTTCAACGACGTGCGGCGGATCCGCGCCCGGCGGCTCGTGAAACAGCGACAGAAGGCCGCGGTGATGAACCGGTTCGTCCGCCACGACCTGCGACACGCCGCCCAGCTCCTGATCGGCTACGGCGAACGGCTCTCCGCCGCGGGCGACCCCGACGCCGACGGGGGCGATACGGGGACCGGTTCCGACCTCGACCTCGGCCGACGGATCGCGGATATCGGAGCCGACCTCGGCGACACGCAGTCCAAGATCCGCGTCTTCGACGACGTCCTCGAGCGGGACGACGAGCGAACGGCGGTCGACCTCGCGGCGGCGCTCGAGGACCGACGATCCGACTGGGAGGAGGAGTACCCGGACGGGACGCTCGAGACCGATCTCGACGAGGGGTGTACCGCGCTGGCGGGCGACCACGTCGACACGGCGCTCGCGGAGCTGATGGACAACGCGTTCGAACACGGCGGCGACCCGCCCGCGGTCGCCGTCCGCGGGGAGCGGACCGACGGCACGGTTCGGGTCGAGATCCTCGACGACGGCGACGGCTTCCCGGACGACGAGATGGCGCTCATCAACGAGGACCGGACCGAGACGCAGCTCCAACACAGCAGCGGGCTCGGGCTCTGGCTCGCGAAGTGGGTGATCGAACACTACGACGGGAGCCTCTCGATCGGCGACCGGGCCGACGGCGACGGCGGGGTCGTCACGGTTCGGCTGCCGGCGGCGGGCGGGTAGGCGGGGTCGTTCGGGTCCCGGTCCGGTCACTCCGCCCGGTCGACCGTCGCGCCGAGGTCGGCCATCGTCTCGAAGAACGTCGGGAACGAGACGTCGACGTGTTCCCCGCCGCGGATCGTCGTCGTGCCCTCCGCGGCGAGCGCGGCGACCGCGAGCGCCATCACGATCCGGTGGTCCGCCCGGCCGTCGACGGTCGCGCCGCGGAGGTCGCTCTCGGAGCCGTGGACCGTCAGCGTGTCCGGCTCCTCCGTGGTCTCCGCGCCCATCCTCGCCAGCTCCTCGGCCATCGCGGCCACCCGGTCGGTCTCCTTGTAGCGGACGTGCTCGCAGTTGGTGATCCGCGTGTCGCCGTCGGCGACCGCGCCGAGCGCCGCGATCGTCGGGAGCAGGTCGGGCGTGTCGCCGACGTCGACCTCGACGCCGGAGAGCGCGGACCGCTCGACCGTGATGACGCCCGACTCGCGGTCCCACTCGATCGCCGCGCCCATCCGCTCCGCGATCTCGACGATGGCGGCGTCGCCCTGCGCGCTCGGTCGAGCGCCCTCGATACGGACCGCGCCGTCGGGGTCGGCGGCGACCGCGCCCGCGGCGACGAGGTACGAGATCGACGAGAAGTCGCCGGGGACCGCGTACCGGCCGCCCTCCGGGGCGTACGTCTGTCCGCCGGGGACCGAGAACCCCGCCGCGCCGTCGGCGGTGTCGCTGCCCACCGGCTCGGCGTCGATCCCGAAGTCGGCGAGCAGTTCGAGCGTGATGTCGACGTAGGGGGCAGACTTGAGCTCCGTCGTCAGCGACACCTCGATCCCGTCGTCGGTGACCGCGCCGGCCATGAGCAGGGCGGTGACGTACTGCGAGGAGACGTCGCCGGGGATCGCCACCTCGCCGCCCGAGAGCGGCCCGAAGACGACGAGCGGGGCCTGTCCGTTCCCGCGGGTCGACTCGGCGCGGATGCCGAGATCGGTGAGGGCGTCGAGCAGCGGTCCCTGCGGGCGCGACCGGAGCGAGGAGTCCCCGGTGAGGACGGTGCCGCCGTCGCCGAGCGCGGCGGTGCCGGTCACGAGTCGGGTCGTCGTCCCCGAGTTCCCGCAGTCGATGACGTCGTCGGGGACCGCGGGCCGGCCGTCGAACCCCTCGACTTCGACCGCGTCGGTCTCAGCGCTCCACTCCGCGGGAGTCGGGTCGACGGCGCCGCCGAAGGCGGTCACGGCGCGGGCGGTCGCGCGCGTGTCCGCGGAGACGAGCGGCGAGGCCACCGTGGCGCCGTCGCTGTATCCCGCCGCGAGCAGCGCGCGGTGCGTGTAGCTCTTCGAGGGCGGCGCGCGAGCCGTCCCGTCGACCGCGGACCGGGTGACGTGAACGTCCATACCGCTCCATGTCGCGCGCGTCGGTAAGTGAATACCGAATGCGCCGTGCTCACACCCGGACCGGGGAACGCTCACACGCGACCTGCGAGCCGCTTATCTCCCTCGCCGCCCTACCGCGCGAACGTGTTCGTCGGTCACGCGCTGCTCGCGTTCGCCCTCGCGGCCCTCCTCGCGGACCGGCTGGGCTGGCCCGCGGAGCGCGCGCTGGCGCTCGGCGCGGTCGCCGGGGCGTTCGCCGCGCTCCCCGACGTCGACATGGCGTACGCGGCGGTCGCCATCGACTTCGGACGCCTCACCGCGGAGTCGCTGACGCGACCCAGCACGCTCTGGGACGCCACCCGCGACGTTCACCGCGCGGTGACCCACTCGCTCGTCGTGTCGGTGATCGCCGGGGGCGCGTTCGGGCTCTGGGCGGTCGCGTGGGACCGTCGACCCGCCGCTCGGACGGCCGGCTCCCTCCTCGCCGTCGGCGTCCTGGCCGCGCTGGTCCGGGTCGGCGCGTCCCTGAACGGCACGCTCGGGCTGGTCGTCCTCGGGACGTTCGCGGTCGGCGGGCTCGCCGTCGCGACGCTTGCCCGGCTGCGGACCGACCTCTCCGGGCGGGCCGTCGCCGCCGCGGCCGTCCTCGGACTGTGTTCGCACCCGTGGGGCGATCTGGTCACCGGCGAGCCGCCGCAGCTGTTCTACCCCCTCGGCGTCCGCGTCCTCGACGGCCGCGTGCTGCTCCACGGGGATCCGACGGTCCACCTCCTCGGCGCGTTCGCGCTCGAGTTGGCCGTCGTCTGGCTCGCGGCGGTCGCGGTCGCGACCGTGACCGGTCGGTCGTGGCGGGAGGCGATCGACCCGCGCGCCGCGGCCGGGCTGGCCTACGGGGTCGCGGCCGTCCTCATGGTGCCGCCGACGCTCGAGGTGTCGTACCACTTCGTGTTCTCGATCCTCGCGGTCGGCGTCGTCTGCGGCGGGATGTCGCTGACGCCCGGATCCGCGTCGATCCCGCGCCCCGTCTCGCTCTCGCGGCCGGACGCGTCCCGCCGCCGGCCCGCCGGCCCGCCGTCGGCGTTCGGGGGACCTTCTCGGCGCTCGCCGGGATCACGGCCGCGCTGGTGGGGTACGCGGCGGTGTACCTCGCGGAGGAGGCGTTCTCGTTCTCGACGGTGCTGGTCGGTATCCTCCCCGTCTGAGGCCGACGGTCGTCGCGCTCGGGGCGGTCCCGGTCAGATCTCCGGGGGCTCCTCGCGGCCGATCACGATCACCTGACCCTCGACGTCCTCCAGGGCGGCGACGCGGCCGCCGATCTCGACGCGGCCGTCGTCGGTCTCGACGACGAGCGAGGCGACCTCCTCCGTGTCCTCGAACGCGACGTCGACGACGCGCCCCCGGACCGTGACGGACCTGCCCGTCTCGATGTCGCGACCCTCGACGGTCGCGTAGAAGTCGTCGCCGTCGAACTCGCGAACGTCCTTGACCGCCCGCCGGATCGAGGCGTACCGCCGCGGGAAGGGGCGGGCCTTCCCGTCGGCCGCGAGCGTCTCCGCGGTCGTCCACAGGACCGTCCCGAAGAAGCCGGAGACGAGGAAGCCGAGCGCGGAGCGGTTGAAGATGACGCCGTACCGCTCGCGGTCGTCTCGGAGGGCGTCCTGGGTCGCGTACACGGAGTACTCCCCGTCGCCGACCGCGAGGACCGGCGTGGTGATACCCCTGCGCGCGCGAGCGGTGGTCGCGACCTCGAGGTAGTCGAACTCCGCGGGGTCCGGCGCGCGGGAGGCCGGCGTCACGAGGAGCTCGACGCTCACGCCGTTTTCCACCTTCTCTTCGAGATCCTCGCGGAACCGACGGAGGAGGTCGGGCGTGAGCGAGACGGCGAGCTCGTACTCCGCGCCGCGTATCACCTCCTCGAGGTAGCGCAGGATGGTCGAGCGGGACTTCACGAGCGACACCGCCTCCGTCTCGCGGGTCGGCGCGGTGTAGCGCGCCTCGAGCTCGTCGACCATCTCCGCGAACGACGAGCGGAGTTCGTCGAACGCGTCCTCCGGGTCGACCGCCACGATCTTCATCGGGCGCGACTCGCGGAGCTCGACGAGCCCGCGGTCCGCGAGGCTCCGCACCGTGTCGTACACCCGCGGCTGCGGGATGTCGGTCCGATCGGCAATGTCGCTCGCGGTCAACTCGCCGTGTTCCAACACCGCGAGGTACGCGTCGATCTCGTACTCTCCCAGGTTGAACCGGTCCCCGACGTGATCGAGCGTCGCCCGGAGATCGTCTGCCATGTTCGGTCCGACGGTCGCATCCGGTATAGCTTTTTACTATGAGTTGAGTTGTACGTGATTCTGGAGCCGGATACGTCGGCGACGGCGCGGATGCCGTCTCACATGTACATCCGGTCGTAGGTGCCCTCCGGTTCGCGCTCCTCGATCCGCTCGGCGAGGTCCTCGTAGTGGCGGCGTATCTCGGCCGCGAACGCCTCGAGGGGACCGGCGTCGACGTCGAGCCCGTAGAGGTCGGTCGCCGTCTCGACGAGCCTGACCGCCGCCTCCACGTCGGGGGCCTGCGCGTGGACGGGCGTGACGAACAGGCCGACGCCGAGCGGCGAGTCCATGCCCCGTTCGAGCAGCGCGGCGTTCACCCCGTCGAGGAAGCCGGACTCCATCGGCGGGACCTCCGCGTCTGCGAGCCGGCTCTCGCGGTAGTCGTCCGTGGCGACGTAGAACGTCCGGTGGGCGTCGGGGCCGTGGGGGATCGGAACCCCGGAGAGGACGGCGACCTCGTCGACGTCGTTGGCGGCCGTCCACTCGAGGACCGACGTCGCGAGCGACTCGCCGAGGACCGAGGGGACGAACTGCTCGGCGACGAGGACGGTCACGTCCACGTCGTCCGCGGAGTACAGCCGGGTGGGGTGGCGCGGCCGGCCCTTCTTGAAGGGGGTGATGGAGGGGAGCCCCTCGGCGGTGACGTGGCCTTTGACCTCCAACTCGAGGTGTTCGATCAGGTAGTCGACGGCGGTGAGCCCGGCGAGACCGTACGAGGAGAAGCCCGCGATGAGCGTCCCGCTCGGCGTCGACTCGTGGGTGACGCTGAACGTCGGCCGCCGCGCGAAGACCTCGTGGCTCGGGGCGGACGGGCCGCGGTCGAGCGGGGTGGCGTTGATGTCGTCGTCACGGCCGAGTGGAGCGTCGGAGTCGTCGTGCGGGGTGTCGGCGTCGCGGTCGTTCGGGGCGTCGTCGCGGTCGAGCGGATCGGACATACGGCCGGTTTCGATCGGACGGGTGTTATCGTTTCCCATGAGCCGCCTCGACGACGGTCGCTCACCGCGGGATCGTCCGGGTCCCCCGACCGCCCGGTCCCCACAAGACACTTGAAACGAAGGCGTGAACGCCCCTGTCGATGGATCGCCGCCGAGTAGCCCTCCTGCTCGTCGCCGTCGGGCTGTTGTGCCTCCCGGCACCGCAGTACCTCGGCCTGGCGGCGGAGGCCACGTCCCCGCCGGCACAGTCCTCACAGATATACGCGGCCGAGCCGATCGACCTCGGCAACGAGTCCGACCGGGAGCGCCTCGTCGACCGCCACGGCGACGCGGTCGCGCTCGCGGACTACCGGCTCACCGCCCGCCACGGCGACGAGTATCGGTCGGTCAACGCCACCCGCCGCGCGCTGGAGTCGGCGATGGCGACCGGGTCGGCGACGGCGTCCGACCCCGGCGCTCGCGCCGACCTCGAGGCGATCGACGCCGAGTACGCGTTCGTCCGCGACAGCGACGCGGGGACCGAGGGGTACTACCGGCTGACCGTCACGGAGGACGGCTCGACCGTCCGCGCCGAGCCCGTCTCGCTCGTCCCGGTCGCGGACGCGGTCGCCGAGGAGGCCCCCCGCTACGAGGAGCTCGACGCCGGAGAGCGACGGACGATCGACGAGGTGGTGAACGGCTCCACGGAGGCGGACCCGGGGTACCGCCCCGGCGCGAACGACCCCTACGTCGACCGGCTTCCCACGCCGATCTGGAGGGGAGACACGCTCTACAGCGTGTACGTCACCGGCCACGTCGACGACTTCGGTCCCGGGTTCGCCGGTTTCGTCGTCGGCCTGGGCGTCGCGTCGGTCGGCGTCGTCCTGGCGCTCGCCGGGAGCGGACTGTACGCCTACGACCGCTGGAGCGGCTGACGGAGACCGCGTCCGAGTCACGAGGACCGATCCGCCTCCCGGAGGAAACGCTTTTTCGCGTGGACGACGCGGTGGAGGTATGGCGCAACCGGCGGGCACCGCCCCGATCGTCGAGTGGTCCTCGTGGCTCGCCGCGATCCCCGGCGTGCGGCTGCTCGTCGTCGTCCTCTCGGTCGTCGCGGGCGCGGCGCTCGCGCGGATCATCGTGCGGGTCATCGGCCGGCCGGTGGCGCGACGGTTCTCGCGGCAGAGCGTCGCACAGACCGTCGTTCGCGGCGTTCGCGTCGGGACGATCGTGGCCGCGTTCCTCACCGGGCTCTGGGTCGTCGGGTTCCAGTTCACCGATCTGTTGATCGGGACCGCCGTCCTCTCGGCGGTGGTGGGTATCATCCTCGCGCCGCTGGTCGGGAACTTCATCAACGGCGTGTTCGTCCTCGCCGACCAGCCGTTCGAGATCGGCGACATGGTCGAGCTCGACGACGGGACCCAGGGGTTCGTCGAGGACATCACCATCCGGTACACGAAGATATTCACCGTCGACAACACGTTCCGGGTCGTCCCGAACGGCGCGATGCGCGAGCGCGACGTGACGAACTACTCCGCGGAGGACGAGCGCACCCGGCGGAGCATCGACGTGCTCGTCACCTACGAGTGCGACGTGACGGAGGCCCGCCGGCTCATCGAGCGCGCCGCCCGCGACTGCGACGCCGTCATCGACGGCGGCCCGGACATCCGGATCGGGGTGGCCCGCTACACCGCGAGCCCGGACTGCCGGATCCACGAGTTCGGCGACGACGGCGTGCTGTTGCGGCTCCGCTACTGGGTGAAGAAACCGTACAAGCTCGGGAAGGTCCAGTCGGACGTGAACATCCGGATCCGCGAGCGGCTCGCCGACGCCGACGTGGAGATGGCGTACCCGCACCGCCACCTCGTCTTCGACGACACCTCCGGCGTCGCCGAGGTCGGCGTCCGCGAGACGGTCGCCGGGGCCGACGCGACCGCCGGTTCCGACCCGTCCGCCGACTCCGAGTCGCCCGCCGACTCCGACGCAGCCGCCGGATCCGACGCGACGCCCGCCTCCGCGACCGAACCCGACCCGGTGACCGAGTCCGGGCCGGCCGGAGGTTCCGACTCGCCCGCCGAATCCGACCCGCCCGTCGATCCGGGATCCCCCGCCGATCCCGACTCGCCCGACGAACGCGAAGGGCCGTGAGACGCCCCGTCGGGCCCCGAGTTCCGCGATCGGAAGCCTGATACGTCGACTGAGCGGTTATCACACAGTGACCGACGAGCCCTCCACCCCGTCCGGAGACGTCCCTGACGACGACGGGTCCGCCGAGGACTCGATCACCGAGGGCGGCCTCCTCCGGCCGCTGTTCCGGCTCGCGTGGCCCATCGTCGTCATCCAGCTGCTTCAGGTGACGTACAACGTCGTCGACACGCTGTACCTCGGCCGGCTCTCGGCCGAGGCCGTCGGCGCGATCAGCCTCGCGTTCCCGCTCATCTTCCTGCTCATCGCGGTCGCGGGCGGGTTCACCACCGCCGGCGCGATCCTCGTCGCGCAGTACACGGGCGCGAAGGGCGACGAGTCGGCGGGGCTCGTCGCCGGCCAGACCATCGTCACGGTGGCGGTGCTCTCCGTGTTCATCGGGATCGGCGGCTACTTCTACACCCGCCCGGCGCTGGCGCTGCTGCCGAGCGACGCCGAGACCGCGGCGACCGTGATCCCGCTCGCGGCCGACTACATGGAGGTGATCTTCCTCGGGATCCCGCTGATGTTCGGCTTCTTCGTCTTCTCGGCGCTGATGCGGGGGTACGGCGACACCCGGACCCCGATGGCGGTGATGTTCGTCTCCGTGCTCCTGAACGTCCTCCTCGACCCGTTCCTGATCTTCGGGTTCGCGGACAACCCGCTCTTCGGCTGGCTCGCGTCGCTGCCGGGGGCCGGGGCGCTCGAATCGGTCGCCCTCGACCCGATCGCGCTCGAGGCGTCGCTTCTCGCGGCGACGGGCTTCGCCGGGTACGGCGTCGAGGGTGCCGCGCTGGCGACGATCCTCTCTCGGGGGGTCGCCACCGGGATCGGGATCTGGGCGCTGTTCGCGACCGACCTCGGCCCCGACGTGGGCCTCGCGGACCTGCGGCCGGACCTCGCGTTCATCGGGGACATCTCTCGATTGGGGTTGCCCTCCAGCGTCGAGCAGACGACGAGCGCGCTGGCGATGATCACGCTCACCGCGATGGTCGTGACGTTCTCGCCGCCCGTGGTCGCCGCCTACGGGCTCGGCAACCGGCTCATCTCGCTCGTGTTCCTCCCGGCGATGGGGCTCGGCCGCGCCATCGACACGATGGTCGGACAGAACCTCGGGGCGGACCGCGCCGACCGCGCGGGCCGCGCCGTGCGGGTCGCGGCGACGACCGGGGCCGGCGTGATGTTCCTCGTCGCCGTGGTCGCGGCGACGTTCACCGAGCCGATCGTCTCCGTCTTCCTCGGCGACGTTCCCGACGCGCCGGCGACCGTCTCCTACGCCGCCGAGTACGTCCGGATCCGGTCCGTGGAGTTCGCCTTCATCGGCGTCTCGCAGGTGATCCTCGGGGCGTTCCGCGGGGCGGGGAACACGAAGACCGCGATGGTGATCTCCGTGCTCACGCTCTGGGTCGGCCGCGTCGCCAGCGTGGGCTACCTCGTGTTCGTCGCGGGGTGGGGCGCGACCGGCGTCTGGGTCGGGATGGCGCTCGGGAACGTCCTCGGCGCGGTCGTCGGCGTGGCGTGGTTCTCCCGCGGGACGTGGGCGAACCGGTACATCGAGGAGCCCGCACCCGGCGTCGATTCGGTCGGGGAGGACTGATCGGGCTCAGCGCCGGCGGAGACGGAACTCAGTGCCGGAACACGTGGATCGCGTCGTCGTCGCGCACGAGACAGAAGCGGGCCCCGTCGTTCTCGGGGAATCGGGTCGCGGTTCGACCGGTCGTGAAGAGCCGGTCGAACGGCTCCTCGCAGGCCGGACACGCCACGTCCTTCCGGCTCTCCCAGAGGCTCGTGTCGCCGGTGTCCCGGAGCTGTTTCAGCGCGTGTCGGTGCTCGTGGACGTCGAATCCGGGCATGGTCGGCGGTTCGAGTCCGGGCATTTGAACGTACGCCCGAGAGTATCAGGCGTGAGAGGAGGTCGACGGGACCGCGCGCCGGGAGGACGGGCGCGCTACGCCTCGGCCGCGTCGAGGCGGTCGCGGGCGCGGTCGAGGGACGCGTCGTCTCCGGTCCGAACGTAGTCGCCGAGGGCGTTCGCCGCCTCGACGAGGGCGTCGGCGGTCTCCGGCGCGACGTCGCCGCCGAGCGCCTCGACGCGTTTCGTCCGGTCGCGGAGGCGTTCGAGGACCTCGCGTGCCGGCGGGACGCGCCCCGCCGGGTCACCGTCGGCGTCGGCGACCGTCACCGACGGCTCGTCGCCGTCCGACCCGTCCCGCGCCAGCGCGTCGAGGAACGTCGACAGGTCCTCGCGGTACTCGTCGACGGCGCGGGCGGCGGCCATTCCCCGAGCCTCGCGAACGGTCTCGGGAACGGCGGTCGTCGTCGGTCGATCGCCCTCCGCCGCGCCGGCGAGCAGCGCGAGGAGGTACTCCCGGTCCGCGTCCGTCGGGTCGCGCAGGCGGTCGTGGACGTCGACCGCCTCGAGCAGTTCGCGCGCCGCGAGGTACGTGGCGTCCAGTCGCCGGAGCTCGCCGCCGCGGATGAACCCCCGCTTGCGGACGTACTCGCGGAGGTCGCGTTTCAGCTCGTCGACGCCCTCCGCCGGGAGCGTCCCGCGCGCCTCGCCGAACCGGGCGCGGTGGGCGCTCAAATCGAGGGAGACGGGCGTGTCGGTGTGGACCGCGCGGTCCGCGGTCCCGACGCTCTTGAGGCTCCCGCAGTCGGGACACTCGACGCTCCCGGTCTCGTAGTACGACCAGCGGCACCCGCAGTCGCGACACTCGCGTTCGCCGCGGACCTTCATGGCCGGGCGTTGGTCGGCTCCGGGGTAAAGTACTGCGGCTCGGCGGCGCCGAGCCGGACCGGAAGCACGGAGATCGGGTGGCGGCGTGGGGACGAAACCCCGCGCGGACCACGGACCCGCGTGAAGATGATATATATGGGAGGCCCGTGAAACGGCCGGACATGAGTTGGAGCGCCGTCGACGCCGTGGACGACGCGGTCGAGGCCACCCGTAGGTTCCTGTTCCCGTTCAGCCTCGTTCGCTGGGCGAAGCTCGCCCTCCTCGTCCTCCTGATGGGAGGTGGCGTACGCACGAACGTCTCGGTCCCCTTCTTCCCGAACCCCGAGTTCGCGACCGGTCCGGGAGGGCCGGTAGGGGAGCCGACGGAGGGCCCGAGCGGCGAACCGCTCTTCGGACCGAACGGGCTCCAGGGGGACGTCGGGCTCGAAGCGGTCGACGCGAACCTCCTCGTCGCGATCGCGGCGGTCATCGTCGTCGTCGCGGTCGCGGTCTCGGTCGCGTCGATATCGCTGCGCCTGGTCTTCTACGACGCGCTCCGCACGAACGAGGTTCGGCTCTGGAGACCGTTCGTCGAGCGTCTGCGACAGGCGCTCGGGCTGTTCGTCTTCTCGACGCTGATCAGCCTGCTGCTGGCGATCCCCGTCGTCGTCGCCGTGTTGACCGAGGTGGACGTCGGCTGGGGGCCCGCGGACGCGCTGGGGTCGGCCGTCGCCGGGCTCTCGACGTGGGGGATCGGCGCGCTCGTGGCGCTCACGGTCCTGCTCGCCGTCGTCGTGCTCTTCGTGCTCCGGTTCACCTACGAGTTCGTCGTTCCGGTGATGGTCCTCCGCGACGAGGGCGTCCTCGCGGGGTGGGGGCGGTTCCTCCCGACGCTCCGCGAGTCGTGGGTCGAGTTCCTCCTGTATCTCGTCGTCCACTTCTTCCTGGGCGTCGGCATCTCCGTGGCCGAGAGCTTCGTCTTCCTCTTCGTCGGCGGGCTCGTCGCGGTGTTCGCCGGCGTCGTCGTGCTGATCGCCGGCGGACTCCTGGGCGGGTTGCCGGCGGTGACCGGGACGACCGCCGGACTCGCGGTGCTCGCGGTCGTCGTCGTCGTCGCGCTGCTCGCGCTCCTGATCCTGCTTCTCCCCGTCCGGCTCCTCACCCGGACCTACCTGATCGCCTACGAGGTCTCGACGCTCGGCGGCATCGACCCGGACCTCGCGATGCTGGATCGGGAGATCGACCCGAACGCGTCGGGCGGGTCGAGCGGCGACGACGAGTCGGGCGGTGGCGGTGAGTCGGGCGGTGGCGGTGAGTCGGGCGGTGACAGCGAATCGGGAAGTGGCGGCGGACCGGGAGGTGACGAGGGACCGGACGGAACGGGCGATGACGACGGGTCCGCGGGTTCGGGGGAGTCGGACCTGTGGGAGTCCCCCGACGAGGGGCGAGACCCCGAGGACCGGTCCGACGACCTCTTCGGAACGGACCGGTGATCGCGCCGATCGCGAGCGGATCGACGCGTCCGGTCGGGATCGGTTCGAACGCGGTCCGGAGGACCCGGTCGACCGATGATGTCACCGATGTTAGACGCGTGTCGAAAGCAACTCTCGACGGGTACGGATAGCTTTTTACTCCGTTCCCGAAAGGGGGTACCCATGGGATTGGACGACGACGCACGCGAGTATCACCGGTCGGAGCCGCCGGGGAAGATCGAGATATCGACGACGAAGCCCACGAACACCCAGCGGGACCTCTCGCTGGCGTACTCTCCGGGAGTCGCCGCGCCGTGTCGCGACATCGCCGCCGACCCGGAGTCCGTCTTCGAGTACACGGCGAAGGGGAACATGGTGGCCGTCGTCTCGAACGGCTCCGCCGTCCTCGGACTCGGCGACATCGGCGCGGCCGCGTCGAAGCCGGTCATGGAGGGGAAAGGCGTCCTGTTCAAGCGGTTCGCCGACATCGACGTCTTCGACATCGAGCTGGACATCGAGGAGGTCGACCCGTTCTGTACCGCGGTCTCCGCGATGGAGCCCACCTTCGGCGGGATCAACCTCGAGGACATCAAGGCGCCCGAGTGCTTCGAGATCGAGGAACGCCTCCGCGAGGAGATGGACGTCCCCGTCTTCCACGACGACCAGCACGGGACCGCGATCATCTCCGGCGCGGCGCTGATGAACGCGGCGGACATCGTCGACAAGGACCTCTCCGACCTCGAGATCGTCTTCTCGGGGGCGGGCGCGTCCGCCATCGCGACCGCGCGGTTTTACGTCTCGCTCGGCGCGAAACGCGAGAACATCACGATGTGTGACTCCTCCGGGATCATCACGGAGGCGCGGGCGGACGCCGGCGAGGTCAACGAGTACAAACGGGAGTTCGCGAGCGACGTCGAGGGCGGCGACCTCGCGGACGCGATGGCGGGCGCGGACGTGTTCGTCGGCCTCTCGGTCGGCGGGATCGTCTCCCAGGAGATGGTCCGGTCGATGGCGTCCGATCCGATCCTCTTCGCGATGGCGAACCCGGACCCGGAGATCACCTACGAGGACGCCAAGGCCGCCCGCGACGACACCGTGATCATGGCGACGGGCCGGTCCGACTACCCGAACATGGTGAACAACGTCCTCGGGTTCCCGTTCCTCTTCCGCGGCGCGCTCGACGTGCGCGCGACCGAGATCAACGAGGAGATGAAACGCGCCGCCGCTGAGGCGCTCGCGGAGCTTGCTCGGAAGGACGTCCCCGACGCCGTCGTGAAGGCGTACGGCGACGACCCGCTCCAGTTCGGCCCCGACTACGTCATCCCGAAGCCGCTCGACCCCCGCGTGCTCTTCGAGGTCGCGCCCGCGGTCGCGCAGGCGGCCATGGTCTCCGGCTCCGCGCGGACCGATATCGACCTCGAGCGGTACCGCGAGCGCCTCGAGGCGCGGCTCGGCAAGTCCCGCGAGATGATGCGGGTCGTGTTGAACAAGGCGAAAAGCGACCCGAAGCGGATCGCGCTCGCCGAGGGGACGGACGAGAAGATGATCCGGGCAGCCTACCAGCTCTCCGAACAGGGGATCGCCGAGCCGGTGTTGCTCGGCGACGCCGACGAGATCGCCCGGACGGCGGACGAGCTCGGGCTCTCGTTCCGGCCGGAGATCGTGGACCCCGACGAGCGGGACGTCACGGCGTACGGCGACCGGCTCCACGAGCTCCGGAAGCGGAAGGGGATCACCCGGCGCGAGGCGAACGAGCTCGTCCGACGGGACACGAACTACCTCGGGAGCGTCATGGTGAAGGCGGGCGACGCCGACGCGATGTTGACCGGGCTCACCCACCACTACCCGTCGGCGCTCCGGCCGCCGCTTCAGGTGATCGGCTCCGCGGCCGACACCGACACCGTCGCCGGCGTCTACATGCTGACGTTCAAGAACCGCGTGGTGTTCTGTGCGGACACGACCGTCAACCAGGACCCCGACCGGGAGACGCTCGCGGAGATCACCCGCCACACCGCCGACCTCGCCCGGCGGTTCAACGTCGAACCGCGCGCGGCGGTCCTCTCGTACTCGAACTTCGGGAGCGTCGACAACGAGGGTACCCGGAAGCCGCGGGAGGCGGTCGAGCTCCTCCACGAGGACCCCGAGGTCGACTTCCCGGTCGACGGGGAGATGCAGGCGGACACCGCCGTCGTCGACGAGATCCTCAACGGGACCTACGAGTTCTCCGAGCTCGACGAGGCCGCGAACGTGCTCGTGTTCCCGAACCTCGAGGCCGGCAATATCGGGTACAAGCTGCTCCAGCGGCTCGGCGGCGCGGAGGCCATCGGCCCCATGCTGGTCGGCATGGACGAGCCGGTCCACGTCCTCCAGCGCGGCGACGAGGTGAAAGACATCGTCAACCTCGCCGGCGTCGCGGTCGTCGACGCACAGGAGTGAACTGAGCGGTCGGGGTCCTCCCCGAAGAGCTCCGTGAGGACGCCTGGAGGCACGATTCCGTCGGCCCGTCGAGCGGACATCGAAGGTGGTTGCGTCGAAATCCGTACTTGCTGATGCGTTTCAACACCCTGCTGAGTACAGGACGCAGATCTCGCACAGAACGTAGGACTTCAGCTGTTCCAGATCGGTCAGTACAGTAAACTAATGATGTAATCTGGCCGTGAGCCGCCGCTCTCTTCGATCGCAGGGGACGCCCGGACAGGCAGTAGGTACTTGTCAGGGGCGGCTCACATAATAGGGTATGACCCCCAAAAAAGAGGCAGATTCGGACTTTGACGTGACACGGGAAAGTGCCGAGTTCGTCGCAGACAACGCATTTCGATTGCTACGACTTGACCTAATTCTCATCGGCATTTATCTGACAGTTGGTGGATACCTAAGCAGTCTCAATCCAACGCTTCAACAGGCAATCGGGTCAAGCTGGTATCTGGTAGCTTCTGTCGTTCTACTACTTATGTCGATAGTTGCGGGCTATCTGACCTACGAATCTGCGGGCCGTATTGCGGCTATCAATATGTACGACGATCCTGAACAGGTTTACCAGAAATATACAAGCACCCAACGGCTTGTGTTCAATCTGAGATATTCTGTTTTGCTTGCACTACTATCAGGACTTGCCTTCGGATTCGGTGTGATGGACGGGATTTCTCCTAACGGATTTTCACTCGGAGAAGCGTGGCAATTCACCTTTGGACTTCTTGTCCTGACTGCTCTACCGATAATTGCGGCCCATCTTGGAATTCGGGTGTTCAGACGGCTTCGGTCTTTCCGCACCACCAACTAATGAGAGCAACCGCGATTGATATGTAAGCCAACTATATCAGCTAATTCAGTACACGCTTTGAGAAAACAACGCAGTTCCCGGTGCTGACTACGTCCTCTACGTCTCGTACGCAAGACCTATCGTTTCGGGAAGATTTCAACCGCCTCGAAGATTTATGCCTCCCGCCGAAGAGTACGCGGTATGTCACACAGCGTCTGTCTCACGTACGACTTCGACGCCGTTTCCGGCTGGACGAGCGCCGGGATGCCGGAGTACCGCTCGTGGGGCGTGTACGGCGCCGAGACCTGCGTCCCGCGGCTGCTCGACCTCCACGACCGGACCGGCGTCCCCTCGACGTGGTTCGTTCCGGGACACACGATAGAGAGCTTTCCAGAGGCCTGCGGCGCGATCTACGACCGCGGCCACGAGATCCAACATCACGGCTGGAGCCACGATCCGCTCCCCTCCTTCGGCTCCCGGGAGGCCGAGCGACGCGACTTCGTCCGCGGCATCGAGGCGATAGAGGAGTTGACCGGCGAGACGCCGACCGGCTTCCGGAACCCCGCCGGCGGCTTCTCGGAACACACCGTCGACCTGCTCCGGGAGTTCGGCTTCGAGTGGGACTCGAGCGGTACCGAGCGCGACCTCCGGCCGTACTACCTCCGCGAACCGGGAACCGTCGAGCCCGATCGGCCGTACCGTCGCGGCGAGCGGACCGACATCGTCACGGTCCCGGTCCCGTGGCACCGCGACGACTGGCTTCAACTGTTCCCCGTGGCCTCCGACCCGCAGTTCGTCTCCTACGGCCACGAGCCGGACGTGTTCCACCGGTGGCGGACGGAGCTGGACTGGATGCGCGACCACGTCGAGGAGGGCGTCCTGACGCTGCTTTTACACCCGCAGTGTGCCGGCCGCGCCCCGTTCGTCGCCGAACTCGAGTCGTTCGTCGAGGACGTGACCGATCTCGACGACACGGCGTTCGCCGACGTCTCGACCGTCGCGGCGTCGTTCTCGTCGTAGGGAGCGTTCTCCTCGGAGGAGGCGTTCGGAGAGTGTGGCGACCGCACAACGGGACGACCCCCTCAGTCGCTTCCCGCGCCCGACCGGTAGCGCCGGCTGACGACCTTCCAGCGGCCGGACCGGAACAGCCCGTAGTTGATCAGCCCCGGAACGAACGGCTCCAGGATCAGCGCCAGGTAGAGCCCGACGACGCCGAGCGGCGTGACGAGCCCGAGGAGCGCCGCGGGGAGCGCGAAGGCGTACCGGCCGAGCAGCGAGGCGACGAAGGGCCAGCGGGTGTCGCCCGCGCCCACGAGCGCGCCCGAGGCCGTTCCGTCGAGGCCGAGTCCGACGGCGCTCACGGCGGCGACACCGATGAACGCCGCGGTCGCGGCGACCTCCTCGGGCCCGGAGACGAACAGCTCCGCGAGCGGCGACGCGAGCAGGATCACGACCGCAGCGAGGGCCACGTAGATCACCATCGCGAGCCGGATGATCTCCGCCCCGTAGGCCCCGGCCTCCTCCTCCTCGTCGGCCCCGAGCCGCTGGCCGACGAGCGAGCTCGACGCCAGCGACATCCCCCAGTTGACGCTGTTTATCATCGCGCGGACCCGCCGGGCGACCTCGAGGGCCGTGACGACCACCGGCCCGAACGAGGAGGCGACCCACAGGAGCGGGAAGACCACGAGCCCCTGTGCGAGCCGCCGGCCGATCTCCGGGGCGGAGACCTCGAGCAGCTGTCGGACGATCGCCGCGTCCACGACCGAGCCGGTGACGGCGATCGGGACGGGACTGGGTTCCATCCCCAGGCTCCCGTACGAGCGGCCGAGCATCCCCCAGCCGAGCACGACCGTCACCGCGCCGGTCGAGAGCGTCGTCCCCAGCGCGACGCCGGCGACGCCCATGTCGAGCCCGAAGATGAACAGGGCGCTGAGCACGACGTTGAGCACCGCGCCCCCCGTCCGGGCGACCATCTCGGTGAACGTGTCGCCGACGCCGGTGTACGTCCGGCTGGCGATGAGGTTCAGCGTCTCGAAGAGCACGGCGGGCGTGACGTACAGCAGGTACACCGTCCCGTACCGCAGCGGGTCGGGCCCGGCCCCGAGGACGCCGATCAGCTCGGGCGCGAACCCCACGAAGAGCGCCATGACCGGCAGCGACATCGCCGCCGCGAGCAGCGCGCTCTGCGTGACCACGCGCGAGGCGCGCTCCGTCCGACCGCCCCCGTAGTTCTGCGAGACGAGGCTCACCGTCCCGCCGGCGAGGCCGAGCCCCAGCAGGACGACGATGCTCCAGTAGCCGAGCGCGAACGCCAGCCCGGCCGTCCCGGCGGTGCCGATGGCGATCCCGACCATCGCCAGGTCCGCGGTCTGTTTGGACATGATCGCGAACCCGGTCACCACGCGCGGCCAGGCGAGATCGAGCGTGGGGCGGAACCGCTCGGCGTCGATGATCCCCCAGCGATCGAGGAGCCGTCCGAGGGCGTCGACCGGGTCGCGAGGGATCGGCATGCCCGATACAGCGTCGGACGGCACTTCCCTCTGGCGGCTTCCCGAGTCGGTTGCCGGGGAAACGGTGAGCGGCCCGTCCGACCCGATCGCGTCGCCCGTCATGGGGTGTGATTCCGGCTCGCCGACCGCCCGGCGGCGCGGGTGACCGTGCGATCGCCGTCGGGCGATCGCCGACGTGTTTTTAACCGTTCGGCGTGGTCTTCGACCGAGACGATGCCACGGGAACAGTATCAGACGAAACTGGAGAACCTCCGCGACGACGTGCTCTACATGAGCGAGCTCGTCGCCGACCGGCTCCGGATGGGCCTCGACGCTCTCGAGCGGCGGGACGCCGAACTCGGCGAGCGCGTGATCACGGGCGACGCCGAGGTCAACGAGCTCTATCTGGAGTTAGAACAGCAGTGTACGGACCTCATCGCGCTTCAACAGCCGGTCGCCGGCGACCTCCGATTCATCGCGGCCTCGTTCAAGATCATCACCGACCTCGAGCGGATCGCCGACCTCGCGACCAACCTCGGCGAGTACGCCGGCGAGGCGGAACGCGAGGTGTTCCCGGACGTCGACGTCCAGCGGATCGGCGACGACACCCTGGAGATGCTCGACGTCGCGATGGCCGCCTACGCCGAGTCCGACCCGAGCCGGTGTCACGAGGTCGCCGAGATGGACGACGACCTCGACGCCGCCTGCGAGGCGGCGAGCGACCTCGTCGTCCGCGACCTGATAGAGCAGGACCACCTCGACGAGGAGGCCGACGTTGAGGCGACGATGGCGAACGTCTCGCGGCTGCTGTTGACGATCCGCGACCTCGAGCGCGTGGGCGATCACGCGGTCAACATCGCCGCCCGCGCGCTGTACATGATCGAGAACGACGACGAGCTGCTGTACTGACTCCCGGTCGCGAGGGGCCTCCCCGCCGGGATCCGACGCGTACATACCGCGGCCCGAAGAGAACCCGACATGAGCACGTACACCACGGAGATCCCCGTTCGATTCCGCGACATCGACGCGATGGGACACGTCAACAACGCCGTGTACGCGACGTACCTCGAACAGGCTCGGACGGACTACTTCCGGGACGTCCTCTCGGCGGACCTCTCGGGCGTAGCGACCGTCCTCGCGTCGGTGTCGATCCAGTTCCGGCGGCCGGTCGAACTCGGAGACGGGACGGTGGCCGTCGAGGTCGACGTGCCCGAACTCGGCGAGTCGAGCGTGCCGATGACCTACGAGGTCCGGACCGGAGGAGACGTGGTCGCCGAGGCGGAGTCGGTCCAGGTCGCCGTCGACGACGAGGGATCCTCGCGGCCGATCCCGGAGACGTATCGAGAGGCGATCGAGGCGTATCACGGCCTGTAGACGGGTGTTTCGCTCCGAGGAAACATGAGGCTGGTCACGAGAGATCTCTCGCGTTCGTGATTAAACGATCGTGAGCGTCGACGTGCTTATAGAACGGTGTTTTGTGGGAGAATCGGATGGATAGAAGAGGATCGTTGCTGGCGCGGTGACTACCGCCGAAGCCCCAGCCGGCTCCGGTCGAGGGCCTCGCTGCGGTCCTCGTCGCTCACTGCGTTCGCTCCTGCGGTCCTTGCGTCGGCCGTCTTCCCGGAGCCGGCTGCCCCTTCGAGTCCCACCCCGCCCCGCACGGTCCCGCACCTCACGCCTCCCCAGCCTCGCTCGCGGGCTCCTCGTGCCCCTCCAGGGCACTCGGAGGCGCAGGGCGAGAGCGAAGCTCTCGCTTGAAGCCGGCGGCTCCGCCGCCGGCGACGCCACCGCGACCATGGATCGCTCACCCCTTCGTCTACACTGACCGAAACGGAAACGGATCTACGGCTGACGGGAGTTAACGAGCCAAAACGAGAGACCGCCCGTGTCCGCTCCGGACTATTCGGCCGGCTGCTCGTCGCGCTTGCGGTACGCCTCGACGCGCTCGCGCGCCGACTTCACGGCTTCGCGAGCCTCGCCCTCGGCGCGCTCCTCGAGTGCTTTGAGGTCGGTCTGGAGCTTCTCCAGCCGCGACGGCTCCGGCTCCTCCTCGGGCTCGTCGCCGACGAGCTTCGAGACCCGCTCCTGGAGCGGCGCGAGTTCCTCTTTGACGCCCGCCTTCGCGTGTTCGGCCGCTCGACCCAGGTAGTACCGTGCGTCCTCGAAGTGCTTGCTCATATCTGTCCTTTGGTCGAGGACGAATATATGCTTTGTGGAGATCGCGTGCGAGGATGTCTCTCGCGTCTCGAGAGGTGGATCCGACGCCCGGCGCGCGTCGACGGCGATGATTCGCTCAGTACGACGGCGACTCCTCGGGCTCGCCGTCGCGCGCGTTCGCCACCCGTCCGAGGGTGAAACACAGGTCCGAGAGTCGGTTGAGATAGGTGACGGTCGTCTCGTTTATCGGCTCCGAGGCCGCGAGTTCGACCGTCCGCCGCTCGGCCCGGCGGACCACCGTTCGGGCGTGGTGGAGCGCCGCGCCCGCGGGACCGCCGCCGGGCAGCACGAACGACCGTAGCGGCTCCAGCTCCTCGTCGAACGCGTCGATCCACTCCTCCACCCGCTCGACGTGGTCCGATTCGACGGACGGGTCGTCGGGGTCCGGATCGGGGTTCGCGAGATCGGCCTGGACCACGTGGAGGTGGTTCTGGACCGCCTCGAGCATCTCGTCGAGGTCGTCGTGGCCGGTGGGGCGGACGGTCCCGATCAGCGCGTTCGCCTCGTCGACGGTGCCGTACGCCTCGATCCGGTGGCTGGACTTCGACACCCGACTCATGTCGCGTAAGTCCGTCTCGCCGTCGTCGCCGCGGCCGGTGTAGATCGTCATGCGAGCGTTCGCTCGACGTACTCCAGAACGTTCGCGCTCTCGGCCATCGTCACGCCGCGCTCGTCGTCGACGAGGACCGGGACGCCGCGCTGTCCGCTCACGCGTTTGACCTCGTCGCGGTCGGAGTGTAACGCCTCGACCCACGTCGTCTCGTACTCGATGCCGGCGTCGGCGAGCGCGTCGTGGACCTTCTCACACCACGGGCATCCCTCGAGGGCGTACAGTCGGATGGACATGGGCGGATCGTGGACCCGCGCGGGCAAGAAGGTACGTGTCCGGTACGGCTCGAACGTGAGCGACAAAGCAACCCTTAAGTCCCGAGGTCGGGAACGGTGGACCGTACGGGTCGGTGGTCTAGTCCGGTTATGACGGCTCCTTCACACGGAGCAGGTCGGCGGTTCGAATCCGCCCCGACCCATGCTTTTGCCGATACTTTCTGAAGTAGACAATCCCCGTTACGTCTTGCGATTAGGGGATCGATCTACTTTCAACCATATTCGGTTACCGTGTTCGGAGCAATCCTGCCCCTCGGTCAATTCATCCCAAACCTGCTGTGGAACCGTTACGTCGGAGAACTGTGCTTCGAGGAGGTCAAGTCGGTCGATGAGTGCGAGGTTCAAAGCGGGGACGTGTCCGAGACGACTAGCCCGCTATTCGGCATATTCGAGGTCTTCAACTAAAACGAACAGAGCAGGCGCTGGAGAGTCTCGAAATGTCGCCCGCGACACTAACGACCGGTCTCATCTCCGGCGGCGTGCCGCGTCGACCGGGAAACCCTCGTGGCGGGCGGTCGCCTGCGCGGCGACGGGCGGGTCGCTTCCGCGACCGGATGTCACGTGCCTGGGTTCTCCGCGCGGTCATCGCTCCCAGCCGGGAGTACTCGGGCGGGGACTGAGGGCACGCGACCGGTCGTAGACGACGGACGGTGTTAAACCGTCGGTCGTCGCCGCCGCGCCGCCCGCCGCCCCGGCGGACGCGTATCCGAACGCACTTATGCGACTGTCTCTCAGGGTCACCCAATGACTGTACGAGTCGGTATCCTCGGTGCGACCGGTGCGGTCGGTCAGCGATTCATCCAACTGCTCGATAGCCACCCGACGTTCGAACTGGCGGCCGTGACGGCGAGCCCCGAGAGCGCGGGACTGACGTACCGCGAGGCCGCGAAGTGGCGCGTCGACACGCCGATCCCCGACGACGTCGCCGAAATGGAGGTCGTCGCGACCGAGCCGGCGGCGATCGCCGACGCCGACGTCGACCTGCTCTTCTCCTCGCTCCCCTCCTCGGTCGCCGCCGAGGTCGAGCCGCCGTTCCTCGAGGAGGGGTACGTCGTCTCCTCGAACTCCTCGAACGACCGGATGG
Organism: Halorubrum aethiopicum; assembly: GCF_001542905.1. NCBI lineage: Archaea > Methanobacteriati > Methanobacteriota > Halobacteria > Halobacteriales > Haloferacaceae > Halorubrum > Halorubrum aethiopicum. The sequence continues at coordinate 2,809,251 of NZ_LOAJ01000001.1, read as the reverse complement.
CCGAAGACGTCCCGCTCACGATCCCCGAGATCAACCCGGACCACCTCGGACTGATCGACGTCCAGCGCGACGAGCGCGGCTGGGACGGCGCGTTGGTGAAGAACCCGAACTGCTCGACGATCACGATGGTGCCCACGCTGGCGGCGCTCGACGAGTTCGGGCTGGAGGCGGTCCACGTCTCGACGCTCCAGGCGGTCTCCGGCGCGGGCTACTCCGGCGTCACGTCGATGGAGATCCTCGACAACGCCATCCCGCACATCGGCGGCGAGGAGGACAAGATGGAGACGGAGTCGCGCAAGCTGCTCGGCTCGTTCGACGGCGCGGAACTCAGCCTCCACGACGCCGACGTGGCCGCCTCCTGTAACCGGATCCCCACCCTCGACGGCCACCTCGAGAACGTGTTCGCCGACCTGGCCGAGAGCCCCGAGCCGGAGGCGGTCCGCGAGGCCATGCGCGGGTTCGAGAGCGCGGACCTGCCGAGTTCGCCGGATCAGCTGATCAAGGTGTTCGGCCCCGACGAGCCGGACCGCCCGCAGCCCCGCCTCGACCGGACGTACGCCGACGGGATGGGGATCGTCGCCGGCGGCGTCGAGTCGACGACGAAGGGGGTCCAGTACAACTGTCTCGCACACAACACGATCCGCGGCGCGGCCGGCGCGTCGATCCTGAACGGCGAGCTGCTCGTCGAGGAAGGCTACGTCTGATCCGGGAACGGAATCCGACGACTCTACGCCGACCCAGCGGCCGTGCGGTCAGTACAGGCGAAGCAACGAACGATCGCCGGAGCGGTGGCGCGCCTGCGAGCGGTCGTCCTTGACGACCGCGAGTCAGCCCGCGAGGGACGCTGCGAACGAAGTGAGCAGCGAGGCTGGGGAGGCGTGAGGTGCGGTGGCTGTGCGGTGGGGATGGGACTCAAAGGGGCAGCCGTGAGGGCGAAGGCGGCCGAAGTAAGCACCGCAGCGAGCGAAGCGAGCGAGGAGCACAGCGAGGCCCCCGAGTCCTCACGGCTGGGGCTTTGGTGATGTTCACCGCCCCAGCAACGATCTCTTTCTTATCACCCCGATCACTAACGAAACGGCCGTTCTATTAGCACTTCGCGTAGCCCGACCTCCCATTCCGTGACGTGTCGAAACGACTGCGCTTGGACGGCGATCGTACTCGCTCAATCCGCCGCCTGCCCGCCGTCGACCGGGATCGTGACGCCGGTGACGTAGGAGGCGTCCGAAGAACAGAGGAACGCGATCACGCCGGCCATCTCCTCCGGATCCGCGCTCCGCCCCATCGGCACCTCGCTCATCGTCGACGTGTCGAAGGGGAGCGTGGACGGATCGACGCCGCCCCGCATGTTCTCGGCGATGTTCGTGTCGGTCGGACCCGGCGCGATGGCGTTGACCCGGACGCCCCGGCCCGCGTACTCCAGTGCGACCGTCTTCGTCAGCCCGACGAGGCCGTGTTTGCTCGCCGAGTAACTGGAGAGCCCGCCCATTCCAACGAGCCCGGCCTCCGAGGCAACGTTGACGATGACGCCGCTCCCCTCCTCTTCCATCACGTCGAGTTCGGCTCGCATACACGCCCAGACGCCCTTGAGGTTGACGTCCATCAGCGTGTCCCACTGCTCCTCCGTGACGTCGGTGACCTCGGCGAACCCGGTGAGGATGCCCGCGTTGTTGACCGCGAGGTCGAGGCTCCCGTACGTCTCGATGGCGACGTCGACCATGCGCTCGACCGACTCGACGTCCGAGACGTCGACCTCGACGAACGTCGCGTTCCCGCCGTCGGCCGCTATCGACTCGGCCGTCTCCCTCCCGGTCTCCTCGACCACGTCCGCGACGACGACGTCGGCACCCTCCTCCGCGAGGCGGCGGGCCGTCGCCCGTCCGATCCCGGAGCCCGCTCCCGTGACGACCGCCGTCTTCCCGTCCACTCCGTTCATGTTCGCGTGGGCGTTGGATGTCAACCGGAATATAGCTTCTTCCCCCGGCGATCGATCGCTCCGGGCGGCGGACGCGCCCCTACTTCCCCTCGAACTCCGGCTCCTCGTCGCCCATGAACGCCGTGACCCCCTCCATGAGGTCGTCGGTGTTCATCACGTGGCCGAAGCCCATCGCCTCCACCTCCAGTCCGGCGTCGGCGTCGGTGCGTCCGGCGTGGATCGCCCGCTTCGTGTACTTCTGGGCGATCGGCGGGCCGCCGGCGAGCTGCTCGGCGAGCTCGCGGGCGCGGTCGTCGAGCTCGTCGTTCCCGACGACCTCGTTCACGAAGCCGTAGTCGGCCATCGTCTCGGCGTCGTAGCGGTCGGCGGTGAGGATGATCTCCTTCGCGCGCCCCTCGCCGACGATCCGGGCGAGCCGCTGGGTGCCGCCCCACCCGGGGAGCAGTCCGAGGTTCAGCTCCGGCTGGCCGAGCTCCGAGCGCTCGGAGGCGACCCGCAGGTCCGCCGCGGTCGCAAGCTCCATCCCGCCGCCGAGACAGTAGCCGTCGATCGCGGCGACGACGGGTTTGTCCGACGCCTCGAGCTTCCCGAACGTCTCCTGTCCCTGCCGGGAGAGCTCCACGGCGTGGATCGGGTCCGCGCCGCCCGCGGCCATGCTCTGGACGTCCGCGCCCGCGGAGAACGCCCGATCGCCCGCGCCCGACAGGAGGATCGCCCGCACGTCGTCGTCGCCGTCGAGACGGTCGATCGCGGCCGCGAGCTCGTCGAGCACCTCGTCGCTTATCGTGTTCATCCGGTGGGGACGGTCGATCTCGACGTGGCCGACCCGGCCGTCGACCGCGACGTTCAACACCTCGAACTCGGCCGCGCCGCTCTCCCCGTCCGCGTCGCTCCCCGCGGCCGCGCCGCTCCCGCCGCGGAACCCGCCCGCTTCGGCGGCCTCGCGAAGATGGTCGGTCGCCTCGTAGCGCGCCTCGCCGGTCGCCTCGTGGAGGGTGTCGAGCGTCTCGACCAGTTCCTCGATCCCCTCGTCGTCCGCCAGTTTGGCAGGTCCGTCGGGGAAGCCCGCGCCGAGCTTCACGGCCTCGTCGATGTCGGCGACGTCGGCCACGTCGTCGCCGATCAGCCCGGCGACCTCGTTGGCCATCACGGCGAGCAGCCGTCGCCGAACCTCCTCGTCGACCGCGTCGGTCGGGATCTGCGCGCCCTCGCCGTCCTCGTAGTCGTAGAACCCCTTCCCGGTCTTTTTGCCCAGGTTCCCCTCTTCGACCTTCTCCGCCAGGAGCGGGCAGGGACGGTACGCCTCGCCGAGGGCCTCGTACATGTACTCCAACACGTGGTATCCCACGTCGATGCCGACCTGATCGGCGAGCTCGAACGACCCCATCGGCAGGCCCATGTCGAACTTCGTCGTGGAGTCGACGGTCTCGATCGTCGCGTCGCCGGACTCGACGATCCACGCCGCCTCGTTCATCAGCGGCACGAGGACGCGATTGACGATGAAGCCCGGGCTGTCCTTGCGGACGCGCACGGGCGTCTTCCCCATCTCCTCGGCGAGCCCCTCGATCAGCTCGAGGGTCTCCTCGTCGGTGTGGGCCCCGGAGATGACCTCGACGAGGTCCATCCTGACCGGCGGATTGAAGAAGTGCATCCCGCAGAAGCGCTCGGGCCGGTCCGTGACCTCCGAGAGCTCGGTGATCGAGAGGCTCGAGGTGTTCGTGACGAGGACGGCCTCCTCCGGGACGTGCTCGACCACCTCGTCGTACACGTCCTTCTTGATGGCCATCTTCTCGGGGACGACCTCGATCACCACGTCGGCGTCGGCGAGCGCGTCTTCGAGGTCGACGAACGTCTCGACGCGGTCGAGCGCCGCCTCCGCCTCGCCGTCGCCGATCCGGTCCTTCTCGGCGAGCTTGCCGAGCGACCACTCGATCTGGTCGTAGCCGTCCCGAACCAGCTCCTCTTCGATGTCGCGGAGCGCGACCTCGTAGCCGGCGAGCGCGGCGACCTCGGCGATGCCGTGTCCCATGTTTCCGGCCCCGAGTACCGCGATCCGCTGAACGTCTTCGAGTCGCATACGGGAAGGTCGCAAGCGCTCCGGTTCAACGTTTCCATTTCCCAAACGAAAAACCAGAGTAGAGTTTATTTCGTGGGTGAACGGGTAGTCGGAGACGGGCGGGTGGCCGGGCGGTCGGCTCGCCGGCGCCGGCCGCGACCGGAAACGTACACGTGTCTCCGCGCCCAACGTCGGGTCGATGGACGACCGAATCGCGGCGACCCTACGCGAGGACCCGACGATGGCCGCGCTCGTCGACCGCCACGGCCGGCTCGCCGTCGAGCCCGCCGACGACGAGTTCGCTCGCCTCTGTACCTCGATCGTGAACCAGCAGCTCTCGACCGCCTCCGCGGCGGCGATCCACGAGCGGTTCCTCGGCGTCCTCGGCGGCGATCCGACCCCCGACCGCGTGCTGGCCGCCGACGAGGACGCCCTCCGCGACGCCGGGCTCAGCCGCACGAAGGTCGAGTACCTGCGATCGGCCGCGACGGCGTTCCGCGACGGGGAGCGCGACCTCACCCGGGAGGGGCTCGCCGACGTCGACGACGACGCGGTCGTCGAGGCGCTCACGGAGATCCGCGGCGTCGGCGAGTGGACCGCCCGGATGTACCTCATCTTCGCGCTCGGCCGCGAGGACGTGCTGCCGCTCGGCGACCTCGCGGTGCGGAAGGGGATAGAGCGGGTGTACAACGACGGTGAGGAACTGTCGCGAACGGAGATGCGCGAGATCGCCGAGGCCTGGCGACCCTACCGGAGCTACGGGACGCGGTACGTCTGGGCGGAGTACGAGTCGTAGCCTCAGGCGGCCTTCGCCGGCGCGTACGTGTGGAACCGGTAGATCAGTCGGGCGACCGCGAAAACCACCGCGGCCGCGTACACCGCCGGGAGGAACGCCGGGGGGTCGACGAGCGCGACGACGACGCCGATCGCGATCCCCGCCAGTCCGATCCGGAGGACGGTGTTTCCCGCGGTCTCCGCGACGACCTCGTCGGGGACGGACGATGTCCCGTCGTACCCCGCGAGCAGGAACGTCCACCCGCGGAACCTGATCAGCCAGCCGGCGACCGCGACGAGGCATCCGACCGCGATCCACTCGACCGAAGGGGAGGGCAGTCCGAGCATGTTTCACGGTTCGTCGCTCTCCCCCATAAGTTTGCGGCCGGACGATCCCTCCGGTCGAGTCGACACGGATCGGTGGTTCGCCGACCCCTCCGACGGGACCGTCGACGAGGGGCGTCCTCGGGGGACCCGGCTCAACGAACGCCTCCCGGTTCAAAGCGAGAGGTGCGACGTCGACCCCGGCCCCTCGTCGTCGTCGGTTCCCCCCTCGTGGAGGAACGTGTACCGGTCGTCGGCCAGGTGGATCTCGCCGTCCTCGACCGCGAGGTCGACGCCGGGGAGCGTCGTTCCGGCCGCCGGGCCGTCGTCGCACTCGCCGGAGCAGGTATCGAAGTGCGACCCGTGCCGCGGACAGACGATCGCGTCGTCCCGGATCGCCGCGCCGTCGCCGACGTCGAGGGACTGGCTCTCGTGCGGGCAGGTGTTGCTCCACGCGCGAACCCCGGGATCCTCGTCACAGCGGACGAGGATCAGCTCCGTCTCGTTCGCGAACGGGTCCTTCGCGGTGAAGCGATACGACCCGTTCTCGGGGACCGCCTCGAGGTCGACGATCCGCGTTCCGTCGGCCATCGGCTCCCGCTACTCCTCCTCGAGGATCTCGCCCGACTCGCCGCGCTCCGTCTCGTCCGTGTCCGCGCGCTTGCGGACGTTGACGCGGTAGTCGGAGAGGATGTCGCGGCCGAGAAGCAGCGGGTACTCCATGTGCCCGCGGTCCTCGACGCTCGCGGTGACGGTGTGTTGGTTGCCGCCGATCCCGATCACGAGGTCGACGACGGGGCGGGCCTTCCCGCCCTTCACGCTGCCCGACTTCACCCGCGTCATGCTCTTTATCGGTCCCGCGCCGATCTCCGCTGCGAGCGAGGTGTCGATGCTGGTCCGGGTCGCGCCCGTGTCCGACTTCGCGAACGCCTGGACCGAGCCGGAGGTGCCCGTGGCGACGACCTCCTCGATGTAGCCGATGACGGGCTGTTCGCTCGGACGCGACTTCGGCTTCGGCGCACACGAGGGACGGGAGTCGTCGAGCGTGCCCGCGAGCCGGGCCACGTCCGCGTCGTCGACCTCGCCGTCGACGGTCTCGATCGCCAGCTTGGCGATGTGCGGAGCGGGGCTCGTGCCGGTCGCCTGGAAGAGGCCCTTGAACCCCGCGGTGGGGTTGACCTCGAGGACGTACCAGCCGTCGTACCCCTCGACGAGATCGACGCCGGCGTAGTCGAGCCCCATCACCTCCGCGGCGTACAGGGCGGTGTCGGCGGCCTCCTCGGGCATGTCGTCGGTGGCGTCCTCGACCGCGCCGCCGAGCGCGACGTTGGTCCGCCAGTCGCCCTCGGGCGCGTAGCGGTACATCGACCCGACGATCTCGTCGCCGACGACGTACACCCGCAGGTCCCGGTGTTTCTCGTCGTCGCGGTCGATGAGCTGCTGGAGGAACGCCTGGCGGTTGCCCACCTTCGGGTTCACCCGCTCCGTGAGGTCGACCTTCCAGGTGCCGCCGCCGTGGGTGCCGATCGCGGTCTTGTACACGCCCACCTCGCCGAAGCGCTCGCGGTCCTCGTTGAGTCGGTCGTTCGAGAGCGCGAGCAGGGCGTCGGGCACGCGGATGTTCCAGTCGGCGAGCGTCGCCGCGGTCGCGAACTTGTGGATCGACGCGAGCACCGCGTCCGGCTCGTTGAGCATCGGCCGGATCCGCTCGAAGGTCGTCGCGAGCCCGAGGAGCTCGGCGGGCTGGTCGGTGTTCGACAACAGCAGCCGGTTCGCGATCACGTCGACGGCGGGCTCGACCGCCACGTCGCCGTCCTCGACGCTTATCGCCGCGTTCTCCTCGCGGAGCCACACCGGCTCGTGCCCGAGGTCCTCGACCGCGTTACAGATCGCCTTCGTCTCCTTGCTGTTGTGTAGCGACAGCACGCCCACCCGTACCGGATCCGTGGTCATGGAGGTGAGTGTGACGGCCGGGATGAAAACTGGTCCGATCGTTTCACACGATTAAAACCAGTCTGACACGTTCGTACCCCGTGCGTCACGTATATACCCGACCCCCGGTTCGCGTGTGACATGGGAAACGACCGGGCGTTCACGTACAACGGCGGCGCGGTCCCGCCCGGCGAGACGCAGAACATCCGTTACGGTATCAGCGAGACGTACCTCGGCGACCCCGTCCGCATCCCGGTGACGATCGTCAACGGCGAGCGCGACGGCCCGACCGCGTTCCTCTCCGCGGCCTCGCACGGCGACGAGCTCAACGGGATCGAGGTCGTCCGGGAGGTCGCCCACGAGTGGGACCTCTCTGACCTCCGGGGCACGCTCGTCTGTCTGCCCGTGCTCAACGTGCCCGGCTTCCTCGCCCAACAGCGGTACCTCCCCGTCTACGACCGGGACCTGAACCGGTCGTTCCCGGGGAAGCCGGGGTCGACGAGCTCGAAGCGGATGGCCCACCGGATCTACTCGAACTTCATCGAGCCGTGCGACTTCGGGATCGACTTCCACACCTCGACGCGTGGACGCACGAACATGCTCCACGCCCGCGGCGACATGACCGACGAGGGGGTGTACCGCCTCGCGATGGCGTTCGGCTCGAGCGTGATAATCGACAGCGACGGTCCGAGCGGAACCCTCCGCGGGGAGGCGACCGCGGACGGGATCCCGACGGTCACCGTCGAGATGGGCGAGGCCCACCGGTTCCAGCGGCACCTCATCGACGACGCGCTCGCCGGCGTCCGGTCGGCGTTCGCGGAGTACGGAATGCTGGAGACGGAGTCCGTCCGCTGGCCCGGCTGGCGCACGGTGGTCGCGGGATCCGGAGAGAAGACGTGGCTCCGCGCCGACTCCGGCGGCATCGTCGACACCCACTACGAGAGCGGCTCGCTGGTTCGGGAGGGCGAGCGGATCGCGACGATCACCAACCCGTTCAAGGAGGACGCCGTCGGCGTGAAAGCGCCCTTCACCGGGCTGTTGATCGGCGTCCTCGAGAACCCCGTCGTCTACCCCGGAAACCCCCTCTGTCACCTGGTCGAGGTCGACGAGTCGACGGAGCGAGTCCTCGAGTCCCGGGAGTCGTCGGCGTCCCCGCGTTGACCGCCGGTCGGCGGTCCTCGGCCGCGGGCCCTCCCGGGTCCCGCGCCGGTCCGACGAAACGATCGGTATTACCCGCTGGGCTACGAAGGGACACGCGAAACGTAATGACCGGACCCATCGGGAACCTCGGAGGGGAGCGCCGATGAACCCCAACCGGGTCGATTTCGTCGTCGATCTGGCGTACGGCCTCATGATATTCGTCGCCGTCGTCCTCTTCTCGGTCGTCGGCAACCGGGTCGGCATCGCCTTCGGGCTCGGCGTGCTCGTCTCCTACGCCATCCACGTCTTCTGGAAGATGGCCCGGTTCGATCCCGAGTGGATGACGGAGGAGGTCACGGAGAACGTCGAGGAGACGCTGCGGGCCGAGGTCGACGCGGTCATCGAACGGCTCGAGGAGGTGAACGATCGCGTCGACCGTCGGCCCCGCGCCGACGAGGTCGAGGAGGCGGTCGACGAGAGCGTCGGCAAGGTCTCGGAGGACGTCGAGAAGACGGTAGAAGAGAAGGTCGGCGAGGTGACGAAGGACGTCGAGGAAACCGTCGAGAGGGTCTCGGAGGACGTCGAGCGCACCGTCGAGGAGACGGTAGGCGAGACGGTCGAGGAGACCGTGGAAAAGACCGTCGAAGAGCAAGTCGGTGAGACCGTCGAAAAGCAGGTCGGTGAGACCGTCGAAAAGCAGGTCGGTGAGACCGTCGAAAAGCAGGTCGGTGAGACCGTCGAGGAGACCGTCGAGGGAACCGTCGAGGAAACCGTAGAGGAGACGGTCGAGGAGACGATGGAGGAAACCGTAGAAGAGACCGTCGAGAAAACCGTGGAGGAGACCGTCGAGGAGACGGTAGGCGACACCGTCGAGGAGACCGTCGAGAAGCGGATCGAGGAGGTCGTCGACGAGGACGCCGTCGAGAACGAGGATGGTACCGAAGCCGACGGGAACGCCGGCGGAACGGACGACGGCGACGAAGACAAGTGACGAGAGGGGCGGCTCCGCCGTCCCTCCCGTCCCCGCTCAGTCCCGGTCGCGGACGCCGACCGCGACCGCCGCGACGACCGACAGGAACCCGGCGAGGAAGCCGACCGGCTGAACCACCAGTCGCTGGAGGACGACCGCGCCCGGCTCGCGCTCGACCGACCGGGTCCAGAACTCGTACCGTGTTCCCTCGTGAGCGACGACGATCAGTCCGTTCCCGAGCGTGGGGCCCGACGGGTACGACAGCGACCCGGCCCGCTCGTCCGGGTCCTCCACCGTGAACCCGCCGTCGGGCGACTCGCGGGCCCGATCGAAGGCGTCGCGCGCGTCGGCGTCGAGGTCGTCGCGGTCGCGCACGTCGGCCTCGTCGTAGGGGGGCGTCTCGGGCCCGACCGGCTGGACCGCGTGGGCGTACGCGGTCGTCGGCTCCGCGACCGGCACGGGGAGGTACAGCGGGTTCGCCATCAGCAGGCCGCCGAGCGCGAGGAGGACGAGGACGGTGACGCGACGGGACATGGGACCGCTATCGGCGGGGCGCGACAAGAGGGTTTCCGCCGGGAGCGCCGTCGGTCGCGGTCGCGGTCGGCCGGGTCCGTGACGGTGCCCGCACGGAACGCCTATCCGATCCGGGGACGCGATCCGAGACGTGACCGACGACCTCGACACGCCGGTGCTCGACAACCACCTCCACCTCGACCCCCGGCACGGCCGCGGCATCGACGCAGTCGACGACTTCGTCCGTCTCGGCGGCACCCACCTCCTCGTCGTAAACAAACCCTCGTGGCTCCTCGGCGTCGACGTCGAGGAGCCGGACGACTTCCGGGCGGTCTTCGAGGAGACGGTCGACGTCGTCGACGACGCGACGGAGGCACTGCCCGGCCGCGCGTGGCCCGTCCTCGGCGTCCATCCGGGGCTCGTGAGCCGGCTGGTCGACGACCGCGGGTTCGCGCCCGAGGAGGCGCGCGACCTGATGTCCGGGGGGATCGACGTCGCGAGCGAGTTCGTCGAGGCCGGCCGCGCGCTGGCGCTCAAGTCGGGGCGGCCCCACTACGACGTGAGCGACGCGGTGTGGGAGGCCTCGAACGCGGTGACCCGCCACGCGTTCGAGCGGGCCGCCGGGATCGGTTGCGCCGTCCAGCTTCACACGGAGGCGAGCGAGGACCTCACGGACCTCGCGAACGCCGCCGAGTCGGTCGGGCTCGACCCGAACAGGGTGGTGAAACACTACGCGGCCGGGCGGCTCGCGGGCCCGACCCCGAGCGTGATGAGCGAGAAGGACCGGCTGAAACGCGCCGCGGAGTCGGGCGAGCCGTTCCTGATGGAGACGGACTTCGTCGACGACCCCGACAGGCCGGGGATGGTGCTCGGCCCGAAGACCGTCCCGCGCCGGGTCCGCTGGCTGCTCGAGTCCGGGTACGAGGAGGCCGTGCGGCGCGCGCACGTCGAGACGCCCGCCGCGGTGTACGGGATCGACACCGAGGCGACGCTGGAGGAATGAGACGGATTCTCAGCCGGGTGTGACGGCGTCTCTCGGGGGCACAGATAAGAAAGGCCTTTGAGTCGTCCGGGTGAGGTATGGGGTATGACCGAGGACGAGGCGGTGGAGACGTTCTACTCCGAGGAGCGCTGGCAGAACTGGCTCGACAGGCTCGCCGACGAGGAGCTCGACCCCGAAAACGAGGACTCCGCGCGGCTGCTCTTGAACCTCCAGGACGACGCCGCGATCGCGATCGCGAAGATCCTCGCGGCGCTGGAGGAGGACCGCATCGACGAGGACCGCGCGGTCGAGGAGATCCGGGACGTGAGCGACATCGTCCTCGCGGAGGTCTCCTTCGACGACGAGGACAAGACCATGCTCATCGACGGCGTCCAGACCTCGCTCGTCCCCGTCTTCTACGCCGCCGAGGAGTTCGTCGTCGGCGGCGTCGTCGAGGGCGACGTCGACGAGTTCGTCCACGCCGCGGCCGACGCCGAGGCCGACGAGGACCTCGACGCCGCCTTGGGATACGTGGTCCAGGCCGGCACTCGGGTCATCGACGGCGAGCGGCTCGACATGGAGCTCGTCGAGGAACTGGAGTACGGGCTCGTCTCCGAGTGGGTCAACGGGCTCGACTCGCTCCAGTCCGCCATCGAGGACCCCGAGGTCGTCGAGGAGGACTGAGCCGCCGCCGTTCCCTGCCGCGCGTCCGACCCCGCCCGATCCCGTCCTCCGATTCGTTCTCCGAATCCTGTTCTCCGCTCCGCCCGAACCCCTCCCCGACTCGTTCTCGGAGACTCCGCCCGCCGTCGCTCGGTCTCCGCTCTCAGGCCGTCACGGTGAACAGAAGCAGGTTGTGGACGGCCGGACCGAGTCCGACCGCGGCGACGAAGCCGAGGAGGAGCAGCCCCTCCGACGGCTCCTCGCGGACGTACGGCACGAAGAGGTACACCACGGCGCTCGCGACCGCCAGCTTGACGAGGAGGAACAGCCACCCCTCGCCGAGCACCGGCACCGCCGGTACCCAGTCCAGTTCGAGGATGACCCGCGAGAGGGGACTTCGCTCGCCGAAGCCGAGCTGCGTCACCCCGACCGCGGTCGAGAGGCCGTCGAGTGCGTGCCCGTACACGGCGAGCGCGCCGACCCCGCCGGTGACGGCGACGCCCGGCTCGACTCGACCGAGCGCCCGCCGGACGACCGCCGCGACCGGGACGGAAGCGACCGCCGCGACCGCCGACCAGTACGCGCCCGGCCCGGAGACGCCGCCCGCGACCGCGGCGGCGACGACGGGAGCGAGGACGAGCGTTCCCGCGGCCGCGAGGAGGGCCGGGACGCGTCCAGCGTCGTCCGCGACCGCGTCGGCGACCAGCCAGGTCGCGCCCGCGAGCGTCGCGACCGTGAGGTACACCGTCGGCGACCCGCCGAACGGCGCGAGGACGCCGGGGAGTGTCCCCACGACGTACAGCACGTGGAGCGCGGAGCCGAGGGCGATCCACGGGGTCAACGCGAGCACGTGTGCGGCGGCGACCCGCGGTCGGCGGCGGCGAAGCGCGACCGCGACCCCGCCGCCCGCGACGAGGGCGACGAGGAGGTACGGGAGCGGGGGCAGCGTCGTCCCCGCCGGGAGAAAGGGGAGATCGCCGAGCGTCGCGGGGGTCGGAGCCGTGGCCACGGGGGGAAGCGCCGGGGTCACACCGAGAGGACCGGCTGGCTCGCGTACAACAGGACGTACTCCGCGGCCTTCTCGAGCACCTGCCCGGGCTCGCCGGTGACCGGCTCGCGGGGGACGACGATGAAGTCGGACTCGATCTCCTCTGCGGTGTCGAGGACGACGCTTCCGGGATGGACCGTCTTCACCTCGGTGGAGAACCCGTACGCCATGGAGTTGCTGTGACCGACGCCGGCCGCCTCGGCGCGCTCCGCGACCGACTCCGTGAACGCCGCGGTGTCCTCTGCGACGTCGCGCTCGTCTATCGAGCCGGACTCCAACGCCCGGACGACCTCCTCGTCGAGGACGTACAGCGCGTGGACGCTCGCGCCGTACTCGCTCGCGATCCCGATCGCGTAATCGACGGCCTCGTGGGACGCCTCGCTGCCGTCGACGGGCGCGAGAACGAGGTCGATGTCGAGCTTCGTCATACCCGACTCGACGGCGGGGGAGGTCAAAAAGCCCGTCGGATGGCGGGTCCCGGACGGCTCGCCGGCTCTCGACGGTTCGCCGGGCGACGGCTCAGCCGTCCTCGAACGTCGACAGCGGGCGCTGGCCGGCGTCGCGGCGGTCGGCTTCGGGCACGTTCGTCGCGATCACCTCGTCGACCGCCTCCCGGCCGTCGCCGTCGCTGTTGATCGCGCGGGTCGCGTCCACGGTGTCGACGTGAAAGCCCGCCTCCGCGTACCGGTCGTACGTCACCCCGCTGTTCGAGACGATGACGCTCACCCCCCGGTCGTCGAGGGTCGTCGCGGTCTCGATCAGCCGCTCCTGGTCCTCACGATCGAACCCGTCCGCGCTGTAGGCGGTGAAGTCGGCGGTCGGGCTCATCGGTTCGTACGGGGGATCGAAGTACACCAAGTCGCCGGGGTCGGCGGCCTCGAGGACGTACTCGAAGTCGCGGTCGGAGATCTCGACGCTCTCGAGCGCCTCGCTCGCCCGGCGGATCCGGTCGCGTTTGACCCAGTCCGGGTCCGCGTACCGACCGATCGGGACGTTGAAGCCGCCGTCGGCGTTCTCGCGGTAGAGGCCGTTGTAGCAGGTCCGGTTCAGGTACACGAAGAGTGCGGCCTCCTCGAGGGGGTCGTACTCGCCCGTGTACGGCCGGTCGTTGAACCGGGCGCGCTGTTGGTAGTAGTAGCTCTCCACCTCGCGGCCGCGCTGGGTCGTCTCCGCGTACGGGAGGTCCGGGTCGGGGTCCGCCTCGGGGTCCGCGAACGACTCCAGCCGCTCGATGAGGCGGTCCGGCTCGTCGCGGACCCGCTCGTACAGCGAGACGAGCCGCGGGTTCGCGTCGTTGATCGTGCCCGCGTCGGGCTCGAGGTCGAAGAAGAGCGCGCCGCCGCCCACGAAGGGCTCGTGGTACCGGCCGTACGACTCCGGGAACCGCGCGTACAGCGCGTCGAGGAGCTGCCGTTTCCCGCCGGCCCACTTGAGGATCGGCTCGGCCATGCGATGTCGACGGTGGGCCGCCGTCGGAAATAAACGTCCCGGGAGCGCTCCGCGGAGGAGATACGTTCATATCGTCCGGGAGCGTCCCGGACGGATATGACACGAACGATCAGGTTAAACCGGATCGATGGAGTGATCTCGGAGTTCGAGTATCCAGTCGGGCCCGCGGCGGTCGCGACGGCGTGTGACGACGTGACGATCCGACTCGCGGACGGCGAGGTCAACCTCGGCGAGACGGTGAGCGAATCGACCGCGACCGAGTTCGCCTCGGCCGAGGAGCTCGGAACGGAGCTGATGAGCCTGCTGCCGCGACGCGCGGTCGGCGAACCCTTCCAGTCCGACGGGGACGCGTGAGCACCGCCGGCCGGAGTCCGGAGGGTCCCGTCCGTCGGGTGGTCGACGTCACCGGGACGCGATACGCGATGTGGCGGTGCGTGGCCTGTGGCGAGATGGGACGGCTCCGACGAACGCTTCCGTCGGCGTGTCCGGGCTGTACCGCCGGAACGGAGTCGCTGTTCTACTGGGCGGAAGACTGAGATCCGGGACGGTTCGTCCCGTCCTCAGATCGTCACGGTGTTGTCGGCGATGAAGTAGATGTACGCCCACCAGACGTAGCCGGCGGCGAGCACGATCGCCGTGAGCACCTCGAGGACCGTCACGTAGGTGTCCCCGTGCGTCTCGCGGAACTGCTGGATCAACTCGATCCGCCGCCACAGGGGCATGAGCGGCTCCGGGATGATCTCCTCGAGACCGCCGACGTTTGACGTGTCGACCTGGTCCTCCGTGGAGTCCTTCGTCGAGCTCATTGGTTCACCCCCGACCCGAACGGCAGGGTCATTCCGCGCACCATCACCTTCTCGCCGACGAAGACGGCGACGAAGACGGCGATCCCGGCGAGCTTCACGGCCAGCATCGGGTACGTCATGACCAGGACGCCGACGACGGACAGCCCGACCCGAGCGAGCGTGAGCCGTCCGACGGACATCTCGAACGGGTAGTTCAACCCGTAGATGATCGTGATAGCGCCCATCATCACGAGCGCCCCGAGGAACAGCGTGTTCGCCCCCGGCGACATCGAGATCAGTCCCGGGTTGTAGACGAACGCGACGGGCAACACGAAAAGCGGCGCGGCGATCTTCAGGGCGGCCCCGCAGGTCCGCCAGAAGTTCGCCTCCGCTATCCCGGCCGCGACCACCGCCGCGGTGGCCACCGGTGGCGTGATCCCGGCGAGGATCGCCGCGTAGAACATCGTGTAGTGGGCCGTCTCGCGGGCGATCCCGAAGTCCGAGACGAACGTCGGAACGATGAGGATGGCCACGATGACGTAGGCGGCGACCGTCGGCATGCCGACGCCCATCACGATCGCGACCGCCATCCCGAGCAGCACGGCGAAGAGCAGGACGCCGCCGGAGAGGTTGATCAACAGGAGCGCGATCTTCGCGGGGACGCCGGTCGTCGAGAAGAGGTTCACGACGCCGCTCACCACCACGAGGATGATCGCGATCGGCGCGAGGATGATGGCTCCGCGGCGGAACCCGTGTATCGTGTTCTTGACCTGGCTCACGAACTCCGTGACGGCGGTCGTCTCCGAGCCGTCGACGAGCCGCTGTACCGACGGCATCAGGACGCCGGTGAGCACCATCGCGATGACGGTGTATAGAGCCGACGTCATCACCGTGTACTGGGCGAATCCGAGGTAGTAGATCAGGATGCCGAACGGGATCCCGAAGCGAAGCCCCTCGAAGACCTTCTGGCTCGAGGTCATCTCCTCGTCGAAGAACTCGGAGAACTCCATGTCCTGGTCGCTCGCGTCGCTGATCGCGGTGTAGTGGACCGCAATGGCGATGGACGCGACCAGGATGGCCGCGGGAACGATCCCGGCGACGACGATGTTGAGGTACGCGACGCCGAGGTACGACGCCATCACGAACGCGGACGCGCCCATGACCGGCGGAAGCACCTGTCCGGACGTCGAGGCGACCGCCTCGATGGCGGCCGCCCGGTGGCCGGCCATTCCGCTCTCCTTCATCGTCGGGATGGTGAACGATCCGGTCATCGCGGCGTTCGCGGTGTAGGAACCGTTGATCGAGCCGATGACCGCCGAGGAGAGGACGGCGGTCTGTGCCACGCCCGACCGGATCCGACCGGCCGCGACGATGGCGAGCCGGAGGATCAGGTCGAACGCGCCGTACGCGAACAGCAGCCCCGCGTACAGCAGGAACGGCGCGATCCACGACGCGGTCAGCTGGGTCAGCGACCCGTAGAAGCCGTACAGGTCGGTGACGAGCGCCTGAAGAAGCGTCAGCTCGCTCATCCCGGCGTGTCCGAGGACGCCGGGAACGCTGTCCCCGAAGATCGCGTACACCATCACGCCGATGACGAGCCCCAAGAACAGGTTTCCGAACTCGCGCCAGGTGAGGTACAGAAGCGAGACGATCACCAGCCGCGCGAGCATGTACTCGTGGGGCGTGGCGAACCCCTGTCGGAGGAGGTAGACGGTGTCGAAGTTGCTGAAGAAGTACGCGGAGGCCGTGATCAACACGCCGGCGGCCGGGAGCAGGACCAAGGCATCGATCCAGCTGCCCTCCTCGAGCGACTCCTTCGTTTCGTTGAGCGCGTACACCGTCATGATGCCGCCGACGAAGATCACGCCGTACTTTACCGGCGACCACGTCTGCGTGTGTATCCAGCCGAGCGCTATCGCCCAGAAGAGGACGGCGGCGAGCGTGACGGTAATGTCAAGGCCGCGAAGCCAACTCGACGGTCCGGTCGTGTGTTCCGCTTGTGTTTCCATTTGTTGTATCGTATAGAAATGTAGTGTCGTTCGTCGGCTACGCGATCGAAGCGGGGAGGCCGACGGGGGTTACGCGCTCTCGCCTTCCTGGAGGCTGTCGTCCCACGCGTCGTTGTCCTGGTAGTACTGTACCGCGCCGGGGTGGACCGGGATCCGCTCCTGGGCGTACCCGAGCATGTCGGCGGTCGACTCGTAGTCGTTGAACTGGGCCTCGCCCTCGTTCACGACGTCGTTGTGCTCGTCGACGACGCGGCACAGCTCGTAGACGGCGTCGGGGTTGGCCTCGGGGTTGAACGCGTAGAGCACCTCGAGGTCCCAGGTGAACACCTCGTCGGTCCCGATGTCCGCGTTCGCGATGGGCCAATCGTCGTAGCTCGTGGTGGTCGTTCCGGCACCCGCGAACGACTCCGCGGACTCGATGAGCGCGTCCGTGGGCTCGACGTAGTTGAGGTCGACGCGCGAGGCCATCTCCTGGACGAAGCCGGTGTACCGCACGCCGGGCGTCCCGTACGCGATGCTGGCGTCGATCGTTCCCTCCTCCATCGCGCCGGGCGCGTCGCCGACGCCCATGTCCTGGATGTTCATCTGGTCGTAGACGTCCGCGGTCGGGTCCTGTGACCAGACGTCGAGCGTCGTCGCGCGCGTCGAGTACCCCGGCTCGGCGGGGTAGACGTTCGCGCCCGCGAGGTCGTCGAACGTCTCGATGTCCGTGTCGGCGCGGGCGACGATGTAGATGCTGTACGGGAACGCCGAGAAGCCGTACTGGGGGATCCGCGACACCGGCTGCTCGCCGAACTGGCCCGTCTCGTCGAGCGCCTTGTTGAGCGAGTTGTTGTCGGTGATGCCGGCGTTGAACTGCTCTTGGGCCATCCGATAGATGGTCCCGATGTATCCGGGGCTCTCGATCGTCGAGTACTCCAGGGTGTCGCTCTCCTGGCTGACGGCCCGCTCGACCGCCAGTCCGACGTCCTGAGTCCCGCCGGCGGACGTCCCGACGCGGAGTTCCAGGCTCGTCTCGCTCGATCCGTCGCCGGAGCCGTCGTCCCCGCTGGACCCGTCGCCGGAGCCGTCGCCGCTCGATCCGTCGCCGGAGCCGTCGCCGCTCGATCCGTCGCCGCCACCGCCGCCGCCACCGCTACAGCCGGCGAGCCCGGTTACACCCGCCGCAGCCGTACCGTACAGGAACTTTCGTCGGTTAACGTCTTTGTCAGCCATGTTCGAATGTGATGATCACATCGATACATAATAAGGTATCTGTTTGTTCCAAAAACTATTGATTAATCAATAACATGTACCTGTAATCAAGTCGCCACTCCCCCGGCGGTCGGGTCCCGGCTCACGCGATCGCGTGATCCGATCGATCAGCGTTCCGGTCCGGAAGTGGGGGATCGTCGGCGTGGAAGGGGAGGGAACACACCGATCGTGCGGAACGTGTCGAGGGGCCGGACCGTTCGTGTCAGGGTAGAAACGCTATTCGGTGAGCGAGACGGTCACGGGGCAGTCGGCCGACAGCATCACCGACTGGGTGGTGCTCCCGAACAGGACCTTTCCGGTCGGGCTCCGCCTTCGGCCGCCCATCACGATCCCGTCGGCGTCGATCTCGTCGGCCACGGCGAGGATGCGCTTCGTCACGTCGCCGTGCTCGCGGCGCTTCGAGACCGTCACCCCGGCCGACTCGAGGTGGTCGACGACCGCGTCCACGCTCTCGGGGAAGTTCGTCTCGTCCCAGACGTCCTCGGATTTCACCTGTCCGCCCTCTCCCGTGACGTCGAACTCCTCGAAGACGTTCACGACGATCGCCTCCACCTCCTCGGCGGCGCTCGGAAGCGCGCTCACGGCCTCCGCGGCGGCCATCGCTCGGTCGGTGTCGTCGCCGACGGGAATCAGCACTCGGTACATACCGCTACATCGCGAGGGTTTCCGTATAAAGGTTCTGCGACGCCGGGTCGGCCGTCCGCGGCGCTACCGCGTCACCGGCGCGTCGACCGATCCGATGGACTCCACGACCGCGCGCACGTCGTCGCCGGGTTCGATGGGCGCGGCTCCGGGCGTTCCGGTGCTGAAGAGGTCGCCTGGCTCGAGCGTCATCACGCCCGAGTGGAACGAGACGATCTCGGCGGGGGGAAACAGCATGTTCCGGATCTCGTTTTCGGACTCGACTTCGCCGTTCACCTCGGTCCGCACGGACAGCGACGACAGCTCGAGCGGCTCCTCGGGCACGACGATGGCCGGGCCGGGAACGAGGAACGTGTCGAAGCTCTTCGCACGCGTGAGGAACCGCGGGTTCCGCTGGAGCACGTCCTCGGCGGTCATGTCGATCACCGGCAGGTAGCCGGCGACGACGTCGTCGACGTCGGCCTCCGCGACGTTCCGGCACGTCCGACCCATCACGACGCCGAGTTCCGCCTCCGCCGTCACCCGGTCGCTCCGGTCGGTCGGCGGCAGCCGGATCGGGCCGCCGGGCCCGGTGAGGACCGTCGAGGGCTTCATGAAGCTCGCCGGCTCCTCCGGCCGGTCCTCGTCGAGGTCGCCCGCGTGCTCCTCGTAGTTCAGCCCGATCCCCCAGAGCTTGCCGAACCGCTCCAGGGGCGCGGCGAACGTCAGGTCCGCCGCCGGGACCCGGTCGGCGGTCGCGTCGTCGACGTCGCCGAGCGTCCCGTCGGCCGCCCGCGGCAGCGCCTCGCGGACGCTCCCGAGGTCGGGCTCGACCGACGCGAGCGGGACGAACCCCTCGTCGTCGCCGAGCAGCGCCTCCCCCGTCGACGTGCGTGCGAGGTACTTCATTCTCCCTCCTCCCGGTCCGTCCAGAAGTCGAAGGACCGACCCGGCGCGAACACGTCGAGACCGACCGCGCGCTCGTCGCCCGTGTTCTCGACCCGGTGCGCCTCGTTCGACTCGAGCAACACCGAGTCGTTCTTCCGGAGGGTGACCGAGTCGTCCTCCGTCGCCACGGTGAGCTCGCCCTCGAGGCAGAGACACACCTGCTCGTTCTCGTGGTCGTGCATCGGCGAGCTGTGTCCCGGCGGCTTCTCGAACCACTCGAAGGAGAACTGCTCGCTTCCCGCCATCGCGACGCGACGCCAGCCCTCGTCCGGCTCGTACGTCTCGGCCTCGTCGAAGGCGACCGGTTTCATCGCGACTCCCCCGTCGGTACATCCGCGGTATCACGCGGCTTTCGAACCATGCTAGGCCCGAACACGACGTGAGCCATAACGTTTACCGTCCCGGCGGACTGGCCGCGCTCGGCGGGCTCAGGACCCCGGGAGCTGCGCCGTCCCGTCCTCGAATCCGACCTCGACGTCGCGTTCCCGCACCGTCGCCGCCTCGGGGAGGTCGTCGACGACCGCCTCGGAGACGTGGAGCTCGCCGAGGTCCTCGGTGTTCCGGATCCAGACGATCCGCACCGTCTCGGGATCGTACCCGCCGAGCGCGGCCAGCGCGGTCCGCAGCGCGAACTCGTCGTCGGGCGCGACCACCGGGAGCTTCGACTTCGCGAGCGACCCGCTCGTGAGCGCGTTGGCGTACGTCTTCTTCACGTCCAGCTGGTCGATCGCCGCCCGCCGGGTGAGGTCCGCGAGGCCGATCCCGTTGCCGTTCCCCTTCGTCGCCTCGGTGAGCCCGCGCACGTAGATGAGGTCGATGTCGGGCGTCTCCGGGTCGGGCGCGTTGAGGACCCGGTAGCGCCCGATCACGTTCGTGTCCATCCCCGCCCCCGAGATCTCCTTTCCGATCTCGTCGACGACGAGCAGGTCGATCTCCTCGACGGGCAGCGTCGCCATCTCCTCGTAGGCGCGTTCCAGGAGCTCCGGCTCCCGGTCGAGGAACGACCCCGCCGGGACGGCCTTGACGTGGGAGAGCTCCTCCTCGAAGTTCTCGACGAGGGCGATCCCCCCGAGCAGCGGCACCGCCTCCTCGATGACGTCGAGCGCGGCCGTCAGCGTCTCGACGTACCCCTCCGCGATGGCCGTCGAGTGGAACGACTTCGCGCCGCGCTGTTTGCCGAGGCCGACGACGGTCATCTTCGCAAGCCCGCTCTCTATCGGCCCGCTGAAGTTGGTGTGTGCCTTCACGCGGTTCACCACGACGACCGCGTCGGCCGAGAGCGCCGCCGTCGAGAAGTACACCGGCGCGTCCGTGTCGCCGACGGTCACGGTCTCCAGCGCCTCCGCGTCCATCCGGGCGTCGATGGGGGCACCGACGCCCTCCTCGTCCATCCCGAGCGCTCCGAGCACCTCCCGTTGGCCCTCCGGGGTCGCCCCGCCGTGGCTCCCCATCGCGGGCACGACGACGGGATCGTACCCCTTCGCCTCCGCCCAGTCGACGGCCGCGGCGGCGACCTCGTCGATCCGGTCTATCCCCCGGCTGCCGACGCCGATCGCGACGGTGTCGCCCGGCTCCAAGTCGGCGTCGTCGAGCCGGTCGAGCTCCGATCTGGCCGTGCCGACCGGATCCGCGAGCGTCTCGCTCGGCGGCTCGTACCGGATCCGCGCGAACGTCGGGAGCGGCTGTGCGTCGATGAGATGGTCGACGTCGCTGCGGTCGGGAAACTCCATGCGTGGGGGGTCGTGACGGAGGGTCATATACTGATCGAGGACCTCTCGAAATTCGCCCAGGGTGCCGCTCGTTCACACGTCGATCTCGGAACGGGCGAAGCAGCGACCGATCTCCCCTCCGGTGGCGACGAGGCCGGGGAGGCGTGAGGTGCGGAGCGGTGCTGTGTGGGGCGGGACTCAAAGGCTGGGGCTTTGGAGACGGTCTCCGCGCCGGCAACGATCGTTGATCATCCTATCCACGCTACCAACAGGCCGATTTTGATGACTGGTTCGCCCGCGGGTTCGTACAATCCCATTCGTGATGGGAACTCTCTGACTCCTCCCGCCGGCGACGAGTGGTGTTTTCACGCACCCGGACGAACGGGCGACCATGACCGAGGGTGCCGATCATCACGACGACGCGGACCACGGCGGCCACGACCACCATCACGATCACGACGCGGACCATCCCGATCACGATGCGGACCACGGCGGACACGACCACGACCACCACGCCCACGACGCGGAGTCGGTCGCCGTCGCGGTCGTCACGGTCTCCTCCTCCCGGTCGCTTTCCGAGGACGCCTCCGGCGACCTGATCGTCGAGGCGTTCGAGGACGCGGGCCACGAGATCGCCGTTCGCGAACTCGTCGACGACGACTTCGACGGCGTTCAGGGCACGGTCGACCGCCTCGCGCGGCGCGATGACACGGACGCCATCGTGACGACCGGCGGGACGGGCGTGACCCCCGACGACGTCACGCCCGAGGCGGTCGACCCGCTCTTCGAGAAGGACCTCCCCGGCTTCGGCGAGCTGTTCCGGCAGCTCTCGACCGAGGAGGTCGGCACGCGGACGGTCGGCTCGCGCGCCACGGGCGGGATCGTCGACGGAACCGTCGTCTGTTGTCTCCCCGGCTCGGAGAACGCGGTCCGGCTCGGCGTCGAGGAGATCATCCTCCCCGAGATCGGCCATCTCGCGGGACTGGCCGACCGGGGTGCGGAACCATCGGACGGCGACGGCGACGCGGAGGCGCCGGACGGCGACGACGTTGACGACGACGAGGAGTGAGCCGCCCGTCGACCCCGATCCGCGGGTCAGTCCTCCTTCCGGCCCGCGGCCCACCCACCGAGCGCGATCAGCCCGCCGTTCATCACGAGAAAGGCGACGACGATGACCCCGAATTCGGGATCGATCCGGCTCGCGCGGAGGTACACCCCGCCGAGAAACAGCAGGACGAAGAGCGTCACGACCGGCCAGGAGGCGTCGGCGAGCCGGTCGAGCGCGGAGGGCGACGGCGACATGACCGTGACGACGACCGCGGGGGCCGAAAACCCCTCGGCCGATCTGCTCGATCTGCTCGATCGACCCTACTCGACCCTACTCCACCGGAAGCAGCCCGGCCGACCGGAGGTCGTCCTCGAGGCCTCCGTCGCCGTGTTCGGCGTACGCCTCGGGCGTGTACGTCTTGATCTCCAGCGCGTGGACCGAGCGAGTCATGTGATCGCCGACGGCGTCGTACACGCGCTGGTGCTGGTCGACGAGCGACTCGCCCTCGAAGGCGGGCGAGACGACGACCGCCGCGAAGTGGGCGTCCTCGTCCTCGTCGTCGTGGATCCGCGGGGTCGTGACCCGCGCGACCGACTCCGGGATCCCCGACTCGATCAGCTCCTCGACCCGTGCCGTGTCGATGGTCATGGCTCGTGTTCCGACGCGGACGGGCAAAAACGGACCGGGAGCGTCCCGAGGACGAACGAACCGCCTAAATCCCTAGCCGAGAGAGTATGCCCCATGACCCCGCGTAGTTCGAAGCGAGTCGTGTCGATCGTCGACGACGACGTCACGACGGAGGGGCGCTCGTGAGCGGCGACGAGGAGCTCGCGAAGGACCTCGGCCCACTCGCGGCGCTCACGATCGGGATCGGCACCATGATCGGTGCCGGCATCTTCGTGCTGCCCGGAACCGCGGTCGCACGGGCCGGGCCGCTCGCGGCGGCGACGTTCGTCCTCGGCGGCGTGATAGCCTTATTCACCGCGCTTTCGGCCTCCGAACTCGGCACGGCGATGCCCAAGTCCGGCGGCGCGTACTTCTACGTCAACCGGGCGCTCGGGCCGCTGTTCGGCTCGGTCGCCGGCTGGGCGAACTGGCTCGGGCTCGCGTTCGCCTCGGCGTTCTACATGTACGGCTTCGGCGAGTACGTCAACGCGCTCGTCGGCCTCGGGCCGGTGGGCGTCGGGCCGCTCACGCTGGAGGCCGCACAGGTGATCGGGCTCGCCGGCGCGCTGCTTTTCATCGCCGTCAACTACTTCGGCGCGAAGGAGACCGGCGGCCTCCAGATCGTCATCGTCATGTCGCTTCTGGGTATCCTCGCCGTCTTCACCGTCGTCGGTCTGTTGAACGCCGAGATGGAGTCGCTGCGGCCGATCGCGCCGCCGGGCACGCCGGGTGAGGTGCTTCCCGTCACCGGGATCATCTTCGTCTCGTATCTGGGGTTCGTTCAGATCACCTCCGTCGCCGAGGAGATCAAGAACCCCGGCCGGAACCTCCCGCTCGCGGTGCTCGGGTCGGTCGTCACCGTCACCGTCGTCTACGCGCTGTTCCTCGTCGTGTTGCTCGCGGCGGTGCCGAACGAGCTCGTCGCGAACAACGAGACCGCGGTCGTCGACGCCGCGAGGCTCCTGTTCGGCAACTACGAGGTGTTCGGCTACTCGCTCGGCGCGGTCGGTGCCGGCATGCTCCTGATCGGCGGCCTGCTCGCGACCGCCTCGTCGGCGAACGCGTCGATCCTCTCGTCGTCGCGGATCAACTTCGCGATGGGTAGAGAGAAGATCGTCACGCCGACGCTCAACGAGATCCACGGCCGATTCGGCACGCCGTACAAGTCGATCGCGCTCACCGGCGGGCTCATCCTCGTGTTCCTCGTCGCCGGCGGCGTCGAGTCGCTGTCGACGATGGGATCGGTTCTCCACCTCGTCGTCTACGGCCTGCTCAACCTCGCGCTCATCGTGATGCGCGAGTCCGGCGTCGAGGGGTACGACCCGGACTTCGAGGTTCCTCTCTACCCGATCGTCCCGCTCGTCGGCGCGGTCTCCTCGTTCGCGCTGATCGTCTACATCGATCCGACGATCATCCTGATCTCGTTCGGCCTCGTCGCCTTCGCCGTGCTCTGGTACCTGGCGTACGCCCGCGGTCGGGTGGAGTCGCGGGGCGTGCTCGGGTCGTGGGTGCTCGACCGCTCGGAGGAACTGCCGAAGCCGGCGGTGTCGGCGGCCACCTCGCTCCAACCCAGCGGCGGCAACTACCGGGTGATGGTGCCGATCGCGAACCCGCGCACGGAGGAGCACCTGATCACGCTCGCGTCGGCGATCGCCAAGCGACACGACGGCACCGTCGTCGCCGTCAACATCGCGAACGTGCCCGACCAGACCTCGCTGGAGGCGGCCCGCGACCGGGGCGCACACGACGCGGCCCACGACCTGCTCGACCAGGCCAAAGAGGACGCGGAGACGTTCGGCGTCGACGTGGAGACCCACGTCGTCCTCTCACACCGCGTGTTCGAGGAGGTGTTCGACGCCGCCCGGACCTACGGCGCAGACCTCACCGTGATGGGCTGGGGCGAGGACTCCCACGGCGCGCCCGGCCGGGCCGAATCGGCGATCGACGAGCTCGCCCACTCGCTGCCGTGCGACTTCCTCGTGTTCCGCGACCGCGGGCTCGACGCCTCCCGGATCCTGATCCCGACCGCCGGCGGCCCCGACTCGGAGCTGTCGGCCGCGGTCGCCCGGACCCTCCAGATCGAGTTCGACTCCGAGGTCACGCTGCTCCACGTCGCCGACGACCGGGCGGCCGGCGAGGCGTTCCTCACGTCGTGGGCGGCGGACAACGGCCTCGAGGACGCGGAGCTCCGCGTCGAGTCGGGCGACGTTCAAGAGCGGATCGCGGAGGCGGCCCGCGACGCGACGCTGCTCGTTATCGGCGCGACCGAGAAGGGGCTGCTCTCGCGGCTGGTCCGCGGCTCGCTCGTGCTCGACGTGCTCTACGACGTCGAGTGTTCGGTCCTCATCGCCGAGAAACGCCACGACCGCGGCCTCCTCGGCCGGCTGTTCGGGTCCGGAGCGCGGGAACGGGACGACTCGTACGCGGAGGTCGGCGTCGAGACCGAGCCGGCGACGCCCTCGATCGAGGAAGCTGACGGGGACGGCGACCGCTGACCGCCGCGTCGCTCACTCCGGCGCGCCCTCGAGGATCGCGACCCCCGAGGAGGCACCGATCCGCTCCGCGCCGGCCTCGACCATCGCCATCGCCTCCTCGTAGGATCCGACGCCGCCGGAGGCCTTCACCGGGAGGTACTCGCTCATCAGCTCCACGTCGGGGACCGTCGCGCCGCCGTCCGCGAACCCGGTCGAGGTCTTCACCATGTCGGCGTCGGCGTCGACGGCGGCCTCGCAGGCCCGGCGCTTCTCCGCGTCGGTCAGGAGCGCGGTCTCGATGATCACCTTCACGGGTACCGGAACGGCCGCGACGACCTCGGCGAGTTCGGCCGCGACCGCGTCGTCCTCGCCGGCCTTCAGCCGGCCGACGTTGATCACGAGGTCGATCTCGTCGGCCCCGTCGTTCCAGGCGTTCACCGCCTCGTCGCGTTTGGTCTCCATCGACGACTGTCCGTGCGGGAACCCGACGACGGTCGCGATCGCGTTGGGCTCCGCGTCGTGGTCGGCCGCCTCGGCGAGGTAACACGGCGGGATACAGACGTTCATGCCGTACTCCGTGGCCTCCTCGAGGACCGTCTCGACGTCCGCGGGCGTCGTCGTCGGGCCGAGCACGGTGTGGTCGATCCGGGCGGCGAGCTCCGTGCGGTTCATACCCCCGACTCACGCGGACGCGACAAAGGCCTGCCGGGTCGGTTCGGGGAACGTCGCGGCAGGTCCCACCCGCCCGCTCGCTCCGCCTACGCCACCACGCCCCGTCGACGGAGCTCGTCGCGGATCGCCGCCCGCTTGACGAGCAGGAAGCCGCAACAGATGAGCAGGAACCCGGCGACCGTGTTCGGGGTGAGCCCCTCGTCCAACACGATCCAGCCGGAGAGCGCCGCGAAGACGGGTGCGACGTAGGAGACGAGGTTGATCTCGATCGGTCCGAGCCGGTCGAGCAGTCGGAAGTAGATGAGGTAGCCGAGCCCGCTCGCGAACACCGCGAGGTAGCCGAGCGAGAGGAGCGCGTCGGTCGTCCAGACGACCGCCGCCATCGACTCGCCGAGCCCGACCGCGACGACGTGCATGATCGCCGCGCCGAACAGCATCGACCACGCCTCCATGGTCTCGATCTCCATGCCCACGTCGAGCGCGCGCGTGAGCACGGAGCCGAGCGCGAACGACGCGGCCGCGAGGAACACGAGGAACTTCGCGACGGTGCCGCCCGCCGCGAGGTTCGAGGGATCGGGAGCGGCCAGCACGCCCGCGCCGGCGAGCCCGACGAGCAGGCCGACGACGCCGAGGAGCGTCAGGCGCTCGGAGGGGAGGAACGCCCGCGCGAACACCGTCGTCAACACCGGGGAGAGGCCGACGGTGACCGACGCGACCGCGCTCGTCACCTCGGGGTCGGTCTGGCCGACGAACAGGAAGGCGTGGTAGGCGGCGATGAGGAGCACCGAGCCGACGGCCACGAGCTTCCACTCGCCGCGGCCGCGCGGAACCGGGTCGTCGACGACGTAGGCCGCGTACGCGAGCATGACGACGCCCGCGAGGTCGTACCGGAGGGCGGCGAAGAGCACCGGCGGGAAGTACGCCAACCCGGCGTTGATCGCCATGAACGCCGAACCCCACACCGCGGCGAGGAGCAGGAACAACGAGAGGTTTCGGTAACGGCTCACGTCGGTACTGCGCCGGCCGCCGGTCAAAAGCTTCCGAAAGCGGCCGCCGCGGCCGTCACCGGATCCGGAACCGCTCGCCGTCGCGGGTGACGACGCCGACGTCGGCGAGCCGCCAGAGGGCGTCGACGACGGCGTCCTCGGGCGCGCCGACCTCGTCGACGACCGCCTCGACGGAGCCGTCGGTCTCGGCCAGCGCGGCGAGCACCGCGGCGTAGAACCGGCTGTCCGCCTCGGTGCCGAGCCGCTCGTCGATCTCCGCGAGCGCGTCCTCGACCCGGCCGTGGACCCACCGCTTGGCCACCGACAGCTCCCGATCGAGTTCGCGGAGCCGCCCGTACTCGGCGGCGAGGTCCGCGATCTCGTCGCCGAGCTCGTCCCCGTCGGGGGCCTCGATCGAGAGGTGCGGACAGCGTCCGGACATGTCGAGGCTGTTGCTGGCGGGATACGCGCTCTTCGCGCCGAACCCGTACGGGGAGACGCTCACCTCGAGCCGCAGGCTCCGGGTGATCCGGAAGTACTTCCGCCGCTGGTCGTCCGTCGTCGACTCGATCAGCCCGGCCTCCTCGAGCTTGCGGAGGTGGTCGATGACGGCCTTCGGGCTCACGCCGAGGTACTCCGAGATCTCCGTGACGTAACAGGGTTTCTCGGCGAGCAGCCGGAGGATGCGTCGCCGGTTCTCGTTTCCGAGGAGATCGAGCAGTACCGCGGAGTCCATTAACGTGTGGTTAGCGTCGGACGGATAAAAGGTTGGCTTCCCGCGATCGAGCGGTCGTTGCGGGGTCGCCGTAGGGTCGCCGACTCCGGACGCTCCGGAGCGAAGGGTAATTACCTCGCGGCGGGGAGGGAGAGGTATGCGAACTGCGCTCGTCGTACTCGACGGCTGGGGTCTCGGTCGCGACTCGCCACACCGGACCGGCCTCGAGCCGGACGACCCCGACGTTCCGGACACGCAGGGGCGCGACGCGGTCGCGGCCGCCGACACGCCGACGTTCGACGCGGCGGCCGACCGGGGGGCGTACGGGTCGCTCGTCGTCCACGGCCGGCGGGTGGGGCTCCCCGACGGGCAGATGGGGAACTCCGAGGTCGGCCACCTCAATATCGGCGCGGGTCGGGTCATCAAGCAGGCGTACACCCGCATCGCGGACGCGCTCGCCGAGGGGACGTTCGCCGACAACGACGCGCTCGCGTCGGCGTTCGAGCGCGTCGCGTCGACCGGCGGCCGGGTCCACTTCATGGGGCTCGTCTCCGACGGCGGCGTCCACTCGCACGTCTCGCACCTGGAGGCGCTGATCGACGCGGCCGCCGAGGCGGGCGTCCCGGCGACGACCCACGCGTTCACCGACGGCCGCGACACCGCCCCGGAGATCGCGGACGAGTTCCTCGAGTCGGTCGAGGAGCACGCCGCGGCGCGCGGGACCGGCGCGGTCGCGACCGTCACCGGCCGGTACCACGCGATGGACCGCGACGAGAACTGGGAGCGGACGAGACGCGCCTACGACGCGATCGTGAACCGCGAGGCACCTCACGAGGCCGAGTCGGCCGTCGCGGCCGCCCGCGAGGCGCACGCCCGCGGCGAGACCGACGAGTTCGTCGAGCCGACGCTCGTCGCCGGCGGGCCCGCGCTCGCCGACGGCGACGCGGTCGTCTTCTTCAACTTCCGCGCGGACCGGGCGCGCCAGCTGGTGCGGATGCTCACCGACACCGAACCGGCGTGGGGCTTCGATCTGGACCAGCCCGACGTCGAGCTGGTGACGATGACGGAGTACGACGAAACGTTCGAGTTCCCGGTGGCGTTCCCGCCGCGGATCCCGACGAACACGGTCGGCGAGGTCGTCTCCGAGGCCGGCGGCACCCAGCTCCGGATCGCCGAGTCGGAGAAGTACCCGCACGTCACCTACTTCCTCAACGGCGGCCGGGAGGTGGAGTTCCCCGGCGAACTGCGCTCCATCGTCGAGAGCCCGGACGTGGCGACCTACGACTTACGGCCCGAGATGTCGGCGCGGGAAGTCACCGACGAGGCCGTCGAGACGATCGCGTCCGACGACCCCGACCTGTTGGTGTTGAACTACGCGAACCCGGACATGGTGGGACACACCGGCGACTTCGAGGCGGCCGTCGAGGCGGTCGAGGCCGTCGATCGGCAGCTCTCCCGGCTGCTCGCCGCCGTCGCCGACGCCGGCGGCCACGCGGTCGTCACCGCCGACCACGGCAACGCCGACGACATGGGCACGCTCGAGGACCCCCACACCGCACACACCTACAACCCGGTCCCGTTCGTCTACCTGACGCCCGACGGCGACGGCGGCGGCCGCGCGATCCGGGCGGGCGGGTCGCTGTGTGACGTCGCCCCGACCGTGCTGGAGGTCATGGGGATCGACCGTCCGGCGGAGATGACCGGCGAGAGCCTGCTCGCCGATCCCGAAGAATAAACGGTAAACTCTAGAACGATTCCTTCGGGTTCCACGCCAATTTAAGCCGGTCACGGGCCTCGGTGCCGGTATGACCGACGCCACGACGCCGGTGATCGCGGCCGCGTACCGAACGCCACAGGGGAGAGACGGGGGGGTCTTCGCGGACGTCCGCAGCGAGGACCTCTCGGTCCGGCTCGTCGACCACCTCCTCGCGGAGACGGGGCTCTCGAGCGACCACGTCGACGACCTGATGTGGGGGGTCGCCCAGCAGCGGACCGAACAGGACAACAACGTCGCGCGCGTCATCGCGCTCCTCTCCGAACTCGGCGAGTCGGTGCCCGCGACCTCGATCAACCGGTGGTGCGCCTCCTCGATGCAGGCTATCATCTCCGCGGCCGACGCGGTCGCCGCGGGCAACCGCGACTGTGTCGTCGCCGGCGGCGTCGAGAACATGAGCCGCGTCCCGATGGACGGCGACTCCTACCAGCACCTCCACCCGGAGCTGTCGGAGCGGTACAACGTCTTCCAGCTCCAGATGGGGATGACCGCGGAGAAGGTCGCCGAGAAGTACGGCGTGAGCCGCGAGGCGCAGGACGAGTACGCCGCCCGGAGCCACCGGCGCGCCGCCGAGGCGACGGAGTCGAGCCGCTTCGACGACGAGATCGTTCCCGTCGAGACCGGCGTTGCGTCGGAGACGCAACGAGCAGACGGCGAAGCCGTCGACGACGAGGGACTGATCGAGGAGGACGAGGGGATCCGCCCGGACACGACCCCCGAGAAGCTCGCGGAGCTGCCGCCGGCGTTCACGGGCGACGGGACCGTCACCGCCGGGAACGCCTCGCAGATCTCCGACGGGGCGGCGCTGACGCTCGTGACGAGTCGCGCGTTCGCCGAGGACCACGGGCTGGACGTGCTCGCGGAGGTGGGGACGAACGCGGTCGCCGGCGTCGACCCCACGGTGATGGGGATCGGCCCGATCCCCGCGACCCGGAACCTGCTCGAGCGGGCGGGGACGACGGTCGACGACTACGACCTCGTCGAGCTCAACGAGGCGTTCGCCTCCCAGTGTGAGTACGCCCGCCGGGAGCTCGGGATCGACGAGGAGATCTACAACGTCAACGGCGGCGCGATCGCGATCGGTCACCCGCTCGGGGCCTCCGGCGCGCGCCTTCCCGTCACTCTGCTCCACGAGATGGCGAAGCGCGACGCGGAGCGCGGCCTCGCGACGCTGTGTGTCGGGTTCGGCCAGGGGGCCGCGATCGAGTTCCTGCGTTAGCTCGCCGCACCGCCTCCGTACCGCTCAGCGCTCGATTGCGCCGGTCCCGGCGCGGTCGACGCCGTCGAGCGGGATCGCGCCGCCCGTGAGGTCCGGCCCGTCGAAGGGGTCCTCGGCGAGCAGAAGCGAGCCGTCGAGGTCGGCGTAATCCAGAAGCGGCGCGAGGTGGGTCGCGGCCGCGATGGAGGCGTTGGACTCGACCATACAGCCGAGCATCACCTCGAGGCCGTGCGAGCGCGCGGTCGCGATCGCCCGCCGCGCCTCCAGGAGTCCGCCCGTCTTCATCAGCTTCAGGTTCGCGATGTCACACCGGTCGGCGATCCGCGGGATGTCGGCGGCGGTGACGCAGGACTCGTCGGCGGCGATCGGCAGCGCCGAGCGCTCGTAGGCGAACTTCAGGCCCTCCGGGTCCTCGGCGGGCACGGGCTGCTCGATGAACTCCACGCCCAGCTCCGCGAGCCACTCGCTCTTCTCGACCGTCTCGCGGGGCGTCCACGCCTCGTTGGCGTCGACGCGGATCGTCGCGTTGGGCGCGGCCTCCCGGACCGTCTCGACGATCTCGCGGTCGCGGTCGCCGCCGAGTTTCACCTTCAGGATCGGGTAGCCGGCGTCGGCGGCGTCCGCGGCCTTCTCGCGGATCCGCTCCGTGGTGTCGATCCCGACGGTGAAGGAGGTGTCCGGCGTCGCCGTCGCGTCGAGGCCCCACAGCCGGTAGAGGGGGACGCCGAGCCGCTTCGCGGCCAGGTCGTGGAGCGCGATCGAGACCGCACAGCGGGCGGCCGGGTTGTCCTGAACGACCTCCCGCATCCGCGACTCGATCGTCGTCAGCGCGTGGGGGTCCCCGACCTCCTCGACGACCGAGAGGAGGCCGGGCAACACCGCCTCGACCGTGTCCGCGGTCTCGCCGTAGTGTCGCGCGGGGGCCGCGCCGCCGACGCCCGTCGCCCCCGCGTCGTCGGTCACGCGGACGATCAGGTTCTCGGCCTCGGTCTGGGTGCCCCGCGAGATCGTGAACGGCTCGTCGAGCTCCATCGACACCCGCTCGAAGGCGGCCTCGAGGCTCATCCCTCGAGCACCTCGTCGACGATCCCGTCGACGATCCGGTCGGCCCCGTGTCGGACGGGGTCGGCCGCGGGAACGCCCACCTCCTCGCCGAACGCGTCGACGACCGCGCCGGCCTCGTCGTCGTCGGCCACGTCCTTCGTGTTGACCGCGCCGGCGACGACCTCGGTCTCGTGGACCGGCTCCGCGAGGTCCTCGTAGAGGTCGACGTAGTCGGCGAACGGCGGGAGCTCGAAGGACTCGTAGCCGTGGATCGCCTCGCGGCCGGCGGCGTGACAGAGCACGAGCCCGTCGGCCATCGACCCGTGGAGGATCCCGCAGGTGACCGCGGAGTAGGCCGGGTGGACGATGGTCCCCTGGCCCTCGACGACGAGCAGGTCGTGGTCGTCGCCGATCTCGAGGAGCATCTCCTCGACCGCGCCGGCGGTGAAATCGGAGATCACGCGGTCGATGGGGTTCCCCCAGCCCGCGATCATGATCCCGGTCTGGCCGGTGGGGACGAACGCGGCGTCGATCCCGCGCTCGCGGGCGGCCTCGACGATCTCCAGGGAGGCGGTCATCTTTCCGACCGAGCAGTCCGTCCCGACCGTGAGCACCACGTCGGCGTCGACGTCGGCGGAGCGGCCGGTCGCGACGCCGAGGTCCGCCGGCGGCTCGCGCACGTCCCGCAGTTCGACGCCGTGTTCGGCCGCCAGCTCCGCGAACTCCTCGTCCTCGTTGAGGAAGTAGTGGAGCCCGCTCACGACGTCACAGCCCGCCGCGATCGCGGCGCGCACGTCGTCGCGCCAGGAGTCGTCGAACCCGCCTCCGATCGGCGCGATTCCGATGTAGAGCGCGTCTATCCCACCTTCGGCCGCGGCGAGCGCCTCCTCGAAGGAGTCGACGATCGGCGCGTCGGGCAGCGTGGGGTCGTGGTCGGCGACGCGGTCGCCGGCGCGGTCGCGGTCGAGGACAGCCTCGATCGCCTGGTCGCCGTAGCGCATCACGCCGAGGGCGGTCTTCGCTTCGTCCGGGAACTTCTCGTGGGCGAGAACGACTATCCGTTCGCTGCTCATACCCGTCGGTCACCGCGGGGTGGCTTAAATGGGACGGAGCCGGATCGCGAGCGCCGACCCGAGTGAAGCCGCCGTCGAATCGACGAGTCGCCGGGACGCCGAGTCGCCG
This sequence comes from Halorubrum aethiopicum, assembly GCF_001542905.1. Taxonomy (NCBI): domain Archaea; kingdom Methanobacteriati; phylum Methanobacteriota; class Halobacteria; order Halobacteriales; family Haloferacaceae; genus Halorubrum; species Halorubrum aethiopicum. The sequence continues at coordinate 2,776,361 of NZ_LOAJ01000001.1, read as the reverse complement.
ACGTTCGATGAGCTGCCGACGTTATGCCGAGCCGCCGACGAACTGATCCGCGCCCTCGTAGAACCAGTAGCCGTTCTCGCGCATCGCCCGGCCGAGCTCCTGGTGGAACTCGACGAAGTCCGCGAACTCCTCCTTCTCGACGCCCTCGAAGATCTCCTCGACGGAGACGACCGTCTCGTAGTCGATCCGGATCGGGTGGTCGCCGTACGCCTCGACGTAGTCGGCCGCCGAGAGCGGGAAGTCCTCCTCCTCGTCGACCTTCTTCGCGAGCACCGCGTGGCCGTACTGCCGCATGCCCTCGCTCCCCTCCTCGCCGTCGGGGTCGTGTGGCCAGTCCATACCTTCGGTTCGCCGGGGGTGCGGATAGTGGTTACGGAGCCGGCGGGACCCCGTCGTTCCGACCCGGACGCTCGCTCGGTGGCGAGGAGACCGACGCGGGCGGGATCGAACACTCCGAATATTAGTTCTGATAACCAACCGCGTGCGTTTATATCCCCCTGTGAGAACCGCGGTACAATGTCAACCGACGACGGAGCGGGCCTCGCTCGACGCCTCTACGACCGCCTTCGCGGTCGGTACCTCTTCAAGATCGCGGGCGTGATACTGGTCGTCTCCGCGGTGTTGCTCGGCGCGGGCGCGCTGACGTTCGATCAAGTTCAAGCCAGCGTCGAATCCGACGCGCGGAACACGCTTCTCTCCTCGGCGGAACGCGAGGCGCAGGGGATCGAGGGCTTCATCGAGGAGGGCGAGGGTCACGCGGCGCGGATCTCCGACACGCGCCGGATCCGAACGTCGAACGAACACACCATTCGACAGGAGCTCCTCAGCAACGAGCGGGCCCTCCCCGAGTACGTCGTCGACGTCCACTACTACGACCTCACGACCGACGAGATCCTGGTGAGCACCTCGCCGATGAAGGAGGGAACCATCCACACGCTCTCCGACCGGCCGTGGGCGGTCAGCACCGGCGCCTTCGGAAGCCACCAGGTCGCTCGATCGTTCGAGCCGTACGCCGTCGAGGGCGAGAAGCGGCTCGGCTTCGTCAGTCCGGTCACCACCGACACGGACAAGGCGATCGTGGTCACGGCGGACCTCTCACAGCGAGGTGATCTGCTGACGCCGCCGGTCGACGGTTCGAGCATGGAGATCGTCTCGACGCGGACGGGCCGGGTCGCGCTCGCCGGCGACGACGAGGCGATCCTGAACGAGTACTTCCTCATCGAGGAGCTCTCACACCTGCGTTCCGACGTGACCGAGCCGCGGGTCGACGAGGTCTCCGACGCTCAACAGGAGGTCGTCGACGCCGACCGACTCGTCGCGGCCACCGTGCCCGTCGAGGGCAAGCCGTGGGCGGTCGTCGTCGCCGCGCCCGAGGAGGCGGTGTACGGGACCGTCGGCGACGTCACGCGGAGCGTCCTGCTGTTGATCGGGATCGCCGTTCTGGGCCTGTTCGCCGTCGGACTACTGATCTCGCGGGACGTGAACGGCTCAGTCGACGAGCTCCGCGGGTACGCGAAAGCGATCGAGTCGGGGGACCTCGACGTCGACGTCGACCGGTCGCGGGTCGACGAGTTCGGCGACCTGTCCGCGATCATCGATCGCATCCGGCGGACGCTGCGCGAGCAGATCGCGGCCGCCGAGGAGTCCGCCGGGGAGGCGGCCGCCGCACGCGAGGAGGCGGAGGCACTCTCGACGCATCTCGAGACGAAGGCGGACGAGTACGGCGAGACGATCGACGCGGTCGCCGAGGGCGACCTCACCCGACGGCTCGATCCCGAAAGCGAGAGCGAGGCGATGGCGGAGATCGCGGCGTCGCTGAACGAGATGCTCGACCGCGTGGAGGCGCTCGTCGTCTCGATCCAGGACGCCGCGGGGACGGTCGACGAGCGGAGCGCCGAGGTGACGGCCTCCTCCGAGGAGGTGGAGTCGACGAGCGTCGACGTCGCCGAGAGCGTCGAGGAGATCTCCGTCGGTACCGAGCGCCAGGAGGAGCACCTCTCGACCGCGGCCGCAGAGCTCAACGACCTCTCGGCGACCGTCGAGGAGATCGCCTCCTCGACCGACGAGCTGGCGCGGCGGTCGGCGACGGCGGCGACCGCCGGCGAGGACGGTCGCGAGCGGGCGAACGAGGCGATCGACCACATGGACCGGATCGACTCGGAGATGGGACGCACCGTCGAGGAGATGAGGGCGCTTCGCGAGGAGGTCGAGCGGATCGGCGAGGTGGTCGGACTGATCGACGACATCGCGGAACAGACCAACATCCTCGCGCTCAACGCCTCGATCGAGGCCGCGCGCGCCGGCGAGGCCGGCGAGGGGTTCGCGGTCGTCGCCCGCGAGGTGAAGGATCTCGCCGAGGAGACCGCGGAGGCGACGACGGAGGTCGAAGCGCTCATCGAGGGCGTCGAGGAGTCGACCCACTCCGTCGCCGACGACATGTTCGCGATGGAAGAGGACGTCGAGCGGGGTCGCGACGTGGTCGACGAGACGGTCGACACGCTGGAGACGATAGTCGAGGACGTCTCCGAGGTCAACGCCGGGATCCAGTCGATCAACGACGCGACCGACGACCAGGCCGACTCCACCCAGGAGGCGGTCTCGATGATCGACGAGGTCTCCGAGGTGAGCGTCGAGACCGCGAGCGAGGCGCAGAACGTCTCCGCGGCGGCCGAAGAACAGACCGCGGCGCTGGCGCAGATCACGACGAGCGCCGAGTCGCTCTCGACGCGCGCCGACGAGCTCCGCACGCTGGCCGAGGAGTTCGAGACGCGCGAGGTCGACGAGGACGGCTTCGCGTTCGAGGCCGACGCCGCGACCGACGTCGACGACCCCTCGGCGACGCCGGCCACTGGAACGCCCTCGGGGTCCGCCGTCGAGACCGACGGCGGCGACGCCTTCCGACCGGGCGAGGCGTTCCGGGACGAGGGCGACGACGCGGTCGGGTCCGAGGACGACTGACCCGACGCCGCACAAGACACTTCTCGGGTCCCGTCCACCTTCCGCGCATGCGACGCAGAGCCCTCCTCGCGGTCGCGGCAGCGAGTACGACCGTGCCGCTCGCCGGCTGTCCGACGCCCCCGTGGGGTGAGGTCCCCGAGACCGTCGACGGGGCCGAGGTGACGGTCCGCCACGAGCACACGGGCGCGTTCGACCCGGGCGAACCCGCCCACCGGGACGCAGCCGTCCTGCTCCGCGCGCTCGACGCCGACCCGCCGCGTCTCACCGTCAGGGGACAGCTGCTCGACGGCGCGCGCGAGTGCTACCGGATCGACCTCGTCGAGGCGGATCTGACCCGCTCCCGTCTCCTGATCCGGCTGGCGACGGAGGACGACCCCGACTGGGAGGGCGACGCGTGCCCGGACGTCGCGCAAGCGCACCCCTACGAGGTCGCGGTCGCGTTCAGGGAGGCTCCGGTCCCCGACCGGGTCGAGGTCCGACACGGCGACGAGACGGTGCTCGAGGAGGCGGTCGAGACCGGCTGAGGTCGGGACGGATGCGGTTCCCGTCGGACTGACGTTCCGGCTCAGGGAACCGTCCCGTCCATCGACCCGCGATACCAGCGGCCGGTCTCGAACCCGCACTCGACGCACCGGGCGACGACGACCTCCTTCCCGTCGTCGTCGATCCGGTTCAGGTCCGTGTCGGTCTCGGCGTCGCACTCCTCGCAGTACCGGAGTTTCGGCTGGAACCCGTACTCCAGCGGCGCGCCGATCGCGAGGGCTCGAACCCGTTCGTTCCCGTGGTTCCAGCCGCGCTGGAACTCCTCGCGGCCGAAGCGGACGATCTCGTTCGGACCGACCTCGACCGGGCCGTCCTCGGTCTCGAAGGTCGCCGTGCCCGAGAGGACACAGAAGACCTCCTCCTGTACCTCGTGGCTGTGGTACGCGAACGCGAAGCTGTCGCCCGGTTCGAGCTCGTAGTAGTTGATCGCGACGTCGGTGAGCCCGAGCGGCTCGGTGAGCTTCCGCATCACCGCGGCGGGCTGTACGTCGTTCTCCACGTCGTCGATGCGGACTCGGTTCACGTCGCTCCCTTCGAAGCCACCCGTGAAAACGGTGCGGTGCGCGTGATGCCGGGCCGGCGGCTGGTTGGTGAGAGCGTCGGAGGAATGCGACGGGGTTGGATGCTCCGGCAGGGATTTGAACCCTGGTCCTTGCCGTGAGAGGGCAAGATGATTGGCCGGACTACACCACCAGAGCGTGCGTCCGCGTTCCGTCGCGTTTCCGGGTAGGGCGTTCCACACTAAAACGGTTCCGTTTCGACCGCGCCGTGTCTCGGTTTGTCGCGGTCGGGTCGGCCGTTCTGTCGCGGTCGGGTCGGCCGTTCGCGGTCGCTCTCGCCCGCGACGATCGACCCTGATCGCGGCGATCGACCGCGGCCGCGTCAGAGATCGACCGCGAACGAGTCGACGCCGGCGGCCCCGTCGGCGACCCTCGAAAGTAAGTCCGCGACGCGATCCAGGTCCTCGAGGTCGACGACCTCGACGGGCGTGTGCATGTATCGGTTCGGGATCGAGACGGTGAGCGACGGGACCCCGCCGCGGGCGGTGTAGAACGCGTCGGCGTCCGTGCCGGTCCGCGTCCCCGCCGCCTGGAGCTGGACGTCGATCCCGGCGTCGGCCGCGGCGTCGCGCGCGAGGTCGACGAGGACCGGGTGGTTCGCGCTGCCGCGGCCGATCACCGGCCCGTCGCCGAGTTCGACGGGGCCGCGGCGCTCGGCGTCGACGTCGGGGTTGTCGGTGGCGTGGGTGACGTCGACGGCGACGAACGCGTCGACCGCCTCGAGGTCGTGACCGACCATTCGCGCCCCTTGGAGTCCCACCTCCTCTTGAACGGTCGAGACGGCGTAGACGGTGGCGTCGACGTCGGCCGCGGCGGCGCGGCGCAGCGCCTCCGCGGCGACCCAGATCCCGGCCCGGTTGTCGACTCCGCGCGCGGCGATCCGGGAGCCGACGAGCTCCGCGGTTCCGCTCGAGAACGTGACCGGGTCGCCCACGGAGACGTGCTCGCGGGCCTCCTCGGCGTCGGCCGCCCCCACGTCGACGAACTGCCCCTCGATCGCCTCGTACTCGTCGGCGTCGCGGTCGCGGAGGTGGATCGCGGTCTGTCCGACGACGCCCCGGACGGGCTCGTCGGCGTGGACCGTCACGTGCTGGCCCTTGGAGACGGTACGGTCGGAACCGCCGACCGGGGCGATCCGGAGGAAGCCCTCCTCCAGCACGTCGCGGACGATGAACCCGATCTCGTCGGCGTGACCCGCCACGGCGACCGTCGGCGCGTCCGGGTCGCCCTCGTGGACGGCGACGGCGTTGCCGTACGCGTCCGTGGTGACGTCGTCGGCGAACGCCGAGACGTACTCGACCCAGACGCGCTGGGCCGCCGTCTCGAACCCGGAGGGGCTCGGCGTCGCGAGCAGGTCGTCGAGGAACGCGCGGCGGGACTCGTCCATGCGTCCCCGTTCGTGTCGGAGAAAAAGAACCTCGCGGTCCCGCCGCGGATCGGCACCCGCGGCGACAGCGGCCGAGCGTTCCCCGTGCGGATCGACGCCACGATTAAGCGCTCGGCGCGAGAACGGCCGAGCATGAGCGACACGTCGTTCACGCTGCTCGAGATCCACCTGGAGGAAGGGGCGGTCCGCATCGGGGAGTACGGGCTCCTCGGGGGCGGAAAGCCGGACGGGAACGCCGACGAGGAGGAGGCGGACGACGCGGGATCCGCCGACGCGGCCGACGCCGGCGGCGGGATCCTCGGGTGCGGACTCTCGTCGACGTCGATCCTGGGTGGGATGGCGGTCGTCGCGCTTCTGGCGGCTCTGGGGGTCGCCGCCGCGCGCGTGCTCGGCGACGCGGACCTCGAGGACGCGGCGGACATCGACGACCTCGGCGCGTAACGGTTCCGTCTCCGTCACGCCCCGTCTCCGTCACTTCCCCGTTCACGTCACCCTCCGCACCGACACAAGGGACTTGAGGCCGGCACGCCTCCCGATCGTATGAACATCCTCCGAAGCCTCCGGGCGGTCTCCGAGGCGTCCGGGTCCGGCGTCGTCGACTGGGCGAAAGCCGGGGAGGCCGCGAAGGCGAGCACGGAGCCGGGGGCGCTCGAGTTGACCCCCGACGACCGACGGGGCTACGCGACGGACGTGCGGGACGCGCGCGACCGCCTCCGGGAGGTCGCCGGCGTCGACTTCGCCGTCCCGGACGCGGTCGAGGTCCAGAACCGCCACCACTGGATCGACGCGAACCTCGAGACGTTCCGGAACGTGATGGAGCCGATCGAGGCGGCGGCGACCCCGGCGATGCCCGGGCTCTCGCGGGTCGTCAACACCGGCTCCATGGCGTTCGCGCTCGGCTTCCTCGCGCGGAACGTGCTCGGCCAGTACGACCCGCTGTTGCTCGCCGACGAGCCCGACGCCGACCACGGCCTCTACTTCGTCCACCCGAACGTCGTCGCGGTCGCCGCCGATCTCGACGTGGCGTACCCGCGGTTCCGCCGGTGGATCGCCTTCCACGAGGTGACCCACGCGGCGGAGTTCGGCGCGGCCCCGTGGCTGTCGGGATACCTGGAGTCGCGCGTCGAGCGCGGGATCGACGGGCTGAGCGCGAGCGGGCTCGACCCCGACGCGTTCGCGGAGCTCCAGACCGCCATGACCGCGGTCGAGGGGTACGCGGAGCTGTTGATGGACCGCGCGTTCGACGACGAGTACGCCGACCTCCGCCGGAAGATCGACGCCCGGCGGGGCGGCGGCGGGCCGATGACGCGGCTCGCGCGCCGCCTCCTCGGACTCGGGCTCAAGCGTCGGCAGTACGAGCGCGGGGCCGCCTTCTTCGAGCGGGTCGCGGACGAACGCGGACCGTCCGCCGCGAGCGCGGTGTGGGAGCGCCCGGAGCACCTCCCGACGAACGGTGAACTCGACGATCCGGTGGCGTGGCTGGCGCGGGTCGACCCGTGAGTCCCCGAGTTCCGCTCCCTCCCGTCCCGAACCCGCGATACGGACGGTGGTTTTAGGCCGGTTCCGCCCGAACCGTTCGCATGAACCTCACCGGCCCGTGGGACCGGGCGCGCGTCGACGAGTTCCTCGCGGACGCGCGGATCCCGGTCCGCGTCGGCTGTCGGACGCCCGCGGGCGATCCCTGGATGGTGTCGCTGTGGTTTCGGTGGGACGGGGCGGTCCACTGTGCGACCGGCGCGGACGCCGACGTGGTGGGCTTCCTCGAGGCCGACGACCGCGTCTCCTTCGAAATATCGACGAACGACCCGCCCTACAGGGGCGTCCGCGGTCGGGGGCGGGCGACGGTGACCGACGACGACGAGAAGCGGCTCCTCCGGGCCCTTCTCGAGCGATACCTCGGCGGGACCGACAACGACCTCGCGGAGCGGCTCCTGCGACCGGAGCGCGAGGAGGTCCACGTCCGGATCGAGCCGGAGCGGCTCCACTCGTGGGACTTCACGGACCGGATGCCGGCTCGAACGGGGCCGAACGACTCGGACCCCAACGATTCGGCCTCCCACGGCTCGGAACCCAACGACTCGGGACCCAACGACTCGAACCCGGCCGAATGAGGACGCCTACCGGCCGAGGTCCCGGAGGTCGTCGACGGCGACGCGGTCGGGAACCCGCTCGAGGACCGTCTCCGCCCACCCGTCGTGGCCGAGCGTGATCGCGGTCTCCGGGTTGGCCTCGGCGAGCCGGCGGACGCCCTCGGCGGCGGCCGTCTGGGCCGCGGTGTCGACGCGCTCGGGGATCTCGGCCGTGAGCGGGTACGTCTCCGAGAGCGCCCGCGGGAAGGGACCGAACGGCGGTTTCACCCGCCAGACCGCGTCGTGGTCGTGGTTCGAGGGGGGTTTTGACTCCGTCAGAAGCAGGTCGGCGGGCGTCTCGAGGCGCGCCAGCCGGTCGTGGTGGCGGCCGACCTCCGGGCGGCGCGCGGCCTCGTGGGAGGTGTAGAAGAACGTATCCTTCGAGGCGGGATCGGTCGCCTCGAGCTGCGCCGCGTGATCGAGGAGGGCGCGGTAGCCGTCGAGCATCGCCGGGTGCCCGCGGGCGCGTCGGTCGACGAGTTCCATGAGGCTCCCCTCGCGGACCGCGGCCTTGATCCGGCGGATCTCCTCGAAGGTGACGTGGAGGTTGTGTTCGGCGAGCAGCCGTTCCGCTCGGTCGTCGTCGCCCTCGCGGAGATCCGCGGGCGCGTGCTCGGCACAGACGGGACACGAACACGGGAAGTACGTCATCTCCTCGAGGTGTTCGGTCCCCGACACCGTGAGGTAGCGGCCGTCGCGCGCCATCAGCGCGTAGGCGGCGGAGTCGAACAGATCACAGCCCATGGCGACCGCGAGCGCGAGCATCATCGGGTGACCCGCGCCGAAGAGGTGGACCGGACAGTCCGGGTCGAGCCCGCGTTTCGCGGCCGTCACCGCCTCGACGACGTCGGCGTAGCGATAGGCGTTCATCAGCGGGACCATCGCGCCCACCGGGAACACGTCGAGGTCGGTCCCCGCCGCGTGCCGGCCGGCCGCCTCCCGGAGGTCCGGGTACGTCGACCCCTGGACGGGCGCGTTGACGAGCATCTCGCCCGTGTCGGCCGCCTCGGCGTCAGCGAGGGCCTGCCGGGTCGTCCCGAGTTCGCGCTCGGCGCGGTCGCGGTCGACGTCCGGCGGCGTGGGCACGTCGACGGGCGTCGCCACGTCGCTGCCGATCCGGCGCTGGAACTCGAGGATCTCCGCGGTCGTGACGTCGATGTCGCCGTACTCGGCGAGCTGAAAGGAGCCGGAGTCGGTCATGATCGCGCCGTCGAACCCCAAAAAGTCGTGGAGCCCCGCCTCGAGCACCTGATCCCTGATCCGGTCGGTGCTCCGGATGATGTAGGAGTTCGTGATCAGCATCTCCGCGCCGAACTCGCTCCGGAGCCGCTCGGGCTCGACCGTGAGCACGTTGGGGTTGACGACGGGCAGGAGCGCCGGCGTCTCGACGGTCACGCCGGCGCGGGGGACCTCGAGCCGACCGATCCGCCCGGCGGCGTCGTGGTCCCGGATCTCGAAGTGGTCGCGCATACCCCGAGTGCGGGCAGCCGGGCGGTAAGGGTTGCGTTCGGCCGGGAGCGGCGAACGCGTCCCGTTTCCGGTTCGAAACCGGTTCAGTCGGCGGCCGCCGGCGTCGGTCGCTCGGCGACGTCGAGCGAGCGCCCGGTCACGGCGACGGCGAACAGCGCGAGCGGCGAGAGGAACGCGAAGAGGTAGTAGGGGGCGTACTCCAGCGTCGGAACGCCGGTCACGCTCGTCATGAAGACGGCCCCGGCGTGCCACGGGAACAGCGCGCCGGTCGGCGTCCCCGCGGCCTCGACCGCCCGCGAGAGCTGGTCGCTGTCGAGCCCGAACTCCTCGTAGGTGTTCCGGAGGGTCACGCCCGGGAGGACGATGCTCATGTACTGCTGGGCGGTGAGCGCGTTGATCAGGATCGCCCCGACCCCCGTCCCGGCGACCAGCGCTCCGGGGCTCCGCACCGCGGTCGTGAACTCGTGGGCGATGACCGCCAGCACGCCGGTGCGCTCCAGGATCCCGCCGAGCGACAGCGCCGCGACCACGACCGTGATCGTCCAGGCGGAGCCGGTGAGGCCGCCGGTCGCGAGCAGTTCGTTTACCAGGTCGGAGCCGGACTCCGGCGCGGTGCCGTACATGAACACCTCCCAGGCGGCGACGAAGCCGGCCCCTTGGACGAGGACCGTCGTCGCCGCGCCGGCGAAGACGCCGGCGACGAGCGTCGGGAGCGCGGGATACCCGCGGAGCGCCAGTCCGAACGTGACGACGAGCGGGAGGAACGCGAGCACGGAGATGGCGTACGTCTCGCCGAGCGCCCCCTGGATCTCCGCGATGCGTCCCGCGGGGATCGCGCCCTCGGTCCGGAGGCCGAGCGCGACGAACCCGAGGACGGCGAGGCCGAAGGCGGCGACCGTGCCGTCGCGCATCCGCCGGATGTGCGCGTAGAGATCGGTGTTGGTGACGCCCGCCGCGAGGTTCGTCGTGTCCGACAGCGGCGACTGCTTGTCGCCGGCGTACGCCCCCGAGAGGACCGCGCCCACGGTCATCGGTGCGGGGACGCCGAGACCCGCGCCGATCCCGACGAACGCGACGCCGAGGGTCCCGACGGTGGTCCACGACGAGCCGATGGCGAACGCGACGACGCCGGCGAGGACGGCCGCCGCCGGGAGGAACGTCGTCGGCGTGAGCGTCCCGAGCCCGTAGTACATCAGCCCGGGGATCGTGCCGGCGCTCACCCACGTCGCGATCAGCCCGTAGATGGTGAAGATGATGAGAAGCGCCTGGAGCCCCATCAGGAGGCCGTTCGCGACCCCCTCGAACAGCTCGTCCCAGTCGTACCCGAGCCACAGACCGAACGCGCCGACGAAGACGATACCCCACAGAAGCGGCGGGTGCGGATCCAACCCGAGCACCGCCGACCCGATACCGAGAAACGCCACGACCGCGAGGACCGGGACCAGCGCCGCCGCGAACGACGGACGCCGCTCCGGATCGAGGTCCTCGATCGTCGTGGGCGTGAACGATCGTGTCATCGACGCCGAGTATGCTTTTGGAGCATAAATACTCGATGAATTATGTCCAGTAGGTATGTACCGCGGTACCGAGAGACACGTCAGCGAACGCCTCCGCTACTCGGCTCGCCGCATCGTCTCGCCACGTCGTCTCACTGTATCGTCTCGCCACGTCGTCTCGCCGCATCGCCTCACGCCGATCCGATTCGGGATCGCCCGCGAAAAGAAACGTCGGTCGGCCTTCCCTACGCCTGCTGTGCGCCGAACACGACCCGGACCGAGACGGTCACGTCGACGTCGCCGACCTCGATCCCGGTTCGGGGCGCGCCGCCGGCGTCGCCCGTCTCGGCGGCGAAGGCCGCGGTCGCGTACGGGCTGGTCCGGACGTTCGTCGTCGAGACGGTGTAGACGCCGGTCACCTCGAGGTCGGCGTTGGCGGCGAGGGTGTCGGCCTCGGCGTGGGCGTTGTCCATCGCGTCGCCGAGTGCCTCCTCGCGGAGCTCGTCGGCGCGCTCGTCCGAGAGCCCGAACCGGACCTGCTGGACCCCGTCCGCGCCGGCGTCGACCGCGACGTCGATGACCTCGCCCACCGCGTCCACGTCGTCGACGGTCACGGCGTAGACGTGGACGCCGACGTACTCGCTGCGGTCCGCGTCCGGACGAGTGTCACGCGTCTGATGGATGTCGTAGTGCTCCGTGCGGACGTCGTCCTCGCTCAGTCCCCAGTCGTAGAGCGCGCTCCGGAGCGCGTCGTCGCTCTCGGCGAGGTCGGTGCGAACGGTTCCCGCGTCGTCCGCGGTCGACTCGACCGCGAGCAGCACGGTCGCGCGGTCGGGCTCCGCGGACGCCTCGCCCTGTGCGGCCACCTCGATGGACCGCTCGAGGTCGTTCGTCTCCGTCGTCTCCGGCGATCTCGTGTCGTCGGCCAGGGTACCCGATACGCCCGCACAGCCGGCCAGGAGGACGAGGAGCGCTACCCCGATCCCGGCGACGAGTCGTCTCTGTCGTGCCATACCGCCCAGGACGGCGGGAGCGGGCTATAACGTAGCGAATACACAAAGAACCGTTTGTCCGATCCGATCGGCCACCCGGTGGTCGGCCGTCGACCCTCCCGGCGTCTCGCTTCGAGCGTCTCCTCAGAGGCCCGTCGGGTGGCTCACGTACGTCGTCTCCAGGCCCCACTCCTCGGCGAGCGACTGGAGCGAGCGAACGCCGAACGTCTCCGTCGCGTAGTGTCCGGCGAGAAAGACCGTGACCCCCGCTTCCCGCGCGTCGTGGTACACCTGCTGTTTCCCCTCGCCGGTGACGAGCGCGTCCGCGCCCGCCGCGGCCGCCTCGTCGAGCCAGTCGGCCCCGGAGCCGGTGACGACCGCGACCCGCTCGATCCGGTCCGGGCCGAACTCGAGGACGCGGGTCCCGTTCGTGGCCCCCTCGAACCCGTCGAGGCGGTCGCGGATCGTCTCGGGCGGGAGCGGCTCGCCCGTTCCGCCGATCGTTCCGATCGTGACCGGGCCGAGCGTCCCGAACGGCTCCCGTTCCGAGAGCCCGATCGCGTCGGCGACGCCGGCGGCGTTCCCTAGCTCTTGGTGCCCGTCGAGCGGGAGGTGTGAGACGTACAACGCGAGGTCGTTCTCCGCGAGCGCGGCGATCCGGTCGTACGTCCGCCCCGTCACGTGGTCGATCCCGCCCCAGGAGACCCCGTGGTGGGTGACGAGGACGTCGGACCCGGCGTCGGCCGCCGCCTCGATCGTCGCCGTCGCGGCGTCGACCGCGAACGCGACGCGCTCGACCGACCCCGTCTCCGGGCCGACCTGGAGGCCGTTCGCGCTGGCGTCGATGTCGGCGTACGCGTCGGTGTCGAGCCGGTCGTCCAGCCGGTCGACGAAGCTCTGAAGCTCCATGCGCGTCCGTACGGACTCCGGGAGAAAAGCGTTCCCGTCAGTCGTCGAGCTCCTCGGTCGCGGAGTCGGGGATCGTGTCGAACGGCGCGCCGGCGGGGGCTTCGATGTCCTCTCCCGACCCGCCGCCCGGCGTCTCCGGCGGGGCGTCGAACTCGGGGTCGAACAGCTCCAGCGCCGTCCGGATCGTCTCCCAGTCGTCCTCGCCGGCGGCGTCCCGGAGCGACCGCGTCGGGGCCGCGAGCAGCTGGCCGACCAGCGCGTCCGCCATCGCCTCGACCGTCTCGCGCTGGTCGTCGGTCAGCCCGCCCTGCGCCTCGAGCTTCGTGAGCGCGCGGTCGAGCTCGCGGGCCTTGACCCGGTCCGCGCCGGCGTACATCGCTGAGATGGCGTCGTCGGCGCGCTTCCGCTTGTACGACCGGAGGATCCGGTCGAGCTCCTCGTCGATGATCGACTCCACCTCGCGGGCCTCCGTCTCCCGCCGCTCGCGGGTCTCGCGGGTGACGTCCTCCAGGTCGTCGATGTCGTACACCGAGACGCCCGCGACGTCGCCGGCCTCGGAGTCGACGTCGCGCGGCTGCGCGATGTCGATACAGACGACCCGGTCCGCGCCCGCGAAGGCCGTCGCGTCGAGCACGGGATCCGGGCTCCCGGTCGCCGTGATCACGAGATCCGCGTCGGGGACCACGGCGGGGAGGTCGCTCAGGTGGACGACCGACGAGTCGGTGTCGACCTCCTCGGCGACGTACCGCGCGTTCGGCACCGTCCGGTTCGCGACGACGATCTCCGAGACCGTCGTGGCGTCGAGCGTGCGGGCCGCGAGCGTGCCCATCTCTCCCGCGCCGACGACGACCGCGGTGCCGTCGGTCAGGTCGATCTCGCCGGCCGCGAGCCTGACCGCCGCGGAGCCGAGCGAGACGACCCCCTCGTTTATCGACGTCTCCGTGCGGGCGCGCTCGCCGACGTGGAGCGCCTTGGTGACGGCGTCCTCGAGGACCGGGCCGATCCCGCCGGCCGAGCGCGACTCCTCGTAGGCCTCCCGCATCTGGCCGATGATCTGGTCCTCGCCGAGCACGAGCGACTCGAGCCCGGCGGCGACGCGCATCAGGTGTTCCAGACTCCCCTCGTGGTCGAGCCGGCGGACCGCCGCGCCGCGGACCGACGGCGCGAACGACTCGAGCGCCTCCCGACCCTCGACCGTCCGGTCGGTGACGACGTACGCCTCCGAGCGGTTACACGTCCGGATCGCGAACGCCTCCTCGACCCCGTCGCGCGCGAGGAGGTCCGAGACGGTCGCCCGGACGCTCTCGCCGCCGGCGGCGTCGATCTCGTCTATCGTCGCATCGCCGTGGGCGACGCTCACGCCCGTGATGGCACCCGGCTCCCTCATCGGTCGACGACCTCCTCGATCACGTTGTCTGCCTCGGTCCGAGCCTTGGATCTCCCCTTTTGTAAACCCTTCCAAACCCCCTCGGATCGCACGACGCGACGGATCGCCTCCCGGCGCGTTTCGGGGTCGACGCCCGCCGCCGAGAGCTCCTCGCGTAGCTCTCCGGAGAGTTCGGCCATCGCGCCCGCCCCCTCGATCTCCGAGCCGATCCGCTCGCGGAGCGCCTTCGAGAGCGCGGGGCTTCGCCCGCCCGTGGAGACCGCCACCCGGACCGGCCCGTCCGCGACGGTCGCCGGGACGACGACGCTCCCCGGATCGCGACCGCCGGAGACGTCCGTGCGGTTGACGAGGCGACCCGCGTCGAGCGCCGCCGCCTCCGCCGCCGCGTTCACCGCCCGGTCGTCGGTCGCGGCGACCACGAGCGCGGGGGCGACGCGGTCGATCCACTCCGGCACCGAGTCGGCGTCGGGGGCCGCCCGGACCAGGTCGATCGGGGAGTCGCCCTCGGTAGCCGCCTCGACCAGCCGGTCGTCGAACGCCGGACTGACGACGACGACGCGCCCCTCCCCGGCGAAGTTCAGGGCCTTCCGCCGGCCGACCGCGCCGCCGCCGACGACGAGGACCGTCTCCCCGGAGAGGTCGTGGTACAGCGGTATCATGGTGTGAGAGTCGTCGCCACGGCGTATCAGGCCGTGTTGCTGTCGGCGCGCTCCTCGATCCGGATCCCGGTCTTCTTCAAGATCCGGGTCGAGAACAGCGTGTCCCAGTCGTCGGGGCCGACGTCCCAGTAGTCGGCCATCGTCTCCTTTACCTCCGCCACGCGGCGTTCGCTCTCGGCCTCCGTCCGGCCGTGCGTCATCGCGAAGAAGTTGTACTCCCAGACGCCCGCGTGCCGGGGACGCTGGTAGCAGTGGGTGACGAAGTCCAGCTCCGCGACCGCGGGGCCGACCTCCGCTAAGACCTCCTCGGGCACGTCCCAGACGGTCATCCCGTTCTCCGTGTACCCGAGCGCGTAGTGGTTGGGGATGACGCCGACCCGCCGCACCTTCCCCTCGAGCCGGAACCGCTCTATCGTCTCCACCACCCAGTCGACGTCGGCGTTGAGCGCGGCCGCCACGTCCGCGTACGGCGTCTCCGTCACCGGCAGCCCGCCCTGGATCTCGACGACGAGGTCCCGCTCGTCGGGCGAGAGCGTCGAGCGACCGGACGGCTCGACGTCGGGGGCCAGCCCCGAGAGGTCCACGTCGCCGTCGGCGACCGGCCCGTCGACGAGGAACTTCGCGCCGACGTGGAACTCCCGCAGCTTGGGGAGGTTGTACGTCTCCTGGCCGGTGGCCGCCTCGATCTCCGCGAGCACCTCCTCGACCCGGTCGCTCCCGTCCTTGTCGGGGTCGGGATGGTCGGCGACGCTCACGACGAACCACATGTTGAGGTGGGGGTGCTCCCGCTCGTAGTTGTGCGCGACCGCGGTGAAGTCGTTGACCGTCTCCGCGACCTCCTCGTACCGGTCCTCGGGCGCGTGCATCGCGACGAGCGAGGCCGCGCCGCCGATCTCCTCGGCGTTGACGAGCGCGCCGAACCGCGAGAGCACGCCCGACTCGTCGAGCTCCCGGACGCGCTCGCAGAGCTCGGGGCCGGTGACCGCCAGTCCGTGGTCGCGAAGCGCGGCCGCGGCGGGCTCGAACGGGCGCGCGGTCACGGGGAATCCCCCCTGAAACGCGTTGATGATCGCCCGGTCGAGCGCCGTCAGATCCGCGTCGACCTCCTTCATGCGCGGGGATCGGGGGCGCGAGAGAATAAGGGATCCGGCCCGTCGCCGGTCGGGACCGCGAGGTCGCGTGTCGGTCGTCGCACGACCGGTCGCGTCCCCGGCGATCGCGTCTCAGCCGTCCAGATCGCGCGCGATGTCCGAAAGCGAGGAGCGGGGACCGCGGTTCGCGTCGTACACCGCGCGCTCGCCGGGGATCCGAAGCCCGTACAGCTCGCCGGGAACCACGACGTCGAGGACGACGCTCTCGCCCGGTTCGCGGTCGTTGGCGTCGAGCCACGCGGAGAGCCGGTTCTCGCCCGCGCCGGGATCGCGCGCGAGGCGGCGGTTGTCGTACGCGCCGCGGATCAGTCGTCCCGTCGCGTCCGCGAGGACCCGCGCGTGGTACTCCTCGCGGTCGATGACGACCCGGACTAGGTCCCCGTCAGCGAGCCCGAGCGACGTACAGGAGCCGGACTCGACGCGACCTGACAGGTCGGCGTCGTCGGGGATCCGGACGCAGGGACGCCGGGTGCCGCCGCTGCGGGCGAGCGTCACGCGGACGGACGCGACGCTCCCGTCGTCGGAGGGAACGCGGGGCATGAAGGGGGATTACTCGTCGTCGTCCTCGAACGCGGCGGCGACGTCGCCCTCGCCGTCGACGACGGAGACGTTGATCTGGGCCACGTCGTCGGCGATCTCGCGACCGCGGACGGTGATCCGCTTGCGCTCGCCCTCGCGGGACGGCTTGAACC
This sequence comes from Halorubrum aethiopicum, assembly GCF_001542905.1. NCBI lineage: Archaea > Methanobacteriati > Methanobacteriota > Halobacteria > Halobacteriales > Haloferacaceae > Halorubrum > Halorubrum aethiopicum. The sequence continues at coordinate 2,760,028 of NZ_LOAJ01000001.1, read as the reverse complement.
CGACGCCGCCCTCCAACAGCAGTTCCTTCAGGCGGGTTCCGGAGACGTCCTCGCGCATCGGCCGGCCCGTCTCGTCCGAGCCGCCGGTGATCTCGACGGTGTGGTCCGGGAGTCCGACGGCGTCGCCGCCGATCTCGTCGCCCACGTCTCGACCGAGGAATCGGTTCGCGTCCTGTCCGTCGACCTCTCGCTGGAACGTCTCGCCGGTCTCGGGGTCGGCGACGACGACTTTGAATTCGGCCATGCGCGGACCGAGACGCCCGCGAATAAAAAGCACGTCGAAAGCCCGACACGCCCGGAGCACGGGGAACCGTCGTCTCGCCGCGGTCGCGGGCCGTTTCGGCTCACCAGGGCTCCGGGCCGACCCGATCGACCTGCGGAAGACCGGCGTCCGTTCGGTCGATCAGCGCCCCCTCGACGGCCCGCGCGACTCGTTCGGCGTCGCTCGGCCCTCCGGCCTCCGCGACGCTGCCGACCGACTCCGGGTCGAACGGAACGCCGAGGGCGTCGTACACCGGTTCGAGGACGGTCGCCAGCGCGGTCGCGTCGGCTCGCGAGACCACGAGACAGCCCGCGACGAGCGCCGCGTCGGTGCGGACCCGCTGGGCGATCCCCGCCAGCTTCCCGCCCTCCGACTTTCCGCCTTCCGACTTTCCACCCTCCGACCTCCCGCCGTCGCCGACGCGCAGGGAGTGGTCGCCCGGGCAGAACGACCGGTGCGGCTCGCCCGTCGAGACGGCCGCCCCGACGCCCTCGAGCGCCGATCGCACCGCGCGGGCGACCGTCGCGTACCGCTCGTCGATGCGCCCGCGGTCCCCGTCGAGCGCGACCGAGAACGCGAACGCGAGGGTCCCTCCCGTGTACGCTGCCGCCCGCCCCCCTACGTCGCGCTCGTACGGGGTGAACCCGGCCGCTTCGGCGGCCCGGCGAGCCCGGTCGTATCCCGACTCCCGCGCGTCGCGCCGACCGAACGCGACCTGCCTGGGAGGCGTCCAGACACGCACGCCGGGACGGCCGTCGGCCGCGTCCGCGAGGAGTCGAGCCGTGTGCTCGCGGTCGGCCCGGACGGTCCTCCCCCGTCCGCGAAGCACCCGCATGGCTCCCGCGAGGGGGCGAGCGGTCAAACCCCTTGCGTCCGGAGACGGTCGCTGCGGGGAATGGCGCAAAGGTTTTGCCGGTCCTGCGGTTCGTTCCGGTATCGATGAGCGACCCGTCCGCGCTGCCGGTCCAGGCGTACCTCCTCGCCTGTCTGCTCGCCGGAGCCGTCGGGATCCTGCTCGGTCGCGTCGCGTGGACGGAGCGCGAGGAGGCGGGGGGACTCGAGGTCTCGCTCTACCTGGGGTGTGCCGGCGTCGTCGCGGTCCTGTACGCCGTCAGGATCGCGAGCCCGAACCCTCTGGTGATGATCGGAGCGCTCCAAGCCGCGACGCCGTTCCTCGCCGCGATGCCCGTCCTCTGGGTCGCGTTCGCGTTCGCGTACGCCGGCCGCGACGAGTGGCGGACGGAGCGACGGCTCGTCGCGCTCTCGACGCCGTCGTTCCTCTGGGTCCTCCTGGCGTGGTCGAGCGGGACGCACGGGCTGGCGCGACGCGCCTTCGAGCCGGTGGTCGAGGGACCGTTCACGCTCGTGGAGACCGGGCTCGGCCCGGCGGGGATCGCCTTCCTCCTGTACGCGTACGGACTGTACGTCGCGGGGATCCTCGTGATCGTCGACCTCTACCGTCGAACCGGGAACCGCTACCGGCTCCAGACGTTCGTCGCCCTCCTCGGAACGTTGTTCCCGCTTCTCGCCGGGGTCGCGACCGTCGTCGACTTCGGGAGCTACCCGACGGTCGACTGGACCCCGGCGGCGTTCGTCGTCCACGGGGTGTTCCTGTACGGCGTGGTGTTCTGGCTCGGCACCCTCGACGCCGCGGTCGTCGCGCGGGACACGGCGGTCGAGGTCATGCAGGACCCCGTGATCGTGGCCGGCTCCGACGGGCGGATCCGCGATCTCAACCCCGCCGCGGAGCGGATCCTCCCCGACGACGCGGTCGGTGAGTCGCTGTCGACGGCGTTTCCCGGTCTGGAGTCGGGCGACGAACACCCGATCACCATCGACGGTCGCCAGTTCGACATCCAGGAGGACCCGATCACCGACCCTCGGGGGACGGACCGCGGCCACGTCTTCCTCCTCCGGGACGTGACCGCGCGGGAGCGCCGACAGTCGGCGCTCGAGCGCCGAGAGAGGCAGCTCGAGCGACAGAACGAGCGCCTGGAGGACTTCGCGGGCGTCGTCAGCCACGACCTCCGGAACCCCCTGGCCGCCGCGAGCGCGGCCGTCGAGCTGGCGAGACACGCCGACGGCGACCGTGACGACGCGTTGGAGCGGGCCGCGGACGCCCACGAACGGATGGACGACCTGATCGAGGGGCTCCTCTCGCTCGCGACCGCGGGGAAGGCGGTCGACGCCGTCGAGCCGGTCTCGATCGAGGCGGCGGTCCGTACCGTCTGGTCGCGCCTCGAGACCGGGTCGGCGACCCTGGTGGTCGAGGGCGCGGACGAGACGGTGAGAGCCGACGGCGACCGGCTCCGACAGCTCGTCGGCAACCTGTTCCGCAACGCCGTGGAGCACGCCGGCGAGAACGTGACCGTTCGCGTTCGGACGGAACGGACCGACGACGGCGTCGCCCTCCGGATCGCCGACGACGGGCCGGGGATCCCGCCGGAGGAACGGGACCGCGTCTTCGAGCGAGGGGTCTCGCTCGCCGACGGCACGGGCCTCGGGCTCGCGATCGTCGGCGACATCGCCGACGCACACGGCTGGTCCGTCCGGGTCGTCGACGAGGCGGCCGCCGGCGCGTGCTTCGAGATATCCGGGATCGAGGTCGTCTCCGAGTGACCGCGACGGTTCGGATCCCGGCCGAAATCCTCTCTCGATACCGTCGATTCTCGCGGTTCAACTCCCCGTATCCCGCACACGACGCGGCGCGCGCGATCGACCTCTATCCGTCCGGCGGGGACGGCGTCTCGCCCGTCTCCGGCGTCGTCCGGGAGACGCACACCGTCGGCTGTCCGGACCGATCGTACGCCGCCTCGGAGGACCACCTGATCGTCGTCGAACTCGGCGAGGAGTGGTGTCGGCGGACCGGAACGGAACCGGGCACTGTCGCGCGCGTCCTTCACGTGGCCCCGAGCGTGGAGCCGGGCGATCGGGTGGAGGTCGGCGACTCCCTCGGACCGATGACGCGCTCCGGCTTCTTCGGCCGGTGGGTCGACGACCACGTTCATCTCGGGTTCCGCACGCCGGGGACGGACGCGCGTCGCGCGAGCGGGTCGCTCCCGGTCGACGTGGACGCGAGCGTCGCGGCCGTTTCCTGGAACGGTACCGGAACCGTCGTCGCTCGCGGGCCGAGTCACGTCGTTCTGGACGCGCCGACGCACCCCGACCCGGGCGAGCGGTTCGCGGCGATCGCGAGCGACGGCGGCGTTCCGCTGGACGGCGGGCTGGCCCACTACGCGGGCGGCGGCGCGTTCGCCGCCGTCGACGCCGGCCGGGCCGTCTCGCTGTGGGGAACGCGGGTCGGAGTTGCCGGCGACCGCGGGATCGAGTGGAACCCGATCGACGTGACCGCGAACGGGGACCGCGTCACCGGGCTGTCGCTGTTCGCGGCCCGCGACCGCGACTACGGCGCGAAGGTGGTCTGTCCGGACCACGAGTTCGCGGTCGGCGACCGCGTCTCCGTCGACGTCGTGCCGAGCGACGACCCGATCCGGCTCGGCGTCGGGTGAGCCCTCGACCGTCGGCCGACGAGGTGGAGCGTCCACTCGCGAGGAGATCATCGGGCGAACAGCCGGCGCTCGCGGTCGTGCTCCGCGGCGGTGCGCCGGGCTCCCGCCTCGGCCGCCGCGGGCGGTTCGTCAACTCACGGAGGGTCTGCCGCGGGATCGGGTATGAACCGCCGGGTCGCTCGGGCGGATCCCCTGGATACAAACGGGTCGGCGGCGATCCCGGGGTATGGACGAGGGAGAGGTCTCGGAGATGGATCCGCTTCCCGCGGAGGCGGTGTCGCTCATCGAACGCCGGATCGAGGAGGAGCACGGCTACCTCTCGTGGCTCAACACGTCGGTCGACGTGGTCGAGCGCGGGCGGATGGTGCTGTCGATCCCGTTCGACCGGAAGCTGACGAACGCGGACGGCCGGACGATCCACGGCGGCGTCGCGGCGACGCTCATCGACACGGCGGGCGGGCTCGCCCAGCGGACCGCCTTCGAGGACCCGCTCTCGGGCGACGTGGCGACAGTGAACCTCAACACGAACTACCTCCGGCCCGCGAACGGCGACCTCGAGGCGGAGGCGACGGTCGTTCGCTCCGGCGGCTCCATCGGCGTCAGCGAGATGTCGGTGACGAGCACGACCGAGAACGGCTCCTCGGAGGTCGTCGTCGGACAGGGGTCGTTCCGGCTCTTCCGGTGACCGGTCGGCGGAACCGCCCGACACCGACACCCCTTAGTCGGGGGGTCACGACACGTGAAATCGGGGTGGGATGGCAGAGTGGCCCATTGCGCCGGTCTTGAAAACCGGTAGCCTCACGGCTTCCTGGGTTCGAATCCCAGTCCCACCGTCCGAGTGCGGCGGGGTCTTGCTGTCTGTCGTTTCCGAAAATGAAGGTAACTGATAGTAGTTACATTCATCGGGTGGACTGGTCGATCCGCGGTCGTCCGCGGGATCCTCCCTTTCGGCCTGAACCGCGAGCGCAGCGCTCTCGTTCGTCGATGTCCGGTAACACTCGCGTCCGGTGACGTGTGGTATCAGGTGCCGCATTATCTTTAACAGGTTTCCTGTCCATGTTGGAGACAGGTGATACAAGCATGAGCTACGAACTCGATCCGCTTCCGTACGAGTACGACGCGCTGGAACCGCACATCTCCGAGCAGGTGCTCGAATGGCACCACGACACCCACCACCAGGGGTACGTAAACGGCTGGAACTCGGCCGAGGAGACGCTCGAGGCCAACCGCGAGGAGGGCGACTTCTCCTCGTCGGGCGGCGCGATCCGCAACGTGACCCACAACTCCTCGGGGCACATCCTCCACGACCTGTTCTGGCAGAACATGTCGCCGGAGGGCGGCGACGAGCCCACCGGGGCGCTCGCCGACCGCATTGAACAGGACTTCGGCTCCTACGAGGCCTGGAAGGGCGAGTTCGAGGCCGCGGCCTCCGCAGCGGGCGGCTGGGCGCTGTTAGTCTACGACACGTTCTCGAACCAACTCCGCAACGTCGTGGTCGACAAACACGACCAGGGCGCGATCTGGGGCGGTCACCCGATCCTCGCGCTCGACGTCTGGGAACACTCCTACTACCACGACTACGGCCCGGCCCGCGGCGAGTTCGTCGACAACTTCTTCGAGGTCGTCGACTGGGAGGAGCCGGCCGCCCGCTACGAACAGGCCGTCGAGCTGTTCGAGTAACCGGTCAGCCCGCGCGAGATCCGCGCGTCGAACCCCGACGTTTTTTCGAGCCGCCACGGTCGCCAGCGACGGCCGTCCGCCCCGATCTCGTCGAGCAGGTCGCACATCGCCAGCGTTTACGGACCCGCACGCGTAGCCGGCGGACATGCCGAGACCGAAAGCCGCCTTCGAGGAGACGTTCCCGTGTGACTTCTACGAGCCGGCCGAGCTGTTCGAGCCGGACCTGCTGTACACGATCCCGGAGATCGGGCGGCTGCTTCAGGGGCTCGAGCCCGACGCCGAGATCGACGCCGACACCGAGGCCGTGCTGATCGACTGGGCGATCCCGTGGGTGATGGTCCACGCCGGCGACATGGTCGTCGCCGAGCCGCCGACCGACGACAGTCCCGGCTACTACGGGCTCGCCGAGGACGCCGGCGAGGATGACGGAGAGGCCGCCGCCGAGGCCGACGCGGCCGCCGACGAATCGTGACCGCGAACGCACGCGGCGGAGAGCCGCCGACGCTGCTCGTCGCCGGCGGCGCACGCGTCGACGCCGGGAAGACCACGTTCTCGACGGGGCTGATCGCGACGCTCGCTCGGCGGGCCGGCGACGCGGTCGGCGTGAAACCCCGCGCCGGCAACGACTACTGGTTCGACCACGACGACGTCCGGATCGCCGCCGGATCCGGGCGACTGTACGGGAAGGACGCGCGAAAGCTCGCGGCCGCGAGCACGCGCCCGCTGGGCGCGTCTTCCGGCGACACCGACGGCAACGCGGCCAGCAGCGACGACTCGGCCGCCCGCGGCGCGGTCACGCCGGAGTCGATCAACCCGCTCCACCGCCTGTGGCTCCCGACGCCCGAGGGGACCGGAATGTTGGGGGAGTCGGACCGAACCTTCCTCTGTGACCGTGTCACGGCCCCCGCAGCCGACGGGGGCGGCTCGCGGTTCGTGCTCAACGGCGCGGCCGCGGACGCGGGGCTGATCCCGGACCGGCTCCGGGACCGGCTCCCGATCGCCGACGCGGTCCGCGTCGACGACGTGGACGCCCTCGACGCGGTGACCGCCGAGGCGTATCTCCCCGCGTTCGAGACGCTCGCGGATCGCGTCGAGGACGCGACCGTCCCGGTCGTGGTGGAGTCCTACGGGGACGTCGCCGCGCCGCTGTCGGTCGAGTACGACGCGGTCGCCGTCGTCGAACCCGGCAGGGCGCGGATCTACGCCGCCGACCGGTACCGCAAGGCCCGAGAGGTCGCCTCCGGGAGCCCGCGGGAGGGCAGCCTCGAGGAGCACACGGGAACGGTGACTGAGATGATCGAGCCGCTCGCGACGACTCGGCTGCCTGCGTTGTCCGGCGAGGAACGCGGCGATCCCGAGATCGTCGCGGACCGATACGAGCCGGCGTACGAGGAGCTCCTCGGGGCGGCAGCGACCGAAAGAGAGGGATAGACGGGTTCCGGCGTTTACGGCTCCAGCCGGTTCGGGTCGCGCGGGAACATGATCGCCTCCTTGATGTTGTCGAGACCGGCGACCTGCTGGACGAGCCGGTCGATCCCGAGCCCGTACCCGCCGTGCGGGGGCGTCCCGAAGCTCAGCGCCTCGATGTAGAACTCGAAGTTCGCCTGCTCGACGCCCTCCTCCTCCATCACTTCGACCATGCGTTCCACGTCGTGTTCGCGCTGGCCGCCCGAGGAGAGCTCCTGGCCCTCGTAGATGAGGTCGAACTTCCGGGAGGCGATCTCGTCGCCCTCAACGTCCTGCATGTAGTAGAACTTCTCGTCGGGGTAGCCGACGACGAAGAAGGCGGGATGTCCCTGCTCCGCGAAGTGTTCGCCGAGGAGCTTCTCGCCCTTCGTGTCGAGGTCGGTCGGATCGTCCGGGAAGTGGCCGAACTCCGTCTCGAGGAGGTCGAGCGCCTCCTCGAAGGTGATCCGCGGGAAGTCGTCTTCCGGGACCGTCAGGTCCACGTCGAGGAGGTCGAGTTCGCGCTCCGCGTTCTCGGCGACCGCCCGGATCGCGTGCCGGAGCGACTCCTCTTGAACGTCCATAACGTCGTTGTGGTCCTCGATGTACGCCAGTTCGACGTCGAACATCGCGATCTCGGAGACGTGTCGGGAGGTCGCGAAGTCCTCCGCGCGGAACGCGGTGCCGGTCTCGTAGACCGCCTCGTAGCCGGCGGCCATCAGGATCTGCTTGTACAGCTGCGGGCTCTGCGAGAGGAACGCGTCGCGGTCGTAGTAGAGGATCGGGAACAGCTCCGCGCCGCCCTCCGCGCCGCCCTTCGAGATCAGGGGGGTCTTGATGTCGACGAACCCCTCCTCGTCGAACCACTCCTCCATCGCGGTCATCAGCTTCGAGCGCAGCGAGAACACCGCGAGCGTCTCGGGCTTCCGGAGGTCGAGCGCCCGGTTGTCGAGCCGGGTCGAGAGGTCGACGTCGACGTCCTTCGAGATCTCGAGGGGAAGCGGCGAGTCCGCCTCGTCGAGCACCTCGTAGGCCGTCGGCGCGAGTTCGACCCCGCCGGGGGCCTGGTCGCTCTCGAGCGGCTCGCCGACGACCCGGACGACGTCCTCGGAGTTCGCGTCCTGGACGGCCTCGAACAGCTCCGGCTCCCGCTCCTCCTTGAAGACGACCTGGATGAGTCCCTCGCGGTCGCGCACGATGAGGAACACCAGGCCGCCGAGGTCCCGGATCTCGTGGACGTGGCCCGCGATCGCGACCTCGTCCGCCTCCGGGTCGACCTCCGACGTGTGAATACGCTCGATCATAGGGTGACTTACCTCCGAGTGGCCGGGCGTCGGTCATAGGCCTGTCGTCTTTCCGTCGAGGTTCCGGCGTCCTCGCGTCGGTCACCCGGTCGTACTCGCGGATCCGGAAGCCCCCCGCGGGCTCACCCGTCCGCACCGCCGACCCCTCCGGCTCACTCGTCCGCGTCGCCGTCGGCGAGGTCGCCGCGGACGCGCGACTCCGCGCGGCGGAGCACCTCGCGGACGGGGAGGTCCGTCTCGGCGGCGACCGCGGCCGCCTCGTCGTACTCGGCGCTCACGTCGTAGACGTCGCCGTCGGCGGTCGAGGCCACCTTCACCGCCACCTCGTGGTCGACCCCATCGACCGAGACGATCGCGGTCTCGAAGGCGCGCTCGGCGATCCAGCGGTGGCTCGCGCCCGCCTGTCGCACGCCCAGCGTGCCGGTCTCCCGGGCGAGCCGCTCCGCGACCGCGGCCGCGTCCGCCGGCTTACAGATCGCTTTCACGAGGTGGCCCGGGCGCGACTTCTTCATCGTCGTCGGCAGGATCGTCACGTCGCGAGCGCCGGCCGCCGAGAGCGACTCCTGGAGGCCGCCGAGCACCTCCGGCGTGGCGTCGTCGAGGTTGGTCTCCAGAACCGCGATGTCGTCGCCGACGAGCCCGCCGGATCCGGTGCCGTGCCCGTGCGCCTCCGCCGTGACGGTCTCTGCCCCGCCGTCGCCGACCACCGCCCGGAGCACGTTCGGGTGGCGATCGAGGGTCACGTCGCCCGCGCCGTACCCCGCGCCGTCGACGCGGAGCTCCGGCAGCGCGTCGACGCCCTCGGCGACGGCCCCGAGGATCGCCGCTCCGGTCGGCGTCAGGAGCTCGCGGTCGACCGGGCCGCCGACGAGCGTGAGGCCGGCGCGTTCGGCGATCTCGACGACCGCCGGGGCCGGGACCGGGTAAACGCCGTGCGCCATCTCGACCTCGCCGCCGCCCGCCGCCAGGGGCGTCGTGACCACGCGGTCGGCGTCGAGGTCGTCGAGGAGCAGCGCCGCGCCGACAACGTCGGCGACGGCGTCGTCCGCGCCCACCTCGTGGAAGGCCGTCTCCTCGAGGTCGGTTCCGTGCGTCGACGCCTCGGCGCGGCCGAGCAGTTCGAAGGCATCGAGCGCGGTCGCCTCGACCGCCGCGGGGAGGTCCATCGACTCGACGACCTCGACGACCTCCGGATAGGTCCGGTGGACGCCGGCCCCCTCGGCATGGGTGTGCTCGTGGTCGTGGTCGTGAGAGTGGTCGTGAGAGTGTGAGTGGTCGTGGTCGTGCCCGTGAGAGTGATCGCCGTCGCCGTCGTCGCCGCCGTCGTTCTCGAGGAGCACGTCGACCGTCGTCGCCCGGATCCCGTTTTTCGTCGTCTCGCCGACCTCGTAGCGGACGGGGAGCCGTTCCTCGACCGGCCGGAGCACCGCGGCGTCGGCACCGGCCGCGATCAGCGCGGCACAGATCATGTCGCCGGCCGCGCCGGTCCGACCGTCGAAAGCGAGCGTGCGCATGCGAACACGCACGCAGCCGACGGATAAAGAGCCGTCCCACTCGGACGCCCCGATCCGCGCGCCCGGTCGACGTCTCCCCGACCGCGGGTCGGACTCGGGGGGAGGGCTCACTCGGGGTTCGGGAGGGATCGGCGGCCACTACACGGGATATCAATCAGATACCGAGAACGATCCGGGACGAGGGAACGTCGACGACACGCCGGGAGAGGTCACTCTGGCCGCGTCCGTCTGTCAGGGACGTTCAGTATGTCCGATCGCTGTGGTTTCCGAACACCTAAGCCCGAAGTGGCCGAGTCGGGAAGTAACGATGGACCACCCAGGCCCGCCGCAGTTCGCCGCCGTCGGCGACGCGGTACAGTTAGCGCCACGCGACCCCGACCCCGAGGCCACCTACCGGTGGACGGTCACCGAGGCACCGATCGCGAGCGAGGCGACCGTCGGCGACGGGGCGGTCGAGGAGTTCGTTCCGGACACGCCCGGCCGGTACCGGATCACGCTGGAGACGCCCGCGGAACGCCATCACCTGACGGTCCGGGCCTTCCCGAGCGACCACAGACCCACCGGCGAGGGAGCCGGCGGGGCCGGGATCGCCGGCCGGAGCGGCTACAGCGGGGAGAGCGGCTACGGCGGACGGAGCGGATCCGCCCGCGGGAGCGGCGGCGAAAGCGGTCTCGTCTCCGGGTCCGGTTCGGGCGCGCGAGAGCAGTCCCCGGAGCACGAGGACGGCAGACCGCGGGTGCGCCTCGACGCCGAGATCGAGGGCGAGGAGGCGGTCGTCCGCGCGACCCCGACACCGCACCCGGACTCGTCGCGGGACGCGAGCGACCTCGGCGTGGAGTTCCTCCTCGACGACCGCGACGGCGTGACCCGCGGCGACGTGACCGTCGGCGAGCGCGAGCTCCGGATCCCGCTCGTGGCGATCGACGAGCGGGTCCGCGTCCACGGCGTCGCCGTCGGCGCGAGCTACAGCGTCGCCGACGCGGTGAGCGTCGACCGGCTCGGCGACGGCGACGACGTCGGCGTCACTCGGCTCAACGACCCGCCGGCGTGGGCGACGGACGCCACGCTCTATGAGATCTACGTCCGCGGCTACGCGGCCGACGACGACGAGGCCGAGACCACCTTCGAGGCGCTCGAGAAGCGGCTCGACTACCTCGAGGAGCTCGGCGTGGACACGCTGTGGCTCACGCCGGTGCTCCAACACGACGGCGCGCCCCACGGCTACAACATCACGGACTTCTTCTCCATCGCCGACGACCTCGGCGACCGCGAGGACTACGAGGCGTTCGTCGACGCGGCCCACGACCGGGGGATGAAGGTGCTCTTCGACCTCGTGTTGAACCACTCCGCGCGCGACCACGAGTGGTTCCAGGACGCCTACCGGAACCCGGACTCGCCGTACCGCGACCGCTACGAGTGGCAGGAGTCGGGCGAGCCGGGCACCTACTTCGACTGGGAGCTCATCGCCAACTTCGATTTCACCAGCCTCGAGGTCCGCCGGCACCTCCTCGACGCCGCCGACACGTGGGCCGCGGTCGCCGACGGCTTCCGGTGTGACATGGCGTGGGCGGTCCCCGAGTCGTTCTGGAAGGAACTCAGGGAGCGGCTCAAAGCCCGGGACTCGGAGTTCCTGCTGCTCGACGAGACCATCCCCTACATCGCCGACTTCCACGAGGGGATGTTCGACGTCCACTTCGACACCACGCTGTACTTCACCCTCCGGCAGGTCGGGCGCGGCCACGAGCCGGCCGACTCGGTCCTCGACGCGATAGAGGGCCGGGCGCGCTCCGGCTTCCCGGACCACGCCGCGTTCATGCTCTATCTGGAGAACCACGACGAGACGCGGTACCTCGTCGAGTGCGGCGACGACGCCGCGAAGGCCGCCGCCGGCGCGCTGTTCACCCTCCCGGGGATCCCGATGCTCTACGGCGGCCAGGAGCTGGGCCAGCGCGGCAACCGCGACCCGCTCGCGTGGGACCACGCCCGCGAGGAGATCCGCGACCACTACGACGACCTGCTCGCGCTCCGCGAGGCGCATCCGGTCCTCGGATCAGCCGGCGACCTCGGCCGCGTCGACTACGAGACGGCGGGGACGGCCGACCCCGACGACGTCGTGGCCTTCACGCGCGAGAGCGAGGCGGCGAGCTACGTCGTGCTGCTCAACTTCGGCTCCGAGGCCGCCGTGGTCGGGGTCGACGAGACCGTCGACGCGACCGACCTCGTCTCCGGCGAGTCGCGGGCGGCGGCCGAGGGACTGACCGTCGAGGACGTCGGGGTCTTCGCGGTCGCGGACTGACCGATCGACCCGGCCGGCGGACGCCGCCTCGCCGACCGACGTGTCCCGGCTCCCCGGCGAAAACGCACGGTGACGACGGGGTTTTAAACGCGGAGACTATACCATGCGATAAGATGGCACACCTCATCGCGGACGGACCACGGACCGTCCGATCGACGGGAGGGACCCCTCGGAGCAACAGGCTTATTCCCGAACCGGGTGCAGGTACGGCTATCCCCCGCGAGGAACCATGAACGAAGTCCAACTCGAAGTGGCGAAGGCGTACCCGAACGACTCGGGGCGCGGCATCGCGCGGCTCGACCCCGACACCCTGCTCCACCTCAAGCTCTCGCCCGGCGACATCATCGAGATCGAGGGCGCGGAGACGACCGCCGCGAAGGTGTGGCGCGCCGACCGGCAGGACTGGAACACCGACACGGTCCGCGTCGACGGGTTCACCCGCCAGAACGCCGACGTGGGCATCGGCGAGCGCGTCACCATCCGGAAGGCCGAGGCGGAGAAGGCTGACAAGCTCGTTCTGGCCCCGCCCGAGGAGGCGTCCGTCCAGTTCGGCTCGGACGCCGCCGGCATGGTGAAACGGCAGATCCTCAAGCGCCCGGTCGTCGAGCGCGACATCGTCCCCGTGATGTCCTCGACGAACCACCCGTTCATGCGCTCGCCGGGCCAGGCGATCCCGCTCATCGCGGTCGAGACGGAGCCCGACGGCGTCTGTCTGATCACGGAGGACACCGAGGTCGAACTCCGCGAGGAGCCGATCTCCGGGTTCGAGAAGACCGGCAGCGGGATCACCTACGAGGACATCGGCGGACTCCAGTCGGAGATCCAGCGCGTCCGCGAGATGGTCGAGCTCCCGATGAAACACCCGCAGATCTTCTCGAAGCTCGGGATCGAGCCCCCGCAGGGCGTGCTCCTTCACGGCCCGCCGGGCACGGGGAAGACCCTGCTCGCGAAGGCGGTCGCCAACGAGACCAGCGCCTCGTTCTTCTCGATCGCCGGCCCGGAGATCATCTCGAAGTACTACGGCGAGTCCGAACAGCAGCTCCGCGAGATCTTCGAGGACGCGAAGGAGGAGTCGCCGTCGATCGTCTTCATCGACGAGCTCGACTCCATCGCGCCGAAACGCGAGGACGTGACGGGCGAGGTCGAGCGCCGCGTCGTCGCCCAGCTGTTGACGATGATGGACGGGCTCGAGACCCGCGGGCAGGTCGTCGTCATCGGCGCGACCAACCGCGTCGACAGCGTCGACCCGGCGCTCCGCCGCCCCGGCCGGTTCGACCGCGAGATCGAGATCGGCGTCCCCGACGAGGTCGGCCGCAAGGAGATCCTCCAGATCCACACCCGCGGCATGCCGCTGTCCGACGACGTCTCCTTAGACCACCTCGCCGACGAGACCCACGGCTTCGTCGGCGCGGACGTCGAGAGCCTCACCAAGGAGGCCGCGATGAAGGCGCTCCGGCGGTACCTCCCCGAGATCGACCTCGACGAGGAGGAGGTCCCGCCGAGCCTCATCGACCGGATGATCGTCAAACGCGACGACTTCGCGGGCGCGCTCACGGAGGTCGAACCCTCCGCGATGCGGGAGGTGCTCGTCGAGCTCCCGAAGGTCTCTTGGGAGGACGTCGGCGGGTTGACCGACGCGAAACAGCAGGTTCAAGAGTCCGTCGAGTGGCCGCTCACGACTCCGGAGAAGTTCGAGCGGATGGGCGTGGAGGCCCCGAAGGGCGTGCTGTTGTACGGCCCGCCGGGGACCGGCAAGACGCTGATGGCGAAGGCGGTCGCCAACGAGACGAACGCGAACTTCATCTCGGTCCGCGGACCGCAGCTGCTCTCGAAGTGGGTCGGCGAGTCGGAGAAGGCGATCCGGCAGACGTTCCGGAAGGCCCGGCAGGTGAGCCCGACCGTGATCTTCTTCGACGAGCTCGACAGCCTCGCGCCCTCCCGTGGCCAGGAGATGGGCAACAACGTCTCCGAGCGGGTCGTCAACCAGCTGCTGACGGAGCTCGACGGGTTGGAGGAGATGGGCGACGTGATGGTGATCGGCGCGACCAACCGCCCGGACATGATCGACCCCGCGCTGATCCGGTCGGGCCGGTTCGACCGGCTCGTGATGATCGGCCAGCCGGACCAGGAGGGTCGCGAGCGGATCCTCGAGATCCACACCGACGACACCCCGCTCGCGCCCGACGTCAGCCTCCGGGAGGTCGCGGAGATCACCGACGGTTACGTCGGCTCCGACCTCGAGGGGATCGCCCGCGAGGCCGCCATCGAGGCGCTTCGGGACGACGACGACGCGGAGGAGGTGGAGATGAAACACTTCCGTCGGGCGATGGAGTCGGTCCGGCCGACGATCACCGAGGACATCATGTCCTACTACGAGGAGGTCGAACGCGAGTTCAAGGGCGGCGGCCGCGACGCGCTCCGGGACACCGGCGGCCGCGTCGGGTTCCAGTAGGGGTCCCGGCCGTCCTCCCCTGTCAACGCGGCCCGTCCCGCTTCCGCGCCTTTTAACCGCCGCAGCGGCCAAGACGGGACATGGCCCAGCCGCGCGTTCCCGGCGACGACGACCACGCGCTCGAGCTCCCGTGTGGCGAGACCGTCGGTCTCGGCGAGTTGGACCTCGGGATGCGGGAGTTCGAGTGCGCCTGCGGCGAGACGCACGCGGTCGTGATGGACGTCCACCCGCCGGAGCGCTTCCTCCCCGAGTTCCTCGTCGACGTCCTCCGGGAGGCGATAGAGACGACCAGCGAGGAGATGCCCGAGTTCGACACGCCGCACCTCCTCGGGGTCGTCCTGGAGGAGTTCCCCGAGTCGGTCGTCACACACGACGCCAGCGGCGACGGCGAGGTCGGCTACGCGATGGTGTGGGTGTCGGACTTCGACTCCCGTCGGCTCCACGAGGTGATCGTCGAACTCGTCGTCGAGCTGATGGAACACGCCGTGAGCCACGCCGAGGACGACGACGCCCTCTCGGAGTTCGAGCGGGAGATGATGGAGTTCGACGTGAGCGAGTTCGTCGAGCAGTATCGCGCGGAACGCGACCTCGAAGCCGAGGACCCGTACGCTTGATCCGCCTCGGAGCCGGCGGCAGCGAACCGAACGGATTCCGCGGTAGCGAGTCCCTGTGTCGGACGTGCGTCCGACTCCTGTCTCACTGAAACCTATACCCTCGGCGGCCGTACGTAAGACACATGCACACCCACGAGTACGAGCGGATCCGCGGTGTGCTCGCCGACGCCGAGGAGCCGTTGACGGCGCGGGAGATCCTGGCGCTCTTGGAGGAGACCGAGGGGATCGACAGCCCGCATCGGGTCGCGACCGTGTTGGGACGGTGGGCGAAACGCGGCGAAGTGGACGTGATAGCCGGGCAGCCGTACCGCTACGAGCTGAACACGTAGCGGTCGGCTCGCCCCACGGACGATCCCGGACGACTCCACACGACTCCGGACGACTCCACACGACCGGGAGCGGCGGCCACGGGAGTTCCGCGTGTCCGTCGCTCACTCGTCAAACGGCCCGTCCGCGCCCGATCGACTCGCCGGCACCGATCGAGACGATACCATGGAGTATGTGGACGCGTGTCTTGCGAAAATCGCAGATCACCTGCGAGATTCGTACTTTATCGTCGGCCTTATTACGATGAGCGTACTCGGTCGCGATAATGAGCGAGGACCGGACCATACTGCTCATCGGTAGCGGACCGATCCAGATCGGACAGGCGGCGGAGTTCGACTACTCCGGGGCGCAGGCGTGTCGCGCGCTCCAGGAGGAGGGGGCGCGAGTCGTCCTCGTGAACTCGAACCCGGCGACGATCATGACCGATCCCGAGACCGCCGACCGGGTGTACATCGAACCCATCACCCCCGAGGCGATCGCGGAGGTCGTCCGGATCGAGGAGCCCGACGGCGTCATCGCCGGCCTCGGCGGACAGACCGGCCTCAACGTCACCGCCGAGCTCGCGGAACAGGGCATCCTGGAGGAGTACGACGTCGACGTGATGGGGACGCCGCTCGACACCATCTACGCGACGGAGGACCGCGACCTCTTCCGCCGGCGGATGGAGGACCTCGGCCAGCCCGTCCCGAAGTCGACGACCATCTCGCTCGACGAGGGCGAGTCGGTCGCCGCGCTGACCGAGGCGGACCTCGTCGACCGCGTCGAGGAGGCCGTCGACGCGGTGGGCGGCCTCCCCGTCATCGCCCGGACCACTTACACCCTCGGCGGCTCCGGCTCCGGGGTCGTCGACGAGTTCGACGAACTCGTCGAGCGCGTCCGCAAGGGGCTCCGGCTCTCGCGGAACAGCGAGGTGCTGGTCACCGAATCGATCTCCGGGTGGGTCGAGCTGGAGTACGAGGTGATGCGCGACGCGGACGACTCGTGTATCATCATCTGTAACATGGAGAACATCGACCCGATGGGAATCCACACCGGCGAGTCGACGGTCGTCACCCCCTCGCAGGTCATCCCGGACGACGGCCACCAGGAGATGCGCGACGCGGCGCTCGAAGTGATCCGGGATCTCGGCATCCAGGGCGGCTGTAACATCCAGTTCGCCTGGCACGACGACGGCACGCCCGGCGGCGAATATCGCGTCGTCGAGGTGAACCCGCGCGTCTCCCGCTCCTCCGCGCTGGCCTCGAAGGCGACCGGCTACCCGATCGCCCGCGTCACCGCGAAGGTCGCCTTGGGCAAGCGGCTCCACGAGATCGACAACGAGATCACCGGCGAGACGACGGCCGCCTTCGAGCCCGCCATCGACTACGTGGTGACGAAGGTGCCGCGGTGGCCCATCGACAAGTTCGACGACGTCGACTTCGAGCTCGGCACGGCGATGAAGTCGACCGGCGAGGCGATGTCGATCGGCCGGACGTTCGAGGAGAGCCTCACGAAGGCGCTCCGCTCCTCGGAGTACGATCCCGCCGTCGACTTCGCGAAGGTCTCCGACGAGGAACTGGAGACGGAGTACCTCGAGCGGCCGAGCCCGGACCGCCCGTACGCGATGTTCGAGGCCTTCGACCGCGGCTACGGCGTCGACGACGTGGTCGAACTCACCGACATCCACCGCTGGTACGTCGAGCGCTTCGAGAACGTCGCCGACGCGACCGCGGCGGCCGCGGAGGGCGATTTCACCGCGGCCGCGATGGCCGGCCGGACGAACGCCGAGATCGCCGCGGTCGCGGGCGACGGCGGGACGGCGGCCGAGATCGGCGACGTCGAATCGACGGTCCCCGATCGCACGTTCAAGCAGGTCGACACCTGCGCGGGCGAGTTCGAGGCGTCGACGCCGTACTACTACTCCGCCCGGCTCCCGGAGTTCCTCGCCGGAGCGGACACGGCCGGGGCTGCGAACGAGGTCCGCGTCGACCCCGACGTCGAGAGCGTCGTCGTCGTCGGCGGCGGCCCGATCCGGATCGGACAGGGCGTGGAGTTCGACTACTGCGCGGTCCACGCGGTCCGGGCGCTCCGCGAACTGGGCATCGACGCCCACGTCGTCAACAACAACCCGGAGACGGTCTCGACGGACTACGACACCTCCGACGGGCTCTTCTTCGAGCCCATCTCCGCGGAGGAGATCGCCGACGTGATCGAGACCACGGGCGCGGACGGCGTGATGGTCCAGTTCGGGGGACAGACCTCCGTCAACGTGGGCGAACCCCTCAAAGCGGAGATCGAGCGTCGCGGGCTCGACTGTTCGATCCTGGGCACGAGCGTCGAGGCGATGGATCTGGCCGAGGACCGCGACCGCTTCAACGTCCTGATGGACGAGATCGGCGTCGCCCAGCCGGACGGCGGCACCGCGACGAGCCGCGAGGAGGCGCTCGATCTCGCCCATCGGATCGGCTATCCGGTGTTGGTGCGCCCCTCCTACGTGCTCGGCGGCCGCGCGATGCGGGTCGTGGAGGACGACGCGGAGCTGGAGGAGTACATCGAGGAGGCGGTCCGCGTCAGCCCGGACAAGCCGATCCTGATCGACCAGTTCCTCGCGGACGCGGTGGAACTCGACGTCGACGCGGTCGCGGACGGCGAGGACGTGCTGATCGGCGGCGTGATGGAGCACGTCGAGAGCGCCGGCGTCCACTCCGGCGACTCCGCGTGTATGATCCCGCCGCGCTCGCTCGCGGACGACACCCTCGAACGGGTCCGCGAGGTGACCGAGGACATCGCCCGCGCGCTCGACACCGCCGGGCTGCTCAACGTCCAGCTCGCGGTGACGGGGGTTCACGATCCCGAATCGGACGCCGAGGTGTACGTCCTCGAGGCGAACCCCCGCTCCTCGCGGACGGTGCCGTTCGTCTCGAAGGCCACCGGCGTCCCGATCGCCAAGCTCGCGGCGAAGGTGATGACCGACGACGTGACCCTCGCCGACCTCGACGTCGACGAGCAGATCCCGGAACACCTGAGCGTGAAGGAGGTCGTCCTGCCGTTCGACCGCCTGCCGGGCTCGGACCCGCGTCTCGGCCCCGAGATGAAGTCGACCGGCGAGGTGATGGGCACGGCTCGCTCGTTCGGGAAGGCGTACGACAAGGCGCAGGACGCGACCGGCAAGCCGATCCCCGAGTCGGGCACCGCCGTCGTCGACCTCTCCGCGGAAGAGTTCCCGGACCCGGACACGACGGAGGGAGAGGCCCTCGTCGACGGCTTCTCCGAGCACTTCCAGCTGTCGACGGCGACGGACCTCATCGAGGCGGCGCGTCGCGGCGAGATCGACCTCATCGTCTCGCGCCAGCGGGACCTCCTCGAGGTCGCTGTCGAGGAGGAGATCACCTACTTCTCGACGCACGCGAGCGCGAGAGCGGCGCTCGAGGCGATCGACCACGCGGGCGACGACCTCGACGTGATGGCGGTGTCGGACCGGCCGAAGCGCGTCGAGAACTGGGGGAAGTAGCGTCGCTGGCGAGGGTCGCGTCGCTGGCGCGGTGACGGACCGGTTGGCGAACAGGCGGCGCGGTTCCGATCCCGTGGCGGGTCGCCACACACCCGTCTCGACCGCCGCGGGGCGGCTCTCAGGTCACGTCGGGTGTTGACGCGTCATCCCGTTTGAATCGTCGTCCAGGCTCCGTCGACCGGATCCGATCGAGAGTCCCTCGGGCACGGACGCTTCCGAAACGGCTGCGCTATCTCGCGTGCCAGTGATACGGATGTTTCGATGGAGACTGGGACGAGTAGAAGGGGATCGTTGCTGGGGCGGTGAACTCGAGTGCGGAGAACGTCTCCAAAGCCCCAGTCGCGAGGGCTCGCGCGGCTCGCTGTGCGCTTCAGTCGCTCGTTTCACTCGCTCCTTCCAGTGCTTGCTTCGCCGGGCTTCGCCCTCGCGACTGCCCCTTTGAGTCCCACTCCGCACAGCCCCGCACCTCACGCCTCCCCAGCCTCGCGGTTCGCACTCTCCGAGTGCTCACCGCGTCCCTCGCGGGCGGTTCGCGGGTGCTGTCGCACCCACTCACCGGCGCGCCACCGCTCGGGCGATCGCTCACTCCTTCGCCTGTATTGAGCGACTCCTCCGTACGCGTGAAAGGCCCTCCGCGATGCTCTGCCCGTCGCGGTCGGCACTGGCCCTCCTGACGGAGAAAAGCGATTCAGGGCCAGTCGTCTCGGGAGGGTTCCTCGGGCTCTTTGGCCTCCTCCGGCGTCGCGAGGGTCCATCCGGCGGCCTCCGCGGCGTCCTCGACGTGGAGGAACTCCCAGCCCGTCGCCTCCGCGACCGCGACGTCCTCGTCGTCGACGCCGACGAAGACGTGCCGGTCGGTATCGAACTGGCTCTTGATGTTCTCCAGGCTCTCCTCGACGCCGCGCGGCCCGGAGAAGAAGTCCTGGCGCACGCGGTGTTTCCGGGTGAAGTTCGTGACGACGTACGTGGGCTTCTCGCTTACGACCCCGACGTACTCCGTCCACTGCCGAGCGCCGCTGAACACGGCGTTCGGGTCGGCGAGTGCCTTCAGCGCCTCCAGTTCGAACGCCAACGTCATGTCGCTTGATCCGCCGCTGTCCATGCGTGACGTTTCGCGTCGCGGGCGAAAACGACTTCGCTTCTCACGCGAACCGCGGGCGGCGGGCGGCGGGTGGCGGGCGGCGAGGCGACGAGGAGGACAGCGAGGCGACCGCCGAGTCAGCGGGCGCGGATCCGGTAGTAGTCGGTGAACTTCACCACGTCACCGTCCTCGAGGTCCGCCGACTCCGGGGCGGTCCGCGGCCGACCCGCCAGCTCGGCGACGGCGGTCTGCGTCGCCTCGTCGAGTTCGTCGTAGTGACGGACCCGCGCGTCGGGGGGTATCGGCCGGTGCGACGCAGCCGCATCCGTCGTCCTTCCTCTCGAAGCGCCATATGTTATTATTTAACATGGTATTTGTTAACTCTTTCGAGCGGCTCCCGCGGGGATCACGATCGGCGGGTCACGGGGCGGCCGTGCGGTCCGCGGGACGCGGCAGCGTGACCGTCACGACGGTGCCGCGGGGCTCGGCGTCCGCGACCGTCGCGGAGCCGCCGGACTGCTGGAGCACCCAGTACACCAGCCACAGCCCCAGTCCGCTGCCGTGATACAGGGCGTCGACCGCGCGCCCGGTCTCCAACACGTCGCGGTTCATCCCGGTCAACCCGGGACCGTCGTCGACGACCGAGATCGTCACCGTCTCCGGCGACGTCTCCACGGAGACCTCGACCGACGGCCGGTCGCGGTCGTGATGGACGACCGCGTTGTGGATCAGCTCCTCTATCGCCCGGTCGATCCACTCCGTCGCGGACGCGACCGCCTCGCCCGTCGCCGGCGTCGACGCCGAGATCGCCGCCTCCGGGAACTCCGCGGCGGTCGCCGCGACGATCCGGTCGACCGTCCGGCCGACGTCGACCGGCTCCGTGTTCGGCGGATCGCCCAAGACCTCGGTGATGTGGTGGGCCTTCTCGCTCGTCGTCAGGAGCTCGTCCGCGCGCGAGACGATGTAGGAGGCGGCCTCGGCGAGGTCGTCGCCGTCGCCGTCGATGTCTGCGGCCCTCCCCGCGTCTCTCTCGACGATCTGTTCCGCCCGTCCCCGGATCACGGTCACGGCGTTCCGGAGGTTGTGCTGGAGCACCCGGTCGACGACCCGCAGCTGCGTCGCCCGGTTCTCGCTGTCGGTCACGTCCCGGAGGACGCCGACGACCCCGGCCACCCCGCCCTCCTCCTCGGTGGCCTCGAGCGGGTAGTAGCGCACGTCGAACGTGCGGGTTCCCCGATCCGGGTGGGTCCGCGTCGTCCGGTACTCGACCGGCTCCCCCCGGAGCGCTCGGTCGATGTGGCGTTTCACCTCCGGGTACCGCTCGTCGTCGACGACGTCGCCGACCGTGAGCCCGTTCACGTCCGCCTCGTCGATGCCGTGGTACGTCCGGTACTGCCGGTTGGCGAACAGGAACCGTCCCTCCCGGTCGACGGCGGCGATCAGGTCCGTCGCGCCGTCGATGGCGTGCTCGAACCGCTCCAACTCCCGCTCGCGGGCCTTGATCTCCGTCACGTCCCGACAGATCGCGAACGTCCCCGCGAGCTCGCCGTCCTCGTCGTAGTAGGGGTACCGCCGCGTGCTGAAGGTCGCCTCGCGCCCGCTCGGCTCGAACGTGGGGGAGACCTCGTACTCCGCGGGCTCCTCCGTCTCGAGCACCTCCTCCCGGTGCTCGTCGATCGTCGCCGCCGTCTCCGGGTCCATGAACGCGAACTCGTCGGTTCCGTACAGCTCCGCGCGCGGCACGCCCGCGAACTCGCTTACCGCCTCGTTGAGCAGCTCGAACTCGCCGTCGCGGTTCTGTAACAGGATCGGCTCGTCGAGCCGCTCGACGATGTCCCGGTACTGTTTCAGTCTGCCGACGGCCGCCTTCCGCTCCGTGACGTCCGTCTGGATGGCGACGAACCGCGAGACGGCTCCCGTCTCGTCCAGTACCGGCGCGATGGTCTGATGGGCGTGGTACGGCTCGCCGTCCTTGCGTCGGTCGACGATCTCCTCTTCCCACACCTCGCCCGCCCGGATCGTCTCCCACAGCGACGCGAAGTAGTCCTCGGACATCTCCCCGGAGTTGAGGATCGCCGGCGTCTCCCCGACCGCCTCCTCGGCGTCGTAGCCGGTGTGTTCCGTGAACGCCGGGTTGACGTACTCGATCGTTCCGTCGGTGTCGGTGACGTAGATCGCGTGACCCGCCTGTTCGACCAGGTTCCGGAACGTCCGGAGCTCCCGTCCCCCGCTACCTTCGCTGTGCTCCCGGAAGCTGCCGGTGTAGACGCGCCGATCCCCGCTCTCGTGGTCGTGAAACCGTACCGAGAAGGTGTGTTCGTCGCCGTCGGCGGCCGCGAGCGGGACCGTGACGTCTCCCTGGCCGACGAGCCGTTCCGGACGTTCGAGACGGGCACGGAGGGACCGCGCGCGCTTCTCGACGACCGTCGCCGGGATCAGAGACGAGAGCCGGCGACCGACGAGGTCCTCCGGGGCGTACCCCAGCGTCGATTCGACCGCCGGGTTCGCGTAGACGACCGTCCCCTCGGCGTCGAGCGAGATCACCGGATCCGCGCTGCCCTCCACGAACGACGCGAGAAACCCGTCGTCGGGGGGGTTCGGCGGCTCGTCGACGGGGTCGCGTGACATTACTGATCCGTCAAGCGAGGGCGACGTGAAAAGGTACTGGCTCCTCCGGACCGCTAGGAAGGCGGCGTCGGGGGAGACGGGATCGGGATCGGGGGTCGGTGTCGGGACGACCGGCCGGTCAGTGCTCGGTCGAGGCGGCGAGGTCGTCGACGGAGAAGCCGGGCTCCATGAGGAGTTCCGTCTGGCCGCTCACGTCGCGCTTCTCGCGCATCAGCTGTTTGAACGCCGACTGCGGCGAGAGGTCGCCGATGAGCACGCCGCCGACGACCCGCCCGTCCTTCAGCGCGACGCGCCGCCACTCGCCGTCGGCGGTGGTGGCCTCCACCGAGTCGTCGCCGAGCGTCGGGTGGCCGAAGGAGAGGAAGGGGAAATCGAAGTGCGTGATCGAGTACGAGGAGACCCACTCGAAGGGTTCGCTGCCGTGGTCGATCATGTTGTGTGCGGCGATCGTCCCCTGCTCTTTGGCCGATCCCCACGCGCCGTTCTGGGCGCGCTCGCCGAGGACCGTGTCGTGGAACTCCGTGATGTCGCCGGCGGCGAACACGTTGTCGACGTTCGTCCGCATGTACTCGTCGACGATCACCCCGTCGTCGGTCTCGATCGGTGTGTCCTCGAGTATCTCCGTGTTGAAGTCCAGCCCGATCGCCACGCCCGCGAAGTCGCACTCGTACCGCTCGCCGTTGGGGTCGACGGCCGCCTCCACGTGGCCGTCGTCGTCGACCTCGAAGCGGTCCACGCCGGAG
This sequence comes from Halorubrum aethiopicum, assembly GCF_001542905.1. NCBI lineage: Archaea > Methanobacteriati > Methanobacteriota > Halobacteria > Halobacteriales > Haloferacaceae > Halorubrum > Halorubrum aethiopicum. Next base: position 2,736,682 of record NZ_LOAJ01000001.1, on the reverse strand, counting down.
TCGAAGACGGGTTCGACGCCGCGCTCGCGCATCGCCTCGTGCATGATCTCCGCGCCCTCGTTCGAGAGGGCGTAGCGCCACCAGGAGTCGCCGCGCATCAGGTACTTCGCCTCCACGTCCTGTTCGCCGCAGATCGCCGCGAAGTCGATGCCGAGCAGCCCCGCGCCGACGATGACGCCGCGGTCGGCGTCCTCAACGCTCTCCTTGATCTTCCGGGCGTCCTGGAACGTCCAGAAGTGGTGGATCCCCTCGGCGTCGGCGTTCTCGACGGGGAGCTGTTGGGGCGTCCCGCCGATCGCCAGAAGCAGAGAGTCGTACTCGATCGTCTCTTCCTCGTGGGTCCGGATCGCGTCGTTCTCGACGTCGACGTCGACGACCAGCGTGTTCAATCGGAGGTCGACGTCGTGGTCGTCGTACCAGGACTCGTCGTGGATCGAGATGGGCGCTTCCGGGAGCTTCCCCTTCGCGAACTCCTTTATCAGGATCCGGTTGTAGAGGGACTCCCCCTCGTCGGTGATGACCGTGATCTCGGCGTCAGGCGCTTCCTCGCGGAGGGTCTCGGCGGCTGAGGCCCCCGCGATCCCGTCCCCGACGATCACGTACGAATCGCTCATGGGCGGCGTTTCGGATTGGGGGTTAATGTGGATTGTCATCCGCGTTCAGAACCGTGATAGTCTCTCGCTACCCCGCCGCTTCGACGTTCCCGACCGGCCGATCCGGCGGATCGACCGTCGGATCGCCCCGTCGCCGCCACAGATTCAAGGCCGTCGCCGCCCAACGATGCGTATGAAGATCCGGCAGAACATCCGCCACTGGGCCGCGAAAAAGGCGCTTACGACCCCGGTGGTCGGTGACGTCGCCAACGACAAGCTCGTCGACCTCCACACGAGCATCTTCCTCAACAAGGCCGACGAGGAGCGCCGAGAGGAGCGCAGAGGCCACCTCGACGACTTCTTCGACGCGACGATGGACGCGTACGTCGCCGCCCTCGAGGCCGGCTTCCCGGAGGCCGAGGCCCGCGAGATCACCCACGTCCAGGCCAACTTCGACTTCTTCAACCACGGCTGGACGGAGATGATGGAGATCCCCGGCGACGAGCTCGAGGAGCACTACCGGCGGTACGAGTCGTTCTTTTCGGACCACGGGATCACGATCGACGACCCGCTCGGCGAGTTCCGCCCGGTAGGTGGGATCGCGGACGCGCCCGAGACCCTGGAGCGACTCGAGACGGCGGAGTACGAGAACGCGCTCGCCGGGTTCGCCGACGACGTCTACGTGGAGACCGACGACGGCGAGACGGTCGTCGGCGGCGACACCGAGGAGCCCGAGGAGGTCGATCCCGCCGCCGCGCCCGGTCTCGACGAGGACGAGGCCAGCGCCTGACGGGCGGAAACGGTTCCGCCGCCTTCACCCCCACTCGAATCCGGATCCCTCTCCGAACGCTCCCGTCCCGGCGTCCGCCACCGCCTCCGCGGCCGCGACCCCCGCGGCGACCCGCGCCCCCGGCGAACCTCCGAACCGGTCGAGCCGGCTTCCGGGCCCGGCGTACGCGACGCCCGGAAGCCCCGCTTCGCCGAGGTCGATCGGGACGCGCTCGCCGGGACGCGCCGCGACGGTCGCGGCGGGATCGCGTGCGATCCGGAACGACCGAACCGCCTCCGGGGAGAACGCCGGAAACAGATCCTCGAGCGCAGACAGCCATCGATCTCGGACCGTCCCCTCGCTTCCGTCCTCCGCGCCGTCCACGTCGCCGACCGATCCCCCGCGACCGACCAGATACGTCAGGTGATCGCCCCCGTACCGGTCGGGCGGGACCAGGTTCGTGTGCGCGAACAGCGTCCCGAACGGGGCGTCCTCGCCCGTCGAGAGTTCCCCGGGTTCGACCGTCACCCGCCACGCGTCGACGATCGGCTCGTCCGTCGCGACGAGCGCGCACGTTCCGGGGACGGCGTCGACGCCGGGGTCGACCCCCGTCACGTTCCGAAGCGTCGCCGGGCCGGCGGCGACGACGACCCCCTCGCAGTCGACGACCCGGCGATCGTCGGGCGTCTCGGGCGTCTCGAATGTCTCGACCGTCACCGAGACACCGTCGCCGTCCCCGTCGCGGTCGACGCGGGAACTCACGTCGGCCACGCGGCTCCTCGTCCGGATCGCCTCCTCTCCGATCGCCTCGACGAGCGCGTCCGCGAGACGGGACATCGAGCCGTCGAGGTAGCCGACCGCGGCCCCGCGGCGGTCGCGGTCCTCCCGCGAGCGAAGCCACTCCGCGAGCCACGCCGCGGAGACGCCGTCGGCGCGGTCACCGAACTCGGCGCGGAGGACCGGCTCGACGTATCCCTCGTAGGTCGCCCGCGACGCGCGCTCCGTGACGAACGCCTCGACGGTCACCGCGTCGAGGTCGGCGGCGGCGTCGGTTCCGGCATCGTGCCCGTCAGCGTCGTCGTGGCCCTCGTCAGCGTCGTCGAGGCGGCGAACCGCGCGGACGAGACGCCCGGCTCGAGCCGCGTCGACGAGGCCGGTTCCCGGATACGCCAGCCGCTCCCACGGGGCGTCGAGCGGGTGGACGACCCCGTCGCGGTAGCGGGCGGTTCGGCCGCGTCGCCACGCGATCCGACCGTCGAGCCCGTGATCGGCCGCGAGCGACGCCAGGGCGTCGTCGCCGCGCGAGAGGTAGTGCGGGAACCGCTCCACCGGGTCGCCGGCGGTGTCGACCGCGCGCGCCCGCCCGCCGACCGCGTCCGTCGCCTCGAACAGCCGCACCGGGCGGCCCGCCTCGCGGAGCCGGGCGGCCGCCGCGAGTCCCGCGAGCCCGCCGCCGACGACGCCGTACATACGGGCTAGGAGGGGTCCTCGTCGGTAAGTGTGTTGCGGGGATCGGACGCGTCGACGGGATCGGACGGATCTGCGGGGTCGGACGCGTCGACGGGATCGGGCGAGTCCGGCGGATGAGGCGGGTCGGCGGGGCCGTCTCCCCCGTCCCCGAGGCGATCCGCGAGGAACCGGCGAACCGCCTCCGGGGGTCGTCCTCGCGGTCGCGGAAGACGGCCAGCCCGGCGCGGTACCGCTCGGCGTCGTCGCGGGTCGGCGCGGGCGCGTCGGCGGGTCGCTCGAGTTCCAGTTCCGCGAGTCCCGTTTGCTGCCCGGTGTAGGCGAACCCGCACTTGTAGAGCGCCTCGTAGGCGAACGGGTTGTTGACGGCGATCCGGACGCGCTCGTACCCCGCGTCGGCGAGCCACGAGACGGTCCGCCGGACCAGGTCGGGACCGAGCCCCTCGCCGCGGCGCGCGGCGTGGACGGTGACGTAGCGGAGCCGACAGCACGCGGGGTCGGTGCGGTCCGGCGAGAAGGAGACCGCCGCGAGCACGTCCGTCTCGAACGCGTCCGGGTCGACGGTCTCGGGGAGCGGCTCCGCGGGCTCCCACTCGGGCACCGCGTCGGCGCCGTCGACGGTCCGCAGGAGCGCCTTGCCCGTGTCGCCGACGACGAACTTCCCGGCGTACGCGAACGCCCGGTAGTCGAGCCGGCAGGTCGCCCCCTCGCCCGGCGCGCCCGCGACCGTGAACTCGATTCGATCCGACGCCATGGGCGTCGCTACGGGCGGAGAGACGTAAACGGTCCGGGCGGTCGCGGCGGGACGCGGACGGGGGCGATCGCGGCGGGACACGGACGGGAGCGATCGCGGCGGGACGCGAACGGGAACGTCCGCGACGACGACCGGGAGCCGCCGGCGGCCGTATGATCCGGACCTATAACTCCGCGCCGGCCGCAGGGCCGCCATGTACGGCCTCGGCGACGTTCGCTTCTTCGACCGGATCGCGCCGCTGTACGACCTCGTCATGCCGCCCGCGAGCGGCGCGGCGCTCGCGGCGGGGTTCGACCGCGCGGAGCGACCGATCGACCGACTGCTCGACGTCGGCGGCGGCTCCGGGCGCGCGGCGGCCGCGCTGACGGGACCCGAGGTCACGGTCGTCGACGCCTCCCTCGGCATGCTCCGGCGCGCTCGCGAGGCCCGCGGGCTGTCGGCGGTCGCCGGCGACGCGGGTCGCCTCCCGTTTCGGGACGGAAGCGTCGACGCCGCCATGGTCGTCGACGCGTTCCACCACCTGCCGGACCGGCAGGCCGCCCTGCGGGAGGTCGCGCGAGCCCTCGCGCCCGGCGGCGTCCTCGTCGTTCGCGAGTTCGACCCCGCACACCCGCTCGGGCGGCTGCTCGTCGCCGGCGAGCACGCGATCGGCATGGGATCGCGGTTCTCGACGCCCGACGCGCTCGCGACCGACATGGAGGCGGTCGGACTCGACCCGGCGGTCGTCGACCGCGGCTTCGGCTACACCGTCGCTGGAGTGCGCCTCGATCGGGACGAGACGGCCTAATTCCGGACGGGACGGCCTAGTCCTGGGGATGTCCGTGTGCGTGGTCGCTCTCCTCGCCGTGATCGTGGGCGTGATCGTCGCCCTCGCCGTGGTCGTGACCGCCGCCGTGGTCGGCCCCGCTGTCGTCCGTCTGGCCGAGCACCTCCGCGCCCTCGCCGTCGATCATGTCCATGTTCTTGAGGTTGTCCCGCTCCTCGAAATCGGCGACGGCCTCCATCACGTCGGCCTGGGTGATGGTCATGCGGTCCTCCGTCAGCGCGCCGAGCACGGCCTCCCGAAGCACCATCCGGAGGTCCGAGCCCGTGAGCCCGGTGGTCCGGTCGGCGACCTCCGCGGGGTCGAAGTCGGCGATCTGCATCTCGCGGGTGACGACCCGGAGGATGTCCGCGCGCATGTCGCGGTCGGGCTTGGGGAAGTTGACGATCTCGTCGAACCGACGCCAGGCAGCGGCGTCGAGCTGGTCGGGGTGGTTCGTCGCGCCGATGAGGAGCACCTCGTCGCGGACGAGCGACACCTCGTCGATCGACTTGAGCAGCGTGTTGACGGCGCGTTTCAGGGCGGCGTGTTCGTCGGACCGGCGCGTCTTCGCGACGGAGTCGAACTCGTCGATGAAGAGGATGCACGGCGAGAGCCGCTTTGCGACCTCGAAGGTCTTCTCGACGTTCTTCGCCGTCTCGCCGAGGTACTGGCTCGTGATCATCGACATCTTCACCTCGACGAGCGGGATGCCGAGCTGGTGGGCGAGCGCCCGCGAGACGGTGGTCTTGCCGGTGCCCGGCGGGCCGACGAACAGCAGCTTCCCGATCTCGCGGAGCCCGATGCTCGCGAGGTACTCCCGGTGTTCGATCGCCTTCACGATCTTCTGGATCTCCTCCTCCTGATCGCCCGTCAACACGAGGTCTTCGAGCGTGGTCTCGATCTCCTCGGGCGCGCGGACGTTGACGAGGTCGAGCATCTCGCCGTCCTCGTCCTCGTCGAAGTACTCCTCGAGGAGCGCGTCGATCCAGACGCGGTCGGCCTGGATCGGCCGCACGTCCTCGCGCGCCTCCTCGCGGGAGACGGGGGCCTCGAGGCCGTCGGCGGCCTCGAGCGCCGCGACGAGCGTCGGGTTCGAGGCGATCCGGTCGGCGTCGGCGTGGTCGCGGTACCACTCCAGTCCCATCTCGGGCTGGGTGAGCGTGATCTCGCCGGAGAACTCGGTGTGTTGGGTGAACAGGAGGTCCGAGACCGCGTCCCAGGGCCGCTCGACGCCGGTCGCCGTTCGGGTGCTGGCGTCGGTCGCCTTCAACGGGCGCTCGACGCCGCCGGGAGCGTCCTCCGCGGCGTCGGCCGACCAGAACACCCGCCTGAACCGGGGCGGGAGGTCGTTCTCGTCGAGGTCGCGGTTCTCGCTGTAGAAGTGGGTGGTCAGAACGAACTCGACAACGTCGAGCGCCGGGTCACTCATCCCCGTTAGGTAGCCGTGGCACGCGTTTAAGCGCGTCGAACCGTGATCGGCTTCGACCTCCTCGCGCCGTATCGAACCCTTATTAGTCTCGGTGTGAGACGGGGAGGTATGAGTTCCGAGGACGCCGAGGCCCCCGATCCCGCCGGCGGGGGCGCGGACGCCGACATCGACCACGAGAACGCCACCCAGGACGTCGTCGCCGTCGACCCCGACGACGCCCCGCAGGGCACCGTCAACCGGCTCGACGCCCACACCGGAGACGGGATCCGCCACCGGGCGTTCACCTGCCTCGTCTTCGACGGCGACGGCCGGATCCTGCTGGCGCAGCGCGCCCCGACCAAGCGGCTGTGGGACGGCCACTGGGACGGAACCGTCGCCTCTCACCCCGTCGAGGGGCAGTCCCAGGAGGACGCCACCGAGACGAGACTCGAGGAGGAGCTGGGAATTACGCCCGACCAGTACGACGACCTCCGGGTCACGGACCGCTTCGAGTACAAGCGCTACTACCCCAACGAGGGCGTCGAGTGGGAGGTGTGTGCGGTGTTGAAGGTCACGCTCTCCGACACCGACCTCGACCCCGACCCCGCGGAGATCGGCGGCCGGATGTGGGTCGACTACGAACACCTCCACGAGAACCCGGCGCTGTACCGCCAGCTCCGCCTCTGTCCCTGGTTCGAGATCGCGATGCGGCGCGACTTCGCTTAGTTGAAGGCGGAGCCGCGACTCCCTCCGGTATGACCGTCGTCGTCGTGTTTGCGAACCCGCCCCGCGAGGGGCTCGTCGCGACCGGGCTGGCGGAGTCGACCCCGCTCTCGACCGCCGAGGCGGCAGATCTGTACGAGGCCGCCTTCCGGGACGCCGTGCTCGCCGTCGACCGCTCCGGCGGCGACCTGCTCGTCAACTACCCCGACGAGGAAGCGATCCCCGAACCGCACCGGACCGACACGCCGCCGGAGGCCGAGCTCCGCACGATCGTCGCCGACACGCTCGGCGGGACCGGCGACGTCCGGTTCGAGCGGCAGGTCGGCTCGTCGTTCGGCGCGCGCGCCGGCAACACCGTCACGCACCTGCTGCGCGAGGAGAACGCCGATTCGGTCGCGGTCGTGACGCCGACCGCGCCGCTGCTCTCGCGGACGGTCGTCGACTCCGCGGCGATGAAGCTCCGGACGAACGAGGTCGTGATCGGCCCCTCGACCCGCGGCCGGGCGTACTACGCCGGCTTCGCCGAGCCGATCGACTTCGAGGGCGCGTTCGACGCCCCCACGCTCCCGACGCTCGCCGCCCGCGGACGCGACGCCGGGCTCGACGTGGAGTTCGTCGGGTCGCTTCCATCCCTCGAGACCCGCGCTGACCTCCTCGACACGGTCCCGCTGCTGCGGGCGCGCTTCTCCGCCGAGCGGATCGTCCCCGACTACACCGCCGCGTTCGTCCACGAGCACGGCCTCGACGTCGTCGTCGAGGACGGCGAGGAGCGGATCGTTCGGGACTGAGTCGGGAGTCTTTCGCCGTCCCGTCAGGCCGAGTAGCCCGCGAGCCCCGCGAGCAGCCGATCGATCCCGTCGCCGTCGAGTTCCGCCGCGAGCGACGCGACAGACTCGCGGTCGACGCGGTCGGCCGCCGCGCGGACGGCGACCCGCTGGTCGCCGAGCGGAACGAACGCACAGCCCAGCCGCTCGGCGGTCTCCCGGAGTCCCACGCCGACGTCGGCGTCGCCCGCGAGCACCCGCCGGACCGGGCTCTCGAACGCCCGGAGCGTCAGCCCGTAGCCGTCGATCCGCTCGGTCAGATCGGCCCTGGCGGCCGAGCGCTCGTCGGCCAGCTCCGCCAGCGCGTCGTCGAGGCTCCGGCGGAGCCCCGTGCCGGTCGGCCGGTTGACGAACCGGAGGTCGCGGTCGACGAGGTCCACGAGCCCCTCGACGCCCTCCGGGTTCGCGTCGGGCACGACGAGGCCCCACTCGCGGTCCCACCCGCCGAGGACGACGTCGTCGACGTCCCGGTCGGTCGGGCCGGCGACGACGGCGACGTCCGGGACGCCGTCGCGGAGTCGCCGGTAGCCCTCGCGGGAGCCCACCGGGAGGTACCGCGGGTTCGCGAGCCGGTCGAGCAGTCGGTTGACCGCCGGATCGTCCTCGCCGACGCCGAGCAGGGTCGGCGGGCGGACGTCCGGCGAGAACAGTTGAACCGTGACGGGTTCGCCCGCTTCCAGATACTCGGTGTCCGGGTCGACGGCGACGACGCCGTCGGCCTCGACGAGGCTCGTCGTCGCGCCGGAGCCCTTGTCGACCGGGTAGACGATGGGGGCCGTCGAGTCCCCCGCCGGCCCGTCCGCGGCCGCCTCGTCCGCGACCCTCCTGTCGGCCGCGCCGGCGTCGCCCAGATCGAGTAAGCCGACCGGCATCAGCCGGAGCCGCCCCTCGGCGTAGCGCTCGCGGACGGCCATCCGTCCCTCGACGGTCGCGGTTCGCGGCTCCGGGAGCCCGGCGGCCTCGCGGACCGCCGGCGCGACGAACGTCCGGAAGATCGTCAGCGCCGAGACGGGATAGCCGGGGAGCCCGACGTAGGCGGACTCGCCGCCGTCGGCGCGGTCGAGCCGCCCGATCAGCATCGGCTTGCCGGGCTTGACGGCGACGCCGTGGAGGAGGAGGTCGCCGCGCTCCTCGATCACGCGGTAGATCACGTCGACCGCGCTCGCGGAGGTCGACCCCGACGAGAGCACCAGGTCGCACTCGTCGGCTGCCTCCCGGAGCAGCCGCTCCATCTCCGCGTAGTCGTCGCCGGCGTGGGGGTAGAGGACGGGCTCGCCGCCTGCCTCCGTCACCCCCGCCGCGATCGTCGTCGAGTTCACGTCGTATATCTCGCCGCGGGAGGGGTCGAGGTCGTCGCCGGGGCGGACCAGCTCGTCGCCGGTGGAGACGATCCCGACCGTGGGTCGTCCGCGGACGGGGACCTCGTCGACGCCGAGCGCCGAGAGCAGCCCGATCTCGCGGGGCGTCAGCCGGGTTCCCGGCCCGAGCGCCCGGGCTCCTGCGGCGATGTCCGCGCCCGCGGCCATCACGTGGTCGCCCGGCGCGACCGACGTGCGGAACGCGATCCGGTCCGATTCGTCCCCTTTCGCCGGCCGCTCGTCGGTGCGCTCGACCATCACCACCGCGTCCGCGCCGTCCGGCATCACCGCCCCGGTCGACACCTCCGCGCAGGTGCCGGGGTCGACCGTCACCTCCGGGGTCTCCCCGGCGTGAACCCCGCCGACGAGATCCAGCTCGACCGGGTCGGCCTCGTCGGCCCCGAACGTGTCGCGGGCGCGGACGGCGTAGCCGTCCATCGACGCGCGGTCGAACCCGGGGACGTCGATCCCGGCGTCGACCCGCTCGGCGAGCACCCGCCCGCGGGCCTCGCTCAGGGGGACGGACTCCGGCTCCGGAGAGAGGTCCAGCGACGCGATGGCGTCGCGGGCGGCGTCGGGCTCGGCCAGGTCGCGGAACTCCTTGCGCTCCGTCATTCCGTCACCTCCCAGAGCTCGACGTCGACGACGTCGCCGGCGTCGAGCCCCTCCCGCGGCTCCGGCACGACGACCCAGCCGTCCGCGAGCGCGACGCTGGAGAGGACGCCGGAACCGCTCGCGCGGGTGGGCGTCGCGACGAAGGGCGCGTCGTCGTCGGCGTCGACTCCGTCGCCATCCTCGGTGTCGTCCGCCCGCGACAGCCTCACCCGGGCGAACGTCCGGGTGCCGGGCTCGCTCGCCACCTTCCGGTCGAGGCGCGCGCGCCGGGTCGGGAGCGGGTCGGCGGTCGTTCCTCCCGCCAGTTTCTGGACGGGTCGGAGGAACTGGACCGCGTTGACGATACAGGCCACGGGGTAGCCGGGCAGCGAGACCACGGGCGTCCCCTCGACCCGCCCGAGACACACCGGATGGCCGGGCTTGAGCGCCACGCCGTGGACGAGCACCTCGCCGAGGTCGTCGACGACCTCCGGGAGGAGGTCGCGCTCGCCGACGGAGGAGCCGCCGGTGGTGACGACCACGTCGGCGTCGAGGTCCCGCTCGATCGCGGCCGCGAGCGCCTCCTCGTCGTCGGTGACGACCTCGCGGTACCGCGGCTCGCCGCCCCAGCGCTCCACGAGCCGGGAGACGGTGAGTCCGTTCGTCTCGATCACCTCACCGGGGTCGGGGTCGGCCTGGACCAGCTCCTCGCCGGTCGGAATCACGGCGACCGCGGGGCGCTCGCGGACGACGACCTCCTCGAGGCCGACCGACTTACACAGCCCCAGGTCGGACGGGCGGAGCGTCTCGCCCGCCTCGTAGAGCCGCTGGCCCTCCGCCACGTCCTCGCCGGCCGCGCCGACGTTCTCGCCGGCGGCGACCGCGTCGAACGTCTCGACCTCGTCGCCGACCGCCTCGACGTGTTCGATCATCACGACCGCGTCCGCGCCCTCCGGGAGCGCGCTCCCCGTGTGGACGCGGACCGCCTCGCCGGGCGCGACCGACCCATCCTCGTGCTCTCGCTCCCGCAGGACGGTCGGCGACCGGTCGGACGCGCCGAAGGTGTCCTCCGCGCGGACCGCGTAGCCGTCCATCGCCGCCCGGTCGTAGCCCGGCACCGGCGCGGGCGCGTCGATCGGCTCGGCGAGGACGCGCCCGTCGGCGTCGGCGAGGGGGACCGTCTCGGTCCGGCCGTGGGGCTCGACGGCGTCGAGCAGCGTCGCGCGCGCCTCGGCGACGCGGGTCCGCCGTTTGAACCCGGCCTCGTGTCTGTCGTGGCTCATGGCCGGTCGTTTCGCCTCCGCGGCCAAAAACCCCGCCTCCCCGGCGGCGTCGCCGACTCCGCACCGCGCCGGCCGCCCTCCCGGAGCGCCGGATCTACCGGAACCACGAGAGCGCCCGCCCGAACCGGTGGACCCCCTGTGAGAGGCCGACCCGCGTCATCGAGACGGCCTCGCTCGCGGCGCGAACCGCGGCGGTCGTCCCCCGGTCCGCGCCCGTCCGGGCGTAGTAGCCGGACTTCCGGCCGGCGGCGATCAGGTAGTGTCTCGCCGCCATCGGAACCGGCGCGCGCTTCCCGCTCGCGCTCGTCGTCCCCTCGCGGATCGCGGCGAGCACGTCCTCGGCGGTCACGTCGTCGACCGACGAGCGGCCCCGGACCGTCAGCTCCGTGAACGCCCGGCCGACGTAGTTCAGGTGGTGGGCGTCGCTGGCGGCGACGCCGGGATAGCCGTGGAGCGCCGCGAACCGCCTCGCGCGTCGGTTGCGGTAGCCGGTGAACAGCCAGGCGTTGAACACCTCGATGGCGTCGACCTCGTCGACGGCGTCGCCGCCCGCGGCTGAGTCGCCGCTCGCGGCTGGGTCGCCGCCAGCGTCCTCGCGGTCGTCGGACTCGGGGAGGGGGATGTCGCGTCTGCGGACGCCGTGACGCGACCGCTGGAAGGGGTGGGGAACGATCGCGACCCCGCCGCGGTCGTGGATCCACGACACGGTCGCCGCGTACGACTCCCCGCGCGGCGGCATCCGGTCGACGCCGATCGCGAGCAGGTGGCCGTCCGCGGTCGACACCTCGACGCCGGGGATCCCGACCAGCCCGTACTCGGGGGCGAGTTCGGCCGCCCGCTTCGACTCGCCCATCGTGTCGTGGTCGGTGATCACGACCGCGTCGAGGCCGATGTCCGCGGTGTGTTCCAGGATCAGCTCGACCGGCTCGTGGCCGTCGTAACTGTCCTCGGAATGGACGTGCGGGTCGATCCTCACGGTGACGCTGGACACGCCCCCGGATAGGCGGCCGACGATATATAAGGATCCGATGCGGGGACGCGACCCGCCCGGGGTCTATTCGAACAGCCCGCGGATCCGGTCGACGACCGACGACTCCTCGGCCTCGGCCTGCTCCTCCGCTCGCTGCTGCTCGCGGAGCTCGCGCAGCGCGGCGGCCTGGTCGTCGGTCCCCTCGCCGCTCGCGGTCTTGGTCTCGCCGCCCTGGAGCCCCTTGAGCTGGGAGACCGCGTCGTCGACGGTGCCCGAGGTGGTCCGCGTCTCGGTCGCCGATCCCGAGAGCGCACCGCTGTCGACGTCGGCCTCGTCGACGGCGGTGGTGTTCAGCTCCAGCCGGCGGCCCGTCGGACGCTCGACGCCGCCCCAGGTGAGCTCCGCGTCGTCGAGCTCGCGCTCGATGTCGGCGCGGACCTGCTCGTCGGTGACGGTTTCGGCTCCCGATCCGCCGTCTCCGCCCGAACCGGCGTCGTCGGACGCGGAGCCGGCTCCGCCGGCGGCCGCCGCGCCCGACGCCTGTTCGACGCGGTGGGCGACGAGCGCCGCACCGGTCGCGCCGATGACGGCGACGAGGCCGACGCTGTACAGCGCCACGACCTGCGCGCTGTAGTCCGGCGGCTCGGCGACGTTCCAGTCGTGCGGGTACACGCGAACGAACCACGCGACGGCGACGAGACACACCGCGGCTCCGCCGCTCCCGAGGTACAGCATGCGGCGGTCGACCGGGAGGAGGACGACGACGCCGAGGAGCAGCCCCGGAAGCCCGAGCGCGGCGGCGACGGCGGCCACCTGCCGGACCGAGTACGTCGAGAGGGTGTTCGGCGGCAGCGTCGCGCTGTAGAGGAACACGGCGATGCCGACGACGCCCAGGCCGAGCCCCACGAAGAAGAGCCCGAACCCGGCGTACACGTCGACCGCGCGGTCGGGGTCGCCGACGTAGCGGCGGTAGTAGTCGAAAAGCGGGTTCGACTCGGTCGAGTCGCTCATGTCTCGACGTTTCCGCCGAGTCTAATGATTGTTGCCCCCGATCCGCCGAGTTGCTGAGTCGCCGATCCGCCGAGTCGCCGAGTCGGTTCCCCTCCCGACCGCGGTCTAACTCGCCGGCTCCATCTCCTCCCAGCCGGCGGCGTCGCCGCGCAGCAGCGACCCGACGATCCAGACCACCTCGTCGACGCCGCGGTCCGCCTCGAGGTCCCCCCGATCGACGCTCTCCACGAATCGATCCAGGTCCTCGAGGTCGATCCGCCCGGTCGCCACCGCGTTCGTGATCGTGTCCGTGTCGCTTTCCAGCACGCCGAGAAGGTCGACCCCGTTCGCTCCCATTACAAACACAACTACAGAACGAGTTAATATATTAGTATCGGTTCGTTCGACCGATAGGTCCGTGAGGAATACTTCCGATACAACGTTCGTGACGAACTCCCCGGGCGGCGTCTCTCGCGATCCTCGGGATCCCCGCGACCCCCGTATTTTTCACGGCCGGCGTCCACCACTCACCAGAGAGACCGTGTCGAGCGAGTGCCCGCGCTGTGGATCCGCGCTGACGACGTTCACGCTCGGCGGGGCCGAGGCCGTCGGCTGTGACGCCTGCGGCTACGCCGGCGTCGAGGTCGACCACTCCGGCGAGCCCCGCCTCGTCGAGAGCTGGGAGGAGGCGCTCGAACGCTTCGGCAGAGGCGTCGAGGACGGGGAAACGGACCGGGAGAACGCGGACCGAGAGGAGTAACGAATGCCACCGCTCGAGATCACCGACGACCAGAGAGAACGCATCGAGGCCCTGCGCGAGGAGCTGGCCGACCGACACGCCGGCCCGTACGCGACGGTCGGCACCGAGGAGGTGCTCGCGTACCTGCTCGACCTCGCCGAGGCCGTCGACGACCCGGACCGCTCTGCCGACCCCGACCGACCGGCCGGCGGACCGGACGGATCGAACGCGGACGACGACGGCGACGTGGCTCGATCCCCGTTCGACCGCGAGGCTGCCCGAGAGGTGCTCGACGAGCGCAACCGGAGACACGGCGACCCCGAGGACGCGGACCGCTCGGACCTGTACTCGATCGCCGCCGCGTTCGACGTCACCGGCCGCAGCGAGATGACCAAGGAGAAGCTCGTGGAGGCGATCCTCGACGCGGCCGAGGAGCTGGCCGCCGACCCCTTCGCCCGCGTCGACGTGGAGGTCCCCGACGCCGACGCCGCGGACCCCGAGGAGGCGGACGACGAGAGCGAGAGCGCCGCCGGCGACGAGCCCGGAGACGGTGACGGCCGCGGGGACGACGCCGCCGACGATACGGCCGACGACACCGCCGACGACGACGATGCCACCGACGACACGGCCGACGACGCCGACGACGGCGGAGCCGGCCAGCTGAACGCGATGATGAGCCTGCTCGACACCCACGACGACAAGTGGCGGGAGGGCGACGGCGACGCGCGCTACGAGGTGGAACTGCCCGACGGAAGCGTCGAAACGGCCCGCACCAAGGACGACGTGCGGGCGCTGCTGTTCCGGAACTACTGACTCATGGGACTGCTCACCGAGATCCGCGAGCGAATCGGCGGCCTCCTCGGCGGTTCGGAGGAGGCGGACACGGACGAGGGACCCGACGAGGAGACAGAGTCGGAACCGGCGGAACCGGACGACGACCGGCTCGATCCCGCGGCCGCGACCGAGACCCGATCGGCCGCGACCGACGACGCGGTCGACAAGCTCCGGGAGGTTCGAGCGGCCGCGTCCGCGGAGGAAACGGAGTCGGATGACGAGGGATCGGACGACGAGGGATCGGACGACGAGGGCGCTCCGCTTGCGGCGAGCGACGACCCGCCGGGGGAGGCGGCCGACACCTCGACCGACCCCGCCGCCGGCGACGGGAAACGTTAGGTTCCGAGGGCCGAAGGCAGTGACATGACCACGGACCGGGAACACGTCCTGCGGACGATCGAACTCGCCGAGGAGGCGGTCGAGGCCGGGAACACCCCGTTCGGCGCGCTGTTGGTCGTCGACGGCGAAGTGCGGCGGGAGGCGAGGAACACGACCCGGACCGACGACGACGTCTCCGCGCACCCGGAGCTGAAACTGGCGCGGTGGGCCGGTCGCGAGCTCTCCCCGGAGGAGCTCGCCGACTGTACGATGTACGCGAGCACCGAGCCGTGCCCGATGTGTACCGCCGCGATCCACTACGCCGGGATCGGCCGCGTCGTCTTCGGAGTCGCGGGCGAGACGCTCCACGAGCTCACCGGCGGAGCGATCCCCATCCCCGCCGACGAGGTGATCCGACGAGCCGACGGCGACACCGTCGTCGAGGGACCGATCGCGACCGAGGCCGCGATGGCGGTCCACGAGTCCTTCTTCGGAGCGTGACGGGCTCTTCAGGAGGCGCGTCCGAACCCGACCCGCCCCGCGTCACCGCCGTCGGCGCGGCCGCGGTCGACGAGTGGTACGCCGTCTCGAACCTCCCGGAGCCGGACGGCGGCGCGTACGCCAGCGAGGTCGAGACCGCGCCGGGCGGCGTCGGCGCGAACGTCGCGGTCGGCCTCGACCGGCTCGGCCGCGAGGTCGGGCTCGTCAGCCGCGTCGGCGACGACGAGTACGGCCGCCTGGCGCGCTCCTGGCTGGCGGAGAGCGGCGTCGACGGCTCGCGCGTCACCGTCGGCGACGATCCGACGACGCGCTCCGTGATCCTCAGCGCGCCGGACGGGGAGCGCGCCATCGTCACCGCCGGCGAGAGCTTCCGCGAGCTCCGGCTCGATCCGGCGACGCTCGACTCGATCGTCGCGAGCGAGGTCGTCTTCCTCACGGCGTACACGCCCGACCGGGTCGCGCGGGCGGTGCTCGACCGCGTTCTCGACGTGCCCGAGCCCGACCGGCCCGCGCTCGTCTTCGACCTCTCCGGGCCGGTCGAGGAGCTCACCGGGCGCGGGACCGAGCCGGAGACGGTCCACGGCTACCTCCACCGCGCGGACCTCTTCGTCGCCGGCGGCGTCGCCGCGCCGGCCTACTTCGGCGGTCGCGAGGCGGCCGTCGACCGGCTTCGGGCGGTCCGGGACCCGTCGGTCGGTCCCGCGGTCCTCACCCACGGCGCGGACGGGATGACCGCCATCGCCGAGGGCGAGGCGACCCGGGTCGACGGGTTCGAGGTCGACGTCGTCGACACGACCGGAGCGGGCGATGCGTTCCTCGCCGGCCTGATCGACCGGTGGTTCCTGGCGGATGGCAGGGCGGCGGGTCGCGGGTCGGCAGGGGGACGAAGTCGGGACGCCCTCGTCGACGCCGTCCGGTTCGCGGCCGCGGTCGCCGCGATCAACTGTACGGAGCGGTTCACGCAGACGGGGCTGCCGACCCGCGAGGAGGTCGAGTCGTTCCTCGCGGCGCGCGGCGTGGAACTTCGGTGACGAGCGAGACTACCCTTCGGCGATGAGTCCCGTCGAAATCCACAGCGGATGACACGTGTCCAACCGGTTCCGGCCAGTGTAGTCGAAGGAACGAGTGATCGCTGGAGCGGTGGCGCGCCGGTGAGCGGGCCGGAGGCCCGCGAACCGTCCGCGAGGGACGCGGCGAGCGTGGCGAGGTACGAACGAAGTGAGTACCTCGATAAGCGAGCGGCGAAGCCGCGAGCCGCGAGGCTGGGGAGGCGTGAGGTGCGGGGCGGTGCTGGGCGGGTGGGGCTCAAAGGGGCAGTCGCGAGGACGAAGCCCGGCGACGCAAGGACCGCAAGGAGTGAGCAGAGCGAACGACTGAGGACCACAGCGAGCCGCGCGAGTCCTCGCGACTGGGGCTTTGGCGGTGTTCACCGCGCCAGCAACGATCCTGTTCTACTCACCTCAATCTCCATCGAAACACCCGCTCTATAAGCACGCTTCAGCGACTAGCCGTTTCGGCGTAGTTCGTGTCCGAACGATGGGATCTCAACGGAGCCAGTGATGAAAGCGGGGAGAGACGATCCCGTGCTCACCGAACCTCGTCCGCCCGCGCCACGAGTTCCTCGACCCGTTTGGGATCGACCGGTGCGGTCGTCTCGCCGCCCTCCTTCAGCGCGGTTCCGACGATGACGCCGTCGGCGACGTCGAGGAGGTCGCCGACCGTGTCGGGCCGGACGCCGCTGCCGACGAACACCGGCGTGTCGAGGCCGTGGCGCTCGCGCTCCTCGACGACCGCCTCCAGCGCGCCGTCGTCGACCGCGTGACCGGTACCGGACCCGGAGGCGATCACGGCGTCGGCGAGGCCGCGCTCGGCGGTGTCGGCGAACGACTCCGCGGAGTACTCCGCCGGCGTGAGCGGCGCGGAGTGTTTCACGTCGGTATCGGCGAGGATCCCGACGTCGACGCCGAGGCGCTCGCGGAGCCGGACCGTCTCGTGGGCGCGCCCCTCGACGATCCCCTGGTCGGTGACGCGCGCCCCCGTGTGGACGTTCACCCGGACGTACGCCGCCCCGACCGCGGCGGCGACGGAGACGGCCGCCTCGGCGTCGTTCCGGAGGACGTTGATCCCGATCGGCAACTCCACCGCCGAGGCGACGGCCGTCGCGGCGCGAGTCGTCGCCGCGACGGTGTGTTTCGGCACGTCGTCGGGGTGGAAGGGGGCGTCGCCGAAGTTCTCGATCATCAGCCCGTCGACGCCGCCGGCCTCGAGTTTCCTCGCGTCGTCCACGGCGCGCTCGACGGCCGCGTCCATCGCGACCGCCCCGTCGTCGGGCGCGCCCGGCGCGCCGGGGAGCGCGGGCAGGTGTATCATGCCGATCACCGGCGCGTCCGTGCCGAACGTGGAGTCGAGGTTCATGGTCCCATCGAGAACCGGGTGCGGTTTAACCGACTCGTTGCCTGCGGGTCGCTCCCGCCGACCGGGTCGCCCGACCGGCATCGGTTCCGGCGCGGAAGGTACAAACCCCTCCGAGACCAACGGGAGCACATGACATCCTCGCTCGCCGACGAGCCCGTGGAGCCGTCCGCGGAGGACGACGAGCCGCTGACGCCGGCAGAGTACGCGGACCACCTCGCCGAACTCGGCGACGCCTGGGAGGTGATCGAGGAGCACCACTTGGAGGCGACGTACGCCTTTCCGGACTTCGCGACCGCGCTCGCGTTCACGAACGACGTGGGGGAACTCGCCGAGGCGGAGTGGCACCACCCCGACATCCACCTCTCGTGGGGAGAGGTCGGCATCGAGATGTGGAGCCACGACATCGACGGCCTCCACCGGTCCGACTTCGTGATGGCCGCGCGGATGGACCGGATCTACGACGAGTACGACGAGGAGTGAGCGGGAGCGGTCCATACCGGCGGATCGCGGTCGGTCAACGAACGCTTTTAAATCCCTCCCGGCGAAACGGGGGGCAATGAGCGACAACGTCTTTCTCGTCCCGGTCGATCCGGAGAACTTCGATCGAACGGTCCGGTCCGCGGTCGACCTCTCCGAGTACCCCGACCGGCCGGAGCCGCTCGCGGACGTCGAGGAGGCGCGGCTGTGGGCCGTCGACGACGACAGCGGGAACGGCTCGACGTTCGACCGCATGGAGTCCGGCGACCTCCTCCTGTTCTATCACGACGGCGAGTACGTCGCCACCGGGCGGATCGGCGAGACGTTCGCCGACGAGGACCGCTGGGTCAGCGGCACGTTTTGGACCGCGTTCCCGACCACGCGAGTGTACACGGTCGAGTCGTTCACCCCGGTCTCGGTGCCCAAACGCGGCGTCAACCGGATATTCGACTACTCCGCGTCGTACACGCCGGGGTTCATGCGCGTCGCCGACGGCCGCGTCACCCGCGATCTGTCCACGATCGAGACCGCGCTCGACGCCTACACCAAGCGGAACGCCGAGGCGTAGACCGCTCGGACCGGGGCGTAGGACGCTCCGGCTGAGGTGTGAGCTGTCCGACCGAGGGGAGGACCACCTGACCGACCCGTGTCGTCAATAGAACTATACGATATCGGGCGGTAGCCCGGCGCATGTCTCTCGCGGAGACGCCGGTGGTGTTCGCGTTGCTCTGTGTCAACACGCTCGTCGGGGCCGTGTTGGTGACCGCCGCCTACGACCTCACGGACCGCGTCCTCGGCTGGACCGGGTGGATAGCCGGCGCGGTCGGCGGCGGCGTGGTCGGCTGGGTCGTCGTCCCGCGGGTCGCCTCCGGGACCGTCTCGACCGGCGGCCGGATCGGGTTCGCCGCGTCGCTCGTGCTGATCGGCGCGTTCCTCGGTCGCGGGCTGATTCCGTTCGTCGCCCGGTTCGCCGTGGCGATCTCGGCGTTCCTCTTCTCGACGCTCGCGACCCTCGTGTTGACGGTCGGCGAGTCGGTCCTCGATCGGGTGTACGACC
The DNA here is from genome assembly GCF_001542905.1 of Halorubrum aethiopicum. Lineage (NCBI taxonomy): Archaea > Methanobacteriati > Methanobacteriota > Halobacteria > Halobacteriales > Haloferacaceae > Halorubrum > Halorubrum aethiopicum. The sequence goes on along the minus strand of NZ_LOAJ01000001.1, from coordinate 2,717,803 downwards.
CGGCGGGATCCGACGCGCCGGTCGTCGAGGCGATCGATCCGGCGGCACTCGCCGGCTCCGGCCTGTTCGCGCAACCCGCGTTCCGGCGGTTCCTCCTCGCTTCGCTTCTCGTCGGCATCGTCGCCGGGATCCTGGCGATGCGGTACGCCGATCCGATCATCTCGCTGGCGCTGACCGGACTCGGTGCCGGCGTCCTCGCGACGGCGTACCCGGTGTGGCGGGCCGTCCTCGCCGGCGAGGCGCTGGCGATCTCCCAGCAGGCCGCCCCCGCGATCCCGGCGTTCCTCGCGTTCCTGGTCGGCGGGGCCGCGATCCAGTACCTCCGTCACGGCGGCGGCGGGGACTCGGCGCTTCCGGCAGCCGGGTAGGTACCTCCCGGCGCGTGCGGATCGTCTACACACGGGTCGTCTCGCCGCGCGCGGATCGTCTACTGCCACCGCGCGCCGGCCGTCCCGCCCGCCGAACGCGTCGCCGATCGCGTCGAACGGCGGATCGTTCGGTATCGACCGCCTCACGGGCGCTCGAATCGAATTAATTCGGATTAATCCGGACCGAACCGGCCGAAGCGAGTGGGTCATTGAAGTCGATAGCGGCTCGAGCGGGAGTCGCGATGAACGCCATTCGAACCGCGCTCCTCGGAGCGCTCGCCGCGGTCGTACTGATCGGAACCGGCGTAGCGGCCGGCGGGGTCGCCGCCGCCGGACCGAACGCGGCCGCCGACGTCGGCCCGGACGGGAACGCCAGCGACGACGCCGGGCCGCCGAGCGACCTGCCGGACCCGGTTCCGGAGTTCGTCGGTGACCTCCTGAGCGAGATCGACGGCTTCCTCTCCGGCGAGATCGGAGACCTCGGTGACGCGGTGAGCGACCTCGCCGGAAACGATCTCGGCGGAAACGACCTCGCCGGCGGTTCCGGGGGTGTCTGACGTGAGCGGGACGCGAGATCGGCTCTACGCGCTCGGCCGCCGCGACTACCTCCGGGCGACCGGTGCCGCGGCGCTCGGGACCGTCGGCCTCGCCGGCTGCGTCGGCCGCGCGACCGGCACGCTCGCGACCTCGGTCACCGATCAGCCGGCCGACATCGGCGACTTCGAGTCGCTCGTCGTCACGATCGACGGGATCTGGCTCGGACCGGAGGGCGGCGACGGGGACGGCGACGAGGAGGACGACGGGGACGCCGGAGACGGGAACGACGGAGGCGACGACGCGGGCGGCAACGAGACCGATCCCGACGGCGGAGGGAGGCGACGCCGACGGAAGCGACGAGACGGACGACGGAGGTGACGAAGACGACCCGCAGGGACGCGAGTACCACGAGTTCGACGAGCCCCAAGAAGCCGACCTCGTCCAGCTACAGGGCGAGGAGACCCAGCTGATCGACGAGCGCGAACTGACCGTCGGGACCTACCCGTATCTCCAGCTAGACGTCTCCGGAACCGACGCGACGCTCGCGGACGGCGGCGAGGCGACCGTCGAACTGCCCGGAAACGCGCCGATCACGTTCAATCGGGAGTTCGAGATCAGGGAGGACGCCGTCACGAGCTTCACCGCCGACTTCGCGCCGGTCGAGCGCGGGAACGGGACGTACCTCCTCCGTCCGGTGCCGCGTGGCATCGAGGTCAGCTACGAGGAGAACGAAAGCGAGTAGCGCGATATCGGAGCCGGTGGCTCCGGTCGAGTCCGTTCTTCAGAGGCACCGTGGCATGAAATCGGGCGTCGTTGGAGCGTGCTTATAGAACGGGTATTTCATCAGTGATCGAGATGATAAAAAATGGATCGTTGCTGGGGCGGTGAACTTTTTCAAAGCCCCAGCCGGCTCCGGTCGAGGGCCTCGCTGCGCTCCTCGCTCACTTCGTTCGCTGCGGTGTCGCCGGCGGCTTCGCCGCCGGCTGCCCGTGGCGCGTAGCGCCACGCTGCTTGCGTCGGCCGTCTTCCCGGAGCCGGCTGCCCCTTTGAGTCCCACCCGACCGCGACCGCCCCGCACCTCACGCCTCCCCAGCCTCGCGGTTCGCGCTTTCCGAGCGCTCACCGCGTCCCTCGCGGGCGGTTCGCGGTCGCCTACGGCGACCACTCACCGGCGCGCCACCGCGATCGCTCACTCCGTCACCTGCCTATACCGAACCGTCCGAGCCGAAACGCACCGCTTCCTTGAGGAAATTCGGCAAGAACGGTCCCGCGTCTCAGGTCCGGGGCACGTCGTCCGCGGTCGCCCGATCGTCCCGCCAGGCGCGATACAGCGGTCGCGCGAGCAGGAGCGCGCCGGCGAGCGCGAGCGCGACGAACAGGGCGGGATCGGCGACGGACAACTCGTCGCTCGCGAGTCGATCTGCGGAGACGCCGACGGCGACGCCGGCGACCACCCAGGGGAACTCGCCGACTGCGGTCCCGGCGAGGAACGGCCGCGGGGCCACCCCCGACACGCCGGCGGTCACCGAGACGGCGTCGGCGGGGACGGGCAGGAACCGGCACCCCGCGACCGCCCGGAGACCCCCGGCGTCGGCGACGAGCCGGGAGCCAGCCGCGGAGACGCGCTCGACGGCTCGAGAGTCGCTCGTAAGACGGGCGCGTCCGGCACGTGCGAGCCAGTAGGGCGGGACCGCCGTCGCCGTGAGGAGAACGACGCCGACCGGGACGCCGGCCCAGCCGTAGCCGAAGCCGGCGACGACCGCGAGCAGCGTCGTCGGCCACGCTAGGAGCGGCCGGACCGCCGCCAGCGCGACGAGCGCGACTCCGAACCGAATCGGGTCGGCGGCGAGCCACTCGAGGGTCGCGAGCGCGGCCGCCGGCGACGCGGCCCACGCGAGGAGGACCGCGAGCGCGACGACCGCGCCCCCGAGAACGTGGCGACGGTTCACGCCGGGGGGACGGGAGCCCGCAGTAAACGCCTTGCGGGACCGGACGGCGGACGGCCGTGAACCGTTCCGGTCGGACCGTCACTCCTCGAAGTCGGCCTCCTCGACGAAGGCCTCGCGGAACGCCGCGGAGAGGTGTCGCCGCTGCCACTCGCGGATCTCCGCCTCGCCGAGCCGGCTCGCCCACAGCGTGAGCAGGGACGCACAGAGCGCGACGCCGGGAACGACGAGGACGGCCGCGTCGACGAGGAGGTCGGGTCGGAAGAGGAAGAACCCGAGCCGGTCGCGAAGCGCTGCCCACGCCGGTCCGAAGAGGATCCAGCGCGTCGCGACGGGAACGACCGTCACCGTCGCGATCGGGTACGCGAGCACGTCCGTCACCGGGCCGCCCGCCCCGCGCACGAACGCGACCGTGTACGCGGCCCAGCAGGCCAGCGAGGCGAAGACGGCCGCCACTCGACGCGGGCCCGCCGGTCCGCCGCCGTCGAGCGCGCCCACCCCGAAGAACAGGGCCGCGGACCCGACGTACCCGACGAGACACGCGAGCGCCCCGACGAGGAGCACGAGCGCGTGATCGCGGGGGGACTGATCGACGAACGGTTCGAGCCCGAGCGGGACGTTCATCGCTCTCGAGTCGGGTCGGCGGCGGGTTGAACGTTGCGCGTCGGTCCCGGCTCTGTCCGGACGGTAGGTACGGGTTGGACGGGTGGGAGGGTCGAGACGATCGGGACGGCCAGGACGGCCGAGACGATCGAGACGGGTGGGACGGTCAGGACAGCTTCTTCAGCGCCTCGAAGAAGTCGGACTCCGGGCCCGCGATCCGCATCGGCGGCGAGGTCCGCTCGATCGTCACCTCGACCGGTTCGTCGAGCTCCCGCGCGTTCCGCCCGTCGCTGACGACCACCGCCCCGTCGGGATCCGACACCGACACCGTGACCGTCGCGTCGACGTCGACCACGAGCGGGGCCATCCCCTCCTCGGGGGCCATCTCGTTGACGATCAGGCCGGCGACGTCGGGGTGGACGAGCGGTCCCCGCTCGGAGAGGTTGTACGCGGTGGAGCCGGTCGGCGTCGCCACGAGGACGCCGTCGGCGTGGCCGCTCGCGTACGGCGAGCCGTCCACGCGCAGTTCGTAGTCGACGCCGCCGCCGGGACCGCGCCGCCCGCCCTGAACGACGATCTCGTTGGCCGCGGGGACCGACTCCCAGCCGTCCGCGCGCGCGGCGAGTCGGGGGACCTCCCGGACGGCCATCGAGCCGTCGCGGAACCCCTCGACCGCCGTGAGCACCGCCTCCTGGGCGGCTGCCGGCGGGACGGCGTTGAGGAACCCGACCTCCCCGAGGTTTACTCCGAGTATCGGCGTGTCGCCGGCGTTGCGCGCGACGAACAGGAACGTCCCGTCGCCGCCGACCGCGACCGCCAGGTCGCAGTCGTCGAGCGCGCCGACGGGTCGTCCCTCGACGTCGAGGTCGCTCGCGGTCTCCTCGTCGATCCAGACCGCCTCCCCGGCGTCGCGAACGGCGTCGCGTATCCCGGCGGCGACCGACGCGGCCTCCGGGTTTCCCTTCCGCGCCACGATCCCGACTTCCATGTCCGCGGGTTTCGCCCCGCCGAGTAAAAGCGTGTGGACCTCGCTGCCGCCGGAAAGGTTCAAGCCGGCGGCCCTCGTTCCCCGGTACATGGCGATCCCGAACGGACGCCTCGAACCATGAGCGACGAGGAGGACTGGTTCGAACGCGCGCTGCGGGAACTCGACGAGGAGAGCGACCGCGATGGCGACGAGGAGGATGGCGGCGAAGGGGACGCCGACGAGCGCGATCGCGACGGCGAGAGGGACGCGGACGAAGGGGACACGGCCCGGAACAAGGACGAGGAGCCGACCTCCGGAGTCGAAGACGGCCTCGACCTCGACGACGGGACGACCGGAGACGACGAGACGACCGGAGACGACGGCGGAATCGGGCGCGGCGGCGCTCCGAGCGGCGGCGATCCAGCGCCCGAGTCGGACGCCGAGACGGCGGACGAGGCCGACCCCGAGGCCGAGGAGGATCCCTTCGGTGGCGGTAGCGGCGGGGACGGTGACAGGGACGCCACCGCCGACCGTGACCCGTTCGGCGGGGGTGGCGACGAGAGCGACGAGGGATCCTTCGGCGACGACGACCCCTTCGGTGGCGGCGGCGGTAGCGGCGGCGGATCCTTCGGCGAGGGGGATCCGTTCGGCAGCGGTAGCGGCGGTGGCGGCGGTGGCGAGTCCTTCGGCGCTGGCGATCCCTTCGGCAGCGGCGGCGGCTCCTTCGGCGAGGGGGACCCGTTCGGCGGCGGCGGCGAGAGCGGTGCTGCGGACGGACCGATCGGCTTCGACGAGGCGGACGCCGAGGAGTTCGAGTCGGACATCGATCGGACGGACGTCGGGATCGACGGCCTCGACGAGATGATCCTCGGCGGGGTTCCGAGCCGGTCGCTCCTGACGGTCATCGGCGGCGCCGGGACCGGGAAGACCACGTTCTCGTTACAGTTCCTCAACGAGGCGCTCGAGTCCGACGAGCGGGGGGTGTACATCACGCTCGAACAGAGCCGGGAGTCGATCGTCGCGACCGCCGAGGAGAAGGGGTGGCCGTTCCGGGAGTACGTCGAGGAGGGGCAACTCGCGGTCGTCTCGCTCGACCCCATCGAGATGGCGAACTCGCTCGCGTCGATCCGCAACGACCTCACGCGGCTCATCGCGGAGTTCGGCGCCGATCGACTGGTGCTCGACTCCGTCTCGCTGCTCGAGATGATGTACGACCACCCCGCCAAGCGGCGCTCGGAGGTGTTCGGGTTCACCCGCCTGCTGAAGGAGGCGGGCGTGACGACGCTTCTCACCTCCGAGGCGAGCGAGGAGACGCCGTACGCCTCGCGGTACGGCCTCGTCGAGTACCTGACGGACGGGGTGTTCGTCCTCCAGTACGTCCGCGGCTCCGACTTCCGAGAGACGCGTCTCGCCGTCGAGATCCAGAAGATCCGCGACGCCAACCACTCCCGCGAGACGAAACCCTACGAGATCACGGACAGCGGGATCTCCGTCTACCGGCAGGCGAACATCTTCTGAGGTGGAAGGTCCGTTGAACTCCCGTTCTCTACTGGAACGGACTTAGAATTTGACTGCTAATAGTACGGGTGTTACAAGTGGTCTTACTCTGATATAAACGCGATCGTTGCTGGCGCGGTGAACATCTCCAAAGCCCCAGCCGCCCCGCACAGCACCGCACCTCACGCCTCCCCAGCCTCGTCGCTGGCGCAGTTCCGCGCCAGCGACTCCCTCGCGGGCTCCTCGTGCCCCTCCGGGGCACTCGGATGCGCGCCACCGCAATCGATCGCTCACTCTCTCGTACTGAGCGATCCTCCGTGTGGAGTGATGATTCAGCGTTCGAATGTACCGTCCGAGAACTGAACCGGAATCAGACGTACTCGCTCGCTTGGCGAAGTGTTCGCTTCGCTCACACATCGCACCGTTCGCTGTACACGACTGAGAGGGTTCGCTTCATCCGGCATACCCGCGGCTCGCGGCGTTTCTCGCCGAAGGAATGCACCGTCCGGGAATTGAACCAGAGGAAGACGGTCCGGGCTTGCGGTCTCGCTTCGCTCGACCGTTCCGGGCTGCGACTTCCAGGGTTCAATCCCGTCCGGTGATTTCTCTCACTGCGTTCGAGAAATGCACCGTCCGGGAATTGAACCCGGGCTATTAGCTTGGGAAGCTAATGTCCTACCACTGGACCAACGGTGCTCGATTCGGAGTACCCGACGGCGTCACTTTAACGTAGCGTTTCGCGGGTCGTCCGTCGGCCGCGTCGACCGCGTCCGACCGCCCGACGCCGATTTCCACAGGGTTAACCCGGCCGCCCGGTAGGGGCTCGCATGGACGACGCAGCCTCCACCGACCCGGACGCGGTCGAGCGGGTGAGAGACCGGCATGCCGACCTCGCGCCCGCGCTCGCTCGAACCTGGGCATCCGAGGAGCCGTGGCGGTTCCTCACCGACCTCACCGCGATCGGGAGCCGAATGGCCGGAAGCGACGGGGAGCGGCGGGCGGCCGAGCTCGTCGCCGACGCCTTCGAGCGCGCCGGCCTCCGCGAGGTCCGGACCGACCCGTTCGAACTGACCGCGTGGGAGCGCGGCGGGGCCGACCTCCGGGTCACGGTTCCCGGCCGGGACGGCACCGAGCGGACCCGCGAGTTCGAGGCGCTCGCGCTCCCGTACTCGCCGGCGGAGACGGTCGAGGGCGAGCTCGTCGACGTGGGGTACGGCACCCCCGACGAGATCGACGACGCCGACGTGACGGGCCGGATCGCGGTCGCGTCGACGACGACGCCCTCGGAGTCCCGGTTCGTCCACCGCATGGAGACGTTCGGGCACGCGCTCGCCGCGGGCGCGGTCGGGTTCGTCTTCGTCAACCACCTCGAGGGGCAACTCCCTCCGACCGGATCGCTCACGTTCGGCGAGCCGGCGTCGGCCCCGGCGGTCGGCGTCTCCGCGGAGACCGGCGGCTGGCTCCGCGAGTACGCCGCGAACGCCGAGGGCCCGGTCGCGAGCGTCGAACTCGGCGTCGAGGCGTCGTTCCGGCCCGCGGAGTCGCGGAACGTGTTCGGGCGGGCCGGCCCCGACACCGACGAGCGGCTCCTCCTCCTCGCTCACTACGACGGCCACGACATCGCGGAGGCGGCGCTCGACAACGGCTGCGGGATCGCCACGGTCGTGACCGCCGCGGGAGTGCTGGCGGAGGCCGACCTCCCGATCGGCGTCGACGTCGTCGCGGTCGGCTGCGAGGAGGTCGGGCTGCTCGGCGCGGAGCGGCTGGCGGAGACGACCGACCTCGACGCGATCCGCGCCGTGATAAACGTCGACGGCGCGGGGCGGTTCCGCGACCTGCGGGCGCTGACGCACACCTCCGAGGCGGCCCGGTCGGTCGCGGCGGCGGTATCGACCGCGACCCGCCAGCCGATCGAGGTGAAGCCGGAGCCGCACCCGTTCTCCGACCAGTGGCCGTTCGTTCGGCGGGGCGTGCCCGCGCTCCAGCTCCACAGCGACTCCGGCGAGCGCGGCCGGGGCTGGGGGCACACCCACGCGGACACGCGCGACAAGGTCGACGACCGAAACCTCCGGGAACACGGGATGTTGACGGCGCTGCTCGTCGCCGAGTTCGCGGCCGAAGGCCGGGATCCGGAGCGGCTCGAGGCGGACGCGCTCGTCGACGCGTTCCGCGAGACCGACTTCGAGACGGGGATGCGCGCGGCCGATCTCTGGCCGGCGGCGTGGGAGTGAGCGGCGGTGTGGGAGTGTCGAGAGCGAACGATGGAGCGAGAGCGAACGAGGAAGCAGAGGTGGGCGTGAACGACGGGACGCGTCACTCCGATCCGGGGCGGTCCGGCATCGGCGGCGTGGTCCGCTTGTGTTCGGTCGCCCGGTGGCGCTCGAGCAGGTCGTCGATCGTCCCGCGGTCGAGACCGAGCCGCGAGGCGACCTCGTCGGCCGACAGTCCCTCGTCTATCGCGAGCCGCAGCGCGGGATCGACGGCGTCGTAGTCGGCTCCGAGGTCGTCGGCATCGCGCTGCCCCGCGAGCAGCCCGGCGGTCGGCGGCTTCTCGAGGACGAACCCCGGGACCTCGAGCGTCTCGGCGAGCGCCCGGACCTCGGTCTTGTAGAGGTGTCCGATCGGGAGGAGGTCCGCCGCCCCGTCGCCGTGTTTCGTCAGGTAGCCGAGCAGGCGCTCGCTCCGGTTGGTCGTCCCGCAGACGAGTCGGCCGGTCGCGTTGGCGGCGAGGTACGCCAGCGTCATGCGCAGGCGCGCGATCGCGTTCCCGACGAGCGTCGGTTCGTCGTGGAGGCCGAACCGATCGGGCGCGACGCTCCCGAACTGCGCGAGGAGCGGCTGGAGGTGGACCGTGTCGTGGTCGATCCCCAGCGCCTCCGCGAGCCCCTCGGCGTCCCGCGCGTGGTGAGCGCCGATCTTGTTACACGGGAGGATCAGCCCGTAGACGCGGTCGGAGCCGAGTGCCTCGACCGCGATCGCGGCGGCCACCGTCGAGTCGAGGCCGCCGCTCATGTTGATCACGACGCCGTCGGCCCCCGCCGACGACACCGTCTCGCGTACGAACGAGACGGACCGTTCCAGCTCCGTCTCCGGGTCGGTGACATCAACGGGAGCGGCGGCGTCGGTCGCGTCGGTCGCGTCGGCCGCGTCGACTGTATCGACGGACGCGGAGTCGGCCTTCCCGCCCTCCCGACCGGGATCCGGATCGTGACCGGACGACTCCGAGTCGTGACCGGTCCCGACTCGGGTGGACGCGTACGGTCCGTCGCCGTCGTCCGCCGGTTCCGTCCCCGGGTCGCTGCGTGTGGAGGTGTCCATGGCGTCTCGCCGTCCCGAGCGGACGCGTAAATACGCTCCGTGGGTATTGTTTAAGGTCGTTCCCCGGCGGAGAGAGGGGGCCGACGCGGCGGAGCCACCCGCCGTCGGTCGATCACGGGGCGATGAGTCGTCCCCGGACCTCGGTGGAACCCGCCCGGCAGAGCGGCGAAAACCACACGTTCGTCCCTCTCCTCGGATTTGACGGTGATCGTAAAGAATAATCCGAGTAGAAGGCGCGTCACAAGTGTATTAGGTGTTTATAACCGAACGTTTATACAAGAATATCTCCTCCGACCGCACATGTCAACAATACAGTTGAGTTCGAGTCAGAAACGGATCCTCACGTCGCTCGTGAACCTCGTCGACGACGAGGACGGCGTCGTCTGCGGGCGGGAGATCGCCGAGGACATCGACCGGAACCCCGGGACCGTTCGCAACCGGATGCGGAGCCTCCGCTCGCTCCAGTTGGTCGAGGGCGTCCCCGGCCCGGACGGCGGATACACGCCCACTCAGAGGGCCTACGAGACGCTCGATCTGGACCGGATGGAGGAGGCCGAGCCGGTGCCCGTCGTTCACGACGGGTCGCCGGTCGACGGGGTCACCGTCCGCGAGATCGAGCTCTCGAGCGTCAACAACCCCGAACTCTGCCGCGCGGAGGTCGTGTTGTCCGGGTCCGCCCGGCCCTTCGAGCGCGGCGACCGGGTGACCGTGGGGCCGACGCCGGCCTCGGGGCTCCGCGTCTCCGGAATCGTCGACGCCGCCGACGTCGACGGCGACACCCTCATGGTACGAGTCGAGTCGATGGAGACGGTCGCCGACCCGACCGAGGCGACCGCGGGTTCGATGGGCGGGCGGTCGGCGAGCGACTAGCGCTCCATCGATCCCGCCGTCGACCCGTCCGCGGATCCGCCGATCCCGTCGCGGATCGCGCCGGTCGTCGCGGCGACCCGCTGGGCATCGCGGTGGCGCTCGCCGAACGCGGCGACCGCGCTCGCGGCCGCCTCCTCGTCGGTCGCGAACTCGACGCCCTCGTACGCGACGTCCCACAACACGAGCGGCTCCGGTGCGGCGGGACCGACGCCGTGCTCGCCGGGGATCGGCTCGTCGGTGAGGAGCCGGTCGACGAGTTCCGGGGTCGCGGTCCCCCGTCCGACGGCCTCGACCGCGCCGACGACCCGGCGGACGAGCGCCCGCGGGAACCCGCCGGCGGCCGCCTCGACGACGAGGAACTCGCCCTCCCGGGTCGCGGTCGCCCGGAGCTTTCGGACCGTTCCGCCGTCGTCGGTGGTGAGGTTGTGGAAGTCGTGCTCGCCCGAGAGCCGCGCGAGCGCGTCGCGAACCGCGTCGTCGTCGATCGCCCCGTCGGTCGAGCGAGCGGATCCTTCAGATTTCGCCGGCGCGTACAGGAAGTACCGGTACGTCCGCCGGACCGCGTCGTGGGTGGCGTGAAACCCCGGACCGACGTCGGCGGCCGCCCAGACCCGGACCGACCCGGGCAGCCGCCCGTTGAACGCGCGGGGGGTGAGCCACGCGGGGGCCTCGAACGCGACGGTCTGTCTCAGGGCGGAGACGCCGGCGTCCGTCCGGCCCGCCGCGGCGTACCCCGGCGGCGTCGCGTGGGTCGGCCCGTCGCCGCGCGCGAGGAGGCCGTGCTTCGAGAGCGCGGCGAGCAGCGTTCCCTCGACGGTGTCCGCGTGCGGCTGTCGCTGGAACCCGGCGTACGCCCGGCCGTCGTACGCCACCCGGAACGCCCGGATCACGCCTCGCTTTCGGCCATCGGGACGGTGACGACCGGCACCGACGAGGTCCGCACGACCTTCTCCGTGACGCTCCCGAGGAGGACGCGTCGGAGCCCGGTCCGCGTGTGCGTCGGCATCACCACGACGTCCGCGCCGGTGTCCTCGATCGCGTTCTCGATCACCTGAAGCGGGTCGCCGTGGATCACGCTGCCGACGGCGTCGATCCCGGCCGCCTCGAGCTCCTCGGTCACCGTCTCGACGCGTCGCTCCGCGCTCTTCTCGACCCGCTCCGAGAACGCGCCGGCCCGCGGTCCCGCGAGCGTGTGTTCGAGCGTGTCGACCGCGCTCACGACGTGGACCGTCGCGCCGTAGCGCTCCGCGAGGCTCCGGGCGTGCGGCACCGCGTCGTTCGCGGCGCTGCCCGGCGCGACCGGCAGGAGGATGTCGTCGTACATGCGTGGAGGTGGAGTCGCCGGGCGCAAAACGCTACCGGCGGATGGGTAGCGTTTTCCGACCGGACGACCTTCCTCGGGGCATGGCACGAGACGTCCACGACCCGGACAACCCGCAGGTGACGCTTCACACGAACCACGGCGACGTCGTGATCGAGCTGTTCGCCGACCGCGCGCCGAAGACGGTCGAGAACTTCCTCGGGCTGGCCCGCCACGACCCCGCCGCCGACGCCGATCCCGCCCGCGACACCAACACGTGGGAGGACCCCGAGACCGGCGAGGTCCGCGGCGACTCGCTGTACGAGGGGAACGTCTTCCACCGGGTCATCGACGACTTCATGATCCAGGGCGGCGACCCGCTGGAGTCCGGCCGCGGCGGCCCCGGCTACCAGTTCGACGACGAGTTCCACGACGAGTTGACCCACGACGGCCCCGGCATCCTCTCGATGGCCAACTCCGGGCCGAACACCAACGGCTCGCAGTTCTTCATCACGCTCGACGCCACCCCGCACCTCGACGGCAAACACGCCGTCTTCGGCCAGGTGATAGAGGGGATGGACGTCGTCGAGGAGATCGGCTCGGTCCCGACCGGCCGCAACGACGAGCCGCGCGACACGGTCTCGATCGACCGCGTCACCGTCGAGGAGTAACGAGCGCGGTCAGTACAGGTTCACGGCAGCGATCCCCGTCCCTACGGTCGCGAAGGCGACGCTGGCTCCGGAGAGGATACCTCCAGGACTCCCCACGACCGCGAGATAGATCGCGATAAGCGTCGCTTGAATGCCGACTAACACCGCCGCCAGGTTTAGCTCCGTATCGCTCATAGGGTGACCGTCTTCTCCGTTCCCGTAATTCGTTGTGTTCCATCTGTCGTCGCGACCAATACAGGGAAGGAACGAGCGATCGCCCGAGCGGTGGCGCGCCGGTGAGCGGGCCGAAGGCCCGCGAACCGCTCGCGAGGGACGCCGCGAGCGAAGCGAGCGGCGAGGCTGGGGAGGCGTGAGGTGCGGGGGCTGTGCTGTCGGGTGGGACTCAAAGGGGCAGTCGGCTCCGGGAAGACGGCCGACGTAAGGACCGCAGGAGCGAACACAGTGAGCGACGAGGACCGCAGCGAGGCCCTCGACCGGAGCCGGCTGGGGCTTTGGAGATGTTCTCCGTGATCGTGATCACCGCCCCAGCAACGATCTCATTCTTATCATCCCGCTCTCCCGCAAAACAACCATCGTATAAGCACGCTTCAACGACCGACTGATTCCGGCGATCTCGTCTCGAACGCGAGACTCGAAAAGAGCCCGGATTCAACCGATCCGACCGCGACGCCGCCGCCTGCGACTCGATCTCAGCCCGAGACGGTGGTCTTCACGATGCTCACGGGCGCGGGCGACTGCCGAGAGACGCGCTCCGTGACGGAGCCGAGCATCCGCCGGTACTCGCCCGGCCGCGTCTTCGACCCCATCACCGTGAGGTCGATGTCCTCCTCGTCGATGTACCGGAGGATCGCCTCGTCGGGCGTCCCGTACACGAGGTCGGTCACGACCTCGACGCCGGCGCTCTCCGCGCGCTCCTCGACCGCCGCCAGCGCCTCGCGGCCGTTCTCCTCGAGGGTCTCCTCCGCCCCCTCGGAGCCGTCGACGTACTCGTCGCCCGGGTAGGCGTTGACGATGTCGGTGTCGACGACGTAGAGCACGTGGAGGACCGCGCCGTACCGGTCGGCCGCGTCGATGGCGTGGTCGGTCGCGCGGTCGACGCCCTTCGTGCCGTCCGTCGGGAACAGTATCCGGTCGTACATGCGCGAGGGTTCGTCCGACGACCGAATAAAACGTGTGCCCGGTTCCCGGGTCGGGAGAGCGTCACGACGGACCGGGTCCGCCCCAAACGGTTAATCCGTCCCGCGCGGGAGGACGTTCATGAGCGAAGCCGCGGACCGGGTCTTCCTGAACGGGGAGGTCCACACGCTAGCCGAGCCCGACGAGACCCACGAGGCGGTCGCCGTCCGCGACGGCGAGGTCGTGCGACTCGGCCGGACGTACGACGTCGAGTTCCTCGCCGGCGTCGACACCGACGTCGTCGACCTCGACGGCCGGACGCTCCTGCCGGGGTTCATCGACGCGCACACCCACCTGACGACCGTGGGTCGCTCGCTCGTCCACGCGGACCTCTCGGCGGCCGACTCGCCGGCGGACGCGGTCGAACTGCTGGCGGAACGGGCCGAGGAGGTCGAGGGGACGGCCGCCGGCGACGGAGCGGACGCCGGCGATTCCGGCTCCGCCGACGCCGACCCGACGAGCGAGTGGGTGATCGGCTACGGCTACGACGAGTCGACGTGGACGGAGAAGCGGTACCTGACACGGGACGACCTCGACCGCGTCTCGACCGACCGGCCGGTCGTCGCCTTCCGCGAGGACCTCCACGTCGCCGCGGTCAACGGGGTCGCGCTCGACCGGTTCGCCGACGCGCTCGAGGACGCCCCCGACGAGACGGTCCCGACCGACGACGCGGGCGAGCCGACCGGCGTCCTCCTCGAGGCCGCGATCGACCCGATCCGCGAGGCGGTCGAGCCCGGCGTCGCGGGGACGCGCGCGGCCGTCGAGGCGGGACTCGAACTCTGCGCCGAGCGGGGGATCACGGGCTTTCACGACATGGTCCGGGACTCACACGCCCCGCGGGTCTACCGCGACCTGGACGCGGCCGGCGAGCTGACCGCGCGCGTCCGGATCAACTACTGGACCGACCACCTGGACGCGCTCCGGGAGGTCGGATTGACGACGAACGCCGGCTCCGCGTTCGTCGAGACGGGCGCGATCAAGTCGTTCACCGACGGGAGCTTCGGCGGCCGGACCGCCAAGCTCTCCGAGCCGTACGCCGACGCCGACGACGAGACCGGCCAGTGGGTGATCGCGCCCGACGAGCTCGACGAGTGGGTGCGCGAGGCCACCGAGGCCGGCTATCAGTTCACGGCCCACGCCATCGGCGACGAGGCGATCCGGGCGACCCTCGACGCCTACGAGGGAGCGGCCGCGGGCGACCCCGGCGAGGACCGCCACCGGATCGAGCACGTCGAACTCGCCGACGACGGGATCGTCGACCGGCTCGCGGAGACCGGCGTCGTCGCGAGCGTCCAGCCGAACTTCCTGAAGTGGGCGCAAGCCGACGGGCTCTACGAGGCGCGCCTCGGCGAGGAGCGCACCGCCGAGACCAACCGCTACCGCGAGCTGCTCGACGCGGGCGTCCGGCTCGCGTTCGGCTCCGACGGGATGCCGATGGGACCCCTCCTCGGGATCCACCACGCCGTCAACGCCCCCGCAGAGGGACAGCGGCTCTCCGTGACCGAGGCGCTCCGCGCGTACACCCGCGGCGCGGCGTACGCCGGATTCGACGAGGACCGGCTGGGCACCGTCGAGCCCGGAAAGCGCGCGGACTTCGTCGTCTTAGCGGAGTCGCCGTGGGAGAACCCGGAGGCGATCCGGGATCTCGACGTGGCGATGACGGTCGTCGACGGCGAAATCGTCCACGACGCGCGCTGAGAAGGGAGTGATCGGGGGTCGTGCTGGGAGAGGGTGAGGGTACGCGACCTACGCGACCGACTCGAGGAAGTTGCGGATCACGTCGTGGCCGACCGCGGTGAGGACGCTCTCGGGGTGGAACTGGACCGCCTCGATCGGGTGGTCGCGGTGCCGGATCCCCATGACGACCGGCTCGCCCGCGTGGTCGGTCGTCGCGGTGACCGCGAACGCGTCCGGGACCTCGGTCGCGACGAGCGAGTGGTACCGCCCGGCCCGGAAGCCCTGGTCGAGCCCGGCGAAGACGCCCTCGCCGTCGTGGTCGACCGGGAACGCCTTGCCGTGGACCGGCTCCGGCGCGTGTCCGACGGTCCCGCCGTACTCGTGGACGGCCTCCTCCAGCCCGAGACACACGCCGAGGGTGGGAACCTCGGGCGACAGCTCCCGCAGAACCGACGCCGAGACGCCCACGTCGCGCTCGTTCTTCGGATGCCCCGGTCCGGGGCTGATCACGACGGCGTCCGGATCCTCGGCCTCGACCGCCGACAGCGACGCGGTGTTCTTGAGCACCGCGATGTCGACGTCCTCGCGTGTGTCCTCATCGCCACCGTCCTCGTCGCCGCCGGTATCGCCACCCTCGTCGCTGCCTTCCCCCTCTCCGCCGCCGCCGATCGATAGCTCCGAGACGTACTCGACGAGGTTGTAGGTGAACGAGTCGAAGTTGTCGACGACGACCACCTTCATCGCCCCACCCCCTCCAGCGCCGGTTCGTCCTCGCGGACGCGGTCGATCGCGGCGAGGACGCCCTCCATCTTGCGCTCGGTCTCCTCGTACTCCGCGGTCGGGTCGGAGTCGGCGACGAGCCCCGCGCCGGCGCGGACCGTGATCTCGTCCGTGGTGCCGCCCTCGCCGGCACCGCTCCCCGCGTCGGCGTCGATCCCCTCCCGGATCGTCGCCGTCCGGATCACGATCGCGAAGTCCGCGTCGCCGGTCCACGAGTAGTAGCCGACGCCGCCGCCGTACGCCTCCCGCGGCGTCGTCTCGAGGTCGTCGATGACCTCCATCGCGCGCACCTTCGGCGCGCCGGTGAGCGTCCCCGCGGGGAACGCCGCCCGCGTGGCGTCGAACGGGTCGCAGTCGGCCGCGAGCGTCCCCGTCACGGTCGACTCGATGTGCTGGACGTGGCTGTACTTCAACACGTTCATGAACTCCTCGACGCGGACCGACCCCGGCTCCGACACCCGGCGAACGTCGTTGCGCGCGAGGTCGACGAGCATCGTGTGTTCGGCGCGCTCCTTCCCGTCCGCGAGCATCTCGCCGGCGAGCCGGCGGTCCTCGACCGGGCTCGTCCCGCGCGGACAGGTGCCCGCGATCGGGTTCGAGACCACCCGGTCGCCCTTCACCGAGACGAGCGTCTCCGGGCTCGCGCCGACCACCGTCCGGTCGTCGTGGCTGAGGACGTACATGTACGGTGAGGGATTGATCTCCCGCAAGGCCGCGTACAGGCCGAGCGGGTCGACGTCGCCGCGGAGCCGCCGGCTTCGTGAGATCACGCCCTGGTAGATGTCGCCGTCCAGGACGTGGCGTTTCGCGGTCCGAACGGCCTCCTCGTAGTCGTCCTGCGGATCGGCCTCCTCCTCGCGCACGCGGACGCCGCCGGGGTCGGGCGGGCCGGCCGCCGCGAGGTCGGCGGCGACGCGGTCGGCCTCCGCGGCGAGCTCGTCGTACACCTCGCCGGGGTCGTCGTCGACGTCGACGATCGGCGTGAACACCAGATCGACGGTTCCCTCCTTCTCGTCGAAGACCACGGTCCGAGTCGTCAACAGGAACTCGGCGTCGGGGAACTCGGTCTCGGGGCGGTCGACGCCGACCTCCTCGAGCCAGAGGTCGTACACCGCCTCGTACGCGAGGAAGCCGACGAAGCCGCCCGAGAGGATCTGCCGGTCGGTCTCCGGGAAGCCGCGGCGGCTCACGTCGGGAAAGGCCGCGCGGATCCGGTCGATGGCGTCGCCGTCGGCGTCGCCGCCGGTGCCCTCGCTTTCGTCTTCGCCGTCCTCGCCGGCCGCGTCCCCGTCTACGTCGCCGACGAACGTCGCGGCGGGCCCGAGCTCGGTCACCTCGGTGCGGTCGGGGTGGACCGAGACGACCGCCTCCGGGTCGTAGCCGACGAACGAGTAGCGGGCGTGTCTGTCGGCCTTCCCGCCCGCCGTGAACGCGCCGTCGGGGTCGCTCGAGGCCACCTTCTCGCCGGACTCGAGGAGGAACCCGTACGGTTCGTCGCCGATGAGCGTGGCGTACGCCGACAGCGGGGTGATCTCGGGGTCGAGCGACGCGGCCGCGCGGACGACGACCGGGCGCTCGGCGTCCGCGACCAGCTCGACGAACTCGGCCCTCGATCGGTCGAGCGCGGTCGACGGGGCGTCCTCGGCCGTGCGGTCCGCGTCTCCGGTCATGCGACCTCCATCTCGCGGCCCGCGTTGGCGACGAAGCGGGCGACCGCGTTGTGGTCCTTGCGACCCTCGATCCGCTCCACCCCGGAGGCGACGTCGACCGCGTACGGGTCGGCGACCCGCACCGCCTCGGCGACGTTCTCCGCGGTGAGCCCGCCGGCGAGCACGACCGGGACGGTCAGCCGGTCGGCCAGCTCGCCGGTCGCCGCCCAGTCGTGGGTCTCGCCGGTGCCGCCCGCGCCGGATTCCCGCGTCGAGTCGACGACGAGCGCGTCGGCGACGCGGTCGAACTCCTCGGCGCGCGCCGGGTCCGTCGCGTCGATCGCGACGAGCACCTTTCGCTCGGTCTCCGCGCGGATGAACCGGATCTCGTCGGGGGTCCACTCGCCGTGTAGCTGGAGCGCGTCGGGACCGATGGTCCGGACCAGCTCGACCGCGCGCTCGGCCGAGGTCGGCATCGTGACGAGCGTCGCCGTGACGAACGGGGGCACGTCGGCGAGCAGGTCCGCCGCGCGCGCCGGGTCGACCTCGCGAGGGGTGTCGACCGGCACCTCGGTTATCACCCCGACCGCGTCGGAACCCGCCTCGACGGCCGCCCGGAGGTCCGCGTCGTCGGTGAGCCCGCACACCTTCACCCGCGCCATCACTCGCCCTCCGACCCGGAACCGGTCGCCGCGCCCGACCCGGCCGTCGCACCCGATCCGGCCGCCGCCGGCTCCGTGACCTCCTCGCCGCAGAGCGCCGCGAACTTCTCGGCGGCCGCGCCCGAGTCGATCGCCGCCGCGGCGCGCTCGACGCCCGCCGAAAGCGAGTCGGCCTCGCCGGCGACGTAGATCGCCGCGCCCGCGTTCGCGAGGATCAGGTCGCGTTTCGCTCCCGTCACGGAGCCGTCGACGATGCCGCGGAGGTCCGTCGCGTTCTCCTCGGGCGTCCCGCCCGCGACCGCCTCGATCGGCGCTCGCTCCACGCCGAGATCCTCCGGCGTGATCGTGAACTCGCGGACCGCGTCGCCGTCGACCTCGGCGGCGACCGTCTCGTCGTGGATCCCGATCTCGTCCATCCCCGCGCCGTGGACGACGAGGGCGCGCTCCACGGGCATGTGAGCGAGCGCGCGAGCGATCGGTCCGACGAGGTCGGGGTCGTAGACGCCGAGCAGCTGGGCGTCCGCCCCGGCGGGGTTCGTCAGCGGGCCGAGGACGTTGAAGATCGTCCGCATCCCGAGCTCCTTGCGCGGGCCGATGACGGCCTTCATCGCGGGGTGGAAGACGGGCGCGAGCATGAACCCGATCCCGTCCGCCTCGATGGCGGCCTCGACCGCGGCGGGCTCGGCCTCGACGTCCGCGCCGGCGACCTCGAGCACGTCGGCGCTGCCGGACGACGAGGAGACGGAGTAGTTGCCGTGTTTGGCGATCGGCACGCCCGCGCCCGCGGCGACGATCGCCGCGGTCGTCGAGACGTTGATCGTGTCGTAGTCGTCGCCGCCGGTCCCGCAGGTGTCGACGAGCGGCGACCGGTCGGGCTCGATCGTCCGGGCGGCGTCGCGCATCCCCTGCGCGAAGCCCGCGATCTCCGCCTCGGTCTCGCCCTTCGCGCGCAACGCGGCGAGCAGCGCCCCGATCTGCGCCTCGGTCATCTCCTCGAAGACGAGCCGCGCGGCCTCGCGCGCCTCCTCGAGCGACAGGTCCTCCCCGTTCGTCACGCGTTCGACCGTGTGCTGAATATCCATGGTGTTCACCGATGTATGAGTCCGTGTTGTAATGTACAAGTATGTACACCGATTTAACGCTGTCGCCGGCGCTGTACGGTCGACGGCGCGCTCGCGGCACGGCGTTGGAGGATCAGGGAGGAACGCGGAGTCAGGTTACTCCTCGAGTATCGGCGCCTCACCGTCCGCCTCGACGACGACGACGGGAACCGCGGACTCGTCGACGACGGTGTCGGTCGTCGACCCGAAGACGAACCGACCGACCGTCCCCGTGGTCGGCGTCCCGACGACGACGAGGTCGTAGTACGGCGACTGCTCGACGATCGCGCCGGCGGCGGTCCGATCCTCGACGAGCCAGCGGTCGACCCGCTCGAAGTCGGCGAGGCGGTCGCGCGCGGCCGCGAGCAGCGGGTCGCCGGTCGTCGCGGCGTCGGCGTCGGCCCCGACCGCGGTGGCGTCGGCCGCCGCCGCGTCCGACGCGGTTCGATCGGCGGACTCGAGGTTCGCTGGCTCTCCCGTGTCCGCCCGGTCCCTCTCCTCGCCGCTTTCGTCGCCGTCGCCGAGCGCGGCCTCGGACGGGACCACGTGGAACAGCTCCAGCCACGCGTCGGTCGCCTCGGCGAGCCCCCGCGCGAGGTCGACGGCCGCCCCCGAGTGCGGGCCGGGGCCGACCGCGACGAGGATCGAGGCGATCCGGTCGGGTCGGTCCGCCCGGTCTACACCCTCAAGCCGCGCGTCCGCGGCCGTCCCGGTCGCCGCGAGCGCCTCCGCGACGGCCGGCTCGACGACCGGTTCGCCGAGATCCGCCGACTCGACGGCCGAGTTGCCGGCCGTCTCGTCCGCGCCCGCGTCGTCGGCGTCGCTCCCGTACATGCCCTACGCGTCAGACGTGCGCATGATAAATCCCGATGATCCGACGCGTCTCACCGACCGGCGCTCGGCGATCGTCGTCCCGAGGAACGCCGCCGGCTACTCCCGGAAGAACGCCTCGTCCTCGAACGGCTCCGCTTCGCCCTCCACGGCGATCACGTCGAGGGCGGTGACCTCGGCACCGACGCCGAGGAGGCCGGCGAGGCTCGGCTCGGTCCGCCCCCCGTCGCCGGAGATCAGCTCCTTGACGTAGAGTCCGCCCGCGCCGTGGATCTCGACGACCGCGTGGCGCGCGTCCTCGAGTTCCGCGGTCGCCGCGTACACGTCGCGCTCGCGAGTCAGGCTCGCCCGCCGGTGGTCGACCCGGTTCGGGGTGTACTGCTCCACCGTCGTCCCCTCCAACTCGTCGACCGCGGCCGCCAGCGCGTCGGCGTCGACGTCGGCGTCGAAGGCCACCTGCGCGCGGTAGCGCTTCGAGGCGCCGTGTTCCTTGACGCGCTCGACCATGTCGTAGGTCGCGAGCCGGAGGCCCTCGACCTCGACCGCGCCCTCGGCGAAGGCGTTGATGTCGGCCTCGAGCCGGTCGGTGTCGACGCGGCGGCGGCGGGGCTCCGCGACCTCGACCACGAACGGGCGGCCGGTGCCGAGCATGAGTGCGTCGACGTCCTCGCGGCCCGCGCCGTGGAACGTCGCCTCCGTGCCGTCCATCACGTCCTCGACGATCGGCGCGGTGTACTCCTCGACGCTGTCGTCGTAGAGGTAGCCCGACCCGCCGCAGTGGTCACAGGGATCCGCCCCCTGACGTCCCGACCCGTTACACTCCCGGCAGGGCCACTCGGTCTGGGGGATGTCGCGCTCCAGCTTCCGGTAGCGCCCGTAGACGAACGCGGAGTTCACCTTCGCGTCGACGGCGTCCTCGGCGAGATCGATCGTGAACTGGACGTCCGGGCGGTCGAAGGAGACCTCCGCGCCCGTGAGCCGCCCGACCCGCTTGCCGACCTCGCGATTGAACTCGGACTTGAACGGCTCGCCGGCGTCGGTCTCCAGTCCGGCCTCCTCGCGGAGCAGCGCCTCGTTCTCCTCGATCAGCGGCGGCGGCCGCGTCCCGACGTTGTAGGTCGAGAACTCGACCTCCTCGACCGCCTCCGCGGCGCGCTCGGCCCACGCGTCGAACTCGGCACAGCGCCCCTCACACACCCAGCAGTCCGCGGTCGCGACCGGCTCGTGGTCGTCGTCCTCGCGCAACGCGAGCGAGACCCGCAGCGCCGACCCGCGCTCGTCGTTCGAGAGGCCGAAGCTCCGGTCGGCGACGAGCCGACCGAGGCAGGCGTCACACACCGGCCCCGTCGCGGTCGCGCGCGCGGCGACTTCCAGTACGTCCATACGGGGGGAAACCGGCCGCGGGGTAACTGTCTTGCCCTTGGCTCCGCGCTCGCCCGCTCGCTAGCTCCCGCCGGTCTCTCCGTCCGCTCCCGACCGACTTATGTCCGTCACGGCCGTCGCCTCGGGCGTGAGCGAGCCGGCGACGCGCGCGGAGAAGGTGGATCTCGGCGTCGAGCTCCTCGCACACCTCGAACGCGAGGAGCTCCCGCTGTCCGAGGCGGTGGACCGGATCGAGACGGTGACCACGAACCCCGCGATCACGCGCGAAATCCTCGACACGGCGGAGAAACGCGGCGTGATCGACCGCGAGAACGCCCGACTGCGCGTCCTGCGGGGCGGCACCTACGTGGAGTACGACAGCCAGGTGGTCGCCCGCGAGGGCGAGTTCGAGTGTAAGCGGTGCGGCGCGGGGATCACGACCGGACACTTCGTGCGATTCGAGGCCGGCGAGCTCGGACCGTTCGGCTCCTCGTGCGTGCGGAAGGTGACCGGCCGGGACGCCGAGTGAGGTCGCTATCGGTCCTGTCGGAGTTATCGGCCCTGCCGCAGCTCCTCGATGAGCCGCTCGATGAGCTCCGACTGTCGCTCGAGCTTCGCCGACTGCGCCTCGACGGTCTGTCGGAGCGCCGCGACCTCGGCGGCGAGGTCGTCGTCCTCGACGCCCGCGCTCTCGAAGGGCGACCCCTCGAAGCCGTCCGATCCCGCCGACGCCTCCGACTCCGTGGGGGTCGTCGGGTCCGCGGGGTCCGACGCCGTCGTCGGGTCCGCGGGGTCCGACGCTGTCGTCGGATCCGCCGAGTTCCCCGTTCGGCCGGAACCCGCGTCGGTCGCGTCCGCCGAGCCCCCGTCGAACTCGTCTGAGAGGGGGTCGCTCCCGGCGGTCGTGTCGGCGTCGGTCGTCCCCGCGGCGGCGTCGGTCGCCTCGGCGGAGCCGGTGCCGCCGCGGTCGAAGCCGGTCCCCGTCGAGACGCCGGCCTCGGTCGAGCCATCGGCGTCCGTTTCGGCGCTCGGTTCGGAGACCGCCGTCGGATCGGCGTCCGTCCCGCGATCGGCGTTCGGATCGGGTTCGAACGGGGACTCCATCTCGGCCGCCGCCTCCGCGTCGGCCGCCGGCGACGCCGAAAGCGGGTCGGGGCCCTCGCCGAAGTCGGTCGTGCCGGTCGACGCCGCGGCTCCCCCGTCCTCGTCGTCGTCCGCGACGGCCACTCGGAGCTCCTCGAGGCTCCCGACCCCGTGGAACGCACACACCGCTTCGACGAGGCTCTCCTTGACGGCTCGTGCCGACTCGTTGGGGGCTTTGAACCGCTCGGAGCGCCCGTCGTGTGTGAGCACGACCGCGGTCGCGACGGTCCCCTCCTCGAAGTCGAGGTCGGTCAGATCGGCGTACGGGAACTCCTCGAACTCCTCGTCCCAGACGGCCGAGCCGACGTGTTTCACGAGCCGGCTGTCGGTGACGACGAGGGTGAGCTCCGAGAAGCGGAACGTGCGCTCGACCGACTCGCCGGCGTCGGTCACGCCGCGCGCGGAGAGCACCCCGGCGAGAACGGGGTGGACCACGTCGTCGAGGCGCTTGGACGGGACCGTCAGCGTCTCCTCGCCGTCGAGACCGTAGCCGAAGACGACCTTCGACTTCCGGCGGCCGGTCGAGACCGCGATCCGCTCGGCGTCGTGCGGGTACTCCTCGACGGTCTCGTCGGAGAGCAGGCCGTCGGCGCGGTACACGAGCGTTCGCGTGGGCGTGACCGCGAGGAGGTCGTCCCCCCCGAGCGGGACCCGCGCGACGACCTCCTCGTCGCCGGCGGCCCCCGACAGTAGGTCCGGAAGGCTCATACGCCGAACGTCCGCGGCGTCCGGCATAAATCCGCGGGGTCCGGTTCTCGGTCATGGATCCGCCTCTCGGTCGCCGATCCGCCCGCCCGAACGTCCCGCGGATGGCCGGGGCGTGCGCACCCCTCACAGACCCCCGACGGATGGGAAGGTTAAAGGGTGTCATCGCGATACGTAAGCGTGAGGCCGGGTGGCTTAGCT
The DNA here is from genome assembly GCF_001542905.1 of Halorubrum aethiopicum. NCBI lineage: Archaea > Methanobacteriati > Methanobacteriota > Halobacteria > Halobacteriales > Haloferacaceae > Halorubrum > Halorubrum aethiopicum. Next base: position 2,694,440 of record NZ_LOAJ01000001.1, on the reverse strand, counting down.
GGACATAGCGCCGCACTCATAGGGTTCAGAGATTCGGTGCGGTGACGCCTTGGAAGCGTCCGCGTCCTTCCCGTGGCTCCGCCGAGCCTCGGACCTGGGACATGCGGAGATCGTGGGTTCGGAGCCCACCCCGGCCATACTTCTCCCGTCGACGATACGCATCGACAGTCCCGAGTTCCGTCCGACGATCCCGGCTCCCGATACTGCCGGGACCGGTACACCCAACCGGCGTCGGACGCCGATCAGGCCGTGACTACCTCCGACACCGACGCGGGAACCGAGACGGTACTGGTGACCGGCGGCACGGGCTTCATCGGGTCACACCTCGCCCGGCTGCTGGTCGACGACGGCCACGAGGTCGTCGCCTTCGACGCCGCGCCCGACGCCGCGCTCCTCGAACGGCTCGGCGTCGCGGAAGCGGTCGAGGTCCGACGCGGCGACGTGACGGACGTCGCCTCGCTCGCCCGGGCGGTCCGCGAGACGGGAGCCACGCGGCTCGTCCACCTGGCCGCCCTCTTGAGCGAGGACGTTCGAACGGACGAGCTCGCGGCCACGCGGGTGAACGCGCTCGGCGCGAACCACGTGCTCGAGGCCGCCCGGCTCTTCGGCGACCGGATCGACCGCGTCGTGATGACGTCGAGCGAGACGGTGTACGGCCCCGGATCGGCGTACGACGGGCCCGTCGCCGAGGACGCGCTGTTGTCGCCCGACTCGCCGTACGCCGCCGCGAAGCGCCACGCCGAGTGCCTCTCGCGACGCTACCGGGAGGACCACGGCGTCCCCGCGGTCGCGCTCCGACCGACCGGCGTCTTCGGGCCGTTCAGACGGAGTTTCACGGCGTTCTCAGAGCTCTTCGAGCGGCCGGCGGTCGGCGACCCCGTTCGCGTCGAGGGCGGCGGGACCGCCGTGAGCTGGCTCTCCGTGCGGGACGCCGCCGACGCGTTCCGGCGCGCCGCGCTGGCACCCGCGAGCGACCTCGAACGCGGCGTCTACAACGTCCGCGGCGAGGTCGCGACCGTCGCGGAGGCCGCCGAGGCGGTCCGCCGGCTCCTCCCGGACGCCGACGTGACCGTGACCGACGACGCCGACCGCGACTGGTCGGCACAGGGGCTCTCGCTCGCACGCGCCCGGTCCGACCTCGGCTACGAGGTCGATCACGGGCTCGGGGAACTCACGCGCGAGTACGTCGACGCGGTTCGACGCGACGTCGGGCTGGACCCGATCGACTGAGTCCGGACGACCGCCTCACCCGCTGCTCGCCGTCTCCTCGGCTCACCCGCCGTCGCCCCGGCTGATCGTCGCCGACCCGTCTCACCCGCCGACGGCCGTCCCGGCGAGCACCGCGATCCCGGCGACCGCGCCGCCGCCGACGAGCAGGACGTAGTTCGCGACCGGGTTCGCCGCCGTCACCAGATCGAGGGTGTAGTGGTCGTCCCTGACGGGCGCGTACGGCCGGATCCCCATCGGCGTGATCGCGTCGGCGAGGAGGTGCGAGCCGATCGTCCCCGCGCCGAGGACGAACCCGAGCGCGGCGAGCGCGAGGGCCGCGACCGCCCCGCTCCCGAGTCCGACGATCCCGCCGACGAGACCGAACGCGACGCCGACCGCGAGCGCGAACCAGACGGTGTGGGTGATCCCGCGGTGTTTCACGAACGGGACCTGCGTGTCCAGGTCGGGAACCATCGCCGTCCAGGCGACGACCACGGCCCCGACCGCCGCGAGTTCGAGCCCGGCGAGCGCGGCGAGGCCGAACCCGACCGGCGCGTACGCCGCGAGCGCGGCCCCGACGTGGCCCTTCCTGTACACGGCCGATCTCGCCTCCTCTCACCGGTCCCGCAGCACCGTCTCGCCCGGCGCGACGGTCGCGCCGGAGGAGAGGACGATCCCGACGTTGATCGTACAGTTGATCCCGGTGCGGACGCCGTCGCCGCAGACGATCCCGAACTTCCGGCGGCCCGTGCTCACCCGGTCGCCCTTCACCGTGAGTTCGACCGGCTCGCCGTCGTGTCTGAGGTTCGCGACGGTCGTCCCCGCGCCGAGGTTGACGTCCTCGCCGAGCACGCTGTCGCCGAGGTAGGTGAGGTGTGGAACCGCCGAGTCGGCCATCACGACGCTGTTTTTCACCTCGACGCCGTGGCCGACCCGCGTGTCGGGGCCGAGGTACGTCGCGCCCCGGACGTACGCGTTGGGGCCGACGTGGCTGCCGGCGGCGACGTACGCCGGCCCCTCGATCACGACGCCGGGCTCGATCGTCGCGCCGTTCTCGACGACGACCGTGCCCCTGATCTCGGCGTCGTCGCTCACGTCGCCGCCGACCTCGCGGTCGCGCTCCGCGAGCTTCCACTCGTTGGCCGCGAGCAGCTCCCACGGCCGACCCACGTCGAGCCAGCGGTCGAAGGGGACCGCGCGCACGTCCGTCGTCTCACACGCCCGCTGGAGCACGTCGGTGAGCTCCAGCTCGCCGCGCTCGCTCTCGTCGACGTCGAGCCACGCGAGCGCCGCGGCCGGGAAGACGTACGCGCCCGTGTTGACGAGGTCCGAGGGCGGGTCCGCGGGCTTCTCGACGACGCCCTCGACCCGGCCGTCCGCGACGCGCAACACCCCGTAGGAGGAGGGGTCCTCGACGCGGTAGGAGCCGACCGCGGCGTCCCCGTCGTACAGCTCCGCGAGCGACCCGCGGTCGTAGAGGGCGTCGCCGTTCAACACGACGAACGGCTCCTCTTCGAGTTCGCTCCGGGCGGTGCGGACGGCGTCCGCCGTCCCGCGCCGTTCGGCCTGCGTGACGGTCTCGACGGAGACCGGCCAGTCGCGGTCGGCGATCGCCGTCCGGACCGCGTCCGCCTCGTAGCCGACGACGACGACGACCCGGCTCGCGCCCGACTCGATCGCGTCCTCGAGACAGCGGACGACGAGCGGCTTTCCGGCGACCGGCAGCATCGGCTTCGGCGTGTTGGCCGTGAGCGGACGCATCCGCGTCCCCTCGCCGGCCGCGAGTACGACGGTCTGCATACCGAACACGTCAGCCGACGCCGGGAAAGGTATTGCGACGTCGGACGCCGGTCGTCGACCTCAACGGTCGGCCACGTCCGCGAGCGCGCGGTCGACGATCCCGATCGCGCGCTCCAGCAGGGCGTTCGCGGCGTCGGCCTCGCGCGCCTCCGCCGTGATCCGGATCAGCGGCTCGGTCCCCGAGGCCCGCAGGAGGAACCACCCCTCGTCGGCGTCGGCGCGGACGCCGTCGAGCGTCGAGACCTCGTCGAACTCGTCGGTCACGCGCGCCGCGATCAGTTCCATCGCGGCGGCCTTGTGCTCGGTCTCGACCGAGCGCCGCCGGATCGGGTACCGCTCCATCGCCGCGACCCGCTCCGAGAGGGGGGTCTCCGCGGCGAGCGCGGCGAGCCGGACCGCCGCGAGCGGGCCGTCCGGACACAGCGTCTCCTCCGGGAAGATCCACGCGCCGGAGGGCTCGCCGCCGAAGGCGACCCCCGCCTCCGCGGCGCGTTCCGCCACGTACACGTCGCCGACGCGCGTGTAGACGAGTTCCGCGCCGACCTCCGCGAGCGCGTCCGCGGCCGCGAGGCTCGTGTCGACCGGCGCGGCGACGTGGTCGCCCTCGTCAGCCGCCGCCCGGCCGAAGACGGCGAGGAGCAGGTCGCCGGGGACGAACTCGCCCGCGTCCGTGACCGCCATCATGCGGTCGGCGTCGCCGTCGTGGGCGATCCCGAGGTCGGCGTCGACGGCCTCGACCGTCGCGGCGAGCGTCGCGCAGTTCTCGGCGGTCGGCTCGCTCGGGCGGGCGGGGAACCGGCCGTCCGGCGTCGCGTTGAGCGTCTCGACGGCGGCGCCGAGGTCGTGGAGCGCGTCTGCGGTCACGCCGCCCATGCCGTTCCCGGCGTCGACGACGACGGAGAGGTCGGCGAGGGGACCGGATGCGGGGACTCCGGTCCCGCGCGTCTCCGCCGCGCGCTTACTGGCTGCGCGCTCGCCGGCCGCGACGAGCGCGTCGCGGTGGCGGTCAGTCGCCGCGTTCCAGCGGTCGTACCCGCCCTGTCCCTCCCAGTCGGCGAGGTCGAACGCCCCCTCGCGGATCCGCTCCTCGATGACGTCCTGTCGGGCCGGCGGGTACGCCTGTCCCGAGGGGGTCCACAGCTTGAGCCCGTTGTCGGGTGCCGGGTTGTGCGAGGCGGTCACGACGATCCCGGCGTCGGCGTCTCGAGTGCCGATCGCTCGCGCGACCGTGGGGGTCGCCGCGCGGCCGACGTCGACCACGTCCGCGCCGGTCTCGCGGAGCCCCGCGACCAACGCGTCGCGGAGCGTCTCGCCCGTCTCTCGCGCGTCGCGTCCGACCACGACCCGGTCCGCCTCGGTGCCGACCGCACGGCCCACGTCGAGCGCGACGGCGGCGGTGACTTCCTCGCCGACGGGCCCGCGGATCCCGCTGGTTCCGAACATACCCGTGGCTTCCCTCGAGGAGTCTTGTAACCTCGGGAAGGGAGGGGAAGAGCGGGGTAGGGGAAGAGCGGGGTAGGGGAAGAGCGGGGAGAGTAGGGGACGACCGACCTCAGATCCGGTTCTCGCGGCCGGGGTCGACGTCGATGGCGTCGACCGGACAGACGTCGACACACAGCATACAGTCGATACACTGGTCCTCGTCGGTCGGGTTCGCCTTCCGGTCGGACTCGGGGTGGCCGGGCGTGTCGACCCAGTCGAAGACGTCGACGGGACAGTCCTCCAGACACGCCCCGTCGGCCAGACAGATGTCGAAGTCGACGGCGACGTGGGTCCCGCGGATCCCGAGTTTCTCGGGCGGCTCGACCGGCCCCCACACGTCGACGTCGTGCTCCTCGCCGGTCCGCTCCAGGTTCCGCTCGAAGTTCGGGTCGATGCCCATCTTGCTCTGGATTTCGCGCCTCGGTAGTTAAACTCCGCGACGCCGGGTGAGCGGTCGCTCTCGAGGAACCATCCGTCACACACGCTCTCCGTGGTTCAAACGTCGTTTTGAGCGTGTCAAGGAACTATCACTGACGCGGCTCACTCCGGCCACGATGACGATACGAGAACGGATCCGCCTCCGCCCGCGGTCGCGGACGGTCCTCGTCGCGCTGGCGCTGACGCTCGCCGGGTCGGCGGCCGGCCTGCTGGGAGCGATGCTCCCCGGGTCGTTCGGGTTGGTGACGGCGACGACTCCCGACGCGATCTACGTCGTGAGCAGTCGCGGCGTCCAGTTCGGTTTCGGCGCGTTCGCGGTCGGGTACGTCGCCTACACCGGCGAGTGGTCCCGGTACGCGCGGTTCCGGCGACCGGGACCGCGTGACGCGGTGGCCGTCGTCGGCGCGTTCCTCGCCGTCGTCGCGGTGGGCACGGCGACGGACGCGCTGATCGCGACGCTGGGGCTCTCCTCGGAGCCGGTCACCGGGACCGTCGACCACGACTTCGTCTGGCACGCCCGGCCGGCCCTGTGGCCGCTCGTCCTCGTCGCCTGGGTCGCGTTCGCGGCACCGGCCGAGGAGCTGTTCTACCGCGGGCTCGTTCAGACGCGCCTCCGGGCGTCGTTCTCCGCCGGCACCGTCGTCGTGCTCTCCGGCGGCTGTTTCGCGCTGTCGCACGCGCTGTTCTCCGTGTTGAGCGGCGCGGGCGGCGCGGCGGTCGCGACGACGTTCGTCGAGCTCTTCGGTGCCGGGCTCGTGTTCGGCGGGTTATACGAGCTCTCCGATAACCTCGTTCCCGTTGCGGCGTTCCACGCGCTGACGTGGCTCGAACCGATACACGCGATCCAACGGGCCCTCGTCGCCGTCCCGTAGCCGGCGGTCCGTCAGCCCGGTACGCGGCGACCGCGCCGACCTCGGGATCGAGGCCGAAGTCTCACGGGTGGGCGAAGTACGCCACGAGCTCCTCCTCGCCGGTCGGGCCGTCCGGCTCGTCGGTGCCGGCCGGGTCGAACGAGTCGAGCCGGGCGAAGCCGATCCGCTCGAACTGGACCACGTCGTCGACGGCGGCGTCGGCGACCGCCGGCTCGGCGTAGCCGCGCACGTCGCCCTCGAGGGTGCGCATGAGCGTCCCGAGCGACTCCGCCGCGGGCACCCAGTGGACCACGTCGACGTCGCCGTCGCGGACCACGTCGATGTCGGCGTCGAGGTAGACGAGCTCGTCGGCCTCGCGGCGCACGGGACCGTACCCCTTCAGCCAGACGCGCTCGCCGGCGGGCGGGAGGTCCGACTCCTCGACGAGGACCCGCCCCGCCGGGATCGTCCGGTCGCCGCGGTCGGGGTGGTCGGGGTGTCGCGCGGGGCTTCCGGCCGCCGGCGCGGGGGCGTCGCCGTCGACGACCGGCAGCTCGACCGCCGGGTCGTCCTCGCGGTCGCGCACGAGGAAGAACCGGTCCGCCTCGTCGTCGACGAGGTCGCGGTTGTTCGCGTACACCGACGACATCGCCAGGTCCACGTCGGAGGTCGACATCCCGAGGTCGGTCATCGACTCGACGAGCGCCTCGCCGCGGATCCCGCGCCGGCGGACCGATCGAATGGTCGGCGCGCGCGGGTCGTCCCAGCCGGTCAGCTCGCCGTCGGCGATCAGCTCCTTGATCGTCGACGTGGAGAGCTTCACGTCGTACTCGTCGACTTGGACGTGCCCCCAGTGAAGCACCTCGGGGTACTCCCAGCCGAAGTAGTCGTAGACGAAGCGCTGGCGCTTCGCGGAGTCCTGGAGGTCGATGCCGCGGATGATGTGGGTGACGCCCGTGAGGTGGTCGTCGACGCCGGACTGGAAGTCGAGCATGGGCCAACAGCGGTACTCCGCCGCCTCCTCGCGCGGGTGCGGCGTGTCGATCATGCGGAACGCGACCCAGTCGCGCAGCGCCGGGTTCTTGTGGTCGATGTCGGTCCGCACCCGGAGGACCATCTCGCCGGAGCCGTACTCGCCGTCGACCATGGCCTCGAACTCCTCGCGGACGGTCGCCTCGTCCTTCCCGCGGTGTGGGCAGGGCTCGCCGTCGTTCTTCAGCTCCGAGAACGCCTCGCCGGCACACGAGCAGGTGTACGCGCCGTCGCGGTCGATCAGCTCGCGGGCGTGCTCGTAGTAGGTCTCGAGCCGGTCGGAGGCCTTCAGCACGCGGTCGGCCTCGAAGCCGAGGTACTCGACGTCCTCGAGGATCGCGTCGTACGCGTCGAGGTCGGGCCGTTTCGTCTCGGGGTCGGTGTCGTCGAACCGGCAGATGAACTCGCCGTCGTAGCGCTCCTTGTACGTCCCGATCACGGCGGGCATCCGGGCGTGGCCGATGTGCCAGGGGCCGTTGGGGTTCGGCGCGGCGCGCATCACGACCTCCCCCGTCTCCGCGTTCGGCAGGTCGGGGAGGACGTGCTCGTCCGTCTCGTCGTCGGCCTCGAGTTCCGCGAGTCGCTCGGGGGCCAGCTCGCCGAGCCGGTCGCGTCGCTCCGCCTCGTCCATCGCCGCGACGCGGTTCACGATCGGCGCGAGCAGGCCGGGTATCTCGTCGCCGTGCGGGCGGAACTCGGGGTTCTCGCCCATCAGCGGACCCATGATCGCGCCCACGTCCGGGTCGCCGTCGTGTTTGAGCGCGTTGAAGAGCGCGGCCGTCTCGCCGGCCGCCTCGACCCGCTCGCGGAGTTCGTCGTCCATACCGTCGGCTCGTCGGGGCGACTCAAAAACGCCGCGAAACCGTCGGCGTCACGGCGGGAGACGCGGATCGCGTCGGCGGGCGGCCGGCGACCCGTCCGCTCCCGTCCCGCCGTCGGGGCCGCGGGTAGGGGCGTCGACTCCTCGGCGACCCGCGAACATAAACCGTCGAGACCGTTCACGCCCGTCAGCCCGCCTCGGCGGCGTGAACGGTCGCGACGTTTATATGTGCTCGACGACCTACTCGGCGGATCGGTCCGGAGTCGGCGGTCAGTTCGGCGTCGATGATCGGTCCGAGGCCGAGAATCAAGTCGAGGCAGGTCCGCGGAATTATAGCCGCTCGGGTTCTGAGGGCGGGCATGGAGACGCGAGGGTTCCGATCGGGACGCACACGTCCCGGGGGTGCGGGATGGTAGAGCCGATGTCGCGGGAGGAACGCGATGCCGGCAATCGCAAAATAAAGCTCGGGTTCCTGCTTCTGGTGGCCGTCTCACCGCCGCTCATCACGCTGCTCGGCGACCCGACGGTCGGTCAGGTGGCGATCGCGGCCGGCGGCGGACTCCTGCTCGGACTGCTTCTCGTCTGGTACCTGGGTCGGCTCGCCTCCGAGTTCACCGAGGGCTCTCGTCGGCTCCGGTAGGGTCGCTCGTCGGCTCCAGTAGGGGGCTCGTCTGGGCCGAGAGAACTGCTCGCCGGATTCGGGAGGGCTACTCGCCGGATTCGGGAGGGCTACTCGCCGGCAGCCTCGAGGGTTTCGTCGTCGACTGCGAGCGTCTCGCCCGCGACGTCGACCGTCTCGCCGACGCGGTCGCCGACGACCGACCGCGAGGAGGACAGCGGCGAGACGCTCACCTCGCCCTCGACCGTCGCGCGCCGGTCCGAGCCGGGGTCGTCGGCCACGTCCCCGCGGAGGAACTCCCGCCAGAAGCGGTCGCGCAGCTCCATCCCCATCTCGCCGCGGCGCTCGCCGAAGCCGGAGGCGTCGCCGCCGGGATCACCGTCGCCCGCGGTTCCGGTCGCGTTTTCTTCCTCCTCACCCGCCGCCTCCGTGCCGGGGTGGAACTCGATCACGTCGAAGCCGCGGGCGGGCTCCGTCAGCCGGTAGGTCGGGTCGACGGCGGCCTCGTCGTCCGCGGCGGGGACGTTGACGTTGAGCACGTCCGCGCCGAACGGGAGGCGGCCCTCGTCGTCGACGCGGGCGACGAGGTCGGCCGCGACCCGCCCGGCGAGCGCGAAGTCGTCGTGGGAGACCGTCGGCGGGATCGGGAGGTTGCCGCGGTCGTACAGCGAGACCGCGATGGCGGGCGTCCCGAGGAACGCCGCCTCCATGGCCGCGCCGACGGTCCCCGACTGGCCGAGGACGTGCGCGCCGATGTTCGGGCCGTGGTTGCAGCCGGAGACGACGACGTCGGGCTCCAACTCGAGCGCGACCGCCGCGACGGCGACGCAGTCGGCGGGCGTCCCCTCCACCGCGTAGCCGAGGTCGCGCTCCGTGTACTCGATCGTGGTCTCCCACCACGACCGGTTCCCGCCCACGCCCGACTGGTTCGTCGCCGGCGCGACGACGGTCACGTCGTACTCGGCGGAGAGCGCCTCCGAGAGCGCCCGGATCCCGGCCGCGTCGATCCCGTCGTCGTTGGTGAGGAGGACCTCGCGTGTCATGGAGGTCTCTGGGAGGCCACGGGTGAAAACGCCGCCGGAAGCGGTCGAGCGACGCGTGGCGGACGCTGGGCGACGCGTGGCGGACGCCGTCCGGACGGGGGCGTCGGTGGAGGACTGGTACTCCGGCGGTCAGGCGGGTGCGGGGACGGGACGCGTCGTCGGGAGACCGGACCCCGTCGTCGGGAGACCGGACCCCGTCGTCGGGAGACCGGACCCCGTCGTCGGGAGACCGGATCCGTCGATCGGAGAACTCCGGGGTCGGATCCCTTTCAGTCGGCGGCCACGGGCTGGCGCGACTCCGCCAGCGCCAGCACCTCGTCGAAGAAGCCGAGCGAGTCGTGCGGGCCGGGGTTCGCCTCGGGGTGGTACTGGCGGGTGATGACGTCGAGCTCCTCGCTGTCGAGCCCCTCGACGGTGTCGTCGTTGACGTTCACCTGGGTCACCTCGAGCGGGCCGGTGTCGGAGACGGTGTAGCCGTGGTTCTGGGTGGTCATCACGACCCGGTCGGTACGGAGGTCCTTGACCGGCTGGTTGACGCCGCGGTGGCCGAACGACATCTTCTCCGTCGAGCCGCCGAGCGCGCTGGTGATCACCTGCTGGCCGAGACAGATCCCGGCCATCGGAACCTCGCCGGCGAAGGCGTCGACGACCTCGTGGGCGGCGACGAAGTTCTCCGGGTCGCCGGGGCCGTTCGAGACGAACAGCACGTCGGGCTCGACCGCCGCCACGTCCTCGGGGGTCGCGTCGTACGGGAGGACGTGGACGTCCGCGCCGCGCTCCGTGAGCGAGGAGATGATCGAGCCCTTCGCGCCGCAGTCGAGCATGGCGACGGTGGCCTCGTCGCCGCCCTCGTGGACGGTCGGCTCCGTCACCGACACCTGCGCGCCGATGTCGACGTGCGCGCTCATCGGCTTACACTCCTCCATCTCCGCGACCGCGTCCTCGGGAGTCGCGTCCTCGCCGGCGGCGATGCCGCAGGCCATCGCGCCCTCCTCGCGGACGGTAGTGACGATCTCGCGGGTGTCGAGGTGGTCGATCGCCGGGACGCCCTCGCTCTCGAGCCAGTCGGCGACGTCGTCGGTCATCTCGCGGGCGATCGCCGCGCGCGGCTGGACGGAGTCGGACTCGAACCGCTCCTCTCGGACGCCGTAGTTTCCGATCAGGGGGTACGAGAAGGTCAACACTTGCTCGGCGTAGGAGGGGTCGGTCAGCGATTCCTCGTAGCCGGTGTACGCGGTCGTGAACACGAGTTCACCACGTGTCCGCCCCGGCGCACGGGCGCGCGCTTCGAGCACGCGTCCGTCGGCCAGCGCGATATAGGCGTCCGACATTACGAGATACGTACGAACGAACCGTATTAAATGCGTCGTTCGAAGGTGAGCTACGAAATTCGTAACGGAATCCGGGGGCCGGCGTCGTCGGGATACCGGGCGCGACGCGATCCCGAGGAGATCCCTTTCGACGCGGTGGTCGGTGAACCCCCCGGGCGTTAGAGATTGCTTATAGAACGGGTATTTCAGTAGAGATCGGGGTGATAAGAAAGGGATCGTTGCTGGGGCGGTGAACTCTTTCAAAGCCCCAGCCGGCTCCGATCGAGGACCTTGCTGTGCTCCTCGTCGCTCGCGTTGCTCGCTCCTGCGGTGCTTGCGTCGGCCGTCTTCCCGGAGCCGGCTGCCCCTTTGAGTCCCACCCGACCGCAACCGCCCCGCACCTCACGCCTCCCCAACCTCGCGGCTCGCTCCGCTCGCCGCGTCCCTCGCGTGCTGCTCGCGCCCTGTCGGGCGCTCGCAGGCGCGCCACCGCCCCGGCGATCGCTCACTCCTTCGGCTGTATTGACCGCATCCGAGTAGGAGGAGCTCCCCCCTCTCCGGAGACCCCCGAGCTTGACTGCGAACATCGCACTCACGGGTCGATCTCGCTGTGGAGTTCGAAGAAGCGTTACGATCTTCGTAAGCGGTAAGTCGCCGCCGACCCTCCCTGCCGTATGGACGACCTCGACCGCCGGATCCTCTCGATCCTGCGACGGGACGCGCGAACCCCCTACACCGAGATCGCCGACCGGGTCGGCACCTCCGAGGGGACGGTCCGCAACCGCGTCGACCGGCTGACCGAGGAGGGCATCATCGAGCGGTTCACGGTGACCACCCGGACCGGCAACGTGAAGGCGATGATCGAGATATCCGTGGAGATGAACGTCGACACCGCGGCCGTCGGCGAGCGCATGGTGGAGTGGGAGGAGGTGGACTTCGTCTGGCAGGTCTCCGGCGAGGACGACATCGTCCTCGTCGTCGACGCGGTCGACACTCGCGCCGTCAACGAACTCATCACGCAGGCGCGCGAACTCGACGACGTCAAATCCACGAAGACCCGGCTCATCCTCGACGAGCGCCTCGGCTGATCCGGACGTACGCCTCGACTGACCCGCGACGATCGCGGGTGCGGTACGCCCCGACCGGCCCTCTCAGTTCTCCGCGTCGAGGTCCGGCGACCGCTTCTCGGCGAGTTCGCGCTCCAGGCTCCCGCGCTCCCAGTTGCGCACAGCGTTCCCCTCGATCTCGGCGTGGAGCTTCTCCTCGATCAGGTTGACCGCCACGCTGTTCGCCCCCTCCGGGATGATCAGGTCGGCGTGACCCTTCGTCGGCTCGATGAACCGCTCGTGCATCGGCTTCACCGTCGAGAGGTACTGGTCGATGACGCCCTCGAGGTCGCGGCCGCGCTCGAGCACGTCCCGACGGATCCGCCGGAGGATCCGCACGTCGGCGTCCGTCTCGACGTACAGCCGGAGGTCCATCATCCCGTTTATCTCCTCGTCGTGGAGCGCGAGGATCCCCTCGAGCACGATGACGTCGGTCGGCTCGACGGTGACGCGCTCCTCCTTGCGGTTGTGGACCTCGAAGTCGTACTGGGGCATCTCGACCGGCCGCCCCTCCAACAGCGTCTCGAGGTGATCGCGGAGCAGGTCCCATTCGAAGGCGGACGGATGGTCGTAGTTGACCTCCTGGCGCTCCTCGAAGGAGAGCTCCGAGCGGTCCTCGTAGTAGTTGTCGAGCGGGATCCGCGTGACGGCGTCGCCGAGGTTCTGCGTGACGAGCCGGGAGACCGTCGTCTTTCCCGCGCCGGTCCCCCCCGCGATCCCGATCACGAACGAGGGAATGGTCATACCCGCGTTCCGACGCCGGGGCGTTTCAAGCCTCGCTTTCGCCCCGCGTTCCGGACCACCCGCGGTTCGGGACCGTCCGTCGTCCGGACCACCCGCAGTCCGGAACCGCCCGTCGATCCGGAACCGTCCGCCGCCCTCGCCCCCCGTCGACCCGGATCGTCGGCCGAAGCGGGTCCTACGCCCGGAGGCGTGATAACGGTACCGGGGGCAGTTTTTAGCCGTTCGCCGCCGATCCGCCAGTATGCGCATAGATACCACGGTTCGCGACGTGATGCATCGGGAGTTCCTCGGGGTCAGCGAGTCGGACCCGCTCGCCGACGCGGCCGAGCTGTTGGTCGAGGAGGGAACCGACTGCCTGGTCGTCCTCCGCGGCGGGGAGGCCGTCGGCCGGCTCGCCGCGCGGGACGCGCTCGCGGCCGTCCTCGAGGGCGACGTCGACGACGCGACCGTGGGCTCGGTGATGCGCCCGCCGCTGCCGACGGTCGCGCCCGACGACGGGCTGCGGGCCGTCGAGGAGCGGCTGGTCGCGGAGGGCGTGGATCGCGTCGTCGTCGCCGCCGACGGGGAGGCGGTCGGGGTCGTCACCGCCCGCGACTCGCTCGCCGCGGGCGCGGCGCGGGAGGAGGATCCCCCGAGGAGCCGACGGTCGCCGCCGACGTGCGGAACGGCGCGCGCCTCGAGACGACGCGGTCGGGGACCGCCGACGCGGCGCGGGGATCCGAGCGGGCTCGGACCGCGTCCTCGACGGACGCCGGAGGCGTCCCGACGCAGGGGGTCTGTGAGGTGTGCGGCGCGCTCGTACCGGACCTCGCGGACGCGAACGGACAGGCCATCTGTCCGAACTGTCGGGAGGTCTGAGCGGACGGATCGAGCGGCAGGCTCAAGCGCGGGAGGGCACTACCACGAGTCGTGTCGAACCTCGAGGAGCCGCGGATCGTCGCTGCGACCGTCGACGACGTCGACGCGGTCACGGACCAGTGGGTGGCGCTCGCCCGCGGCCAGCGCCGCCACGGGTCGACGCTGCTCGCGTCGGAGAACCGGGCCGCGGTCAGGGAGTGGGTCGCCCGGAGCGTCGTCACCGGCGAGCTGCTCGTGGCGCGGGGCGAGGGTCCGGCCGAGGAGAACGCCGGGAGGGACGACGAGGGGAACGATCGAACGGACGACGGAACGGCCGCCGAGGAGTCGATCGTCGGCTTCGTCGCGTTCTCGATCGAGCGCGACGGCTACGATCGCGACCGGACGCGCGGCGTCGTGAGCAACCTCTTCGTGATCCCGGATCGGCGCGGCGAGGGGATCGGATCGGCGCTGCTCGCGGCGGCCGAGCGCGAGCTGGCGGAGGCGGGCGCGGACGCGGTCGCGCTGGAGGCGCTCGCGGACAACGAGCGGGCGCGGGCGTTCTACGCCGACCACGGGTACGACCTCCACCGGGTCGAACTCCGCAAGGAGCTCGACGACGAGGCGTGAGTCGTCCCGGAGATCGTCCCGGGAGGTTCGCCGAAAGCGACACGCACTCATACGAGCGCCGAGAACGTCCGGCCGCGCCAGGGGAGCATGGGTGGTTCATGCACTCGACTTGTAATCGAGATTTCCGGGGTTCAACTCCCTGCCCTGGCTTCCGACCGTCTCCGGTCCCGGACTACCGCTCGATCCCGCCCTGTTCTTTGATCCGCATGATGTGGCGGACGTTGAGATAGATCTCCTCGGGCGAGGTCGACTCCGCGGGGTCGTACAGGTCCGACACGCGGTACAACACCGCGGAGAGCTGCTTGCTCTCGGAGCTGTCGCCCCGCACGTCGTCGGCGACCTCCCGGAGGAACTCCCGGACCTCGGCGTCGTCCGCGAACGCCTCGCCCGCCGCGTCGGTCGCCGACTCCGGCACGACCGGGTCGACCCCGGCGGCCTCGAGCGGGTCCGCTGACTCGTCGCCCTCGTCGCCGGGATCGTTCCCGCGTTCCTCCCGTTCCTCGCCCCCGGTCATCGTCCCTCGCTGGCCTCGCGGCGTCGGACGACGCCGGCGTTGTTCGCGACGTTCTCGACGAGCACCCGGAACGCGTCGGCGGTGTCGCCCTCCCCGAGCACGACCGGCGCGCCGTCGTCGCCGCCGGTTCGCACGGCCGGATCGAGCGGGATGCCGCCGAGGAACGGGAGGTCGTGGTCGGCCGCGAGCGCCTTCCCGCCGCCGGAGCCGAATATCTCGTGGAAGCCGCCGCAGTCGGGACACCGGAACCCGGACATGTTCTCCGCGATCCCGAGCACGTTCGTGTCGTGTTTGCCGAACATCCGGAGCCCCTTCACCGCGTCGTCGAGCGCCACGTCCTGCGGCGTGGTGACGATCACCGCCCCCGTCAGCGGCAGGGTCTGGAGGATCGTGAGCTGGGTGTCGCCCGTTCCCGGCGGCAGGTCCATCACGAGGTAGTCGAGCTCGCCCCACTCGACGTCCTCGACGAGCTGGGTGATGATCTTGTGGACCATCGGGCCGCGCCAGATCACGGGGTCGTCCTCGCCGGTGAGGAAGTCCATGCTCATGAGCTTCACCCCGTACCGCTCCGGCGGCACGATCGTCTCGCCGTCGGTCTGCGGGCGCTCCTCGGCCGAGACCATCCGCGGGACGTTCGGACCGTACACGTCCGTGTCGAAGAGGCCGACCCGCGCGCCGAGTTCGGAGAGCCCCGCCGCGAGGTTCACCGCCACCGTCGATTTCCCCACGCCGCCCTTGCCGGAGGCGACCGCGATCACGTTCTCGACGCCGGGCAACACCTGCTCGGCCGCCGACAGGTCGTCGGGGATCGACGCCGACAGCTCCACGTCGAGGCCCGTGTCCGCGAGCGCCGCCCGCACGTCGTCGGCGATCGCCGATTCGTGTGGCGAGAACGGGGCACCGAGCGCCAACGAGACGTGAACCGTTTCGTCCCCCTCGTCGAGGTCGATCCCGTTCACCAGCCCGAGCGAGACCACGTCGTCCCCGAGGTCGGGGTCGTCGACCTCCCGCAGTCGCGCTCTGACGTCCGCTTCGTTCATGTCCGGGAGGAGGGCGGTGGCGCGAATAAGGGTTCGGTACGGCGGTCGAACCGAACGCCGAAGGGCTTATGCCACGCCGAGATACGGATTGCGTATGTACGACGGCTCGGAGTCGAGCCTCCCGATCCGGCTTCTTCACGTCGAGGACGACGCCGCCTTCGCCGACCTCACGGCGACGTACCTCGATCGCCTCGCACCGGCCGTCGATCACGAACCCGTCGCGGCGATCGACGAGGCTCGCGGGCGGTATCGCGAGGAGTCCTTCGACGCCGTCGTCTGTGATTACGACCTCCCCGACGGCACCGGGATCGACTTCCTCGAGTGGGTCCGCGAGGACGACCCCGAGCTCCCGTTCGTGCTGTTCACCGGCAAGGGATCGGAGGAGGTCGCGAGCGAGGCCATCTCCGCGGGCGTCACCGACTACCTCCAGAAGCGCGGCGGCGGCGACCAGTTCGAGGTGCTCGTCAACCGGCTCCGGAACGCGGTCGACAGGAGCCGGCTCATGCGGCAGGTCGAACGCAGCATCGCGGCGCTGGAGGCCGCCAACGAGCCGATCGGGATCCTCGGTGCCGACGGGCGGTACCTGTTCGCCAACGAGGCGTACGCTTCGGTGTACGGTCGGTCCTCCGAGAACGTCGTCGATCGCCACTGGAAGACGTTCTATCCCGACGACGAGATCGAGCGGTTCACCGAGGAGATCCTCCCCGTCGTGACGGAGAAGGGCCACTGGACCGGCGAGGCCACCGCCCGCGACGAGGACGGCCGACTGATCCGCGAACGGCTGGTCTTGACGCACACGACCGACGGGGGACACGTGTGTATCGTCCGCGGGGCGGAGCCGGTCTCGGAGTCGGACGACTGAGGGGGCCCGAGGGGTCGAGACGGGTCAGTCGATCCGCGTCCCCGGCGCGTCCCCGCGCAGGAACGTCTCCAGCCCCTCGGGGCCGAAGACGGACGCGGGCGCGTCGAGTTCGAGCAGTTCCCTGACCTTCGCCGCCATTCCCCCCGAAACGTCGGTCGCGTCGCTCGCGCCGAGCGCGTCGGCGACCGCCTCGAAGGAGTCGATGCGATCGATCACCTCTCCGTCGCCGTCGAGGACGCCGGGAACCGTCGAGCAGACGCCCACGCGCTCGGCGTCGAGCCCCGCGGCGAGCTCGACGACCAGCTCGTCGCCGGAGACGACGGTCACGCCCTCGGCGGCGGTCGCGACCCCGTCGCCGTGAAGCACCGGGACGAACCCCTCCGCGAGCAGCGTCGCCGTCGAGGAGCGCGGCAGGTCGAGGTCGCCGTCGACGCCCGCCGGCCGCGCCGAAAGCGAGAGCGGGTGGACGGGGACCGCGGGCACGTCGCGATCGTGAAGCGCCGCGAGGACGGCCCGGTTGAGCCGCGCCATCGCGCCGTGAACGTCCATCACCGCGTCGGCGTCGTGGGTGCCCTCGGTCGTCGAGATCCCGTGCTCGCTGGCGTGGTGGTGTCCGAAGCTCCCGCCGCCGTGGATCACGACGAGCCGGTCGACCGCGCCGGCCGCGAGCGCGCCGGCGACCGCGTCGCAGGCGGTCGCGAGCGCCGACTCGTCGACGGTCTCGGGCCGGTCCTTCTCCGTGATCACGCTCCCGCCGAGCTTGAGCACGACGGGCGGATCCGCCGGCCGGCCGGCCGGAGTCCCGGCGGTCACGACTCCACCACCCGGACGCCCTCGGTGGCCAGTTCGGCGCGGAACGCCTCCTCACACCCCTGCGTGAACGAGAGCGCGGTCGGCGTCTCCGCGCCGGGGTCGAGCGCGACGATACAGCCGCCGCCGCCGGCGCCGGTGAGCTTCGCGCCGTGGGCGCCCGCGTCCCGCGCGGCCCACACCATCGCGTCGAGCGAGCGCGCGGAGACGCCGAGCGCGGCCAATAACCCGTGGTTGAAGTCCATCAGGTCCCCCAGTTCCTCGAGCAGCTCCCGGGAGGGGTCCGCCTCGGGGACCGCCTCGGCCAACAGCTCCTCGCCGTCGCGCACGATGTCGCCGATCGCGTGGACCGTGTCGGCGGCGAACCGGTACTCCTCGCGCAGCTCGCGGACGCCGGCGACGAGCTCGCCGGTGTCGCCCGCGCCGCCGTCGAACCCGATCACGAACGGGAGGTTCGGGGCGTCGATCGCCTCGCAGTCGTCGCCCTCGACCCGAACCGCCCCGCCCATCGTCGAACAGAACGTGTCCGCGCGGGAGGCCTGGCCCTCCTGGACCTCGAACTCGGCGCGGTAGGCGCGGTCGGCCAGCTCCTCGCGGTCGAGCGGCTCGCCGAGCGCGCGCGTGGCCGCGTCGATCCCCGCGACGACGACCGCGGCCGACGACCCCAGTCCCGCACCCAACGGGATCTCGCTTTCGACGGTGATGTCGAAGCCGGCGTCGGGCGCGTCGGCCGCAGAGCGGGCCTGTCGGACCGCGGCGTCGACGTAGCCCATCGCGGCCTCGACGAGCGGCGCGGGCGCGTCGATGTCGGGGCGGTCGCCGGTCCCGCCGGTGTACTCGACGGTGAACCCGTCGAGCGAGAGGTCCTCGGCGGTGACCCGGACGTGGTCGTCCTCGCGGGGTTCGGCGGTCACCCGCGCCCGGCGCTCGATCGCCGCCGGCACCGCGGGCTCGCCGTAGACGACGGCGTGTTCGCCGAAGAGGTACACCTTCCCCGGCGCTTCACAGACGGTCATGTCCGTCCACTCTCCCCGAGGGCTTACAGGCGTTGCGTTTGAGGAGTACGCCCGACGGAACGGCCGAACGCGGAGCGATCGGTCGATCCGACCCGTCACTATCGGCCCGGTGGCTCCGCCGATCCGCGCTCCGACTCCCGGTCGGCTATCGTCTCCCCGCGTCGGATCGCCCGACGGAGCGCGATCCCGGCGATGTCGCCGCCGCGCTCCGCGGTCCGCCGCAGCTCGCGCGAGACGAGCCGCAGCTCCGACGCGTCGGCGTCTCCCTTCGGTAGCCGCCGGTCGAACGCCTCGATCCGCCGGCGCGTCCGGTCACGGCCGTCGAGCGCGCTCCGGGCGGCGTCGACGCCGCCGTCGCCGAGGAGGGCGGCGACCCCCTCGGAGACGACCTCACGGGCCGCATCCCCGATCTCGCGACACGCCTCCATCCGGGCCTCGGTCGGCGGGGCGTCCAACCGTCCCGCGGCGGCCCCGACCTCCGTCGCGGCCTCGTGAACGCGCCGCAACTCCCGCATCGCGGTCCACGACTCGAACAGCTCCGAGCGGGTCGACCCGAGGGCGTCGATCTCCGCCAGATCCGCCGCTCCGCGGACGGCGGACCGCTCGATCATCGCCGACAGTCGGTCGGCCTGCTCACCCCTCGAGTCGAACGCCGCCGGATCCCCCGACCCCGCCGGGTCCGCCAGGGCGTCGACCGCGTCTCGGTGTATCGAGCGCACGACGAAGGAGAGCTGCCGGAGCGACTGGCCGACCGACACCTCCTCGGCGTCCAGGAGGATGCGTACCGTCATCGAGGTCTCGGACTCCACGGCGACCGACATCCCGATCCGGCCGCGAGCGACCCGGTCGATCGCGCGCCGCTGTTCCGCCGTGAGAGGGCCGTCCGGGTCGAGGACGACTTCCCGCGAGCCGGCCGCGTACGCCGCCCGCAGCGTGCGTTCGATCGTCTCCGGGCTCGACGACTCGATCCGGGCGGTGATCGGTGCGGTGTCGTCACCCCCCTCTCCCTCCTGGATCGCCAGCACGCCGTCGACGTGTTCGTGGAGGGTCACGGCGTCGCCGGCGGTGACGCCACGCGATTCGGCCCACTCCTTCGGTAGCGACACCGTGTAGGTTCCGCTCCCGACCGTCTGGATCTTGCGCGTTTCCATCGTTCAGTAGATCAGCTCGGGGTCGCTTTCGATCATGTACAGCGTCCGCGCCGCGATGTTCACGGCGTGGTCCGCCACCCGTTCCAGGTCGCGGATCGTCAACAGGACCCGAGAGACGTCGTCCAACAGTCGCTCGATTCCCCACGCGTCGCCGGCGGATCCACCGATCAGGTCGCGGGTGACCGTCTGACTGGCCCGCTCACAGAGCGCGTCGATCTCGTCGTCGTCGTCGGCCACGGCCCGACACGCGTCGGCGTTCCCCGTCTCGTACGCGGAGAGGCTTCTATCGAGAAGCGAGCGTGCCAGCCGGCCGATCTCGTCTATCTCGGCGTCCGGAGCCACGGTTCGTCTCGCCGCGCGCGCGTACTGAGCGAGATTGACGGCGAGGTCGCCGACCCGCTCGAGGTCCGTGATGACCTTGAACGAGGCGGTGACGAACCGCAGATCGCCGGCGACCGGCTGCTGGAGCGCGAACAGGTCGACACAGCGGTCCTCCAGCCGCAGGTACGTCTCGTTCACCTCGTCGTCGCCGTCGATGACCGCCCGCGCCAGCGACTCGTCGTGGCTCTCGATGGCCTCGAGGCTCTCGTCGAGCCGACCGGTCACCAGATCGCCCATGGCGAGCACGTCGGACCGGAGCTCCTCCAGTGAGTCCTGATAGCGTTCCCTAGGCATGGTTACCCGAACTTGCCGGTGATGTAGTCCTCCACGCGCTCGCTGTGCGGGTTCTCGAACACCCGGTCGGTCTCGCCGTACTCGACGAGCTCGCCCCCGGTGAGGAAGACCGCGGTCTGATCCGAGATGCGCGCGGCCTGTTGCATGTTGTGCGTGACGATGACGACCGTGTACTCCTCGGCGAGGTCGTCGATCAGGTCCTCGATCTTCGCGGTGGCGATCGGGTCGAGCGCGGACGCGGGCTCGTCCATCAGGATGATCTCCGGGTCGACCGAGAGACAGCGAGCGATACAGAGCCGCTGCTGTTGCCCGCCCGAGAGCCCGAGCGCGTTGTCGTCGAGCCGGTCGTTCACCTCGTCCCAGAGGGCGGCGTCACGGAGACACCGCTCGACGAGCTCGTCGCGTTCCTCCTCGTCGCTCCGGTTCAACAGGCGGTCGAGGAGTCCGGTGTTGAGGTCCCCGTGTTTCTTCGGGCCGTACGCGATGTTCTCGCGGATCGACTTCGGGAACGGGTTCGGGGACTGAAACACCATTCCGACCCGCTTTCGGAGCTCGACGAGGTTGACGCCGTCCTGGTAGATCTCCTCGCCGTCGAGGCGGACCGACCCGTCTATCCGCGCGGACTTGATCCGGTCGTTCATTCGGTTCAGACACCGGAGGTACGTCGACTTCCCGCAGCCGGAGGGACCGATGAGCGCGGTGACGCTCTCTTCGGGGATCTCCATCGAGACGCCCTTCAGCGCGTGGTCGTCGCCGTAGTGGACGTCGAGGTCCTCGACGGCCATCTTGGCCGCCCCCTGGAACCGGTAGTCGGTCCACTCCGAGCGCGTCTGCTCGGCGGTCTCGCCGGTGGTCGTCGTGAGCGGCTGGTCGGTGTCTGTCGTCGCGGTCTCCGTCTGGGTTTCCGTCTGGGTCTGTGGGTTGGTGTTCTCGCTCATTGGAGATCAGGTGTGCTTGAGCCGCCGCCGGAAGTAGTACCGCGTCGCGATCCCGATCGCGTAGAAGGAGAGGACGACGATCAGGAGGACGAGCGCCGTCGCCCACCGGAAGGCGTCGGGGTCGCCGACGTTGCTGCTGGCACCGACGCCGGCCGAGATGAGGGCGTACAGCTGGTAAGGGAGCGCCGAGGTGGCCTGGAGGAGCTCCGGGTTCGCGACGAACGGCGGCGTCGACGTGAACTGGAACCCGCCGATGACGTTCGCCGTCTGCGAGCCCGGGACGAACGTCCCGCCGGCCATCGTCAGCAGGATCGGGGCCGTCTCGCCCGCGATGCGGCCGACGCCGAGGATGACGCCGGTGACGACGCCGGGGAGGGCCGCGGGGAGGACGACGCTCCGGATCGTCTGCCACTTCGACACCCCGAGGGCGGCGCTCGCGTCGCGGTACTCGTCCGGGACCGAGAGCATCGCCTCGCGGGAGGTGATCACCACGAGCGGCAGCAGCATGAACCCGAGCGTGATCATGCCCGAGAGCAGGGACTTCCCGTTGCCGAACCGCGGGATCAGGAAGGCGAACCCGAACAGCCCGAAGACGATGCTCGGGGTGCTCCACAGCCCGTTGGTGGCGACCTCGACGACCTGCGTGAACCGCCCGCGCTCCGCGTACTCCGTGAGGAAGACGGCCGCGCCGACCCCGAGCGGGACGGCCAGAAGCACCGCGCCGATCACGAGCCAGAGCGTGCCGACGATGGCGGGCAACACGCCCTGGAAGTCGTTGAACAGGGCGACGCCGTTCATCACGAAGGGGACCGAGAACGGGAGCGTGACCGACGCGCCGAGGATCGTCGTCTGCGGCCCGGTTCCGAAGCCGAACTCCGCGCCGTTGAGCAGGCCGGGGATCCCCTGGACCACCACGAAGGCGACGAGGACGAAGAGGAACGCGACGATTGAGAGCGCGTTCAGGTAGACGAGCACGTACGCGCCCATGTGTCGCCCGCGGGCGCCGAAGCCGCCGTACGCCTTCGCCGACGCCCACCCGCCGTAGAGGGCGGTGAAAAGCGTCGCCACGGGGATGAGGAACTCCGCGGTGATCGCGGCCTGCTGTTCCCAGCCGAGCTCCCACACCCACGTCGGGCCGATGACGCCCGTCAGGAAGACGAGCCCGGTCACGGCGAGAAGCGTTCCGAGGGGGAGCGTCGAGCCGAGGTCCTCGCGCGGGAGAACGGTCGTCGCGAAGGCGACGGTGCCGGTAGCGAGCCCGGCGACGACGCCGACCCCCGCGCCGAGCCCGAGCGTCCGGCTCGCGACGCCGCCGCCGATCAGGACCCACGGGACCGCGGCGCCGAATCCGGCGACGAGCCCGGCGCTCGGGTCGGGGCCGGTCTCGACGTAGCCGAGCCGTGAGCCGACGCCGAAGGCGGTCACCGCGACGCCCAGCGCGGTCAGAAGCGCCCCGAGTAACGTCACGGTCGGCAGCCCGAGCAGCGACCCGGTGAGGCTCACTCGCTCGAACATCGCCGCGACCGAGAGCGCGAACAGGACCGTCGAGATCCCGACGGCGACGGCGGCGACGGCGTCGGTCTCGGTCGTCTCCTGCTCGACCAGCCGGGTGTCCGTCCGACCCGCTCTGGCCATCAGACCTCACCTCCGAGCCGCTTGTGCATCCGCCACTCGATGTACTGCGCGCCCACGGAGATGACGAGGACGGTGACGAACAGGATCACGCCGGCCACGAACAGCGCGTCCATCTGGAGGCCGTCGGCCTCGCCGTAGTTCCGGGCGATGAGCGACGTCAGCGTCTCCTGTCCGTAGAAGACGTTGACGAGCGGCTCCGTGAGCCGGGGCACGCCGCGGAGCATCACCGTGGCGGCCATGGTCTCGCCGATGGCCCTCCCGACGCCGAGCAGGACCGCGGCGGAGACGCCGGAGAACGCCGCCGGCAGGGTGATCGAGGTCATCGTCTGCCAGTCGGTCGTCCCCATCGCCAGCGACCCGCTCTTCATCGATTCCGGCACGCTGCTCAGCGCGTCCTCGGCGACGGAGACGACGGTCGGGAGCGCCATCAGCCCGACGACGATGCCGACGAACAGGTACGACCCCTGGCCGGTCGTCCGGAACTGTGTGGACGCCCAGGGCCCGAGCACGGTGAAGCCGATGAACCCGTAGACGATCGAGGGGATGCCGGCGAGGATCTCGACGCCCGGCTTAACGACTTCACGGACCGCCGCTGGGGCGATCTCCGAGAGGAAAAGCGCCGCCGAGACGCCGAGCGGCGCGGCGACCGCGGACGCGATGAGCGTCACCATGACCGTCCCGTGGATCATCGGCACCATCGAGTACCGGATCGGGGGCGAGACGGCGTCCCACTCCGGCTGGATGAACATCCGGATCCCGGGGACCGTGACCCCGAACACCGTCGCGCTCTCGTACCGGATCACCGGGATCGACTCCCGGAAGATGAACACGATGATCAGCGCGAGGACGAGGATCGTCGACACCGTCATCATCAGCGCGATGACGTACGCCGTCTCCTCCTGATAGCGGAACCACCCGACCGCCGATGCGCCGAGGAAGACGACGAAGGGGACGATGGTCAGGTTCGAGACGGCGAGGAACCCGACGAGCGTGGCGAAAAGCGACAGCGCCATCACGGAGACGACCGCCAGCGCGGGCGGCTCCGTGTCGTCGACGAACTCCCGGCCTCGTCGGAGCCAGGCGGCGAACGCGTCGTTCAGTCCATCCAGAGCGTTTGTTACCGGTGCCATGAGTCTGTTATCGAAGGCATTTGCGTGTTTTCCGTGTCCGAAAAGCGGTATTCGTATCGAGCGTGGGTTCCGAGCGTCGGGGGAGACGGGCGTCGCGGGAGGGCCGATCCACGCGAAGGGGCTCAGCTCGCGGCGACCGACCGAAGCCGGAGCTCCGGCGGTCTACGGCATGATGAGGTCTTCCGTGGCGACGGACGAGACCTGCTCTTTCATGGATTCGAGGTCGCTCGTCGGAAGCGGGATGTAGTTGTTGCCCTCGACGAAGACGGTCTGGCCGAACTCGTTGAGGAACATGTTGACGAACGCCGCCTCGCGCCGGTCGTACCCGCCGCCGTCGGGGTTGCTCTCCTCGATGAGGGTGTACATGTGGAGGTCGCGGTTGAGCGGGTACTCGCTGTCGAAGATGGTGTTCTCCGCGTCCCGGCTGGTTTCGTACACCGTGCCCTCGAAGTTGATGGCGACGGGCGTGACCTCCGGACCCGTGAACGCCAGCGCCATGTACGCGATCGAGCCCTCGTTCTGGGCGACCGCCTGTGCGACCTGCTGGTTCTGCCCGAAGCGGGTGTCGACGCCGGGCATCGCGGCGTCGGCCCCGCCGAGCATGTTCAGCCGGAACGAGGTGTCGGTGCCCGACCCCTCGGCGCGGCCGATGGCGTAGATCTCCTGGTCGTAGTCGATCCCGTCGATCTGGTTCCAGTTCGTGATCTCGTCCTGGTAGATCCCGCGGATGTCCTCGCCGGTCAGCTCGCTGACGCCGGCGTCAGCGACGTCGGAGCTGACGACGACCGGCTGCCCGTCGCGACCGACGACGTTGTCGACGACCGTGTTCTGAGCCTCCTCCTCGCTCCAGTCGAGCTCGGCCGTGATCGGGCCGGAGGAGTTGCCGATGTCGACGAGCCCCTCGGTGACGGCCTCACAGCCGGTGCCCGAGTGGCTCAGACCCACCGTCGTCGGGAACGGCGGCGAGGAGCGCTGGTCGGTCGGTTCGAAGCCGAACTTCGAGGCGAAGTAGTCGGCGATGAGCATGTCCTCCGCGCCGTCGGACGCGAGCTGGTCCCAGCCCGGGACCGAGCCCTCGTCGTTCGCGCCCCAGTACTCGCCGTCGCTCGGCGGGGCGTTGGAGTTCCAGTACGAGCTCCCCGTGTTCGAGATCGGGTACACCGTCGAGGAGCCCTCGGCGTTGAGCAGCGCCGTGTTCGGACCGGAATCGCCGTCACCGCCGTCGCCGTCCCCACCGTCTCCCCCCGAGCCACCGTCCCCGCCTGAGCCACCATCCCCGCCGTCTCCGCCGTTCCCGCCGGACCCGCCTCCGGAGCCACCGTCGCCGCCACCGCTCTGGCCGCTACAGCCCGCCAGACCGGCGGTTCCGAGCGCGCCGGAGCTGATGAGGACTTTCCGCCGTGATACCCTGCCGTCGACCCAGTTGCGGTCGGACATCACGTGGACCGGATGCCCAGATTATTAAAGCGATTTATATTTTTAATACGGGTGTCTATAGGCCCGTGACTGACGCGTAATAGCACCCCGGTTCACGACGGACGAGTACGAACGCTATATACTCCACTGTACTACTCCGTTGGGTACCGTCCACGAACGATCGGCTCTGACGGAAGGTATACACCGTTCTGTGAGGAACGCCGACGCATGAGCGAGACCGCGCCCGCGGAGACTCCCCTCGACGAACTCGTCGACGCCGTCGCGGACCGAACGGACGAGGACCCGGAGTCGGTCCGCCGGTGGCTCGATCCCTTCACCGATGACGAGCGGGTCACGCCCGCGGCGATCGAGGCGACCGTCACCGACGTTTCACAGGTACTCGCCACCGCCGAGACGCGGGTCGACCTCGCGACGCGCGCTTACGAGAGCGCGAGCGACGCCGCCGCCGACGCTCCGGACCTCGACGTCGTAGCCGTCCGGCGTCGGGGGTTCGAGGACCGGATCGCCGACCTCCGGGCGGACGTCGAGACGCTCGGCGAGGAGCTCGGCGCGGCGACGGCGGATCTCGACTCGCCGGTGGAGGTGTACCGGGCCGCGGTCGACCTCCACGAGATCACGACCGACGCGAACCGCATCGTCCGGGTCGCCCACGACCTCGAAACCGACCTCGAGGCGTTCGAGGCGTGGCTCGGCTCCGCCAACCGACGCCACGACGCGCTCCTCGACGACGTCGACGCCGCGGAGGAGTCGGCCGCGTCCGTCGCCGAGACCGTCGAAGCGATTCGGGCCGCGGACGACCCGGACCCGGAGCGCCGGTTCGACGCGACCGTCCAGACGCGCGTTCTCGACCTCGCCGTCGCCGACCTCCGTGCGGAGGCGGCCGACCTCCGTACCTGGGCGGACCGCGAGGGACTCTCGTTCCCGGACGACGTCGAGGAGCGGATCGACGCCGTCGAGGACGAGGCGGCGAGCGCCGAGACCCTCGGGGACGATCCGAACTGGGACGACCGGTTCGACCGGCGGCTCGAGACGCTCGAACGGGAGCTGTCGGCCGTCGATCCGCCGGTCGCGTGGAGCCGCGTCGACGAGGCGATCGCGGAGGCGCGCTCGGCGTTCTCGACCGACGATCCGGACGGAGACGGGGACCCGGGTGAGGAGACCGTCGACCGATAACGGCCGATCCTCCGGACGACGCGGCGAATCGGACGAGAAACGGCCGCCGGCCCGTTCGACCCGCGGGATCGCAAGCCGCCTCCGGCGAGCGGGGGACACGGTCCGCTCCGAACGCTGAACGGGTGGTCGTCGATTCCCCCACGTCGGGCATCACCGTGCCCCTACCTTTTCACGCCGGGCTTCCGTCCGTGCCGCCATGACACAGGCCTCGTCGCTCGTCGCCCGATCGCTCTCGGAGTTCCTCGACGCCGCCGCCGTCGCGGTGCCGCGCGTGCTCTCGGGGATCGTCTTCCTCGCGCTGGCGTACGTGACGGTCAGCGTCGTCCTCGCGGTCGTCCGACGGTCGATCGACCGGCTCTACGTCGACGACCGCGAACTGATAGGCGACCTCCTCGTGACCGTGGTGGCCGTCTTCCTCTGGTTCGGCGTCGCGCTCACCTTCCTGAAGGTCGTCGGAATGGGGGAGATCGCCGCCAGCCTCGGCACCGCCGTCGGCTTCATCGCGCTCGGCGTCTCCTACGCGCTCTCGGAGATGATCGAGGACACCGTGGCCGGGATCTACCTGCTGAAGGACCCCGACTTCAACGTCGGCTACCGCGTGGAGGCGAAGGGCGTGACCGGCACCGTCGCCGCCATCGAACTCCGCAAGACCCGGATCGACACGGACGGCGGCGACCGGATCGTGATGGCCAACCGGGAGATCGAACCCCGATGGACCCACGACGTGCCGGAGGTCGAGACCGGGTCCGGGAACGACTGAACGCCGGAGCGGTCGCTCGACGGGTCGAGCGGCGGCGAAAAGGCGAGTCGAACTCGAATCGGCGGCCGGCTTACAGCTCGTCCTCGAAGTCCTCGAGGGCGAAGACGGTGTCCGCGCCGCGGCGGTCGAGCGTCTCGTTGGCGAGGAGCCAGTAGACGACCGACAGCGCGCGACGACCCTTGTTGTTCGTCGGGATGACGAGGTCGACGTTCGACAGCTGGTTGTTCGAGTCGCACATCGCGATCACGGGGATGCCGACGGTGATGGCCTCCTTGACGGCCTGGGCGTCGCCGATCGGGTCGGTCACCACGACGACGTCCGGCTCGATGTAGCCGGCGTAGTCGGGGTTCGTCAGCGTGCCGGGGATGAACCGGCCGGTCCGGGCGCGCGCGCCGACCGCGTCGGCGAACTTCTCGGCCGGGAACCGACCGTACTGCCGCGAGGAGGTGACGAGGATCTGCTCGGGGTCGTAGTTCGCGAGGAAGTCGGCCGCGGTGCGGATCCGGCCGTCCGTCTCGCTCACGTCGAGCACGTAGAGCCCGTCGTCGCGGACGCGGTGGATGAACCGCTCCATGTCCTTCGTCTTCTGTTGGGTCCCGATGTGAACCCCCGCGGAGAGGTAGTCCTCGACGGGGATGAGCAGGTCGACGTCGTCGTCGGGCATGACGTCGTCGTCGAACGGGGAGGCGTCCTCCTCCTCGAGATCCGTCTCGTCGCCCTCGGCGGCCGCCTCGACGTCCACGTCGTCCGCGGCGGTCGGATCCTGCGTTTCGGCGTCGGCGGAGGCCTCCTCGGCACCCGCGTCGGCGGTCGGTTCCTCGGTCGTGTCGGCCTCCTCCTCGACGTCCGCGTCGACCGCCTCGGTCTCGGCGTCCTCGTCGAGTTCGACCGCGTCGTTGTCTTCACTCATGCGTGTGGGTGTCCGTCATACCGCGTCGTCCGCGATGCGGACCAGTTCGTTCAGCTTGGCGGTTCGCTCGCCGCCGACCGTGCCCGTCTTGATGTAGGCGGCGTCGGTCGCCACGGCGAGGTGTGCGATGGTCGTGTCCTCCGTCTCGCCCGAGCGGTGGGAGATGACGCTCTCCATCCCGTTCCGGGTCGCGAGCTCGACCGCGTCGAACGCGTCCGAGAGCGTCCCGATCTGGTTCGGCTTGATCAGGATGCTGTTTCCCGCGCCGACGTCGATCCCCTCGCGGAGCCGCTCGACGTTGGTGACGAAGAGGTCGTCGCCGCAGATCAGCGTCCGGTCGCCCACGCGCTCGGTGAGCTCCGCGAACGCCTCGTAGTCGTTCTCGTCGAGCGGGTCCTCGACGTACGCGAGGTCGTACTCCTCGACGAGACCGGCGACGTACTCGATCTGCTCGTCGGTCGACTTCGTCTCCTCGCCGTAGACGTAGGCGTCGGCCTCGTCGTCGTACAGCTCGGCCGCGGCCATGTCGAGCCCGAAGCGGATCTCGAAGCCGACCTCGGCTTCGACCGTCTCGACGGCCTCCGCGACGACCTCGAACGCCTCGGCGTCCGAGATCGGCGGGGCCCACGCGCCCTCGTCGCCCTTCGCCGCGGGCACGCCGCGCTCGTCGAGCACGTCCGCGACCGCCGCGTGGACCGCGGCGTTCGCGAAGACGGCCTCGGAGACGCTCGGCGCGCCGACCGGCGCGGCGAGGAACTCCTGGATGTGGGTCGCCTCCTTGGCGTGTTCCCCGCCGCCGACGACGTTGCCGAGCGGCACGGGGAAGTTCTCGCCGCGGAACGCCCCTCCCAAATGCTGGTACAGCGGCGCGCCGAGCACGTCCGCGCCGGCCTTCGCCGCCGCCATCGAGATCGCGACCGCGCTGTTCGCGCCGATCGCGGAGAAGTCGTCGGTGCCGTCGGCCGCGCGCAACGCGGCGTCGACCGACCGCTGGTCGCCGGCGAAGCGCCCCTCGAGCCGCGGCACCGCGCGCTCGCGGGCCTTCGCGATCGACTCCTCGGCGGGGAGCTCGATCGCCTCGAACTCGCCGGTCGACGCGCCGCTCGGTGCGGCCGCGCGACCGAAGCCGCCGGACTCCGTGAGCACGTCGGCCTCGACCGTCGGGTTGCCCCGCGAGTCGAGGATCCGACGCAGCGACACGTTGGTGATACGGGTCACGCGTCGGCCTCCCGCCGGACCGTGAACGGGAGCGCGCCCGCGTCGTACTCCTCCGCGGCGACGAGGATCGGCTCCGTCTGGTCCGTCTCGATCAGCACGGGGGCCCCGTAGGACACCTGTAGGGCTCGCGCCCCGAGGATCCGCGCCTTCTCGTACCGATTGTATCTCTGTGTTGACATTCTTACTGGTACGGCGAGACGACGTCGACGAGATCCCGGTGGCTCACCAGCATCCGCCGACAGCAGTGTCGGTTCACGCCGAGGTCGTCGAGCACCTCGCCGGGGTCCTCGTCTCCCTCGCGGGCGCGCTCCTTGAACTCCTCCCAGTGTTCACCCACGACGTTGCCGCACGTGAAACACCGGACGGGGATCATCATGACTGGATCACCTCAGCGGTAGGACTTCTGGTAGCGGGCACGCGCCCCGGGTCCGCCCCACTTCTTGGGTTCGGACTGGCGCACGTCGTTGACCAGCAGCGTGCGGTCGAAGCTCATGTACGCGTCGCGCAGCTCGGCGTCGCCGAGGTGCTGGACGAGCCCGCGAGCGATGGCGGTCCGCGTTGCGTCCGCCTGCCCGCTGAACCCGCCGCCGGCCACGTCGATGTCGATGTCGACGCCGTCGCGGATGTCGTCGCCGGCGATGCGGAACGGCTCCAGCATCTTGAGGCGCGCCTGCTCTGGTTCGACCAGCTCGACCGGCTGGGAGTTGATTCGAACGCGGCCCTCGCCGTCGCGCACCGTGGCGCGGGCGACGGCCGTCTTCTTCTTACCGGAGGTGTTCGTTACCATGTGACGTTAGCTCCCAGGGACTCGGAGACGTCCCCGAGCGTGGTGAACTTGATGTTCGAGAGTCGGTCCAGCGACGTGCCGTCGAGGACGACCGCCTCGGCGTCCTCGTCGCGCTCGTAGGGGTTGCCCACGTAGACGCGGACGTTCGAGAAGGCCTCGCGGCCGTCCTCGCTCTTGTACGGCAGCATTCCGCGGATGGCCCGCTTGAAGATGCGGTCCGGCCGCTTGGGGTAGTACGGCCCGCTGTCCGAGCCGAGGTTGGCGCGGGTGTGGTAGGTCTCCATCGTCGCCTCCTCGTTGCCCGTGATCACCGCGTGTTCGGCGTTGACCACGGCGACCGTCTCCCCGTCGAGGACGCGCTGGGCGACCTTCGAGGAGACCCGGCCCAGAATGCAGTCCCGGGCGTCGACGACGACGTCGGCGTCGACCTTCGCGAGGCTCATCGGATCACCCGGACGTTGCCGCCCTCGGGGTTGTCCTCGACGAACCGGTCGAGCGACACCGCCTCGCCGGCCTGGTCGATCTTCGCGCGGGCGGTGCCCGAGAAGTCGACGGCGGCGACGGTGACGTTCTTTTCGAGTACGCCGCTGCCCAGCACCTTGCCGGGAACGACGACCGTCTCGTCTTCGTTTGCGTACCGTTCGATGCGACCCAGATTGACCTCGGCGTGGGTACGCCGGGGTTTCTCCAGTCGGTCGGCGACGTCCTGCCACACGTTGGCACCGGAGTCACGCGAGACCGACTTCAGATCGGCGATGAGGTTCTGTAAGTTCGGATTCGTCTTGCTACTCATAGCTGTCTCTCCCTGTGGGGGTTCCTGAAAAGCGGAGTGCAGGGAGCAGGATTTGAACCTGCGGACCTCTACAGGACAGCGCCCTGAACGCTGCGCCGTTGGCCTGACTTGGCTATCCCTGCGTGCACTCCTGGGTAATCCGGCTCCCTTCAAACCACTTTCGGTCCCGCCGTTCGGGGCCGCGCCGTCGTCCGCGACGGCGTCGCCGCTCGCGACCGGGGCGAGCGCCGTGTGGGTGGTTCGGGGAGTCGACATTCCTTAGACCGCGACCTTCGTTCGAAGTTCGTCCGCGCGCTCCTCGAGGGAGTCGATCGCGCGGAGCAGCAGTTCCTCGACCGTGAACGAGCCGTCCGTCTCGATGTGGAAGACGAACGCGCCGGGGACGTCCTCGACGCGCACCTCCTTTCCGGGGTACCGCTCCGAGAGGTCGTTGCCGAACTCGTCGGTGGCGACGACCTCCCCCTCGGGCGTCTCGATG
Source organism: Halorubrum aethiopicum (assembly GCF_001542905.1). Taxonomy (NCBI): domain Archaea; kingdom Methanobacteriati; phylum Methanobacteriota; class Halobacteria; order Halobacteriales; family Haloferacaceae; genus Halorubrum; species Halorubrum aethiopicum. The sequence goes on along the minus strand of NZ_LOAJ01000001.1, from coordinate 2,663,195 downwards.
ACGCCGCGGAGGACGCGCGGCTCCTCGTCGTCGAACTCGCCGCGGTCGCCCTCGACCGCGACGCGCTGGAGGTGTCTGTAGCCGACGGAGACGCCGCCCTGGTGTTTGGCGTGCTCCCTGCCGGCCTCGAGGACCGCGTCGGCCTCGAACTCCAGCCGCTGTCCCTCCTTCAGTTCGACGATGGGCACGTTCTCGTCGGCGGGCTCGACCAGCGGCTCCGCGGACTCGATGTCCCCGGAGTAGGCGGTGGCCGGCCCCTCGACGTCGAGCGCGAGCGTGACGGTGTCGCCGATCTCGAACTCGTCGAGCGGCGTCGTCAGCGGAACGAGCCCCAGTCGGAGCCCGATCATCTCGTCGAACATCACGGAGGAGTTCTCGACGAACCGCACCGTGTCTATCGAGAACGTCGGGACGTCGGCGATCATCGCGCGGCGGATGCCGTTCGCGAACGCCGGCGTGAGCCCGCGGATCAGCACCCGCGCGCTGCGATCGTCCCGTTCGACGTACTCCACGTCGAAGTCGGCTTCCGTCATGTCAGACTCGCTTGTTCTTCGGCGCCTTCGTCCCGTCGTGCGGGATGGGCGTGACGTCCTCGATCCGGCCGATCTCGACGCCGGCACGCGAGAGCGCACGGATCGTCGCCTGCGCGCCGGGGCCGGTCGACTTGTTGAGGTTGCCGCCGGGGCCGCGCACGCGGACGTGGACGCCCTCCAAGCCGGCCTCTTTGACCCGCTCTGCGACGACCTCGGCCATCTGCATGGCGGCGTACGGCGACGCCTCGTCTCGGTTCTGCTTCACCACGGTGCCGCCGGACGACTTGGCGATCGTCTCCGCGCCGGTCTCGTCGGTGACCGTGATGAGCGTGTTGTTGAACGACGCGTACACGTGGGCGATGCCCCACTTTCCGTCCTCGGATCCACTCATGATTGGTTACTCCTGTGACTCCGCGCGCTCGGGGTGGAGATCGTCCGCGAGCGGGCTCGTCTCGTCGAAGGCGATCGCGCCCTCGTCGCTCACGTCCACCTTCACCGAGGGCCGCGTCACGCGGGCCCCGTCGACGGTGACGTGTCCGTGAACGATGAACTGTCGGGCCTGCTTCGTCGAGGAGGCGAACCCCTGTCGGTACGCCACCGTCTGGAGGCGGCGCTCGAGGAGGTCCGTCACGTCCAGCGACAGGACCGCCGAGATGTCGTCGTTGTCGCCGAGCACGCCGATGCGACGGAGCCGTGCGACGAACTCCGCGCCGGCGTCCTGGGCGGCCTCGACGTCACCCTGGGCCTCGCCGAGGAGGCGTCGGGCCTCCCGGCGCATGCGGCGCAGCTCCGACTGCGCCCGCCAGAGCTCCTCTTTGTTCTTCAGGCCGTACCGCGAGAGGAGGTCGGACTCCTCGGCGATCCGCTCGCCCTGGTACGGGTGGTTCGGCGTCTCGTAGCCTTTGGTGTTCTTGCCGGTGCTCATTCCTCGTCACCCGCTTCCTCGTCGGCCATCTCCTCGCGGATCTCCTCGACGTTGACGCCGATGGTCCCCTCGGTCCGGCCCGTGGACTTCGTCCGCTGGCCGCGGACCTTCTGGCCGCGCTTGTGGCGGACGCCCTTGTACGATTCGATCTGCTTCATCCGGTTGATGTCGTGACGCCGCTTCTCGTTGACGTCCGTGCCCACGAGGTGGGTCGTCTCCCCGGTGAAGAAGTCGCTCTGTCGGTTGGTCATCCATGACGGGACGTGGTCCTCGAGGTTCTCGGCGACGTCGACCACCGCCTCGATCTCCTCCTCGTCGAGGAGCCCGAACGTGGACGTTCGGTCCACGCCGGCCTCCTCGGCGACCAGCCGCGCCATGCGCGTGCCGATGCCGTTGAGTTCAGATAGGCTTCGCTCGACCGTCTTCGTCCCGTCGAGGTCCGCTCCCCCGATCCGAACGAAGTACTGGAGGTCTTCGGCCTCCTCCGGCGAGTCGTCCTGTGATTCTTCCGTGCTCATGTGTTGATCGCAGTGAGCCCTACCGGCGCGATCCGGCGGTGCTCGGTTGTTTCGAGCGTTGCGGCGGGGATTCGAACCCCGGAGGCAGTGACGCCACAGAGTTAGCAACCCTGCGCCTTGGGCCAGGCTTGGCTACCGCAACTCGCGTCGTATCGTCGCCCTCGCGGACTCGGGGTCCGGCACCCCTGCAGTTCGTGCGTCCTGATCAACCGCGCTTCACTACTTAAACATCACGAAAGCCCCGGGACGTGACTCCCGTTGACACGGGATCTCCCGCGTATCGAGGAGCGCCCACGGGGGCCGCCGGCGGCGAGGATCGCTGCCGCCGCCGACGCCGATTGCCATATCGTTTAGTGTGCCGCCGCGGTGGGTGCCTCCATGAAGGCCGTCCAGTTCGACGCCCACGGCGACCGCGACGTGATCGAGTACGGCGAGTTCCCGGACCCCGACCCCGACCGCGGGGAGGTGCTCGTCGACGTCAAGGCCGGCGCGCTGAACCACCTCGACGTCTGGACCCGTCGCGGGCTGCCCGGCGTCGACCTCGACATGCCGCACATCCCCGGCAGCGACGCCGCGGGCGTCGTCGAGGCCGTCGGCGAGGACGTGACCCGGTTCGAGCCCGGCGACCGCGTCGCGGTGAGCGCGGGGGTCGCCTGCGGGAACTGCGAGTTCTGCCGGGACGGCGAGGAGTCGCTCTGCGTCTCCTTCCACATCCTGGGCGAGCACGTCCGGGGCGTCCACGCCGAGCGCGCCGCGGTGCCCGCCGAGAACCTCGTTCCCGTGCCCGACGGCGTCGACTGGGAAGTGGCGGGCTCCGTCTCGCTCGTCTTCCAGACCGCGTGGCGGATGCTTCACACGCGCGCGAACGTGGAGGCGGGCGAGTCGGTCCTCGTCCTCGGCGCGTCCGGCGGCGTCGGCCACGCCGCGGTCCAGATCGCGGACCACGCGGGGTGTGAGGTGTTCGCGACCGCCTCGAGCGAGGCGAAGCTCCGACACGCCGAGGCGTGCGGGGCCGACCACGCCATCGACTACGAGGCGAACGACTTCGCCGAGGAGGTCGCCGACCTGACCGGAAAACGCGGCGTCGACGTCGTCGTCGACCACGTCGGCGCGGCGACGTACCCCGACTCGCTGAAGTCGCTCGCGAAGGGCGGCCGGCTCGTCACCTGCGGGGCGACGACCGGGCCGAACCCGGACGCGGGACTGAACCGCATCTTCTGGAACCAGCTCTCCGTGATCGGCTCGACGATGGCGACGCCGGGCGAGGTCGACGACGTCCTCGAGCTCGTCTGGGACGGCACCTTCGAGCCGCGGATTCGCGAGACGCTGCCGATGAGCGAGGTCGCGCGCGCCCACGAGCTGATCGAGAACCGTGAGGGCTTTGGCAAAGTGGTGGTTAAACCCGACAGTGAGTTCTGAGACCGACGCGGACGGCGGGTACGTCCACACGCCGGGAGACGACTCGGTCGAGAGCGACGCCGCCGAGGCCCCCGAGGCCGCCGTCGACGCGGAACGCCCCGCGACCGACGCCGAGGCCGCCGTCGACGCCCCCCGCGCCACCGACGACGAACCCGCGGAGCCGGCCGCCGACGGCTTCGGCCGGAGGGGTGGGCGCTGACCGTCGTGTTGTTCACCTGCGTCCTCGTCATCCCCGGCGTCATCTACGCGTACCCCTACGCCGCCGGGGCGTTCGGGTTCACCTTCTTCGCGACGTACCTCGCGCTCCCGCTCGTCCCCGCGGTCCTGCTCGGCCTCGTCGCGGTCTGGTCGATGACGGCCGCGACGGAGTAGCACGCGACGGAGTATCGCGCGACGGATCCCACGCGGGGGCCGCTCCGGCCGCGAACGACAATCGTTTTGAACGGGCCTGCCGGAGGGTGGATATGTTGATCACCGTCTCCGGCCCGCCGGGAAGCGGGAAGAGCACGAACGCCGCGGGGCTCGCCGAGGCGCTCGGGCTCGACCACGTCTCCGGCGGCGACATCTTCCGGGAGATGGCCGCGGACCGCGGCATGACGCCCGTCGAGTTCAACGAGCACGCCGAGGACGACGGCGACATCGACCGCGACCTCGACCGCCGGCTCCGCGAGATCGCGACGACCCGCGAGGCGGTCGTCCTCGAGTCGCGGCTGGCCGGCTGGCTCGCCGGCGATCACGCCGACCTGCGGTTCTGGTTCGACGCCCCCGTCGCGGTCCGCGCCGAGCGGATCGCCGACCGGGAGGACAAGCCCGTCTCGCAGGCGCGCGAGGAGACGCTCCGCCGCGAGGCCTCGGAGCGGAAGCGGTACCTGGAGTACTACGACGTCGACATCGACGACCTGTCCATCTACGACGCCGCCTACAACACCGCCCGCTGGGGACCCGACCGGTTCCTCGACGCGCTCGTCGCCACGGTCGAGGCGTACGACCCCGACGACGACGAGGGGAAGGTCCCGATCGAGGGCGTCTCCTACGACTTCTGAAACGCCGCCGAACCCGGAATCCAGCACACACGGACACGAACATGACCGACGATACCGACGCCGGATCCACCAACGCCGACGCCGCGAGCGACGACCCGCTCCGCGCCCCACCCGGCGAGCGCTCGGTCCCGGAGCTGCTCCGGTTCGGCGTCGTCAACGTCGACAAGCCCGCGGGACCCTCCTCCCACCAGCTCTCGGCGTGGGTCCGCGACGCGATCAACGACACGCTCGCGGTCCTCGACCCCGACGGCCCGCGGATCGACGGCGTCGCCCACGCGGGCACGCTCGACCCCAAGGTCACCGGCTGTCTCCCGACGCTCACCGGCATCGCGACCCGGATGGCGCAGGTGTTCCTCGAGGGCGGAAAGGAGTACGTCTCGGTGCTGGAGCTTCACGGTCCCGCGCCCGCGGACTTCCGGGAGGTCGCCGCGGAGTTCGAGGCGGAGATCTACCAGAAGCCGCCCCGGAAGAGCGCGGTCACCCGCCGGCTGCGGACCCGGACGGTCCACGACCTCGACGTGCTCGAACTCGAGGAGCGGCGCGCCCTGCTCCGGATCGGCTGCGAGTCGGGGACGTACGTCCGGAAGCTGTGTCACGACCTCGGGCTCGCCGCCGGCGTCGGCGCGCACATGGGTCACCTCCGCCGGACCGCCACGGATCCGTTCGACGACACGGACCTCCACACGCTCCAGGATCTCGTCGACGCGCTCGCGTGGGCCGAGGAAGGGAAAGAGGAGCTACTCCGCGAGGTGGTCCGCCCCGCCGAGGACGCGCTGGTTCACCTCCCCGCCGTGACGGTCGCGCCCTCCGCCGCACGCAACGTCGCCACCGGCGCGCCCGTCTACGCGCCCGGCGTGATCGACAGCGACCTGGACGCCGCCGATGCCGCGGACACAGCGAACGCGGCGGACCGAGGCGACCGGGAACCCCCGCTCGTCGCCTGTTTCACCCCGGACGGGACGGCGGTCTGTCTCGGCCGGTTCGTCGGCGATCCGGACGCCGAGTCGGGGACGGTCGTCGCGCTCGAACGCGTTCTTTTATAGCCGCGCCGGCGGGGATCCGCCCATGGAAGACGACCGAGACCGACTCGAACTCGGAAGCGCGAGCGCCGCCCCCGGAACCGTCGACCGCGGGTGGCTCGACGTGGCGGACCTCCCGACCGGAACGCCCGAACGCCTTCCCGTCGTCGTCGCCAACGGGACCGATCCGGGCCCGACGCTGTGGCTGACCGGCGGCGTCCACGGCGACGAGGCGACCGGGATCGCGGTCGTCCTCGAGACGATGGACGCGCTCGCCGGGGAGCCGGAAACGAGCGACGCGGGGGCGCTCGCGTCGCTCGCCGGGGCGGTCGTCGCCGTCCCCGTCGTCTCGCCCGCGGGCCTCCGCCGGAACGCCAGACACACCTACTACGACGACGAGGACCCGAACCGGCACTTCCCCGACGCCGACGCGGAGTCCGCGCGCCCGCCGAAGCTCCAGGAGCGGATCGACGCGCGGCTCTACGGGGCGATCGTCGGCGAGGAGGACGCGGGGTCGAACCCGGCCGACGCCGTTGCCGCGGACGCGCTGATCGACTGTCACACCGCGGGCGTCGACAGCGAGCCGTTCGCGATCCGCGACCGGGTCCTGTACGGCGACCGCCGGAGCGAGTCGGACGCGGAGGCGCTCGCGGCCGACCTCGAGTCGGTCGTCGACGCCTTCGGCTTCCCGACCCTCACGGAGTACCCGGCCGCGGAGTACGTCGAGGAGGACCTCCAGCGGTCGCTGGCGGGGGCGGTCCTCAACGAGGCCGGCATCCCGTCGTTCACCGCCGAGCTCGGCTCGCACTCCGTCGTCGACGACCGCCTCGTCGCGGGCGGCGTCGCCGGGGCGTTCGCGGTCGCGGTCGAACTCGGGATGCTCGCCCCCGACGACGTGCCCACGGGCGTCGGCGACCCCGGAGCGTACGTCGAGAGCGCGCCCGTCGACTACCCAGTCCGGCGGTACCGCGGCCCGACGACCGACGTCTCGGGACTGGTTCGCCATCGCGTCGACGCGGGCGAGACGATCGCCGAGGGCGACGTCCTCGCGGAGATCACCTCGGCGACGGGCGAGGAGCGGGGGACCGTCGAGGCCGACCACGACGGCTACGTGATCTCGCGATGTGAGGGGATGGCCGTCTACGAGGGCGACCCGATCGCGAGCCTGGCGGTGCGCGACGACGGCGACCTCGTCGTTCCCCGCGAGGGCGGCGACGACTGAAACGAAGTCCTTAATTACGGGACGGCCGTTCCTCCGAGTGCGACCCGGGACCGTGGGGTAGTGGTATCCTCTGCGGATGGGGTCCGTAGGACCTGAGTTCGACTCTCAGCGGTCCCATCAAAAATTTTACTGGCCTCCATTATCGAGGACTTCAGTGCCTTCTAACGCCCGAAAACGGCATTCGGGGGTGCGCTATGAACCGCCGGATCGGCGGTTCCGACGACACCGGCACTTGCCGCCACTGCGACCGCCACGTATCAGATCGCTTTCAGTCAGTGTTCGGTAATCGGGACGACGCTCGCATATCTCACCGGAGGCGACGTGAACGTCCACGAGAAACGCGATGCGTACGACCCTGCGCCGGTTCAGAACACGGGAACGCGTCATCCGACACACCGCACGGATTTATACGGTCTCACGCTAGTCACGGACACACCGCATGCCCGAACGAACCCGCCGGCACCCCGCGTCGCGATGAGCGACCGCGCGGCGCGCCCGTCGTCACCGCTGAACGGGCTGTCGGTTCTCGCGCTCGTCAGCGCCGTCTTCGCCGCCGTTCTGATCGCCACGTACCTCCAGTACGTGCTGCTCGCGGTCGTCATCGCGTACGTGTTGACGCCGCTCCAGAGACGGGCCGAGGAGCACGTGCGGTCGGACGTCGCCGCGGTGTCGGTGATCGGCGGGTCGATCCTCGTGGTGTTCATCCCGCTAGCGTACGTCCTCACCGTGGCGCTCCGGCAGGGGCTCGCGCTCCTCACCGCCCTCCGCCGCGGCGAGTTGCGCCAGTTCGTGGTCGAGGAGATCGAGCTCTTCGGATACGTCATCGACATCGACGTCCTCTACGCGACCTACCAGGAGCCGATCAGCGCCGCGATACAGCGGCTCGCGAGCTGGGGGCTGGGGCTGCTCCGCGGGCTCCCGGACCTGACTGTAGGGCTGTCGGTGACGCTTTTCGTCCTCTTCGCGCTGTTGCGCGACGGCGACCGGCTGGCCGAGTGGGCACTCACCGTCGCGCCGGTCTCCGACCGCGTCCAGCGGGACCTGATGGCGGAGCTCGACGACCTGATGTGGGCCTCGGTCGTCGGCAACGTCATCGTCGCCGGGATCCAGGCGCTGCTTCTCGGCGTCGGGCTGTTCCTCCTCGGCGTGCCCGGCGTCACGTTCCTCACCGTGGCCGCCTTCGTGCTCACGCTGCTCCCGCTCGTCGGGTCGTTCGGCGTCTGGGTCCCGCTGTCGGTGTACCTCCTCGCGCGGGGTCGGACCACCGCGGCCGTCCTGCTTTTCGTCTTCGGCGTCCTCGTCAGCCTCTCGGACACGTACCTCCGGCCCGCCGTGATCAACCGTGCCGGCGCGATCAACGTCGCGATCATCGTCGTGGGGATCTTCGGCGGGATCGTCCTCTTCGGCGGGGTCGGCCTCTTCGTCGGGCCGGTCGCGCTCGGCGGGGCGAAGGTCGTCCTCGACCTCTACGCGCGCGAACGCGAGGCGGACGCGACGGCGGTCGACAGACGGACCGAGTGAGAAGAACGGGGTGGCCGCTCAGTAGACGTACTCGTCTTCGTCGATCGTCACGTAGCCGCGTTTCGTCTTCCGCTTGTTCCACTTGTAGCCGAGGACGAGCTTCAGCGACTCCCAGCCCGATCGGTACGGCTGTGCGAGGAGGCCGTCGCCGGCCTCCACGGCGAGCATCGCGTCCGCCGCGCCGATGATCCGGTCCCAGTCGGCCGGCGTGTAGTCGGCGACCATGTCCGCCATCGTGACGTTCCGGACGACCTCGTCGCCGATGGCCTCCTTCCAGCGCCGGTTGTACGGGGCCAGATCGCCGGCGGCCGCCAGCTCGCCCGCGATCGCGCCGGTGCGGACGGCGACGTGGTCGCCGCCCTCGTGGAACGCCGAGGTGGTCCCCATCGCGCCGCCGGCCACCGCGATCCCCGCCCCGGTCGGGGAGTCGATCGGCCGCGTCGAGGAGATCGGGTACGTCTCGGTCCCGCCGCGCTTGCCCGCGTCCTCGACGAGCGGGAACGCCTCCTCGACGTCGTACTCGTCGCCGTACTGCCACTCCAGCAGCCGGCGGACGTACTCCGCGCCGCTCGGGATCGAGTCGTCGTCCGCCGAGAGCAGCTCGTAGGCGTCGACGTCGAAGTCGTCGATGTCCATCCCGATCGGCATCGTGAGCCCGATCCGGCAGACGCGGTCCTGGTTCGGGAAGATCCACGGGTACGCGGTCTCGCCGGGCATCACGCCCCACCAGAAGACGATGGCGTCGTTCACCTCCTCGTACACCGCCTCGGGCACGCGGCGGTACTCCTGGTAGGCGATGTGGTTGGCCTCCGGCGGCGCGAGCCGGTCGGACCCGCCCTTCCCGGTCGGGAGGTACTCGTCGAGCACGCGGTTCGTCACCGTCCGCTGCGGGCCGTCCGCGAGCACGACGAAGTCGGCCCCGATCTCGTCGCCGTCGGCGAGCGTGAGCGTGTGCCGGGGCGTCCCACCGTCCGATCCCGCGTCGAGGTCGGTGTCGACGCCGCGGACCGAGACGCCGACTCGATACTCCGCGCCGGCCTCCTCGGCGCGCTCGCGGAGCCAGTCGTCGAAGCGGGCGCGGTGGAAGGTGTAGCCGAACCGGTCGTAGGAGGAGTCGATGCCCGTGTCGTACAGGGTCGCGGCGGCCGAGGGCCCGCGGAACTCCGCCCGGTCCAGCTCCCGTTGGACGACGCCGTCGTCGAACTCGTCCGGGTGGATCCCCATGATGTCGACCCAGTAGTCCAGGATCCCGGCGGCGTCGGTGGAGTCGGGACCGAGCCCCTCGCGGTCGGCTCGCGGCACGCCCTTCTCCAACACGAGGGCGTCGGCACCGCCGCTCGCGGCCGCGTGCGCCGCGGACGAACCGGCAGGGCCCCCGCCAACGATCGCGACGTCTACGCGTTCCATACCCTGTGAGGTCGACCTCACGGCATTAAATTCACGGTCGCCGCCGGGATCCGCGAGCCGCCGCGGGGTTCGGACGTCTCCGCATTCGCCGAGGCGCTCCACGTCGGCTCCCGGTCGGCCGAGCTCGATCGAAAACGATCGTTCATCCAGTTTTGGCGGAAATACTCGGCGTCGGAAAGACACGCTTTTACTCGCCAACCGGATTCGTCCGATCAACGATGGCACGCGAGACGTGGGCGACACGGATGGGGTTCATCCTTGCGGCGGTCGGGAGCGCGGTGGGGCTCGGGAACGTCTGGCGGTTCCCCTTCATCACCGGCCAGGAGGGCGGCGGGGCGTTCCTGCTCGTCTACCTGCTCTTCGTCGCGCTGATCGGCTTCCCGGCGATCCTCGTCGAGTTCGTGATCGGCCGGTACACCGAACTGAACCCCGTGGGCGCGATACGCGAACTCGGGAGCGGGGCGTGGAACTACCTCGGCTGGCTGTTCGTCGTCACCGGCTTCGTCATCCTCTCGTACTACAGCGTCGTCGCCGGCTGGTTCCTCCGCTACACCCTCATCGGGATCACGGACGGCTACGCGCTCGCGGGACCGGAGGAGGCTGCCGCGCTCTTCGGTACCGTCACCACCGGACTCGATTCCCTCCTGTTCCACGCCGTGTTCATGGCACTCGTCATCGGGATCATCGCGGCCGGCGTGCGGAGGGGCATCGAGCTCGGCGTGAAGGTGATGGTGCCGGCGATCATCGTGCTGCTCGTCGCCCTCGGAGCGTACGCGTTCACGCTGGACGCCGCGGGCGCGGCGTACGCTTACTACCTCACGCCGGACTTCGGCTACCTCGTCGCGAACTGGACGAGCATCCTGCCAGCCGCCGCCGGGCAGGCCTTCTTCACGCTCTCGCTCGGCATGGGCGTGATGATCACCTACGCCTCCTACCTCGGCGAGGACCGGAACCTCGCGGCGGACGCGGGCATCATCGCCGGGCTCGACACGTTCGTCGCCGTGATCGTGGGCTTCGTCGTCTTCCCGTTCCTCTTCGCGGCCGGGATCGAGCCCGGCGGTCCCGGCCCCAGCGCGATCTTCGTGAGCCTCACGTCGGCGTTCGCCGGGATCCCCGCCGGCCGAGTCCTCGGGATCGTGTTCTTCTCGATGGTCGGGATCGCGGCGCTCTCCTCCGCCATCAGCATTCTCGAAGTGCTCGTCTCGTATCTCATCGACGAGTTCGCCGTCGCTCGCGTCCCGGCCGCGACGGCCATCGGCGTCGCCGTCTTCCTGCTCGGCGTCCCGGTGACGATCGATCTGATATTCCTCAGCCTCTACGACAGCCTGGCCGACGGGATCCTGCTCGTGTTGGGCTCGCTGCTGCTCGCGCTGTTCGTCGGTTGGGTCGTCCCCGACGCCGCCAGAGCGGAACTCGAGAGGGGGATCGGCGACCTCGGCTCGCTCGGCACTGCCTGGATCTGGATCGTCCGGATCCCGATCGCCGTCGTCGTCCTCGTCTCGCTGTATCTGGGCGTCGTCGACTACGTCGACTTCCTGACCGGCGACCTCGCCGAGTGGCTGGCCGCACGGTAGGACACCTCGACAGGATCGCCGTGTCACGACCGAACCTCCCGGCCGGACCGACCGCTTAAAGACGAACGGGCCTGAACGTCCGCCAGTGAGCGAACCGATCCCGACCGGCTGTGAGCCGGTCGACGACCTGCTCGGCGGCGGGTTCGAGCGCGGGGTCGTCACGCAGGTGTACGGCCCGCCCGCCGCGGGCAAGACCAACCTCGCGCTCGCCGCGGCCATCGAGGTCGCGGCGGCCGGCGACCGGTCGCTCTTCATCGACACCGAGGGGCTCTCGATCGACCGGTTCGAGCAGATGGCGGGCGCGCGCGTCGACCGGCCGAACGTCGACGAGAGCGTCGAGGAACTGGCCTCGCGGCTGGTGATCACCGAGGCGTACGACTTCGAGGACCAGCGCGAGGCCGTCCGCGACGCCGAGGAACTCGCGGGGGAGGTCGATCTGATCGTGTTGGACTCCGCGACCGGCTTCTACCGGCTCGAGCGCGCCGACGACACTGAGGGCGGCCAGTCGCTCCGGAAGGTCGCCAAACAGGTGACACACCTCCTCTCTCTGGCGCGGCGACACGACATCGCGGTGGTGATCACGAACCAGGTGTTCACGGACCCCGAAAGCGATCGCGACCGCGCGCTCGGCGGCAACACGCTCAACCACTGGACCGGCGCGATCCTGCGCGTCGACCGCTTCCGCGGCGGGAACCGCCGGGCGACCCTGGAGAAACACCGTTCGAAGCCCGCCGGCGACTCCGCCACGTTCCGGATCGTCGAGGCGGGGTTGGCGGCGGGCGCGAGCGACGACTAGGCGGGGGACGGAACGCCGGTCGAGGAGCGGATCGATCGAGCAGGAACGCGAAAAGAATCGGGAGACCGAGTGAGCAGCCGGAACGCCGGGTCGACGCCGCGTGAGACGGACCGCTCAGAGCTCGCCGAGCTTCCGGAGCAGCTGGCCGCGGTACTCCTCGTCGGCGTTGACGCCCTTGATCTCGAGGACGTTCCGCTCCAGCTTGTCGAGCGCCACGTGGAAGGCGTGTTCCGCGCCGTACCCCTCGCCGGAGCCGCCGACCTGTCCCTGGTCCGTCCGGAGGCGGATCTGACACTGGATGAGCGGGGTGCCGCGGAGCTTCTCTTTGTGCTGGTGGAGCCGGACGTGCGCGTGCATCACCTGCATCTGGGCGTACTTGTCCGCCACGCTCTCTATCGACTCGACGACGTGTTCGCGCGAGGTGCGGTCGAGCAGGTCGACGTTCGTGATCTGGACGTCGAGCGAGTCCTCCTCGGTGAAGGTGAGCGCGCGCAACACGTCGGTCTTGGTCACCATCCCCGCGACCGCCTCGACGCCCTCGGGGGTGACGACGAGCCCGGAGACCTCGTTGTCGAACATGCGGGAGACCGCCTCCTTCGCGGTCTCGTCGGCGGTCGCGGTCACGACCGGGCTCGACATGATGTCGTAGACGGGGAGATCGAGCATGCGGTCGATGTCGCCGGCGCGGTCGCCGCTGCCCTGTCGCTCCTGGTCGCGGACGACGAACTCGACGATGTCGTTCGTGGTGACGACGCCGGCGAGCATCCCGTCGTCGTCGAGCACCGGCAGTCTGGAGATCCCGTTCTCGCGGAGCCGGTTTATCGCCCGCCCCACGCTGTCCTTCTCGTTGATGCCGATCACGTCGGTCGTGGCGATCTGATCGACCGTGATGGCGTCGAGGCTCTCTAAGACGGCCTCGAGGATCTGATCGACGGTGATGATGCCGTAGAGTTTCTCGCCCTCGTAGACGGGGGCGATCTTCACGTCGCCCTCGACGAGGAGGCGGGCCGTTTCGCGGACGTCCTCCGTCCGCTTCACCGAGGGCGCGGGCTTGACGACGGCGGAGACCTTGGTGTCGTCCTCCATCCGCGAGCGCAGCAGCTGTTTCTCGCCGACGACTCCCGCGTACTCGCCGTCCTCGGTGACGACTATCCCCTTCGGGTTCTCGCGCTCGAAGATGGATCGGACCTTGGCGAGCCGCTCGTCGGCGTCGACCTCGACGTACTCCGGCACTGCGATATCAGCGATGTTCATGGTCCAACGGGAACGTTGGACGCGCCGGGTATTGAAAGTACAGGGGTCGTCGCGGAGCGCGGGAGCCCGCCCGCGATCGCGACCGCTCGAGGCGTCGGTGTGCGGGAACCGTCCCGGCCTCCACTGAAAGCTTTTTGACCGTTACTCCCCGAGGAGGCGGCGTGTACGACGCCGTCGTTCTCGACCACGACGGGGTTATCGTCGGCCGCACGCCGTTCGATACCCTCCGCGAGGCCGCCTGGGAGGCGTTCGAGCGGCTGGGCGTGACCGACCCGGACCTCGCGCACGTCGACGACGTCGCCGTCGGCGTCGACCCGGCGACGCTCTCGGACATCTGTGACCGCTACGGGATCGACCCGGGCGAGTTCTGGCGCGTCCGCGACGAGACCGCCTCCGACGCGCAGATCGCCGCCTCGCGCGCCGGCCGCAAGACCCCCTACGAGGACGTCGGCGCGCTGGGGCACCTCGACGCCGCGCTCGGGGTCGTCTCCTCGAACCAGCAGGCCACCGTAGACGACCTCCTCGCGCACTTCGGACTCGCGGACCGCTTCGACGTCGTCTACGGCCGCGAGCCCTCGATCGCCAGCCTCTCGCGGAAGAAGCCCTCGCCGTACTACCTCGAGCGGGCGCTCGCGGACCTGGACGTCTCGACCGCGCTGTTCGTCGGCGACAACGAGTCCGACGTCCGCGCGGCCGACAACGCCGGGATCGACTCCGCGTTCATCCGCCGGCCGCACCGCCGCTCGTTCGAGCTCTCGGCGCAGCCCACCTACGAGATCGACGACCTCCACGACCTCGTGAGCCTCTGTGGTCGCTCGCCGATCGGATCGCCGTGAGGCCACCCATCAAGGACTGATCCATATTAGTGTATATGATAGAAACTCTGACGAGAGATATCGACACGATCCCGGATGGCTTTTGTTCCTCCCGACACCGCGTTCGGGTATGACCGAGGTCATCGACGGCGAGGCGGTGGCGGCCGACGTTCGATCCGACGTGGCCGGCTGCGTGGAGACGCTCGCGGACGCGGGCGTGACCCCCGGACTGGCGACCGTGCTGATGAGCGACGACCCCGCGAGCGAGACGTACGTCTCCATGAAACAGCGCGACTGCGAGGAGGTCGGCATCGAGGGGATCCACGTCGACGTCGACGCCGACGCGCCCGCCGCGGCGCTGTTCGAGACCATCGACGACCTCAACGAACGGTCGGACGTCCACGGAATCCTGGTCCAGTTGCCCGTTCCCGACCACGTCGAGAAGCGCGAGGTGCTCCGGCGGATCGACCCCGAAAAGGACGTGGACGGCTTCCACCCCGAGAACGTCGGCCGCCTCGTCGCGGGCGACGCCCGCTACAAGCCCTGTACCCCCCACGGGGTCCAGAAGCTGCTCTCCGCCTACGACGTCGAGACCGAGGGGGCGGACGCGGTCGTCGTCGGGCGCTCCGACATCGTCGGCAAGCCGATGGCGAACCTCCTGATCCAGAAGGCCCCGCAGGGGAACGCCACCGTGACCGTCTGTCACTCCCGCACCGAGGACCTGGAGGGGAAACTCGCCGGGGCCGATATCGTGATCGCCGCCGCCGGAATCCCGGAGTTCGTCGACGGCTCGATGCTGAAGGAGGGCGCGACCGTGATCGACGTGGGGATCAACCGCGTCGACGCGGAGACGGAGAAGGGGTACGAGCTCGTCGGCGACGTGGAGTACGAGTCGGCGAGGGAGGTCGCGGGCGCGATCACGCCCGTCCCCGGCGGCGTCGGGCCGATGACCCGCGCGATGCTGCTGTACAACACCGTGAAGGCGGCGGGCCGCCAGCACGACGTGGCGATCGATCTGGACTGAACCTGTCGTCGCGGCCGCTTTCCTTTTGCGTCCCGTCTCACTCGAACGCCCCGCACGGCCCCGTACAGTCCCGAACGGCCCGCACAGCTCCGCACCTCGCCCCTCCCCAGCCTCGGCGGCGGGCCGTCGCGGGCGAGCCGCTCCGGCCCGCCGCCTCCCTCGCGCGGGCTCCTCGCACCCCTTGGGCGCTCGGAGGCACGCGCCACCGCATGAGATCAGAGTCCGCTATCGCTCGCCGTCGCCGGTCACCGACTCCCGTCGGGTGCGGCCCGGTTCCGGATCTCGATCCGGCCCTCGATCTCGGGATCTATCCCGCGCTCGCGGGCGAAGTCGGCGAGCACCTCGTACTGGATGTCGGCCTCGCCGATCCGGTGACGCTCCTCCAGCGTCGGGTACTCGTGGTCGGAGTGGAGCAGGTACTCGGAGGTGGCGACGGTGTACCGGGCGTCGGGGTCGATCGGCTCGCCGCCGACGGTCGCCTCCACGACCTCCTCGTTGGCCGCGTCCCAGACGACCCGCGCGTTCGAGACGTGGCCGTGCCACCAGTCGTCCTCGCCGAAGTCGACGTCGGGCGCGGCCATCTCTCGGAGGATCGCCAGGAGTTCCTCGCCGCTCACGTCGGCCAGCACCACGGGCTCCTCGAAGGGGATGAGGCTGATGAGGTCGGCCTTCGTCACGTCGCCGGCCCAGGGGTCGCCCTGCCGGAGGCCGCCGGCGTTCGAGAGCCCCACGTCGGCGTCGTGGGCCCACCGGAACGCGTCGGCGACGAAGTTGCCGACGCGGCACTCGCCGCCGTGGACGACGTCGCCGGTTCGCTCGATCGGTTCCGCGACGCGGTCGACGACCTCGCCGAGGTCGGCCGCACCCATCCGCTCGGCGAGCGCCCGCTCGAGTTCCGCGTGGGGGGCGACCCCGTCCGGCTCGTGGAGCGTCGCGGTGGCGGGCGCGTCGGGGTCGGCCGGGTCGCCGAGGTCGACCTCCGCGACCGCCTCGCCGTTCACGCCCGGCCGGACGAGGAGCGTCCCGTCGACGCGCTCGTTCCGGCGGCTGTGGACGTGGCCGCCCAGCACCGCGTCCACGTCGAGCTCGCGGGCGAGGTCGTCGTCGCCGCCGCCGAGGTGCGAGAGGACGACGCGGTGGTCGACCGCCGGGCCCTCGCGTTCCAGGTCGGCGAGCGCCTCCCGCGCGGCCGCGAGCGGATCGTCGAAGGAGAGCGGCGCGGCCATCGGGTTGAGCGAGTCGGTCGCGGGGTCGGTGACGCCCACGAACCCCACGGTCGCGCCGTCGACGGCGCGGGTCGTCCACGGGACGACGCCCTCCGAGCGGCCGAAGGGCTCGCCGTCCTCGTCGCGGACGTTCGCGGAGACGAACTCCACCGGCGCGTCGTCGACGAGCCCCCGGAGGGCGTCGGGGCCGTAGTCGAACTCGTGGTTTCCGAAGGTGTCGAGGAGGGTGTCGGTGGCGGCGTAGAAGTCGATCGTCTGGCGGCCCTTCGCGACCAGCGAGAGGACGCCCGGCGCGGTGGTGTCGCCGGTGGCGACGACCGCGGCGTCGGGGCCGTCGAGGGCGCGGATCCGGCCGGCGAGACGGGCCGCCCGCTCGGGGACGTCGAAGACGTTCTCGATGTCGGAGTAGTGGAGGAGACGAGCCATGCGTGGACGGTCCTCGGTCGGGCGTGAACAAAAACGATCGCAAGCGGGACGCGAGCGGTCGACACGGGAGCCGTTCCACCGCGATCGAACCGCCGGCCCCCCTACCGTAGCCTGAGCCACCGACCACGGGCCGCGGTCGAACCCCCGTCACGCCCTCGCACGCCGCCCGAGCGCTTTGAAAGCGCTTTTATGCTGTCCAAGAGTATCCCGGAGTACACCCTCTGTGGGGTCGATGATGTGCCGTTCCGATAGGGACCGACCACGGGACGGACACGCGAGCCCACACGGAGGACATAGGTGAACAACACATGCCAGTTTACGTAGACTACGACACCCCGGCCGACCTCGCCGAGCGATCGCTCGAGGCGTTCGAGGTCGCCCGAGACACCGGTACGGTAAAGAAGGGAACGAACGAGACCACAAAATCCGTCGAGCGCGGCAACGCGAAGCTCGTCCTCGTCGCCGAGGACGTCTCGCCCGAGGAGATCGTGATGCACCTCCCCGAGCTCGCCGAGGAGAAGGGGATCCCGGTCGTCTTCGTCGACACCCAAGAAGAGGTCGGCCACGCCGCGGGCCTCGAGGTCGGTTCCGCCGCCGCCGCGGTCGTCGAGGCCGGCGACGCCGCCGACGACATCGAGGACATCGGCGAGAAGGTCGCGGAGCTCCGATAACCACCCATGAGCGCAGAAGAGGGAACCGGCGACTCGACCACCGCCGAGGTGATCGAGGTCGTCGGCAAGACCGGGATGCACGGCGAGGCCATGCAGGTCAAATGCCGCATCCAGGAGGGATCGAACCAGGGACGGATCATCACGCGAAACGTCCTGGGTCCCGTCCGGCTGGGCGACGTGCTCCAGTTGCGCGAGACCCAGCGCGACGCCGACGCCATCGGAGGCCGATAACCTATGGTCGAGACACGAACCTGTGATTACACCGGCGAGGAGATTGAGCCCGGGACGGGCACGATGTTCGTGAAGACGAACGGCCAGATCCTCCACTTCGTCGACTCGAAGGCGGAGAAGAACTACTTCCTCGGCCGCGAGGCGCGCGACCTCGAGTGGACCGAGGAGGGTCGCAACGAGGGAGGCGAGTAGATGAGCCACCACGACGAGCGCACCTTCGTGATGGTCAAACCCGACGGGGTCCAGCGCGGGCTCATCGGCGAGATCGTCTCCCGGTTCGAGGAGCGCGGGCTGAAGCTCGTCGGCGGCAAGTTCATGCGCATCGACGAGGAGCTCGCACACGAGCACTACGGCGAACACGCCGACAAGCCGTTCTTCGACGGCCTCGTCGAGTTCATCACCTCCGGCCCCGTCTTCGCGATGGTCTGGGAGGGCGCGGACGCGACCCGGCAGGTCCGCGCGATGGTCGGCGAGACCGACCCCGCCGAGTCCGCGCCCGGCACGATCCGCGGCGACTTCGGGCTCGACCTCGGCCACAACGTGATCCACGCGTCGGACCACGAGGACGAGGGCGCGAACGAACGCGAGATCGACCTGTTCTTCGACGACGACGAGCTCGTCGACTACGGCCTCGACACCGCGGCGTGGGTGTACGAGGACGAATCACACTAACCTCCCGCGCCGTTTCGTCGACCGATGCCGGCCGATCTTCCGTCGAAGTAACCCGACGACGACCGCCGAGCGGCCGCCTCGTTGACACACCTCGTTTCCGGTGAAAACGGTCCGTCATCCCGCTTCCGTTTGTCGATTCACCGATCCTGAGAGTATAAGAACTCCCGACGGGACGGACTTCGCCCCGCCGAGGGTCGGCTACGTCGACAGCGCCCGCACGACGCCGTTCTGGTCGACGACCAGTACCTCGTCGGTCCCGTCGTCGTCCGCGTCGGCGAACAGCGGTCCCGCGTAGACGACCGTCTCCGGGACGCTCCCCCGGAGGACGACCTCGCCGGTGGGCGTCAGTCCGAGCACCTCGCCCTCCCGATTGACCGCGGCCGACTCGAACGTGTCGTCGCCCGTCACCCGGCCGATTCCGGGCGCGTTCACGCGCGTCTGCCCGCCGTACTGCTGTTTCCAGACGACCTCGCCGTCGAGCAGGCTGACGGCCCAGATGCTCCCGACGCCGCCGACGAGGATCCGGCCGTCGTCGGCCTCTCCGACCGCGACGGGACGGTCCTGGAGGCCGACCTCGTACCGCGAGGAGCCGTCGGCGACCTCCAGCGCCTCGAGGTTCCCGTTCGACCCGCCGAGCGTCAGGACGGGACCGCGGCGCGTCACCGCGGCGTTCCAGCCCACCGCCGTCACCGTCGGCGTCCGCGTCCAGCGCGTCTCGCCCGACTCGCCGATGAAGTGGACGGTTCCGGGGTCCGTTCCCGCCGTCGACACCGCGACGCCGCCGGGGATCCCCTCGTCGCGTCCGTCGGGGTCGGGGTCGGGTCCGACGACGAGGGGCCGACGCTCGACCCGCCCGTCGACCGACGCCTCGAAGACCGGGTCGCCGTCGGCGTCGACGGCGAGCACGGAACCGTCCGCGGCGGCCGCGACGACGAGGGTCGACCCGTCGCCGGTCGGGTCGCCGAGCGCCGGCGCGACTCCGCCGGGGCCCCCGAGGTCGACGGCGAACCGCTCGTCGCCGTCGGCGGCGTTCAACACGACCAGTCGCCCCGACGCGGTCGTCAGCGCGACCACCGGATCCCCGGCGAGCGTGCCGGTCGCGAGCCGGCTCACCCCGACCGGGTCGGTCCCATTCTCGCCGCTCTCGCCGACCGCCCCGGAGGTATCGCCCGGTTCGGCGGTATCGCCCGATGCGGCTGCCTCGTCCGATATCCGGGTCGTCCACGCCCGGCCCTCGCCGGGGGTCACCGCGCGCACGGCGCGCTCGCCGTCCTCGACGGTCGGCTGGACGACCCACGTCTCGCCGTCGACGTCGACGGTCGCAGCCCCGGTGCCGTCGTCGCCCGCGGCCGGCTCGGACTCCCAGACGACCGTGGCTTCGGCGTTCGCGTCGTCGACGCCGACGAACGCGAACGTGGCGACGCCAACGCCGGTCGCGCCGCCGGCGAACAGGAACAGTATCGCGAACAGGACTCGACGGTCCATTACCCGCGGTTCGGCCGGCGGCGGCATACGGCTGTCGGATGCGATCCGACCTGCGCGGACCGGAACGGAGCGGGCCGCGCTCGGACGAGTCGCCCGCGCTCGGACGAGTCGCCCGCGCTCGGGCGAGTCGCGGTCAGTCGTCCGCGACCGCGGGAGCGGGCGAGGACGCCTCTGGGGCTTCGGACCGCTCGACCGCCGGCGTCCACTCGAGGTCCTCCTCGTAGCGGAACGCGCGGTGGTCCCTCGTCGGGTCGACGACCGTCAGCGAGAGCCAGTCGTTGTCGAGCAGTTCGGACAGCTTCCCGTGGTCGGCCAGCACGTCGGTGACGCGGTCGACCGGGGCGTGGACGACCGTCGAGAGCCGGAGGGGTTGGTGGTAGGGCTCGTCGTCCGCGATCATCAGCGACTGGAGGGGGAGACCGGTCATCAGGTCGCCGCCGTTGCCCTGGTAGACGCCGACGTTGCCGACGGGGTTCTGCGTCACCTTCGAGCCGCTCCCGTACACGGCGTTGTCGACCGTCGAGAAGTAGTACTGGGCGTTTATCCACTGGGTGACGACCATCGGCCCGGTCAGGATCGCCTCGAGCGCCTCGCCCTCGGGGTCAGTCGACCAGTCATACGAGTGGAGGAAGGCCCGGCCGTCGAGATTCAGCCCGCCGGTCAGTTCGCGCGGTCCGATCACGAAGCCCGCGTTGCCGGCCAGCCCCCACTCGGGACGGGCCTCCGCCCAGTCGGCGGCGCGGCGTTCCGTCTCCTCGACCCCGGCGGATCCGGCGGCCGCCGCGGGCCCGTCGACGCCCATCGAGGAGACGCGCTCGGCGGTCGCGCGCTCGCGGGCCGTGGCGAGGTCCGCGCGCAGGCGGTCGAGGTCGGCGGCGTGGCTCTCCGGGACGTTGCCGTCGTACAGCTCCACCTCGTCGGTGGTGGTGTTGTGTTGGGCGGCGAGGAAGACGGTGTCCTCTGGGATGTCGAATCCGCGCTCGCGGAGTCCGGCCCTGACGCGCTCATCGTTACAGACGACCGCGAGCACCCGCGCGTTCGGACCGCCGGGGTTGCCGGCGCACGCGCCGCAGTCCAGGCTCGAGTCGTAGGGGTTGTTGGTCGTCTCGCTGGCGTGGCCGGTGAAGACGACGAGCCGGCCGAACGTCTCCCATCCCATCAGCTCGAAGGCGGTCGCGGCGTACTCGAGCTTCTCCTCGTGTGTCAGACCGGCCGGGAGGTCGCCGTCGGCGTGCTCGTGGTCGAGGGCCGGCTCGCAGAACTCGTGGTCGTCGGGCACCGCGTCCCCAACCCGACCCAGCAGGTCGCGGACGCGACCGGGGACGAGCGTGCGGGCCGCGAGCGCCGCCCCGTATCCTCCGCCGGCGTTCTCGACGAAGCCGAAGGCGGTGGCGGGGTTGCCCTTCAGCGCCTCGACTATCCCGCCGGCGGCCTCCCGGAGGGTCGACCAGCGGTCGCGACTCGCTCTGGCGTCCTCGTCGGTGGGCGTCTCGGTGATGCGGTGTTGCGGGTCGAGGATCGGCGGGCAGGCGTCGACGGACGCCTCGGAACCGTACCCCCGGTACTCGATCGGCACGCCGAAGAAGCCCGCGTAGCCGTGGGTCTCGTACGCGCCGGTGGCCTCGAGGTGCCGCCGGATGACCTCCGACCGCGTGTCGATACAGAAGACGAGCTGTGCATCCGGGCGATCGGCCGCGGGAGCGTCGGCTTCGGGAGCGTCGGCCGAGGGGCCGGCAGCGGCGAGCGCCTCGCTCTCGGCCGCGACGTGCTCGACGATCTCGCCACGGTAGCTCGCCTCCCACGCGCACAGGAACGCGTCGGCGACCTCGTCGCCCGTTTCGGTCCCCGTTTCGTCGGGGCCGGTCGACGGCTCGAGGTCGACGCCGAACCCGTCCGCGAGCGCGAGACGGACGGCGAGGTACCCCTCGAGCGTGATCGGGAACGCCGACTGCCACTCGCCCTCGTCGTCGGCACGCCGCTTGATGAGGCCGGTCCAGCCGGGAAGCGCGGCGAACTGCTCCTCGAAGAGGGGAACCCACTGGCTCTCGGGGTACGGCTCCAGCGCGGACTCGATGGCGGCGAGCGGCGACGCCGGCAGGTCGGCGACGACTCCGTCGTCGGGTATCCGTCCGTCGTGGGGCGCGACCGACCGGAAGGCGTCGTAGAACCCGTCCTCGCGGTCCGGCATCGGCCACTTCGCGCTGCCCTCGTCGAGGAACGCCGACAGCCACTTCGTCAGGACGCGGTCGACCCGCTCCGCGTCGGGATCGGCGGGCTCCGCGTCGGGACCCGGACCGTCCGCCGCGTCCATGCGCTCGAGCAGGGCCTCGGGGCGCTCCTCCAAGCCCCGCGCGGCCAGCTCGGCGTCGAGCACCTCGCGGTCGATCCGCCCGTCCGCCAGGGCGGCCCGGAGCGTCTCCGGACGCGGGTAGCCGCGGCCGCCGAAGAGGTCCGAGGCCTGCGCGACGGCCTCGTCGAACGACACGTCCTCGAAGCCCGCGAGCGGGTTGGCCGTGACGAACGAGTGGATCGGCCAGACCGATCCGACGGTGGCCGCCGCCCGCTCGATGCCGTCCTCGACGGCGCGGTCAGTGCTCATCGTACTCCCCCGTGCTGGTCAACAGGGTGCCTGAATGCGGCCGGCTCGCGTTCACCAGCGCGACGTAGAGACGCCGGCTGCGCTCGTGGAGTCCGGCCTCCATCGCGACGTAGGCGGCGCCGAACGCGAGCGCGACGAGCACGTGGAGGGCGCGCAGTTCGGTCGGGGCCGCGACGACCGGCAGGCCGGAGAGGACGGCCGAGACGGCCTCGTAGACGAGCGCGTAGACGGCGATGGCCGGGAGGAAGACGGCCGGGACCGCGCCGTAGCGGACCGTCGCCGGAAGCGAGACGCGGTCGACGGCACCGCGGGCCGCGTGGAGCGTGGTGAGCACGACGAACGCCACGAGGAGGAGCCCGCTGTCGACGCTCGTGCCCTTCCCGGTGAGCGCCGCGAACGTCGCGCCGCCGGCCAGCCCGGTCGCCAGGACGACGGCGACCCCCGCGGCGCTCGTCTCGCGAGGCTCGCCTCCCGTCGGCGCGGTGCGTTCGATCCGGCCGCCCGCGCCGAGGAAGTGGTACGCCTTGTAGAACCCGTGGAGGATCAGGTGGGTGACGGCGGCCCCGAAGAAGCCGAGCCCGGCCTGCATGATCATGAAGCCCATCTGTCCGACCGTCGAGCAGGCCAGTTCGCTCTTGACGTCCGACTGGACGGCCTTGAGCAGCTTCCCGAGCAGGGCGCTCGTCGCGCCGACGACCACGATGCCGAGCATGAGGGCGGCGTCGACGGTCACGACGGGGGCGAACCGGATCAACAGGACGCCGCCCGCGTTGACGAAGCCGGCGTGCATCAGCGCCGAGGCGGGCGTCGGGGCGGTCATCGAGGAGAGCAGCCAGCCGTGGAACGGGACGAGCGCGGACTGGATCATCGCCGCGAGGACGAGCGCGATCGCGGCGACGGCCCACGTCGGGCCGCCGAGACCGTCGGCGGCAGCGGCGATGCCGGAGACCGTCGTCGCGCCGGTCGCGTGCCACAGCGTTGCCAGCGAGACGGCGAGGAGCGCGCTGCTCGCGAGGAAGTAGGTGCGGGCGACGTTCGCGGCGACCCGTGCCTGCTTCCAGCCGTCCATCGTCCCGACGAGCCGCGCCATCACCAGCCCCATCGTCAGCCACGCGAGCGCGAACAGGACGACGTGGTCGGCGGCCACGAGCGCCATCACGGTCACGGTGAAGCCGAACACGGCGAGGAAGAAGTCCACCTCGTGGGCGCTGCCGGCCATGTACCGGCGCGAGTAGCTGTGAACGACGCCGCTGAAGAACGTGACGACGACCCACATCAGCGCAGTGAGACCGTCGATCCCGACCACGCCTGGGACCTCCCAGGCGGCGTCGAGTCGGACTCGAGCGAACAGGACGACGACGCTCGCGGCGAACAGCGACCACACGAGCCACGTCAGTGCGACCGGCACGACCGGCGAGTCCGCCGTCGCGTCCGGGAGCGCTCCGACCGTCGGGTTCGAGGTGCGTCCTGACATCGTTCGATCCGTGAGACGACCGGTTCCGACCGTCGGGCGACCCGAATCCGGATCCGGTCGTTTTCTATCCCATTAGAGAACGATATGCCTAATAAGGCTGTCTATATTCACAAACCGTTCGAAAATCCATGATTATAGAACGTTATAGTTATGCGCGATCGTGTATCGGAGTCGGCAGGAGGTCGGGTTCGCTCGCCCGAACGCCGGGGGATCGGTCCCTCACGGGGGTCGGCGGCGATCGTCTTCAGGCGTCGTCGGTCGGTCGGTTCCCGGCGTCGAACTCGCCGAACGGCGTCGTCTCGTGGGTTCGAACGAGCACCTCGTCGGCGACCGTGAGGCCCATGTCGAGGAGCTTCTGTGCGACCGACGTGATGTCGCCGTCCGTCTCGCCGACGGCGGTCACGAGGAGGTTCTGTTCGCCGGTGACCAGCTCCTGGACCGAGACGACGCCGTCGATCGCCAGCACGTCGGGAATGAGGTCGCCGCGTTCCGGGATCGAGGCCGTACAGTAGAGCAACATGCGGAGCGGGTACCCCGACCGCTGGTAGTCGACGTTGGCGCTGTACCCCTTGATCACGCCGTCGGATTCGAGCCGCCGGATGCGCTTTCGAACGGTGCTGTCGGAGGTGTCGGTCCGCTCCGCGATGTCCCCGGACGACGCGTTTCGAGCGTCCTCCTGAAGCGCGTACAGGATCGCCTTGTCCACGTCGTCTATCTCCCTGCTGGCCATACGGTCGTCTCCGGCGGTGAGACACTTTACTCTTTGACGTCGGCCGGCCGCTCAGACCACGAGGCCGATCGCCTGATACGCCAATCCGACGACGAAGACGGCGATCAACGCGATCGTCGCGACGACGACGATCGGCGAGAGCTGTTCCGTCTCCTGCTCGAACGTGAGTCCGTCCATGGAGGAGCGGTCGCCCGGACGCGGTTTGAAGGCTTCGTTCGACCCGACGGCGGGGACCACCGACGGCCGAGGGGAAGGTTCATGTGCGTCTCGACGGACCCTCCTCTCGAATGAGTCAGGACGGATCCGGGGCGGGGGATCTCGTCGTCGTCTGCGGGCTGCCGGGCGTCGGGAAGACGACCGTCGCCGAGCGGGTGGCAGACCACGTCGACGCGCGGATCCTCCGCACGGACGTGATCCGCAAGGAACTGTTTCCCGAGCCGACCTACGCCGAGGAGGAGACGGAGGCCGTGTACGAGGAGCTCCTCGACCGCGCTCGCGCTCGCGTGGCCGAGGGGGAGTCGGTCGTCCTCGACGCCACGTTCGCTGACGCGCGGTTCCGAGCGGCCGCGAGCGAGACCGCCGACCGCGTGGCCGACCGGTTCGCGCTGGTGAAAGTCGAGTGCGAGGAGTCGGTCGTCGAGGAGCGGATCCGCCGTCGCGACGGGATAAGCGACGCCGACTTCGACGTCCACCTCCACTTCAAGGAGACGTTCGACCGGATCGACACGGGCGACTCAGCCCGAGATACGGACGGCGACGTGGTCGTCGTCGACAACTCCGGCGACGAGGCGGAGACGCGCGCGCAGGTCGACGTCGTCTTCGGGTGACCCCGTCGTCCTCGGGTGACCTCCCTGAAGACCCCGTTCCCGCGTCACCGCCTCTCGTGGCACGGAAACCCATGGTGCTCGCGCGCTCGCGTCTCCCATCACTTATACGGGCGTGCCTCCTACCGAACGGCGTGAGCGAAGAATCCGGGCGTCGGAACCTCCGAATGCCCTCAGATGACGAAGTGTTCGCCGTCGTGACCGAGCACCTCGGCGGCAACCACGTCCGCCTCCGGTGTGTGGACGGCAAGGAGCGGCTGGGGCGGATCCCCGGCCGAATGAAGTATCGAACGTGGATCAACGAGGGCGACGTCGTCCTCGCGGAACCGTGGTCCTGGCAGGACGAGAAGGCCAACGTCGAGTGGCGCTACACCGACGACCAGGCCGACCAGCTCCGCCGTGAAGGCCACATCGAGTAGTACGACGCGTCGCTTCTCCGAGTCGAACGCCGACGGCCGAGCGACGGCCACGTCCGACATCCGAGCGACGGCCACGTGACTCCTGACCGAAATCATATACCGCCGCTCCGAGTGGATCGGCCATGGTTCCCCCCGGCGTTCCGACCGCCGCGCTCGTCGTCTTCGCGCTGATCGGCGTCGCGCTGGCGCTTTTCGTCTCCGAGGTCATCCCCAACGACGTCACCGCGATCGGGATCGTCGTCGCGCTCGCGGCGCTGGAGCCGTGGACGGGCGTCGGCGCGCGCGAGGCCATCTCCGGGTTCGCGAACACCGCGACGGTCACCATCGTCGCGATGTACATGCTGAGCGCGGGGGTCCAGCGGACGGGGCTGGTACAGCGGCTCGGGGTCCACCTCGCGCGGCTCACCCGCGGCAGCGAGACGCGCGCGCTGGCGGCGACGATCGGGACCACCGGACCGATCGCGGGGGTCATCAACAACACCCCGGTCGTCGCGGTGTTCATCCCGATGATCACCGACCTGGCGCGCGAGACCGGCGTCTCGCCCTCGAAGCTCCTCCTGCCGCTGTCGTACGCCGCGATCCTCGGCGGCACGCTGACGCTGATCGGCACCTCGACGAACCTGCTGGCCAGCGAGTTCGCCGCCACGCTGCTCGACCGGGGGCCGATCGGGATGTTCGAGTTCACCGCGCTCGGCGCGGTCGTGCTCGTCGTCGGGCTGGCGTACCTGATGACCGTCGGCCGGTGGCTCACACCGGCGCGGATCCCGGCGGACGTGGACCTCGTCGAGGAGTTCGAGCTCGAGGACTTCCTCGCGGAACTCGAGGTCGGTCCGGAGTCGCCGCTGGTCGATCGCCCCATCGAGGGGCTCGACGACCGGACCGACGCGGCCGTGACCCCGCTCCGGGTCCGGCGAAACGGGGAGACGTTCCTCGCCGCGGAGACCGACCAGCGGTTTCGACCCGGGGACGTGGTCGTCGTCAACGGCTCGAGAACGGCGGTGAATCGGTTGTGGCGGCGGTTCGGGTTGGAGCGCGCCGACCGCGGCGGGGTCACGGGGGAGACGCTCGCCGACGCGGACTCGCCCGACCGGCTCGGGAAGGCCGTGGTCCCCGAGACGTCGCGGTTCCTCGGCGAGACGCTCTCCGAGGCCCGCCTGGAGGCGTTCCACGGCATGACGGTGCTCGCGATCCGGCGGGGAAGCGACCTGATCCGGACCGATCTCGACGAAGTCACGCTGGAGGCGGGCGACCTGCTCCTGGTACAGACCACGCCGGAGTCGGTCGAGTACTTCGCCGAGAGCGACGACCTCCTCGTGATCCCCGAGGACGCGCTCGACCGGCTCGACGAGGCGGACCCGGAGCAGATCGCCCCGCTCTCGCCGGAGACGCCCGTCGCCGTCGCGATCATGGTCGCCGTGGTCGGGCTGGCCGCCCTCGACGTCCTCCCGATCGTGATCGCCGCGCTCGGCGGGGTGTTCGCGATGGTCGTCACGGGCTGTCTCTCCTCGGCGGACGCCTACGACGCGGTCTCGTGGAACGTCGTCTTCCTCCTGGCCGGCGTGATCCCGCTCGGGCTCGCGATGGAGGCGACCGGCGGGGCCGCGCTGCTCGCCGAGGCGCTCGTCGCGACCGGTGCCGTCCTCCCGCTCGTGGCCGTGTTGTTCCTGTTTTACGTCGTCACGGGGCTGCTCGCGAACGTGATCACGCCGGTGGCGACGGTCGTGTTGATGATCCCGATCGCGGTCGACGCGGCCGCGAGGCTCGACGCCAGCGGGTTCACGTTCCTCCTCGCCGTGACCTTCGCGTCCGCCACCTCGTTCATGACCCCCGTGGGGTATCAGACGAACCTGATGGTGTACGGTCCGGGCGGCTACGAGTTCACGGACTTCCTGCGCGTCGGCGGACCGCTCCAGCTCCTGCTCTCGGT
Source organism: Halorubrum aethiopicum (assembly GCF_001542905.1). Classification (NCBI taxonomy): domain Archaea; kingdom Methanobacteriati; phylum Methanobacteriota; class Halobacteria; order Halobacteriales; family Haloferacaceae; genus Halorubrum; species Halorubrum aethiopicum. Next base: position 2,635,441 of record NZ_LOAJ01000001.1, on the reverse strand, counting down.
CGTGACGACCCTCGGGATCGTGGCGATCTGGGGGATCTGAGCCGACCGATAGCCCGGCGGTCGCGACCCACGGGACCCGTTCGGCGCGCACTCACGCGAACAGGACGACGATCAGCGCGATGAAGAGCAGCTCGCCGCCGACCAGAAGCACCGCGATCACCCAGTCGCGGTACTCGCGGACCCACTCGACGGTCGCCGACCACCCCGACCGGACGGTTCGCCGGGCTGACGAGCCGGGGCCTGCGGCGTCGGCGTCGCCTCCGGCGGCGTCGCCCTCGGCGGTCCGATCCGCCGCCCGCCTCACGCGCCATCCCGTCTCGGGATCGAACGTCGCGGGTACGCGCGCGCCGACGAGGTCGTCGAGGTCGAGCGGGGAGACGCCCGCGACCTCGAGGAACCCGAGGAACTCCGTACACTCCTCGAGCGAGCCGTGTCGCGGCGCGTCGAACCGCTCGACGTGCGTCGTCTCGCCGTGTGGCGGCCGGGTCTCGACGACGACCTCGTCGCCCTCCATGCGGACCGCGGTCACGACGAGCGCGTCCTCCTCGTCGTTGAGGTACGCCTCCCGGAGCCGGCGCTTGAGGTTCTCGTCGACGGCGGGGTCGGTGACGGCGTCCTCGTCGACGGCGGAGTCTCCGGTCGGCTCCACCGAATCCGGCGTCTCGACCGTCCGGTCCTCCCTGGAGGGCTGCTCGGCCATTCGGCCGCAGGTTGGCGTCGCGGCCGCATAAACGCACGGCTCGGGCGCTCGGTCTCGGTCGAGGTCCCACTCACCGGCCACTCACTGGTCACTCACTGGTCACTCAATGGTTAACCACCGGACACGATTTGAGGTGACACGGCGGGTCGTCGAGGGACGCGAACCGAGCGTTCAGTCGAGCTCCTTCGTCAGTTCGATGCTCGGAATCTCCGGCGTATCGGGGGCTCCGGCGTCGATCCGTCGCCGTCTCTCGAACCCGAGCGTCTCGTAGAACCCGACCGCGTTCAACGACGCCGGAACGACGAGCTCCGCCGTGCCCTCCCTTCGAGCGATGTCTTCGAGTTCCTCGACGATCGCCCGTCCGACGCCTTCCCCGGCGTGATCGGGGTCGACGAACGTCGCTGCCAGCGTGTCCTCGTCGAGATGGACGCTCCCCCAGCCGACGACGGCACCGTCCTTTTCGGCGACGACGGGACGACGGGAGTCGTCGGAGAACTCGGCGTCGGGAATCGCGTCGGCGTCGGGATCCGGGGGTGCCAACCGATCGAGTTGCTCCTCGGTGTACTCCTCGCGTGCGTTCCGTCGAAGCGACTCGGACTGGATGCGAGCCATCCGGGTAGCGTCCTCCGTCGACGCCTCTCGAAGCGAGACCATCGCGAACGGGTTCGTTCGCCGTCCAAAACAAGACACCGATCGGTCCGTCATGCGGGCTCCCGAGAACGGCCGAACGCGTCGCGGCGACCACGCTCCTTTTGAGTCCCGGCGGTCTACGGGCGGGCAAGCCGTGGCGTTCACCGACAAGATCTACGTGAAGAACCACCGCCAGCTCGCCTCCCAGCTGGAGACGAACGTCCCCAAGAGCGCGTTCGCGGGCGCGACGCTCGACATGCTCTTCACCGGCGACGGGCTCTCGAAGCTCGATTCGACCACCCGCGACCGGATCTTGGACTTCGCCGAGGACTTCCTCGACTGCGACTGCCAGTCGAACCCCTACTGCGGCTGCCCCGAGCGGAAGTTCATCCGGTACGTGCTCGAGCTGCGCGCGCAGGGGCTCGGTCCCGGCGCGATCGTCGACGTGATGACCGACGACTACATGGTGTACGCGTACGCCGGCGACGTGCGGTCGTTCCTCGACGACGCGGTCCGGAAGCTGGAGGCCGTCGAGACGCTCGCGGACGTCGAGGGCGACGAGGAGATGTCGTCGAAGGCGCGGCGCGCTCGCGATCGACTGTCCGGGTGATCGCCGCTCCGGCCGATGGGTTCCGGTCGATCGGTCCGGCCGATCGGTTCCGCATCGGCCGATCCGACCCGGACGACCGGCGATCCCTTCTCATCGTCTCGGACCGGTCGAACGGTCTAAGTACGCGCGAGCCCGATCCCGGACAATGAGTCTTCGGCCCGCGTGGCTGACGTTCCGGCGGTACGCGGCGGCGACGACGGGGATGACGCTGACGCTGTTCGCGCTCGGCGTCTACACCGCGGCGACGGGCTCCGGACTGGCGTGTCAGGCCCAGTGGCCGCTCTGTTCGGACCAGTTCATCCCCACGCTGACGATCAACCCCGACTTCATCGAGTGGTTCCACCGCGTGTGGGCCATGGTCACCGGCTTCCTGATCGTCGGCGTGGCCGGCTGGAGCTGGATCGGCTCGCTCGACCGGCGGACCCGGATCGCGGCGACGCTCGCGGTCGCGATCCTCCCGGTCCAGATCGCGGTCGGCGCGATCACGGTCACGATCGGCGGGCTCGTCCCCGGCGGGTACACGGTGTCGACGCACGCCGCCCACCTGATCGTCGCGCTCGGCATATTCACGCTGCTCGGTCTGGCGACGATGTGGGGCGGCGGACGCGCGGGGTCCGCCCGGCTCCTCCGGGTCGCGCTCGGCGTCGCCGTCGGCGGGATCCTCGCGAGCGCCGTCTTCTCGCGGGCCGTGCCGCTCCTCACCTACTCGCCCGGCGGACAGGCCGCCTTCTACGTCGCCGGCCTGGGCGCGCACCTCGGGCTGGTCGCGGCGCTCGTCGTCGCAACCGACGCGATCGACGGCGGCGTCCCCGGCCTCGACGCCTCGACCGCGCGGACGGTCCGGCGGCTCGCGGCCGGATCGATGGCGGCGCTCGTCGTCACCCTGCTTCTCGGCCGTGACCTGGTGTTGTACACCGTCGCGTGGCAGCGGGCGAACCTCGTCGCGCTCGCGGTCGCGTTCGCGCTCGCCGCGGGCGCGGCGCGGGTGCTCCGGGGATCCGACGCCGTGACCGAGCGATCGACGCCCGTCGGCGGCGACTAGAACGCGGCGGACTCGTCGAAACCCTCAGCACGGGACATGTTCTAGATCGCTTGCTTGTAGGACGGTTGTTTCAGTAGAGATCGGGGTGATACGAAGAGGATCGTTTCTGGCGCAGTGAACTCTTTCAAAGCCCCAGCCGGCTCCGGTCGAGGGCCTCGCTGTGCTCCTCGTCGCTCGCGTTGCTCGCTCCTGCGGTGCTTGCGTCGGCCGTCTTCCCGGAGCCGGCTGCCCCTTTGAGTCCCGCCCGACCGCAACCGCCCCGCACCTCACGCCTCCCCAGCCTCGCGGCTCCTTTCAGTCGCCGCGTCCCTCGCGGTCGGGTTCGCGGGCCTTCGGCCCGCTCACCGGCGCGCCACCGCCCCGGCGATCGCTCGTTCTCTCATCATTATCGACCGGGTGTTTCACACTGAGGCGTTTGAGAGATGAGCCTCGACGGAGCCGGCTCGGCAACGATCAGAACTCGGTGACGACCTCGACGCCGCGCACGTCGTAGTCGTCCATCGCGGCGAGCCGGTCGGAGACCTCCGACAACGCCAGTTCCCGCGTCACGAGCGCGCCGGGGTCGATCCCGGTCGCCTCGACGAGCGCGAAGAGGTCGTCGTAGTTCGTCGGCGGCATCCCGCGCGCACCGAGGAATGACACCTCCCAGCGGGTCATCCAGTCGGTCGGCAGCGACACCTCGCCGCGCTCCGCCTCCGTGGTCAGTCCGACCTGGACGTGGGTCCCGCGCGGACGGACCGACCGGACGGAGTTGCGGCACGTCTCCGCGATACCCAGCGCGTCCATCGAGACGTCGACGCCGCCGTCGGTGAGCGAGCGGATCCGCTCGGGGACGGACGTGGTCGAGTCGGCCGCCCCTCCTCCGTCTCCACCGCCCGCCCGTACCGTCTCCGCCGCGCCGAGGTCCGCGGCCCGCGAGAGCGCGTCGCCGTCGACGTCGACGGCGACGACCCGCGCGCCGACGGCGGCCGCGATCTGGACCGCCGAGAGCCCGACGCCCCCGCAGCCGTGGACGGCCACCCGGTCGCCGCCGGCGATCCCGGCGCGCTCGCGGAGCGCGTGGTAGGCGGTCATGTACCGACAGCCGAGCGCCGCGGCGTCGCGGGCGGGCAGCCACGACGGGCGCTCGACGAGGTTGTAGTCGGCGCGGGGGACGGCGACCCGCTCGGCGAACGCGCCGGGCGCGTCGGCCTCGAAGCCGAGGGCGCTCCCGTCCGCACAGACGTTGCCGTGGCCGCGCCGGCAGTGCGGGCACGTCCCGTCGCCGAGCGAGAAGGGCACCACGACGCGGTCGCCGGGGGCGAACCGGTCGACCGCGTCGCCGACGGCGACGACCTCGCCCGCGGGCTCGTGGCCGAGCACCTGGCCGCGGGGGACCCGGTCGTCGGCCCACTCGCCGTGGCCCTTCCAGGCGTGCCAGTCGCTCCGACAGACCCCGCAGGCGTCGACGCGGACGACCGCGTCGTCCGGCCCCGGCTCCGGCTCGGGGAGGTCTCGGATCGCCAACTCCTCGCCGTACTCGCGAAGGACGGCCGCGCGCATGGTGAGCGGTCGTCGCCCGCTGTGATACGTGTTGTGCCCTCGCTCCGATCCGGTCCGGCCGGTCCGGCCCGAGTCGGTCCCCGTTCTACTTCGGTCTCCGCTCCGCTCCCTATTTCGCTTCGGTCCCGCCCGCTTCGGTCTCCGTTTCGCTTCGGTCTTCGTTCCGCTCCACCGCCCGGGCTCGAGATCGGTCCCGCCGACCGGTGGCGTCTCGCGACACGAGGGGGTTCGTTATCGGTCGCGATCCGGTTCGTACCGCGACTTCCTACGTTCTTTCATCGATTCACGCGTTAATTCCCCTCTCGTTATCGTTGATCTCACCGTCGGACAAATGTTATTCAGATAAGACTTATGACGGTTCACCAACGACTCGGCGACATATGTCCTCGGGGGCCGATCCGCGACCGGGCGTCGCCTACCGACGACCGGACGGTGATCCCGACCGACTCGATCTCGAGTCCGCCGGCGACCCGGAGCTTCCGGTCGAGGATCTCCCGCACGACGCCTGGCTCGACGCGGTCCACCCGGAGGACCGCGATCGCCTCCGGGAGGAGCTCGCGGCCGGCGACGTCGACGTCGCCTACCGGGTCGGCCGCGACGGCGACCACCGCACGTGGGTCCACGAGCACGGTCGGCGCGTCGAGAACGGAGACGTGATCGGCTACCTGCTCCCCGCGTACGATCGGGTCGAACGACAGCGCCGGCTCGAACAGCAGCGCGAGCGGCTCGAGGAGTTCGCGAGCGTCGTGAGCCACGACCTCCGGAACCCGCTTTCGGTCGCGGTCGGCAACCTCGAGTTGGCCCGCGAGTTCGCCGGCGACGACGCGATCGAACGGATCGACCGCGCGCACGACGCGTTGGACCGGATGGACGACCTCATCTCGGACCTCCTCTCTCTCGCCCGCGAGGGCCGGTCCGTCGAGGCGACCGCCGAGACCGACCTCAGCCGCGTCGTCGACCGGGCGTGGGCCACGGTCGGGCGGACGGCGAACGCCGAACTGGTCGTCGAGGAGCCGCTCCCGCGGATCGAGTGTGACCACGACCGGCTTCGACAGGCCCTCGAGAACCTCTTTCGGAACGCGATCGAACACGGGTCGGCCGACGGGATCGACGCGGACGTGGCGTCGGTCGGCGAGAACGCGACGCTCGTCCGCGGCGGTTCGAACCCGGTCGACGGGGACGCGACCGACGACCGTCGAGCCGACGCCGACGGCGTGCACGTCCTCGTCGGCCGAACCGACGACGGGTTCTACGTCGCCGACGACGGGCCGGGAATCCCCGAGGAGGAGCGCGAGGAAGTGTTCGAACCCGGCCACACGACCGCAGAGGAGGGGACGGGGTTCGGGCTCGCGATCGTCGAGCGGATCGCCGAGGCGCACGGGTGGACCGTCTCCGTGACCGAGGGCCGCGACGGCGGCGCTCGCTTCGAGTTCGCCGGCGTCGAAACGCATGGGGAGGGGGGAGGGACCGCGGGTGACGAGACCGCGAGTGACGGGACCGGAGACGAGACGACCGTGAACGACGACATTGCGGACGAAGAAGTCGCGGACAACGACATCGGGGGCGACGAGGCCGCGGGCGAAACGACCGCCGGCGGTAGCTCTCGCTCCGCCGAGTGAGGAGAGTGAGGAGGGCCTCAACGCGCCCGGCCTATACGAAGTCGCTCAGCCCCGACTGCCCGTCGTCGCCTCCGGCGTCGCCGTCCTCCTCGGCGTCATCGCCGTCGTTCGACCCTCCACCGTTCTGCCCGCCGTGGTCCGTCCCTCCGTGGTCCGTCGCTCCGTCGGCGTCCCGTTCGGCGTCGCGTCCCTCGCGGTCGCGGCCGGCACCGTCGCCCGCGTCGCTCGAGTCGCTCGCGCGTGCGCCCCCGCCGGCGAACGCGCCCTCTGCGTGATCGGCCATACGCGCCTCGCGACGTTCCTGCGCGTCCTCGACGATCGACTCGACCTTGTTCGTCGATTCGCCCGAGCCGGTGACGAACGCCACGCCGGCCTCGTCGAGATCGTAGGCGGCCGCCATCGCCACGGTGAGCTCGCGGGGCTTACAGTGGTGGGTGATCGCGGCGAGGAACGGCAACACCTCCCGGCGCGCGGTGGCGACGCTACAGCCGCTCGCCTCGGCGATCCGGCCGACCACCTCGTCGGCGGTCGAATCGGAGGAGGGCCAGAACTGCGGGCGGCCGTACCGGGTCCACCCGCCCTTGGTCCCGTCGCGGGCGGCGGCGACGCCCGCGGCCGCGTTGTCGGTGGCGTACCGCCAGTAGGTGTAGTTCTGGCTGGCGCGCACGCGACCCAGCCAGACGTCCGCGTTCGCGAGGAAGTCGTACGCGCGGGTCGCCTCGGCCGCGTCGTACACGGAGAGCATGTTGTCCTCGATCCACTTCGTGAGGTCGTCGGGCGTCTCGTCGACGGCGTACGCCGACCGGAGCGACTCCTCCGCGGACTCCTCTTTGAGCACCGCGTCGAGGAACGGGAAGATCCCCATCGCCTTGTCGCGGTCGGCGGTGACGACGTCCTCGACCGCGATCGACGACCGGCCCTCGCAGGCCGCCTGGAGGTCGTTTATCGCGCCCCGCAGGTCGCCGCGGTTGCGCTCGGCGATCCGCTGGAGGGCGTCGGACTCGAACTCGATCCCCTCCTTGCGGCAGACGTCCCGCAGGACGGGCATGATGGAGCGCGCGGAGACGTCGCGGAACTCGATCTCCTGACACGCGTTCCGCAGGCCGCGGGAGATGTCGTAGAACTCGTTGGCGATGAGGACGATCGGCTGGCCCGACTCCTTCACGAGTTCCGTGATCGCGGAGGCCCCGCCGCGGTCGTAGTTGCCGTGGATGTTGTCGGCCTCGTCGAGGATCACGAGCTGTCTGGAGGCGGTGTCGCCGCCGCTCGCGCCGCCGCCGGCCGCGCTCCCGCCGAGGGTCGCGTTTCGGGCCGCGCGCCCGGCGAACCGCTCTATCACGTCGGCGGTCCGCTGGTCGGAGGCGTTCAGCTCCACCGTCTCCCAGCCCATGTCGTTCGCCAGCGCGTGTGCCGCGCTCGTCTTCCCGACGCCCGGGCTGCCGTGGAGGATGACGGCCTCGCGGTGGTCGTCCCACGAGCGCGCCCACTCCGCGAAGGCGTCGCGGGCCTTGTCGTTGCCGCGGACCTCCGAGAGCGTGCTCGGGCGGTACCGCTCCGTCCAGTCGGCCATTATCGGAAGGAGGCGCGAGCGCCGTTTAGTGGTTGCGGAGCGTTACTCCTCGTCGACGTTCCCCGGATCGAACCGCAACGTGGAACGCTCCTCGGAGGTCACCCGTGCGTTCGGCGTCCGGCCTCGTTCAGGGCCGCGTCCCGTGCCCCGTCACGCAGTTCGTCCACCGTCGCGTCGACGTCGGCGAACTCCTCCCGCAGCGCGGCGAGGGGATCCGCTTCGATCGGGATCGGCTCGACCCCGGCGTGGAGTTCGGCGACGTGATACCGATCGCCGTCCATCCGTCACCGCTCCTCCGCGATCGCGTCCGCGACGAGCGCCTCCGCGAGCACCGGCGCGACGCTGACGACGCTACAGCCGCGCTCGATCGTGTCGGTGCCGACGATCCGGTCGACGCCCGCCGCCCGTAGCTTCGTCACCGCGTTCGCGGCCAGCATCGGGTGGACGCAGGCGGCGACGACGCGCTCGGCCCCGCGATCCACCAACACGTCGACCGCCTCGCTCATCGTCGACCCGGTGGCGACGATGTCGTCGACGACGACGACGTCGCGGTCGGCGACGGAGGCGTCGGAGGGGGAGACCGCGACCGCGCCCGTCTCGCGGTCGCGGTGCTTCTCGAAGTGGTCCGTCTCGCCGCGGCCGTACGCGTCCCGGACGGTCTCGGCGATCCCGATCGCCCCCTCGTCGGGCGCGAGAAAGAGCGGGTCACGCAGGTCCGAGAGGGGGGCCGCGAGGACGCCCGCGGCGTCGACCGTCTCGACGGGGACATCGTAGAAGTCGGCGACCCCCGGCTCGTGCGGGTTGACGAGCACCACGCGGTCGGTGCCGGCCGAGACCGCCCGCGCCATCGCCCGCGCGGAGACGGGCTGGCCGTCGCGGAACGACTCGTCCTGTCTGGCGTATCCCATGTACGGGAGCACGGTCGTCACGCGCTCCGCGCCGGCCTCGCGGACGGCGTCCTGGAGCTGGAGGAGTTCGACCCACGCCTCGTCGGAGTCGGTCGTCGCGACCACGGTCGCCTCCTCGCCGTCGAACTCCGGGACGGCGGCGAGGCGCTCGCCGTCCGGGAAGCGGTCGTACGTCGCAGTCGCCAGCGGGCGACCCGTCTCCTCGGCGAGCGCGGCCGCGAGCAGTTGCGAACTCGACCCGGGTACGATCATGGGCGTCCGTTCCGCCGACACCGGTAAACCAGTTTCTGTACTCGGCCGCGACGGTCGAGACGCCGACACGCGCTCGGTGGTCGTTGACACGTACAGTAGGACGTCAGCAAACTCCTCTCTCGGTGTTTATTTTACGCTCTGATTTCGAATCCGCCGTGAGAATCTGCTTGCTAATAGAACGGATGTTTCGTGAGAGAGTCAGATGGATAGAGGCGGATCGTTGCTGACGCGGTGAACACTCACAAAGCCCCAGTCGTGAGGACTCGCGCGGCTCGCTGTGCTCCTCGCTCAGTCGCTTCCGCTCCTTCGCTGCGGTGCTTGCGTCGCCGGGGCTTCGTCCTCACGACTGCCCCTTTGAGTCCCGCCCCACTCCGCACAGCACCGCACCCCACGCCTCCCCAGCCTCGCTGCTCGCGGTTTCACCGCTCGCAGCATCCCTCGCGGACGGTTCGCGGGCCTTCGGCCCGCTCACCGGCGCGCCACCGCACGCCGATCGTTGCCTCACCTACACTGAGCGATTCCTGTTTGGGGAGCCCTCCCGTACACGGCTGCCACTGGCACGCACACGGGACCCAGGGGAGCGGATATTTACGCGCGCGGCGGGAACGACGCCGTAATGACCGAAACCGGAGACCGAGTCGGTCTCGTCTGCCCGTCGTGTTCGCCGGGCGAGGAGACCGTCCACGAGGTGTTGAAACCCGGCGGCCAGGCCACCGTCCGGTGTACCGACTGCGGCCACACGCACAAAGCGGAGATCCCCGAGGAGGAGACGATCGACCTCACCATCGTCGTCTCGCAGGGCGGCGACTCCTTCACCACCGAGATGGAGGTCCCCGCCGAGGGCGGCGTCGAGACCGGCGAGGAGTTCGTCGTCGACACCGAGGACGCGCTGATGCAGGTCCGGATCACCGGGATCGAACTCGGCCCCGAACACCGCGTCGAGGACGCCGCGATAACGAGCGTCGAGACGCTGTGGACCCGCGCGGTCGACAACGTCGCCGTCGACGTCACGCTCCACCCGAAGGACGGCGACGCCGACCGGACCCGCTCGGTCCGCGTGAACGTCCCCGGCGACATGGAGTTCGTCGTCGGCGAGACCGTCGAGTTCGGCGACGAGGAGTTCACGATCGAGGGACTCCACATCCGCGATGACGCCCCCGAGTACCGCCACGAGAAGCTCGACCACGCCGGCGACATGGCGTACGCGAAGGACCTCAAGCGGATCTACGGCCGCGACGAGAGCCTGACCGCCTGGTCCGCCTGGTAGCGTCGATCGGGCACCGCCTGCCTCCGCCTGGGCGGGTCGATCGGCGCGGCGCGGAGTCCGGAAGTCGAGCCCGTCTCAGTTCACCCCGCACCAGTCGACCATCGTGAGCGCGTGGATCTGCGCCGCCTCCACGAGCGAGTCGATCTCGACGAACTCGTCGGCCCCGTGTCCGTTGCCGCCCTCCGGGCCGACGCTCGGCGTCGGGATCCCGTAGTACCGGTTGTAGAACCGCTCGTCGTTGCCGCCGAGGCCCCCCCGGTGTTCCACGCTCCCGCCGGTGACCTCCTCCGTCTCCTCGCAGACGAGCCGGTAGAAGTCGCTGTCGTAGTCGATCTCGTGCGGGTCCGTGCTCCAGCCGAACCACTCGAGTTCCGGCGGGTGCTCGCTCAGCCACTCGTCTTCGGCCGCGACCGTGGCGACGACCTCCTCGACCTCCTCGCGGACCTCGTGTCGGTCGAGATTCGCGGTCGGTGGCCAGCCGACCCGGAACTCCATGACCGCCTCGCCGGGAACGGTCGATGTCCACGAGCCGGGCACCTCGATGTTCGTCAGACTCAGGTTGGCGGTGCTGCCCGCCGCCTCCGGGTACTGGTTGAGCGCGGGGCCGTAGTCCTCGATGCGGTCGTTGAGATCGTCGTGGTACGCCTCCAGCGCTCGGTACACCTCGAACGCCTTCCCGACCGCGTCGACGCCGAGGAACTTGTAGGCGGTGTGTGCCGTCTTTCCGGGGACGGTGACGCGGAAGTACAGGACCCCGGCGCTGGCGACGCCGATCTTCGGCACGCCCGACGGCTCGGCGACGATCGCGGCGTCGGGGCGGTAGCCGCGCTCCAGCGCCGAGAGGACGCCGCCGACCCCGCCGGCCTCCTCCTCGATCGTCGTCTGGAGCGTCAGCTCGCCGGCGAGGTCGATCCCGAGGTCCCGGAGACACTCGTAGGCGTGGACGAACGCGGCGATGCCGCCCTTCATGTCCATCGTCCCCCGACCGTACATCCGCCCGTCCTCGACCGTGGGGTCCCAGGGGTCGTACGTCCAGTCGTCGACGGGGTCGGGGTTGACGACGTCGACGTGGCCGCTCACGACGAGCGACCGACCGTCCTCGTCAGTCGCCGCGTCGACCGCCGCGACGTTCTCGCGCCCCTCGTACCCGTACTCCAAGTACGGCGTCGTCTCGAAGAAGCCCGGATGCTCGCGGAGCGCGTCGGCGTCCGGCTCCCAGACGTCCACCTCGAGGTCCAGGTCGCGGAACTTCGCCTTCATCACCTCCTGTGCCGGCCCCTCCTCGCCGGGCAGCGATCGAGCCGAGACGAGCTCCTCCAGGAACTCGACCAGGCGATCCCGGTTCTCCTCGACGCGCTCGCCGATCGCCTCCCGTAAGACACTCGTTGTCATGCTCGATCACTGCGAACAAGTCGAGTATAAATCGACCGGTGGAGGAACCGCCCTGCCGGCTCGCCCCGCCGGCGGCACGATCCGTCGCGCCGGATCCGCCGAAAAGCATACTCTCGTCGCCGGAGAGACGCATCGTGTACCATGTCAGATTCCCCCTGGCCGGACGGCTATCGGAGCGCCGCGTGTTTCACCTTCGATCTGGACGCCGACGAGATCTGGAACCTCCGGATCGAGCGCGACGACGCCTGGGACACCCCGCCGATCCGAACGCGCGGGGAGTTCGGCCCGAACGTCGCCGTCCCGCGGATACTCGAACTGTTCGACAGGTACGATCTTCAGTGTACGTTCTTCGTCCCCGGGAAGGTGGCCGAGGACTGGCCGGAGACGGTCCGGGCCATCCACGAGGCCGGCCACGAGATCGGCCACCACGGATACCGGCACGTCAACCCCTCGAACTTCGACTCTCGGGCCGAGGAGGAGGCGGACGTCAAGGAAGCGCTCGACGTCTTCGACGACCTCATCGGCGAGACCCCCGTCGGCTACCGGAGCCCGGCCTCCGACCTGAGCGACCACACGCTCGAGCTGCTCGCCGACAACGGGATCCGGTGGGAGTCGACGCTCATGGACTCCGACCTCCCGTACGTCCACGACGAGGGCATAGTGGAGGTCCCGTTCGACTGGTCGCTCGACGACTGGCCGTACTTCGGGTATCAGATGTACCCGCAGCTCCCGTATCAGAGCGGCATCTCGCCCACGGGACCAGTGTTCGACTCGTGGCGACGGGAGTTCGACGGGCTCCACGAGCGGGAGCGCGCGTTCACCCTCACGATGCACCCGCAGATCATCGGCCGCGCCGGCCGCATCGACGCGCTCGAGGAGCTGATCCAGCACGCTCTCTCGACCGGCGACACGTGGATCACGACGGGGAAGGAGATCGCGGACCGGTGGGAGTCCGGAGAGGACTGATGGGCTGCGGGCGGGTCGGGAGCGGACGGTCCGCCGCTGAGGCCGATCCGCCACGAACCATCAATTTAAGTACTGATCCGCGGAATCCACCCACGTTCACCCATGGAGTACGAGTTCACCCACAAGCCGTCGTACACGCACCTGATCGTCACGCTGGAGCCGGGCGAGTCGATCGTCGCCGAGCCGGGCGCGCTGGTCGGCCACTCCGCGACCGTCTCGATGGACACCGGCACGAGCCGGGACGGCCTGCTCAGTTCGGCGAAGTCGCTCCTGGGCGGGGAGTCCGCCTTCGCCAACGAGTTCACCGCCGAGGGCGGGACGGGGACGGTGACGTTCGCCCCGCCGTCACCCGGCGACGTCGCGGCCCACGAGCTTCGCGACGAGACGCTTTACACCGTCGACGGCGCGTTCCTCGCGGCCACCGACGGGATCGACATCGACTCCGAGATCGGCGGCCTCAAGTCGATGCTCGGCGAGGCCAGCCTGACGCCGCTGGCGCTGAAGGGGACCGGAACCGCCTTCGTCGACTCCTACGGCGGCCTCGAGACGATCGAACTGGACGCCGGCGAGTCCTACGTCCTGGACAACCAACACCTGGTCGCCTGGGACGACACGATCGACTACTCGATCGAGCGGGTCGGCGGCCTCAAATCGAGCCTCCTCGGCGGCGAGGGGCTCGTCTTCGAGTTCACCGGGCCGGGGACGGCGTGGTACCAGACGCGCGATATGGACGCGCTGGTGTCGGTGCTCGCGCGCCGGATGCCGAGTCAGGGCGAATAAGCGGACGTGAGTGTCGCTCTCCACTGGCGTTTGGCACCAAAGGTGTGGCCTCGGCACTCATAGGGCTCGTCGTCGCCGGGTGCCGAGTCCGGCTCGGAGCGGTGGTTCGTCATCGGCCGCTCGCCGGTACTCGCTCGGCCGTCTAAAAGGGTCCGCCGCGGGGTCACTCCGCGTCGTGACACGACCCCGCGTACCCGTTCCACTCGTCGGTCCCGTTCGGGATCCGCCGCGTGTCCGTCGGGTCGAACGTCGCGGCCGCCCGCGCGACCGCCTCCGCCGCCGTCGGTAGTTCGTCGTCGGTGCCGTCCGTCTCGCCATCCTCGCGCCCGATGGGAACCGCACCCGCCGGTTCGGGCTCCGATCGCCGATCAGTCGTGTACTACGGATGCCACGCTCGCCCCTATTCGCCTATCCTTAATAATCGTTCGTGTTGAATTGAGCGTTGCCGCAGGGAGCGACGACGGCGGCGATGACGGCGACGGCGGGATGGCCGCCGCGTCGCTCGCGGCGATCGGACGATCGGTCGAACGGACGCGGTAGCGGGGACCGGTCCGGACCCGGTCGGTCAGTCCTCGGACTCGGGAGCCGCCTCGGCCGCCTCCGTCTCCGCGGAGCCGGCGTCGCCGTCCGCGCCCTCCTCGGAGCGGGCCGCCACCAGCGCGCCGCTGGCGACGCTGTACATCGGCTCGTCGGGCGAGCGGACGCCGCTGATCGAGAACGGGATGTTCGCGTCGGCGAGGTGGTCGGCGAAGAGGTCCTCGAAGCCGTTCGGGCTGGAGGTGCCGCCGGTGACGACGACGGGCACGTCGAGGCCCTCCTCGACGTCCTCCTCGTCGACCTCGCGGGTGATGTTCTCGATGACGTAGTCGAGCAGGTTCTCGTAGTAGATGGCGAGTGCGCCCTCGACGCCGCCGACGTCGGTGCGGAAGTCCAGTTCGAAGTCGTCCTCCTTGATGCTCGTGACCTTGTCGACGGGGGTCCCCGTCGCCTGGGCGGTCTGCTCGTCGACCCAGTCGCCCCCGCGGGCGATGGAGAACTTCATCACGGGCACGGCGTAGTAGGCGAGACAGACGTTCGTCATCCCCGCGCCGAAGCTGATCCCGAGCCCGGTGAAGTTGTTGTCGGCGAGCTCGGAGTAGATGACGGCCATCCCCTCGTTGATGGGTTCGGGGTCGTACCCCATGTCGCCGAGCATCGACTCGAGCGTCTTCTCGTGATACAGCGTCGTGAGCGGCGAGTCGATCGGGTCGGCGGGACTGGAGTAGAACAGCCGCTCGTTGGGGCGGGAGGGCTCGCCGACCACCTGCTCGGTGATGAGCTTGATCATCGGGATCGCGGAGGACTCGTCGCTCGAGAGGATCCCGTGTTGCATCGGCCGCCGCGTCTCCTTGTTGAAGATGTTCGCGAAGTTGAGGGCGTCGTCGCCGACGACGTACACCTTGTCGTCCTTCCGGATGTGGAGGACCTCGCTTCGAGAGAGCATCTGCTCGGCCATATCGCTGTACTCGATCTCCACGAACGAGTTGCGCTGCTGTACGAACACGGTCTCGGAGCCTTCCTGTCGCCCCGAGAGGATGTTCATCGTACCGACGTCCAGGCCTTTGGCCATATGCGCACGTTCCATGGCTCGTGGCATAAACGTTAGTGAGGCACAGAGGCGGATCGAAGCCTTCGGCGCGGGTCCGCGAGGCAGGTTCCGTTCCGCTCGATCCCGCGTCGTTTATGTCGCGCGCGCCGGTGGACGGAAACGAGTTGCAAGACACGTTACGTGGGGCACTGGAGCTGACGCGGCCGGGGAACTGCGTCGCCGCCGGCGTGTTGACCGCCACCGGCGCGTTCGTGGCCGGGATCGGCGACGCGACGCTCGCGGCGGCGGTCGCGGTCGTCACGACCGCCATCGCGGTCGCCGCCGGCAACGCGATCAACGACTACTTCGACCGCGAGATCGACGCGATAAATCAGCCGAACCGGCCGATCCCGCGCGGCGCGGTCTCCCCGCGCGGCGCGCTCGCGTTCTCCGCGGCGCTCTTCGCCGCCGCGATCGGGTTCGCCGCCTTCCTCCCGCTCGCGGCCCTCGCCATCGCCGCGGTCAACCTGGTCGCGCTCGTCACCTACACCACGGTGTTCAAGGGGACGCCGGGGCTCGGGAACGCGCTCGTCTCCTACCTCGTCGGCTCGACGTTCCTCTTCGGCGGGGCCGCGGTCGGGGGTCTCGACGCGCCGCTCGTGCTGGCCGCGCTGGCGGCGCTCTCGACGTTCACCCGCGAGGTGATAAAGGACGTCGAGGACCTCGCCGGCGACCGCGAGGAGGGCCTCCGGACGCTCCCCGTCGCGGTCGGCGAGCGCCGGGCGCTGTGGGTCGGGGCCGGTACCCTCCTCGTCGCCGTCGCGGTCAGCCCGCTACCATACCTCCTCGGCACCTTCGGGGCGGTCTACCTCGTCGTCGTCGCCGTCGCGGACGCGGTGATGCTGTACGCCTGCTACGAGGGCTTTTCGGACCCGACCGCGGCACAGAGCCGCTTCAAGTACGGGACGTTCCTCGCGACGGCGGCGTTCGTCGTCGGGCGCGCGGCGCTGCTGCTCTGAGATCGGGCCGGCCCGATCGGTCGTGAACGGAGAACCACGGCTCGCGAACGTGAAAAACGGCGAGGAGCGCTCGACGGCGGGTACTCAGGTGGCGGTCACGCGACGTTGAATCCCTTATCGCGGAGGAAGTCCTCCACGCGACCCGAGTGGTTCCCCTGTAGCTCGATGGCCCCGTCCTCGACGGTGCCGCCGCAGGCGAACTTCGATTTCAGGTCCGAGGACAGCGAACTCATGTCCACGTCCTTCGGGTCGAACCCTTCGATGACCGTTACCTCCTTACCGTACCTGCGCTCGTCGATGCGGATGCTGATCTGCTGGGACTCCTTCGCGACGTCCTCGCAGACGCAGAGTTCCTGGGGCAGCCCGCACGTCGAGCAGACTTCCGACATTACAGTTCGAGAGTACAGGATGCCCGTATTAAATAGTGTCGGCACCCCTCCCCGATTCGACCCGATCCCGCGCGGTTCCGACGCGGAGCCGCCCCGAACCGGCCGATCACTCGTCCGTGGTCGACTCCCGGTCGAACAGCCGACCGACGAGCGGCGTCGACTCCAGCGCGATCCGCCGCACCGCCCGCCTCGCGGCGTCGGCCTCCGCGCGGCTCACCTCCCCGGCGTAGGCCGCCCGCTCGTAGGTCTCCCCGACCGCGTGGACCCGGTCGTCGACGCCGCGCGCGCGGAGCGCCTCGAGGTACGCCCGCGGCGTCTCGCCCACCCGACGCTCGCGGTACCGCCGCGAGAGGATCCGCTCGAGGTCGGCGAAGGCGCGCTCCGCGTCCGCGCGCGGCGTCCGCGACCGACCCGGCAGCCGGACCCGCGCCGCGTGGTAGGCCCTGTCGGTCGCGCCGACGTGGCGCGCGCCCGCGGTCGCGACGATCGCGACGAGGAGCCAGTACCCGAGGACCTCCCGCGAGGGCAGCGAGGGGCCGCCGTCGCCGGTCGGCGCGGAGCTGAAGGTGCTCCGCTCGGGGCGCAGTTCCTCCGGTACGGAGTCGTTCGCGGTCGAGTTCGCCCCGTCGAACGCCGTCGATCCGTTCCCGTCGTCCGTCCCGTTCCCGGTCGCGTTCGCTTCCGGGAACCGGTTCGGCTCCTCCTGGATGCCGGGAGAGATCTCGAAGCCGGACTGGTTGGTGTCGATCCCCTCGACGCCGTCCGAGCGGGCCTCCGCGAGCCTGATCGAGCGGGCCAGGTCGCGGTCCGCGCCCGGCGTCGGGTCGAACGCGACCCACCCGTGTCCCGGGAAGTACACCGACACCCACGTGTGGGCGTTCTGTCCCCGGACGACGTACTCGTCCTCGGCCACCTGCTGGCCGCTGGAGTAGCCGGTCTCGAGCCGCGCGGGCACGCCCTGTGAGCGCAACATCGCGACCATCGTCGTCGCGAAGTAGGTGCAGTAGCCGGCCGTCATTTCGAAGAGGAACGCGTCCGCGATGTCTCCTTCGGGCCGGTCTATCGTCAGCGAGTAGTCGTACTCCTCGATCAGGTACGACTCGATCGCGGCCGCCTGGTCGTATGGATTGTCGGCGTCCGCGTCCGCGATGACCTCCGCGGTCCGCTCGCCGACCCTGTCGGGCGTGCTCTCGGGGAGCTGGGTGTACCGCTCCACGATCGCCGGGTCGTAGTCGGTGCCCGCGTTCCGGAGCTCGGCCGGCGAGGCGTCGAGGACCTGGCTCTCGACGGCGACCTGATCGCCCTCGAGTATCGGTCCGCCGGGGTGGATCGTCCCGCGCTCGTCGACCTGGGCCGCCTCTCCGACGACCCCGCCGACGGCGACGGCCTGCCACGGCGCGGGGATCGTCTCCAGGTCGGTCTCGGCCGTGAACGTCGACTCGACTCTCCGGGTCTCCCCCGGCGGCCCCGAGAGCGGCCCGTCGAGCGGGCGCTCCTCGCCCGACCGGACCCACCCGTCGCCGGTGTAGGTGTCGTACGACGCCACGTGCCAGTTCCGATCGACCGGGCTCTCCATCGTGAACCGCACCTGCGGCGAGAGCCGCGTCGTCCCCACGATCTCGAGTTCGTCGCCGCCGACGACGCTGGACTCGAGCTCCGGCGCGCCGCGGTCGACCGCCCACGGCTGGGCCGCGCCCGCCGGCAACACGGTCACCGTCGCGCTCGCGAGCACCATCACCGCGAGCACCGTCGCGAGGGTCCCGCCGTGGCTCCGGAGCCCCCCGGGGATCGACACGGTCGAGAGCCCGACCGCGAGCGCGACGCCGACGACGCCCGCGAGCGTCACCGCGTCGCCAGCGTCCCCGGTGAGCACGAAGAACCCGAGGGTCCCGCCGGCAACCGTGGCGGCGGCGACGTGACGGCCCCGTCCGGCGAGGTACGCCACGAGGAACGTCGGGACGGGCGCGATCACGAGCACCCACACGTCGACCGACACGAGCCGGAGCACGGAGAGCCCGGTCAGGAGCGAGACGACGTCGAGGGCGACGGCCCCGAGCGTCCCGATCGCGACCCGGCTTCCGGGGATCGTGAGGTAGTACCCGACCAGCCCGACGACGAAGAGGGCAGCCGTCAGCCGAACCGCGCTCCGCGGGGAGACGGAGCGGGCGAGCGCGGCTCCGCAGACGGCGGCGACCGCGACGACCGCGAGCAGCCTCGGAGTTCCGCCGACCACGTTCGTGACCGCGGCGAACGCGCTCACGTACGCGAGGGCGGCGACGATGACCCCGAGCGCGGCGGGCTCTGTGAGGCCGGCGGGAACCACGCCGAACGGGCCGCCGTCGCGGGGACTCGCCGAGGCTTCGGACGGGCGGTCCGTCATCCGCCGACCCCGCCGCGTCCGGCCACTTTCCCGCGGCTTCGATCGGCCCGGTCCCCCTGCTCCGTCCGGTCACCCCGGCGGGTTCGTTCCCCGGAGCCCGCGCCGCTCGAGGCGCTCGCTCCGGCCGCCTCCATCTCCGAGAACCGGACCGTTCGGTCCTCGGTCCGGATCCGGGCGTCCTCGCGCTCGGCGACGATCCGGACGTCCGTCTCCCGGCCGTCGTCGATCGATCCCGGCCCGGTGCGTGCGGCGAGTTCGAGGAGCTCGCGCCGTCCCCGGGGGCCGGGCTCGGCGGCGACCTCCCCGGCCGGCAGCCGCACGTCGACGGGCACGCCGTCGTCGAGGAGCGAGAGCGCGAGGCTCGCCGTCGCCGTCGCGAGCACGTCGGCCGCGGCGGCGTCGGCCGAGTAGCGCGTTTCGCCCGCGATCGACACCCGGCGGTGGTCCGTCTCGGCGGCGAACTCCTTGACGACGATCTCGTCGTGTTTGGCCGTCGCCGGCCAGTGGACGTCCCGGAGCGAGTCGCCGCGAGCGTACTCGCGGAGCCGGTCGAACTCCTCGCGCTGGCGGCTGGCCCCGAGCGTCTCGTCCGCGTACAGCCCCCGCCGGAACCACGCGGGGATCGCGCGGACCGCGGGGTAGACGACGATCCGGTCGTGCTCGTCGACGACCAGACGCCGCTCGAAGAGCCCGAACACGTCGGTCGCGGACGCCTCTATCGGCCCGAGCCGCCGTTCTCCCCGCTCGAGAAGCCGGAGGCGGTACGTCGCCGGCTCCGATCCCACGGCGGTTCGCACCGCCCCGGCGGACGCGTACTCGGCGACCAGCCCGTCCTCGAGGCGGTCGCGGACGGCCGCGACGAACGGGCGGTCGACGGGCGTGCCCGGCGCGCCGCCGTCGAAGTCGACGCGGACCTCGCGCTCCTCGCCGACGAACCCGTCGACGAGCCCCGACCGGCGGGCCCCCGGCGCCTCCAGCCGCGACACCTGGACGTAGCCGGCCGCGAGCGCGACGACGCCGGGGAGGACGACGGCGTTGAGCGACCGTCCGCCGACCGCGACGGCCATGGCCGCGCCGGCGAGACAGACCGCGAGGACGACCCGACCGCGACGGGTGAGCGAGGCGTCGAACATCCCCTCACTCCACCGGGACGCGGTCGAGCGCCTCCGCGACGACGTCGTCGCCGCCGGCGGCGCCCGCGTCGGTTCGGATCCGGTGGGCGAGCACCGTCGGGGCCTCCGTCTGGACGTCGTCGGGGATCACGTAGCCGCGGCCGTCGAGGACGGCCCTGACCTGTGCGGTCCGCAACAGCGCGAGGCTCCCGCGCGGGCTGACGCCGAGCGCCGCGTTCCGGCGCGTGTACTCCGCGAGCCGGGCGACGTAGTTCCGGACCGGCTCCCTGACCGCGACGTCCGCGACGGTCGCGCGCGCCCGTCGGACGTCCTCGAGGGTCGCGACCGGCTCGATCGAGCCGATCGGGTGGTCGCCGACGGTCCGGTCGAGGATCGCCGCCTCGGACTCGACGTCGGGGTAGCCGAGCCGGATCTTCTTCGTGAAGCGGTCGACCTCCGCGACCGGCAGCTCGTAGGTGCGCCCCGGCTCCACGTCGTTCTGGGTCGCGATCACACAGAACGGGTCCGGCAGCGTCCGCGTGACGCCGTCGGTCGTCACCTGGTTCTCCTCCATCGCCTCGAGCAGCGCCGACTGGGTCTTCGGCGGGGCGCGGTTGATCTCGTCGCCGAGCACGACGTTCGCGAACACCGGCCCCGGCCGGAAGTCGAACTCGTCGGTGCGCTGGTTGAAGACGTTGACCCCGGTGACGTCGGAGGGGAGGAGGTCCGGCGTGAACTGGACCCGCTTGAAGGAGGCGTCGACGGAGCGGGCGACCGCCTTCGCGAGCGTGGTCTTGCCGACGCCGGGGACGTCCTCGACGAGCAGGTGTCCCCGGGCGAGCAGCGTGACGAGGACGTGTTCGACCGCGTCGCGTTTCCCGACGATCACGGACTCGACGTTCTCGACGAGCCGGTCCACCAGGTCGGCCGCGGCGTCGACGTCCAGGGCGGGTCGATCGGCGAGGTCCGGGTTCGGATCCCCCGGGCCGACCGCGCCGTCGCCGGCCGGCGACGCGCCGTCGGCGTCGATCGCGTCCTCACCGGCAGCCGTGGAGTCGTCGACGCCGGTCGCGTCTGGCGAGTCGTTCATCGGTTTCCGGCGTCCCCCGCGGTCGCGACGACGCTCGATCCCCGGCCGTAATGAACCATGTGAACACGACGCATGATATGTCTCGTACACGATCCTAAGGGTAGGAACGGCATAGGCGTTCCGCCGCGGTCGGCTCGGCCGATCGGACTACCGTCTCCGGACGTTCCGACCGATCGGCTCGCCGAACTCCTCCGCGCCGGTGATCGGATCCCGCTCGTACACCGGCTCGCCGCGGACGACGGTCATCTCGGGGAACACGCCGCGGGAGCCCTCGAAGGGCGTCCAGCCGCACTTCGAGTGGAGCGCGCCCGCCTCGATCTCCCGCGGGTTCGAGAGGTCGACGAGGACGAGGTCGGCGTCCGCGCCCTCCGCGATCCGCCCCTTCCGATCGAGCCCGAAGATCGACGCCGGGTTGGCGGCGACCACGTCGCGGACGCGCTCGAGCGACAGCTCGCCGGTCCGGACCGACTCCAGGAGGAGGGGATACATCGTCTCGACGCCCGGGACCCCGCTCGGCGCGTCCGCGAGCCCGGTTCGCTTCTCGTCGACGGCGTGGGGCGCGTGGTCGGTGGCGACCACGTCGACGTCGCCGTCGCGGAGCCGCTCGAAGACTCCCGCCCGGCGCTTTTCCGAGCGGAGCGGCGGGTTCATCCGGCCGAACGTGCCGAGGCGACCGGCGTTCTCCCGCGAGAGGAAGAGGTGGTGCGGGGTGACCTCGCAGGTGGCGTTCGCGTCCCCGTCGGCGGCCGCCCGAACCGCGTCGATCCCCTCCGGCGTCGAGGTGTGTGCGACGTGGATCCGCCCGCCGGCGTCCGCGCCGACCTCCAGGGCGCGCTCGACGGCCGCCGCCTCCGCCGCCGCGGTGCGGTAGGCCGACCACGGGTCCGCGTTCGCGGCGGTTCCGACCCCGCCGAGGTCGCCGTCGAGCGCCGACTCGTCGAACAGGGTCGCGTCCTCGGCGTGGACCGTCACCGGGACGTCGCGGTCGGCGGCGGCCGCGACCGCCTCGGCGAACAGGTCGGCGTCGATCCCCATCTCGCCCGTCGAGTCCGCGAGGAACACCTCGCCGAGCGCGAACAGCGGCCGGTCGAGCAGCGCGTCCGGGTCCCACTCGGGGGTGACGCCGCCGTTGATCCCGTAGTCGACGTGCGAGGCGGCCGCGAGGTCCGCCTTCGCGTCGAAGGCGTCGCCGTCGACGGTCGGCGGCGAGGTGTTCGGCTGGTCGACGACGGTCGTGACGCCGCCAGCGGCCGCGCTCTTCGACCCCGTCTCCCACGTCTCCTTGTGGCTCCCGCCGGGCTCCCGGAAGTGGACGTGGACGTCGATCGCGCCGGGCAGGAGGTGTCGCCCGCGGCCGTCGACGACGCGCTCGCCGGCGACCGGGTCGAGGCCCTCCTCGACCGCGACGACCGTCCCGTCTCGGACCCGGACGTCCCGGACCCGCCCGTCGGCCAGTTCCGCACCCGTGATGAGCATGCCTACGCGCTCGCGTCGCGCCGGTTAAACGGTGGTGATCCGGATCCCGCCGACCACAAAGCGTTTCTCCCGCGAGGGAGCCGTTCGGACATGGCGATCCCCTCCCTCGTCGACGGCGCGGTCGGGTGGCTCTGGACGATCGTACTGTTCGCGCTTCCCGGGCTCGCCGCCGCGCTCGTTTGGTCCCCGTTCCTGATCGCGGCGCGGTTCCGGGCGCTGATGCGCGCGCTGCCGCCCCGCGGACGGCTCGTCCCCTCGTACGTCGGCGTCGCGCTCGCGCTCTCCGTCCCGTACCTCGCCGGCGTCCTGCTCACCGTGACGCTCGTCGACACCGCGGGAACGGGGTGGAGCGACGGCTTCCTCAAGACCGCGCTCGCCGGGGGCGGGGTCGTCGCCGTCGGCGGACCGGCCGTCGCCGCGGCCGGACTGCCCCGGCTGGGCGTCGACTGGGACCCGACCGGCTACGGCGTCTCCACGTGGGCGCTGCTCGTCGCGGCCGGCCTGTGGTACGCGGTCGTCGCCGCGATCCCACTCGTCGCGCTCGCCGTCGGGACGGCGCTGCCCGGCGGGTACTGAGCGAACGGCCGCCTCGGGATCCGCGCGATCCGATGTCGATCTCGCCGTCGTACGTCGATCTCGCCATCGTAACGCTTTCGTGATACGCGCGGCGAACGCCCCGACATGCTCCCCGCACCCTTCCGGCTGTTCTTCGTCGCCGTCCCCCTCCTCGTGGCCGCGGGCGCGCTGGCGATGGCGGCGTTCCCCCGACGGATGACCGCGTGGCGGACGCGCTCGCCCGACGGGTCGACGCGGCGGATCGAACCGAGCGACGCGCGGGTCCTGCTGACGCGCGTGATGGGCGTCGTCGTCGCCGGCCTCGCGCTGCTCACGGTGGTTGCGAACTTCGCGTTCCTCCCCTGACGGTCACGCCGCGCTACGCCGTCCGGTGTCGACGCTCCGATACGGTTTTGGGGCGGCCCGCGGAACGGCCGGTAAATGCTGTCCCGACAGTTCGTCCGGGAGAACCCCGAGACCGTCCGCGAGGCGCTCGAGAACAAGGGCGTCGACGTGGACCTCGACCGGATACTCGACGTCGACGAGGAGTGGCGCGAACTCAAGCGGCGCGGGGACGACCTGCGCCACGAGCGCAACGAGGTCTCCTCGCGGATCGGCGACCTCAAGGCCGACGGCGAGGAGGCGGCGGCCCAGGAGGCGATCGAGCGCTCACAGGAGCTCAAATCCGAGCTTCAGGGGATCGAGGAGCGCGCCGAGGAGCTGGAGGCGGAGCTGGAGGCGTCGCTTCTGGAGCTCCCGCAGATCCCCCACGAGTCGGTGCCGGTCGGCGCGGACGAGTCCGAGAACGAGGAGGTTCGCCGCGAGGGGTTCGACGACCGCCGCGGGCTCCCCGAGACGGTCGAGCCGCACTACGACCTGGGCGAGCGGCTGGAGATCCTCGACTTCGAGCGCGGCGCGAAGGTCGCCGGCGGCGGCTTCTACGTCGCGAAGGGCGACGGCGCGCGCTTGGAGCACGCGCTGATCCAGTTCATGCTCGACGTCCACCGCGAGCAGGGGTACGAGGACGTCTTCCCGCCGATCCCGGTCAACTCCGCGTCGATGCGGGGCACCGGCCAGCTCCCGAAGTTCACCGAGGACGCCTACCGCGTCGAGGGGACGAACGAGGACGCCTACGACGACGAGGACCTCTGGCTGCTCCCGACCGCGGAGGTCCCCGTCACGAACCTCCACCGCGAGGAGATCCTGCTCGGCGAGGACCTCCCGCTCAAGTACCAGGCGTACACGCCGAACTTCCGGCAGGAGGCGGGCGAACACGGCACGGAGACCCGCGGGATCGTCCGCGTCCACCAGTTCAACAAGGTGGAGATGGTGAACTTCGTGCGGCCGGAGGAGAGCTACGACCGCTTCGAGGGGCTCGTCGACGAGGCCGAGGAGGTGCTCCGCCGGCTCGAGTTGCCCTACCGCGTCCTCGAGATGTGTACCGGCGACCTCGGGTTCACGCAGGCGAAGAAGTACGACCTCGAGGTGTGGGCACCCGCCGACGACATGGACGAGGGGCCCGAGGAGGGCGGCCGCTGGCTCGAGGTCTCCTCCGTCTCCAACTTCGAGGACTTCCAGGCCCGCAGAGCCGGGATCCGCTACCGCGAGGAGCACCACGAGTCCGCGGAGTTCCTCCACACGCTCAACGGCTCCGGGCTCGCGGTCCCGCGGATCGTCGTCGCGATCCTGGAGTACTACCAGAACGACGACGGCACGGTGACCGTCCCCGAGGCGCTGCGGCCGTACATGGGCGGCACGGAGGTCATCGAGGGCCACGACCCGGTGGGCGAGAGCAAGCTCGGCGACGGGTAGCGCGGTTCAGGCGTCGTCGGGACCGCCGGCGTCGAGATCGAAGGAGAGCCGGACGGCCTCGCCCGCCTCGAGGTCGCCGGCGTCGGCGACGTCGTCGCCGGCGGCGAACCCCTCGTGGAGGTGCTCGTAGCTCCGGTCGACCGCCTCGACGATGACCTTGGTGTCGCCGACGACCGGCATGAAGTTGGTGTCGCCGTTCCACCGCGGGACGACGTGGGTGTGGAGGTGCTCGACCGAGCCGCCGGCCGCCCCGCCGCCGAGGTTGAGCCCGGTGTTGAACCCGTCCGGGTCGATCGCGGTTCGCGCGGCCGAAAGCGTCGCGGCCTTCAGCCGGGCGTGATCGAGCATCGTCTCGTCGTCGAGGTCGGTCCAGTCGCGGACGTGCGCGTCCGGGATCACCATCGCGTGCCCGGGGTTGTACGGGGCGTTGTTCAACAGGACGTAGTTGCGGTCGCTGCGCGCGACGACGCGGGCCTCGCGGGCGTTCTCGCGCTCCGGCAGGACGCAGAAGGGACAGCCGTCGATGGGGTCCGCGTCGCGTTCGACCCACTCGATCCGCCACGGCGCGTAGATCCGATCCATGCCGGACCGTCGCGCCGCGGGCGTTTCAAGGGCGGCGATCGGGGCGTGTCTCCTCCGGCACCGTCGACCTCACGAGACGGCTACGAGTTCACCGACTCGAGATACGTCGTGACGACCATCCGTCCCTTTCGAGTCAGCGTCGCTCCCGCCTCGCCGTCGACGACGAGCCCCGACTCCCGGAGCGAGTCGAGGATCATCGACGTACGAGTGGCGTCGCCGGTGACGACCTGCGAGACCGACGCCTCGCCGCCGGCGGTGTAGATGGCCACGAGGACCTCCAGTTCGTCCTCGGTCGGGTCGAGCTCCTCCACTTCGGTCCGCACCTCCTCGTACTCGAGCCTGATGTACCGCCCGAGCACGTTGAGCGTCCGCTCGTCGGGCACCGTGACGATCGAGGTGACGGTCCGGTCCTCCGGGACGTGTCGGAAGACGAGCGCGGGGCGGCGCTTCCCGGCGAGCGTCCGGCTCGTCCGGTCGTAGTCGATCACCGTCGAGAGGTCCACCGAGAACGGCTCGCCGCTCCCGACGAACCCGATCGATCCGGGCGACGGCGACACGCTCGCCTTCCGATCGGTCGCGTCCGTGACCCGGCCGCCGACCTTCGCCGGATGCCTGACGGTCACCGTCACGTTCCGCAACAGCGCCTTGAACAGCAGTCGGGTGAACCGCTCCATGTCGTCCGGCTCGCCCTCGACGAGCGCCGTCGACCGCGCTCCGACGCGCTCGTACGCGACGGTCACGCTGTCGCTGAAAAAGGACTTGAGCTCTCCCGGGACGGTCCCGACGACCACGTCGAACACCCGCGAGAGCGGGATCGTCGTCCGCGCGTCCGCCGTCGCGAGCACGAGCCGGCGCTGGCTCAACAGCACCCGCCCGCGAACCGGATCGTCGCTTTCCACGTCGGGCGCGTGTACCCGCCCGACGAAATCGGCCACCACCGACTCCTCCATCGACCGCGATTGGAGGACGGCCGCCTTTAGCCTTGCCCGTACGCTCTCAGAACTGATAGCCGTCGATCGGTCCGGTTCGGGCGGCTCTCGGGCTCCGCGTTCCGGCGTTCCGGCGGGCGGATCGACGGGTCGCGCGTTGCCGGATTACGGCAGGAACAGCAAAGCCTAATGAGGTGGGGGTTGAACTCACGGCTGATGCCCACTGTAGAATACCTCAACTACGAAGTGCTCGACGACCACGGTTGGTCGATGGACGACGACGACCTCTTCGCGGAGGCCGCCGACGCCGGCCTCGACGAGGAGGACTACGGAACCCTCGAGGTCAACCAGGGCGAGTACATCCTCGAAGCGGCCGAGGCGCAGGGCTACGACTGGCCCTTCTCCTGTCGCGCCGGCGCGTGTGCGAACTGCGCGTCCATCGTCAAGGAGGGCGAGATCGAGATGGACATGCAACAGATCCTCTCCGACGAGGAGGTCGAAGAGAAGAACGTCCGGCTGACCTGTATCGGCAGCCCGGCCGCCGACGAGGTCAAGATCGTCTACAACGCGAAACACCTCGACTACCTCCAGAACCGCGTCATCTAACGTCGGCGTCGCCCCCGTGTGACCCACGCGGGTCGACCCGATCGCGCAGAAACTCCCCGTCACGGCGGCGGCGTCCCCCCGCATCTCTTCGGGCCGCCCCGTCTCGACCCGCCGGTCCGATCGTCCGGGATCGGCGGGCGAGCACTTCCGCTACTCGATGAACGCTCGAACCGCGTCCTCGAGGATCTCCCTCGCGATCCCGGCGTCGTCGAGGTCGATCGACTCGTCGACCGTGTGCGCCTGATCGAGGTCGCCGGGCCCCCACGTCACCGCCGGAACCGCAGCGTCGTTGACGAAGTTCCGGGCGTCGGTGGCGGCCTCGATCCCCCACGGCTCGTCGACGCCGCCGTCCGCCCCGACCGCCGCCACCGAGCGGTCACGGAGCCCGGTCGCCAGCGGGTGGTCGACCGGGATCGACGAGGAGGCGTACGTCTGGATCCGCGTCCACGTCGTCTCGACGCCGCGTTCCTCCCGGACGCGCTCGAGTAACGCCTCGATCTCGGCGTCGACCGCGTCCGGGTCCTCGCCGGGGAGCACCCGCCTGTCCAAGACGAGTTCGGCGCGGTCCGGGATCACCGCGAGGTTCGACTCCGTGCCGGCCTCGATCTCGGTCACCGTCGCGAACGCGCCGCCACACAGCGAGCCCTCGCGCTCGCGGAGGTCGGCGTCGTACTCGTCTATCGCGTCGAGCAGCGGCCGCGCCTCGTCGATCGCGTTCGTCCCGGCGTCGGGCTGGCTCGCGTGCGTCGCCACGCCCTCGACGGCGATCCGGTAGACTGAGAGCCCCTTGGTGCTCGTCGCGACGCGGAAGTCGGTGGGCTCGAGCACGATCCCGTAGTCGCCGTCGAACCCGCGCTCGAGGAGGGTCCGAGTGCCGGGGTCGGCGGTCTCCTCGCCCATGGCCGCGTGGACGACGACGGAGCCCGACAGCTCGCCCGTCCGGATCTCGGGGGCCAGGTCGCGGGCGACGAGCATCGCGAGCGCGACCCCGGTCTTCATGTCGGCGCTTCCTCGGCCGTAGAGCCGGCCGTCCTCGATGGTGCCCCCGTAGGGATCGACCGTCCACGTCTCGGGATCGCCCGCGGGGACCACGTCGAGGTGGCCGTTCAACACGACCGTCGGCCCGCCCTCACCCACGCGGGCACCGACCTGCGGCCGGTCCGGATCCGGCTCCTCGAGCAGCGTCGCGTCGATGCCCTCCTCTCGGAACCAGTCGTACACGAACTCGGCGGCCGGCCCCTCGTTTCCGGGCGGGTTCTCCGTCGGGATACACACGAGGTCGCGGGCGAGTTCCTCGAGTTCCGCGGAGCGCCCCGAGGTCGAACCCTCACTCACGGGTCATCACCCGCGGGGACGCCGCGGATCGGTCCGACGACGGCGAGCGGTCGGTGCTCGAGCGCGTCGGGGAGGATCGATCGTCGTCGCCGCGGGTCGGTGGATCGCGTGCGGTCATCGTCCACCACTCGCGAGCGACGGTCGATAAAGCTCTCGGGCGGCGCGTCCCGGATCGGGTCGATCGAGCCGGAGTTCCGGACCCTCCGCGCGGGAGTTCGGGGTCCTCCGCGCCGGTGCGTTCCGACTCACGGGGCTACGGTTCGGTTCCGATCGCGACCTCGGCCCGATCGATCGCGCGCTCGATCCGCGTCTCGAGCGCCGCCGCGTCGGCGTCGTCGTACTCGCGCACCCTCCCGCTCGCGAGGAGTTCGATGGCCTCCTCGAGCGACGAGACGGCGGCCGCGAGGCGGTCGTTCGCCGCCTCCCCGTCGCCGCGCTCCGCGGTCCGTACCGCCGCCGCGGCCTCCTCGCGGGCGCGCGACAGCCGATCGAGCACCGCGTCGCTGCCGTCGTTCGTGTCGCTGCCGTCGTTCGCGTCGCCGTCGCCGTTCGTGTCGCTGCCGGCGGCCGTCTCCCCGTCGGAATCGCCGTCCGGACCCTCCCGAAGCGACCGCGCCAGGTCGATCAGATCCGCGAGTTCGTCGCGAAGCGTCCTCGAGAGCGACGCCTTACCGGTTTCGACCCGATCGCGGACCGTCTCCGTCCCGTCGCCGAACGTCTCCGGGGTCACCCGGTATGCGCCCGGACGGCCCTCGGCGTCGACGACCTCGACGGTGTAGCGCCCCTCCCGGTGGACCGCCACGGCGAACCGGTCCGTCTCGGTCGGCTCCCCGTCGTAGACGACGCCCGCGTAGTCCTCGGTCACGCGAACGCGGGCGATCCCGCCGGAGTCGCGGCCGTCGCCGCGGATCCATCCCGCGTCCTCGGCCGGGATCACGGTGAGATCGCCGTCCGCGCCGGCCCGGTACGTGCCGCCGTCGTGGACGAACCGCTGGGCGACGGGGGCGAACCCCGGTCCGTCGACGACGAGGAGGTGCTCGCCCGGTTCGACGCCGAGGTACCCGAAGACCCCCTCGCGGGTGACGGTCGCGGTCGGGTCCTCGCTCGCCAGCCGGACGGCGACCTCGACGGGCAGCGCGTGCCGCGAGACGGCGATCGCGTCGCCGAGCGCGTCGCGTACGTCGTCGTCGACCCCGACGAGCTCCCCGCCCGAACCGGCGGCGAGGGAGCGAACCCGGCCGACGACCCGGTTCGAGAGCCCCGACGGCGACTCGCCGTCGATCCGGCGTCGATGCGCGGGGTCGGTGACGTCGGCGAGGGGGTCGGCGTATCGGGGCTGTTCCCACGGGATCCCCACGGACGTGATGTGACTCGCGAACCGGTCCTCGGCGAACCCCGGGATCGCGAACTCGAAGCTCAGTTGCGGGCCGACGAAGTCCGCGATCGCTCCGGGGAGCGATCCCATCGGTTCGAGCGCGTACGTCGCGTCCGCCGGCGTGTCGCTGTCGGAACGCGTCATCACGAGCCCCGGCTCCCGCAGCGGCAGGTCATCGGGAGGGGTCGGCAGTCCGCGCCAGCCGGCGACGGTCACCCGCTCGTCGACGAAGTCGTCCCGCTCGACCGACAGCGACGGGTGGTCGTAAAGCGGGTAGCCGTCGAGCTCCGGCATGACGAACGGGAGCCTGGCCCCCTCGCCTCGGGGGAGTCCGTACGCGAACGGGGCCGTCAGGTCCCCGGCGACCCCCAACAGGTCGTTCGTCACGTCCGACCGCCAGTTCTCGCCCGGCAGCCGCTCGAAGCTCGGTCGAACCTCGTTGAGTTCGCTGGCGCTCGAGTGCGAGCCGACCTCCGAGAGGATCCCCGGCCGCCGGCCGTCCGCGAGGTCGGGCTCGAGGAACTCGTTGTTCGGGGTTCCGCGCGCGTGGGCGCTCGCCGACAGCAACAGCGGGTCGCCCGTCTCGCGGTCGAGGAACACCTGAAGCAGCTCCCAGTCGTGCCAGTGGAAGTTCACCGTGAACTGGTCGAAGACGGAGTAGAACCAGTACTGGACCGCGTCGACGCCGTCGGCCGCCTCGACGACCCGGTAGAACACCGTCGGCGTCGGCGGCGACCCGGTCTCGCGGAACTCCCGCGAGTACTCCTCGAGCGCGCGGAAGCCGTCGACGACCGGCCCGTCGGCGGAGTCGACGACGTACGCGCGCGGGTCGGTGGGGAACCACTTCTCGAGGGCTCCGAAGTAGAGGTCGGGGGCGTACCGCTCGACGACCGCGGGGATCGCCTCGGGCGGCTCCTCCGCCTCCGCGTTCTCTCCGTCTCCATCGTCTCCGTCGTCCCCCTCCCCGTCGTCACCGCCCGGCGGTTCCGAGGGCGCGGGGTCCGGGTCCGCCGGTTCGTCCCGCCCGAGAAGCGACCACGCGCCGGCGACGCCGCCCGTCCCGACCGCCGCGAGCCCCGCGTAGCCCAACAGGCGGCGTCGTCGCTCGTCGAGGAGGCCGTCGTCGTCTGTGTTCGTCTCGTCTGACACGTACGCGTCTCACGACCCTACGCGGCGTCGGTATAACTACCTTCCTGCGGATCGGCGGACGACCGCACACCCGGGGAGCGGACGGGTCGATCGTTTAAGTGGATGCGTGCGGAGACGGGTAGACATGCGTGTTTCTCGCTCGAACGGTGACGCGACGCGGAGGCGGCGATGGTAGACCTCGTCGTCTCCGGGTCCCGTCTCCTGCTCGCGCTGGTGTTGGTCGTCCTGAACGGCTTCTTCGTCGCCTCGGAGTTCGCGTTCGTCCGGATCCGTTCGACGTCGGTCGATCAGCTCGTCGAGGAGGGTCGCCCCGGCGCGGACACGCTCGAGGAGGTGATGGCGAACCTCGACAACTACCTCGCGGTGACGCAGCTCGGGATCACGCTCGCCTCGCTCGGCCTCGGGTGGGCCGGCGAGCCCGCCGTCGCCTCGCTCATCGAGCCCGTCCTGGCGTCGGTGCTCCCGGCGAACCTCATCCACCTCGTCGCGTTCGCGATCGGGTTCGGCCTCATCACGTTCCTCCACGTCGTCTTCGGCGAGCTCGCGCCGAAGACGATCGCCATCGCGCAGGCCGAACGGCTCTCCCTTTTCGTCGCGCCGCCGATGAAGCTCTGTTACCTGCTTTTTTACCCCGGGCTCGTCGTGTTCAACGGGACCGCGAACGCGTTCACCAGCCTGATCGGCATCCCGCCGGCCTCGGAGACCGACGAGACGCTCGACGAACGGGAGATCCGGCGGGTGTTGGCCCGAGCGGGGGAGGCTGGCCACGTCGCCGAGGCGGAGGTGGAGATGATAGAGCGCGTCTTCGAGACCGACGACACCGCGGTCACGACGGTCATGGTTCCCGGCCCCGACGTGGTGAGCGTCCCGACGGACGCGACCGTCCCGGAGCTGCGGGAGACGGTGCGTGAAGCCGGTCACACGCGGTACCCGGTCGTCACCGCCGACGACGAGAGACGGGTCGTCGGCTTCCTCGACGTGAAGGACCTCCTCGAGGCGATCGGCCCCGACGAGGATGCCACGACCGCCGGCGACCTCGCTCGCGAGGTGCTCGTCGTCCCGGAGACGACGACGGTCGCGGAGCTGCTCGTGCGGTTCCAGGACGAGCGCCGACAGCTGGCGGTCGTGATCGACGAGTGGGGCGCGTTCGAGGGGCTCGTCACGATCGAGGACGCGGTCGAGACGATCGTCGGCGACCTCCGCGACGGGTTCGACATCCCCGGTCGGGAGCCCTCGATCCGACGGTCCGGCGACGACGGGTACGAGATCGACGGCGGCGTCCCGCTGTCGGCGGTCAACGACGCGCTCGGCGTCGACTTCGAGGGCGCGGGCTTCGAGACCCTCGGCGGGCTGGTGTTGGACCGGCTCGGCCGCCCGCCCGAGGTCGGCGACGTCGTCTCCGAGGGCACCTACGCGATCGAGGTGTCGGCGGTCGACGGCTCGCGCGTCTCGACGGTCCGGATCCGCAAGGAGGAGTCGTCGGACGGGGAGACGTAACGCCCCGCGATCGGTCGACTCGACGGCCGCGCGGGACGGTCCCACGCCCGATCGCGAGTCGTAACGGTTATCAGTCGAAACGGGGTACGTGAGAGTGCGTGTCCGGGTTAGGGTAGTGGACTATCCTTCAGCCTTGTGGAGGCTGAGACGCGGGTTCAATTCTCGCACCCGGACCTTCTGAGGAACGTAGTGACGAAGAAGGGCGGAAGGCGAGATCGAATCACGCGAGACGGGCGGAGCGAGTCTCGCCTCGGGTTCAATTCTCGCACCCGGACCTTCTGAGGAACGTAGTGACGAAGAAGGGCGGAAGGCGAGATCGAATCACGCGAGACGGGCGGAGCGAGTCTCGCCTCGGGTTCAATTCTCGCACCCGGACCTTTTCGCGACGACTACGACGATGAGAGACGAGACTGAACACGGCGGAGTCACTGGCCCGGATCCTCTCGTCCGGATCGTCTCGTACCGCGACACGAAGCCTCGAAACCTGGATCACCGTTCTTGACGAACGTGACGGCTCCCACGGATCGAACGTCGACGCGTGGGGATCCGGATGAGCCACGGGAGGATTATCCCGTTGCGAGTGGTAGTCGAACTCATGTTACGTCGCGACGCGATCCGTTCGGGTGCCGCCGTCGCCCTCGCGGGCGTCGCCGGCTGCGTCGGCGGGGACGACGGACCGGCGTTCACCGAGGGGTTCGAGGACGGGATCGGCGACTGGGAGGCCGGCGCGGCGATCGGGCCGGAGGTCGACCTCGCGGAGTTCGAGTGGGAACTCGACGTCTCCGACGCCGAGGCGGCCGCGGGCGAGCGCTCCCTCCGGATCTGGAACGAGGGGGACTACGACGACGGCGTGACGTGGGGGGTTCACCCGGTGGCCATCGAACCCGGGCGGGCGTACCGGATCGAGGTGACGGGGCGGTTCTGGAGCGAGTCGGAGTCGTTCAACACGATCCGCCACGCCCTGATGCGACTCGCCCCGGAGCCACCGGCGACCGAGGAGGACTTCCCGCAGCCGGGGCTCAACACGAGCAACCTCGGCGAGACGCCGTACGGCGGGCTCCGCGACGCGCTGTGGCTCGCGGACGGGTGGCGGGAGTACGCGTTCGAGTGGACGACGCCGGAGCTGTCGACCGACACTCTCCACCTCGCCGTCGGCACGGCCGTCATCTGGGAGGCCGACGCGACCCACTACGTCGACGACCTCTCGGTGAGCGTCGAGCCGCGGTGAATCGATCCGGGAGTCCGCCGTTGCGTCCCCGTCGGTCGCAACGATCTCTGCCGGAAGACGTAGCCCCATGTACGCCACCCCCTTCCGGGAGAGTATTCGTGGTCTCGACGCCGTCGATAGCGGGGAGCGATTCGGGAATCGTCCGGGAGCGTCCCTTCCAGCTGTTGCTCCTCATCAACGTCCTCCCGCCGCTCGGGACCGCGCTCCTCTCGCCGGTGCTGGGTTCGCTCGTCGAGCCGCTCGGGGCGTCCGCGGCGAACGTCGGCCTGTTGATGTCGGCGTTCACCGGGCCGGCCGTGGTCGTCATCCCCATCGCCGGGGTGATAGCCGACCGGTACGGGAGACGCCCGGTCCTCATCTTCGGGCTGGTGTGGTTCGGGCTGACCGGGACGGCGATCGCGTTCGTCTCGACGTTCTACGCGGCGATCGTCCTCCGGCTCCTCCAGGGGATCGGCTTCGCCGCGCTCACGCCGATCATCATCACGAGCCTCGGCGACCTCTACACGGGGACGAAGGAGGCGACCGCACAGGGGCTCCGGTTCAGCGGATCGGGGCTCTCACAGACGATCTTTCCGCTCATCGCGGGCGTCCTCGTCGGGTTCGCGTGGCAGTACCCGTTCCTCCTGTACGCGATCGCGTTCCCGATCGCCGCGATCGTCTACCTCCGGTTCGAGGAGCCGATGGACGAGGATGCCGCCAACGGGTCGGACGAGAACCTCCGGGCGCAGCTCGGCGACCTCCGGACGCTCGTCGCACACCGGCGCGCGTGGACGATCGTCGTCGCCCGCGGGACCGCGAACCTGGCGTGGTTCGGCTTCCTCACCTACAACTCGATCGTCGTCGTCGACGTCCTCGGCGGCACGCCCGCACAGGCCGGGATCCTCGCCGCGCTCGCCAGCCTCTCGTACGCGCTGGCGGCGACCCAGACCGGGCGGATCTCCGCGGCCTTCGAGGACCGGCTCTACCCGCTGATCGCGGCGAACGTCTCGATAGGCGTCGGACTCGGGCTCGTCTTCCTCGCGACGGCGCTTCCGATCGCGGCCCTCGGAGTGGTGCTGATGGGGGTCGGCTTCGGCCTCGTGTTGTCGATCTACCGGAGCATCGTCACTGACCTCGCGCCGACCGCGCTTCGCGGCGGGCTCGTGAGCCTGAGCGAGGGGACCGGTCGCGCGAGCGCGACGCTGACGCCGATCCTCATGGGCGGGGCCATCGCGGTCGCGAGCGCGCGGATCGAGTTCGTCCCCGCGGTCAGGCTCGTGGGCGTCGCGACCGGCGTCGTCGGCGCGGTCGTCGGGATCGGCTGTCTGGTGTTGATGAGCCGAGCGCCGCCGATCCGGATGGACGCCTGACCGCCCCTCGTCGTGCCCCGACCGCTCTCCGTCCCACCTCCCCGCCGCGACCGCGGGTACTTTGTCTCCCCGCGTCGACGCCCGGACGATGAACACGGACCCGACCACCACGGACATCGCGGTGCTCGACCACGACGCACACGGGATCCCTGCCGCCGACTACGCGGAGATCCTTCAGGACCGCCTCCCCGACCACACGGTCCGGCTCGCCCGGACCGCCGAGGAGCGACGACGGTACCTCGCGGAGGCGACAGTCGTCGCCGGGAAGTGGCTGAGCGCCGACGAGCTCGACGCCGCCGAGAACCTGCGGCTGTTCGCGTGTAACTCCGCGGGCGTCGACCACCTCCCGCTCGAGGCGCTCGCCGACCGGGGGATCGCCGTCACGAACGCCTCGGGCGTCCACGGCCCCAACATCGCCGAACACGTGCTCGGGTGGGTGCTCACCTTCGCCCGCCGGCTGGACGAGGGGATGCGACGACAGGAGCGTCGGGAGTGGCGGCGGTTCAAGTCGTTCACGGAGCTGGCTGGCAGCACCGTCACGGTCGTCGGGCTCGGCTCCATCGGCGAGGCGGTCGTCGAGCGCTTCGGCGGGTTCGACGTGGAGACGATCGGCGTCCGGCACACGCCGGAGAAGGATTCCCCGACCGACGAGGTGGTCGGCTACGACGGCCTCCAGGAGGCGCTGGTCCGGACCGACGTGCTCGTCGTCTCGTGTCCGCTCACCGAGACCACGGAGGGGCTGATCGGCGAGGCCGAACTCGACGCGCTCCCGACGGACGCGATCGTGGTCAACGTCGCCCGCGGCGGCGTCATCGACACGCCCGCGCTCGTCTCCGCGCTCCGGTCGAACGTGATCCACGGGGCGGCCCTCGACGTGACCGACCCCGAACCGCTCCCGAGCGACCACGATCTGTGGGGGTTCGAGAACGTCCTCCTCACCCCGCACGTCTCCGGACACACCCCGAAGTACTGGGAGCGCCGGGCCGACATCCTCGTCGAGAACGTCGAGCGAGCCGTCGAGACGGGCGCGTACGACGACCTCCGCAATCGGGTCGCTTGAGCGGAGGCGAACTCGTCGAATTCCTCGCCCAGCACAGGGGGTTCATGGACCGGAGCCGGCCGACACCGCTCTCACTTCTGTTAGGAATGGCTTGTGAGATGAAGAGAATGTACACACCAGACCGGGATCGACGGATCACGGAACCATCACATTTGGCTCTCTTCTTTGCTAACGGAAACGATTCCATCGTCCTCTATAAACATCCATTTAGTAATAACGTCCAAATCACGGTGTATGACCAGCTGTGGCGAGTGTTGAGGCCGCCGAAGTGAAGTTTTTAAATAGACGCATATTTTAGGCTGACCTAAAATGAGTGAGCACGTTGAACAACTCGTCGGTATCTTATTTCGTACTCTCACGGAGGAAGGCTATACGGAGGCTCAAACGGCTCTTCTGGACACATACCAGAACAACTCAAATACTGACAAAGAGGAACTCACGGAGGATCTCTTCGCCGAAGTGGTGAACGGCCTCGATCGTCATCTCGAAACTGAAGAAGAAATCGAGGTGCTGACAACAGCGATCGAGCAGCTCCTAAACCGATTCTCAAGTGTCGTTGAGGCGGCCCCCGTCGCGATTCTCGCCGTCGATGCGAGCGGACAGATCGAACTGTGGAACGACGGCGCCGAGAGAATATTCGGATGGAGTGAACCGGAGGTCAAGCAGCGGTCGTATCCGGACGTGATAGCGGACTCCCCCGAGGACATGGCGGCACACTTTGCTCGACTACAGGAAGGACACCAACTCACCGGTATCGAGACGCTACATCGTCGCAAAGGTGGGTCAGTTCTCAACGTGCGTATCTGGGCGTCCCCGCTTCAGGAACGTGATGAGGGATTCGAGGGAGCTACGTTTGTAATAAGCGACATTACTGAACAAAAACAACGCGAACAACGCCTTGCTGTTCTCAACCGGGTATTGCGGCACAACATCCGGAACGACGTCGGAATCATTCAAGGCCACCTCGATCTACTGGCCGAGAGTGTCGACGGAGACTCCGAGCATATCCGAGCGATGGAAGATCGACTCTCTACTATCGTTGAACTGAGCGACGCCGCGCGGCATATCGAGAAACTGCGGGATAAAAGTGAGGTGGAACTGACGACGGTCGATCTAAAACGTGTGATTAGAGAGCGCGTGGACCGACTTCAGAGAGAGTTTACGAACGCAGAGATCAGGACGGCAGTTCCGGACTCGGCGTCCGTCATGGCTCACGAACTATTCCCGTACGCGCTGGATAACGTTCTAGACAACGCGCTGGAACACAACGACGCAGAAACCCCGTTAGTAGAGGTCGACGTTTCTACCGGTGGAAAGTCCGTACGTCGACGGACGACTGTGAGCGTCGCCGACAATGGCCCCGGCATCCCCGAATTCGAACGGGAGGTACTAACGTCGGAGAAAGAGACGCAACTCAACCACAGTAACGGGTTGGGTCTGTGGTTAACGAGGTGGATCGTTCGAAATTCGGACGGAACTCTCACCGTGGAAAAAAGCGCGTGGGATGGTACTCGGATAGTGATCCAACTGCCAACGCGAACTCGCTAGAGCCCGTACTTCTCGTTCCGACTCCTGACGATTGTGTGAATGATACGATCGGGTCGCCGTCTACACGGTCGCATCACCGTCGGTTTCACGCGAGTTTGGCTCTGTTGAGATCCTTACGAACCGATAGGATCGATGTACGAGATACAGAGAGTTGTATTCAGCGCAGGTTCTCTCGATAGAATTGGCCGCTGTACTGGCTTAGCGAGTGAACTACCCTACCCTACTCGCTCACCGCTGACGCGGTTCGCTCCTTGAGGAAGGGGATTTAGCGCCTAATTTCGTTAACCGTGAGAGAGGTCCGTCGTTTCGACGGCCAGCACCACCACTATGTAAGAAATTTATGCCTCGTCTTGAAGGTACCCGTGTATGGCAAACGATCTAAACCTGAGCCGAGCATTTGGTAAGTACATCGTGTATCTTTTCGCCTCACTTCTCGTCGCCATCGTTATTGGCATCTTCCTC
Organism: Halorubrum aethiopicum; assembly: GCF_001542905.1. Lineage (NCBI taxonomy): Archaea > Methanobacteriati > Methanobacteriota > Halobacteria > Halobacteriales > Haloferacaceae > Halorubrum > Halorubrum aethiopicum. The sequence continues at coordinate 2,597,643 of NZ_LOAJ01000001.1, read as the reverse complement.
GGAGAGGACCCTGAACCGAGGACCCCAGAAAGGCTGGCCTTAATTATTGTATTCTTCGGTACATTTACCGTCCTGTTCTTGTGGGACACAGGTTATCTGAAGCGCTGAACAGGATGTGGACCTAAATCATATGGTCAGCGTTCTTAGTGTTCGGCGGTCAGGGTGTTACGACGAGTTTCCCCACGTACCCGCCGGCAAGTATCTCTTGGTGGGCCCGGGCGGCGTCATCGAAGGAGTAGGTGTCGGCGACGACAGGGGTAATTGTATCCTGCTTCATCAAGCGAGCGAGTCGTTCCAGCACCGGCTGTCGAGTCGGATGGTTATCCATCTTGAGCGGCTGGATGGTCACTTCCTTGTTGTAGAGGGGACGGCCGTTCGTCTCAGGGACGTGGCCCATCGTGCTGATGATCGTCCCGCCCTCGGTGACGACCGACAGATCGAGGGCGAGATACTCTTCAAGCCGATGGTCGAGGACCGTTTCGACACCAGCACCGTCGGTCGCAGCCAAAATGTCCTCGGCGAGCGAATCATTCTCGTAATCGAACGCGACAGACGCTCCGAGTTCCTGTAGCCGGGCCCGAGCCTCCTCCGACCCAGCCGTCGTGATAACCTCGGCCCCGCTGTGGGCGGCAATCTGGACTGCGGCGTGGCCGACACCGCCGGAGCCGCCGTGGATGAGGACGCGGTCACCGGCTTGGATGCCGACGAGTTCCTCTAGTGCCGTCCAGGCAGTGGCACCGACGTTACCGATGGCACCCCCAGCCGTCCACGACACGTTTTCTGGCAGACGCGCCAGTTTCTCCGCCGGGATCGTGGCGTACTCAGCGAAGGTGCCGCCCTCGGCACGATCCATGCCGGATGCGAAGACTCGGTCACCGGATTCGAACGTCTCGACGTCCTCACCGACCGCCGCAACGCGGCCCGCGCCGTCACCGCCAGGAATCGACGGAAGAGGAAGGTTTCCGTACTGACCGGAACGGAACATCACATCGACACGATTGACGCTGGCAGCCCGCATTTCGACCAAGACTTCGTCGCGGTCGGGTGTCGGCTGGTCGACCTCGTCGACCTGGAGCACGTCTGTACTGCCGTAGTCGTGGTAGCGAACGGCTTTCATGATTGGGTCACCTCAGACAGGTGGGTTGCCGGGATGGTACTCGCCAGAGCGGTGCGCCATCGCATATCGTTCGTGGTTGGGTTCGTCGCCATCACATCTACCACATGCGGGGCATCCCGAGTAGCGGTTCTGTGGATGATACTCCAGGGGTTTATGTTAGAAACGTACAGCAGCAGGCAGAACTGTCAGTAGAGGGGTGAATTTTAGCCGTAACGGAGTGTCATACCGAACACTGCCAGTAGCTATGAAACACATCCGAATCACAGTCCGTCCAGATCTCGACCGCGCACCCCCGTTCCTGCGGTATTTGCTGGATGAAGAGGCTCACGACGAAGCACGGGCCGTCGACTGGAACCGCGGCGATTCGGAGCTGTCGACCCATATATACGCGATCGCTGGCGATGGAGCCCGGTTTGCTGAACTAGCACGGGAGACGCCAGGCGTCAAGTCGGTCGAACTCTCAGCGGCCGCCGCTCGTGTCTCGTACGCACTCATCGAACTACGTGACGAGGAGCTCCCAATCTTCGGAGGGTCCGCGACCGCGATCGACCGCAGTGGACTGGTGGTTCGGCGACCACTCGTCTACCGTGATGGCCGTATCCACGGCCATATTGTCGGGGACCCGACGACATTACAGTCGACGGTTGATAACCTCCCTGAGAGTGTTTCCGTCCATATTGACGCGATTCAGCCGTTCCCAAGTGCCGACGTGAACCCCACCACAACGTTGAGCGATCGACAACAGGAGGCGCTTCAGGTAGCCGTCGAATTGGGATACTACGATACACCGCGCGAGGCGACACACGCCGACATCGCCGACGAGATGGGCTGTGCGCCGAACACAGCGAGTGACCATCTACAAAGAGGCGAGGCCAAACTCGTCAGGGCCGGACTGATGGCGTTTAACTCGTCGTTATGACGAACGCGCCGAGAGATATGGCGAGGCGGAGACAGATAGAGCCAACAGAATGACCCTCGCTGCCTCTCCTGATTCTGTGTACCGGACGCCCCAACACTCGTTTGACAATGTCGAGTGCGTACTTGATGCCGGTGTCGTTCGATAACTGGTTGTACCGGATGGATCAACTGTGTTTGCTGCGACGGGGCTCTACGGGCCCGTAGAGGATATTCCTCAGAGTGAAAATCTCTAATATTACTCATTTTCTAACACGTTGATGGTGGTGGTACCATGGGAACACCTTCGGAGAGCGGCGATGACGAACTCCCACCCGGTCCCGATGGTCTCCCGGTGCTGGGAAATACGCATCAGTATGTCAAACAGCCTATGGGGTTTTTCGACGAGCTTACAACATACGGCGACGTCGTCCACTGTGAGTTCCCGCGTATCGACGCTGTCGCTGTCTTCCATCCCGATTACATCGGTGACGTGTTACTGGGACAGGGAACCTACGAGCGATGGAACTTCGATGAACTCAAAGAACTTCTCGATTACGAGATCGCACCGCGGGGACTCACGTTCACCCGGGGTGAGGAGTGGAAACGACAGCGGCACTTCCTCCAGCCGATGTTTGGGCTGGACCGGCTGGAAGGGTTCAGTTCGGCGATGGTTGCCGCCACGGAACGGCTGATCAACGAGTGGGACGACGGCGAAGAGATCGCCATCAACGAGGAGTTCTCACAGCTGACGCTCTCGATCCTGACGAACTCACTCTTTGATTTTGACCTCGGGGAGCACCGGGAGGTGATTACGGACGCCGCCGACGAACTCCAGGCGATGGCCGACATGAGCGGTTCCGGGGCCGTCGAAATACTGCTGCCGTCGTGGGTTCCGACACACAGGAACCGCCGGTACGAACAGGCGATGGATGCCTTCGATGCGACCGTCGACACGCTCATTGAGGAGCGACGGGCGAATCCGGGTCAGTACGACGACCTCCTGACGACGATGCTTGAAAAGGAGGACGACCACGACTACTCCATGAGTGACGAGGAGATCCACGATCATCTCATTACGTTCCTCATCGCTGGGCACGAGACGACCGCGATGGCACTGACCTTCACGTGGCTCCTACTGGCAACCAACCCGGAGGATCGCAACCGACTGGAGGCCGAGGTTACGACCGTGCTGGACGGTCCACCGACGGCCGACGATCTCTCTGATCTCTCCGTTACTGAGCACATCGCCAAAGAGGCGATGCGGCTGTATCCGCCCGCAGGAATGCTGTTCCGCGAGGCCACCGAGGACACAGAGCTCGGTGGCTACCACATTCCTGAAGGGACGAAAATTCTCCTCCCACAGTTCACCGTCCATAGTGATGACCGATGGTTTGACGCACCCGACCAATTCCGCCCTGAGCGTTTTACTGCGGAGCGAAGCGACGAGCGGCCGGACTTTGCGTACTTCCCATTTGGCGGTGGTCCCCACCAATGTATCGGGATGCACTTTGCGATGATGGAACTGAAGCATATCATCCCGATTATTGCCCGACGTGTAGACTTCGAGCTGTTGAGTTCGCCCCAGCCCGAAATAAACATGGAACTGACGTTGCAGCCGTCCGAGGATGTCCGAATGCGCGTTCACAAATAGTGACTGGGGGAGCCCAGCACGAACTCCTGTTACAAGCATACCTGTGAGGTGGCGGACTTGGGGAGGAATCAGATCCCGTCGGGACAGCTGGTAACTGATCAAACGTTCCGACTGACCAGTAACTCCTCTGTACTAAACGAATTCAACGCTCGCACTCTCGCGGAGTTCCCACGCGAGACTCGCGCTCTGTATTTCGCACGGTTATCGGAACATCCCTCTGATCTGGTAGAGTTCCGGACGAATCACGCGAGAACTACCGAGAGCGCGATCCGTCTCGGAGCCGTCAGCCTTCGTCCACGAAGGTCGACTGCTGCTCCCTACTGGTACGCCTGCATCCCGGTCAGGTCCTCGCCGAGGATGAGCGTGTGGATGTCGTGGGTGCCCTCGTAGGTGTAGACGGTCTCCATGTTCGTCATGTGTCGCATCGGGGAGTAGTCGGCCGTGATCCCGTTGCCGCCGAGCATCTCGCGGGCGATCCGCGACTGGTCGCGGGCCATCCGGACGTTGTTCCGCTTGGCCATCGAGACGTGCTGCGGGCGCATCTCGCCGGACTCCTTGAGCTCGGCGAGGCGGTGGGCGAGCAGCTGGGCGAGCGTGATCTGGGTCGCCATTTCCGCGAGCTTGCGCTGCTGGAGCTGGAAGCCGCCGATGGGCTTGCCGAACTGCTCGCGGTCGGTGGCGTACTGGCGGGCGGTCTCGAAGCAGTCCTGGGCCGCGCCGACCGCGCCCCACGCGATGCCGTAGCGCGCCTGGGTCAGACACGACAGCGGCCCCTTCATGCCCGAGACGCCGGGGAGCCGATTCTCCTCGGGGATCTCGACGTTCTGGAGCGCGATCTCGCCGGTGATCGACGCGCGGAGGCTGAGCTTCTCGTCGATCTTGTTGGTCGTCACGCCATCGCGGTCGGTCTCGACGAGGAACCCGCGAACCGGGTCGTCCTCCTCGCTCCGGTCGCGCGCCCAGACGACGGCGACGTCGGAGATGGGGGAGTTCGTGATCCACGTCTTCGAGCCGTTCAGGACGTACTCGTCGCCCTCCTTCTCGGCGTGCGTCTCCATCGCCGAGGGGTTCGACCCGTGCTCGGGCTCGGTCAGGCCGAAGCAGCCGACGGCCTCGCCCTCGCCGAGGGCGGGGAGCCACTCCTCCTTCTGTTCGTCGCTGCCGAACGCGTGGATCGGGTACATCACGAGCGCGCCCTGGACGCTCGCCATCGACCGGAGCCCCGAGTCACACGCCTCCAGCTCGCGCATCAGGAGGCCGTAGGAGGTCTCGCTGACCCCCGGCAGACCGTACCCCTCGAGGTTCGGCGCGTAAAAGCCCATCTCGCCCATCTTCGGGATGATCTCCGTCGGGAACGTGCCCTCGATCCAGTGTTCCCCCATGTCGTCGATCTCGCCCTCGACGAACGACCGCGCGGAGTCGACGAGCAGCCGTTCCTCCTGGGAGAGCGACGCCTCCAAATCGAAATAATCGATCATGTACGGGGTTACGTATCCACGGATAAATAACCCTCCGGGACGCCGCTGCCACGGTCGGCGACCCACGCGGGAACCCGACGGTTGTGGCCACCTCCCGGCGGTAGCGCCCGGCTCAGAACCCGTCGGTTCCCGGGAGGAGGTGCTCGTCGACGACGTCCATGTCGAGTTCGATCCCGAGTCCCGGCTCCTCCGGAACCGCGATCCGGCCGTCCTCGATGATCGGCTCCTCGCGGACCAGGAGATCGTCCCACCAGTCGACCTCCAGCGCGTGGTACTCGAGGAGATCGAAGTTCGGGGTCGCCGCGCCGAGGTGGACGCAGGCCATCGTCCCGACCGGGCTACAGACGTTGTGCGGGGACATCGGCATGTAGTTCTCCTCGGCGCGGTCGGCGATCCGCATCGTCTCCGTGAGCCCGCCGACGGTGGTCGGGTCGGGCGTGACGACGTCGACGCCGTGGTCGTAGATGAGATCCGAGAGCTCGAAGACGCGGAAGCGGTTCTCCCCGGTCGCGACCGGGGTCCGCGTCGCCTTCGTCACCTCCTTCTGTGCGTCCATGTTCTCCGGCGGCACGAGGTCCTCGAGCCACATCAGGTCGAACTCCTCCAGCTCGTACGCGAGCCGCTTCGCGCTCTCGACGGAGTAGTCCCAGTGGCAGTCGAACGCGAGGTCGACGTCGTAGCCGATCTCCTCGCGCACCGCCTCGACGATCTCGCGTTTCTCGCGGATCGCCGCGTTCGTCAGCCGCCCGTTGTACGGGTCGTTCTCGTTGTCGGCGGGCAGGTCGAGGTCGAACTTCAGTGCCGAAAAGCCCATGTCGACGACCCGGGCCGCCTCGGCGGCGTACGCCTCCGGGGAGTACGCCTCGGCCTCCGCGTACGCGGTCGCGCCGTCCTCGACCGCGTACGCCTCGCCGGCGTGACAGTCGCAGTAGATCCGGACCTCGTCGCGGTACTTCGACCCGAGGAGCTGGTAGACGGGGAGATCGAGGATCTTCCCGGCGGCGTCCAGAAGCGCGATCTCGATGCCGGAGGCGGCGGTGACGACCTTCCCGGTCGTGCCGCCGTGGCCCGACATCTCCTGGAAGACGTAGCGGACGAGCCGCTCGACGTCGAGCGGGTTCTCGCCGACCAGAAAGCGGTTCGTGTACTCGACGATCTCCGGGATCCCGCCGCCGCGATACGACTCGCCGATGCCGGTAACGCCGGCGTCGGTCTCCACCTTGATCAGGTTCCACTCGAAGTTGCCCTCGACGACGCAGGCGTCGATGCTCGTGATCTGTACGTCCCTGTCCGCGTCGCGGATGTCGATCTGGTCCGAGTAATCTCTCATGCGCTGAACTCCTCTAAGGCGTCCTTGTCGAGCGTTACGCCGTGACCCGGCTCCTCGGGCATCGCGATCCGGCCGTCGTCACCCGGCGCGAGCGGCTCCGCGACCACGTCGTCGAAGGCTTTCACGTCCATGTCGCGGTAGAAATACTCTATCCACAACCCGTTGTCGATCGCCCCGAGCAGCGAGGTGTGGATGTTCCAGTTGTAGTGGGGCGCGATGGGCACGTCGTAGGCCGCGGCGTAGTTCGCGATCCGGAGCCACTCCGTGATCCCGCCGCAGACGGTCACGTCCGGCTGGAGGATCGTCGCCGCGCCCGTGTCGTGGAGCCGCGCGAAGTTGTGGCGGGTGCCCTCCAGTTCGCCGGTGGCGACCGGGTAGTCGATGGCGTCGTTCACCTCCGCCATCGTCTCCACGCGGTCGATCATCACCGGCTCCTCGATGAAGTACGGGTCGTACGGCTCGAACGCCCGGCAGGCGCGGACCGCCTCGGTCGTCGACTCCCAGACGCCGTTGGCGTCGAGGAGCAGCGTCGTCTCCGACCCGACCTCGTCGCGGACGGCGTCGACGCGCTCGACCTCCTCGTCCACGGAGAGGCGGCCGACCTTCATCTTCACCACCTCGTGGCCCTCCTCGACGTAGCGGCGCACCTCGCCGCGGAGGGCCTCGTGGCCCTTCTCGTCGCGGTAGTACCCCCCGCTGCCGTAGGAGGGGACCGACTCGCTGTTGCCGCCGAGGAGCTTGTATAACGGCTGGTCGGCAGCCTTCGCCTTCAGGTCCCACAGCGCCATGTCGACGGTGGAGATGGCACGGAGCATCACGCCCATGCGACCGATCTGGACGTTGCCGTCGTACATCTCGCGCCAGAGGCGGGTGGTGTCGCGCGGGTCCTTCCCGAGGACGATCGGTTCGAGCATCGACTCGACCGCGTCGGCGACGAGGTGGGCGCCCTCGTAGCCCAGCGAGTAGCCGACCCCCTCGCGGCCGTCGGCGGTTCGAACGTACGTTATCGCGTGGTCCCGGTACGTGAGCGTCCGGTTGGAGAAGGAGACGGGCGACTCCAACGGGAGCTCGATCGGGAACGACTCGACCTGTGTGATCTCCATACGTGAGCGGCTAATCGTGTTCGTAAATAACTCGTTGTACGGGCAATATACACGTCACAGACGACGGACACGTCCTCGCGTTACAGACGGCGGACACGTCTTCGAACGTCGCGGGCGATCCCCTCGCGACCGCCCCGTTGAGTCCCGCCCACACCGCCCCGCGACCGCACCTCACGCCTCCCCAGTCTCGTCACCACCGCCCGGGCGATCGCTCACTCCTTCGCTGTACTGGTATTCGTGAGTCTCGCGTCCGGGCTCGATCGGTGGTTCTGACGGGAGCCTCCGGTGGCGTCTCCGGCGTGGAACACAACGCTTAGTCCGAAAGCCGTCACACACCCGGTATGCGCTTCTTCGAGCGGCTCGCGGACCGGATCGAACGGACCGACAGCGTCGTCTCGGTCGGCCTCGATCCGGACCCGGACCGGATCCCGTCGTTCCTCTCGGACGCCGACCTCCCGCGGTGGGCGTTCAATCGGCGTATCATCGACGCGACCCACGAGCACGCGGCCTGCTACAAGCCGAACGCGGCCTTCTACGAGGACGCCGACGGCTGGCGCGCGCTCAGAGAGACCGTCGCGTACGCGGCCGGGAAAGACGTGCCCGTGCTTCTCGACGCCAAACGCGCCGACATCGGCAACACCACGCGCCGGTACGCCGAAGTGTTGGAGTGGGTCGACGCGATCACCGTGAACCCGTACATGGGCCGCGACTCGCTCCAACCCTTCCTCGACCGCGAGGAGAGGGGCGTGTTCGTGCTCTGTCGGACGTCCAACCCCGGCGGAAGCGACCTCCAGGACCTCGAACTCGACTCGGGCGAGCCCCTGTACGAGCGCGTCGCCGCGCTCGCGGACGGCTGGAACGCGAACGGAAACGTCGGCCTCGTCGTCGGCGCGACGACGCCCGACGAGCTCGCGGAGGTCAGAGGGATCGTCCCGGAGATCCCGTTCCTCGTTCCCGGCGTCGGCGCGCAGGGCGGCGACGCCGAGGCCGCGGTCGAACACGGGCTCGCGGACTATCCGGGGGTCGACGTCGACGTCGGGCTCGTCAACTCCTCGCGGGGGATCGTCTTCGCCGGCGAGGAGGCGGCTCGATCGGGCGAGGAGGCGACGTACTTCGGGGCCGCCGGCGACGCGGCGAAACGACTGAAGAAGCGCCTGAATCGTCACCGGTAGCCGGCCGATCGGCTCGGCGCGTCGTGTCGACGCGCCCGGGTCAGTCGATCCGGAACCCGTCGTCACCGCCGTCCGTGTCGTCGTCGGATCGACCGCCGCGGCCCCCGCCTCCGTCGCCGACCCCCGACGCCTCCGCACAGGGGGTACACGCGCCGACCGTCTCGTTCCAGTGGTCCCGACACACCTGCCGTCCGCAGTACCGACAGGCGTGTCGGGCCGGAGCGTTCTCGCAGATCTGACAGAGTCCGGTGACGCTCATGGTCGACCGTCGGCCGGGTCGCTTATCACGGTTCGGGCGGACCGGCCCGTATGCGCCAGTTCGTCGTCGTCGGCCACGACGTCCCCACCGACCCGGACGCGATCTCCCTCTCGGACATCCCCGGTGCGGGCCGGCTCGACCTGCTGTGTCGGTGCGTGTCGACCGGCGTCTTCCTCTCACACGGCATTCGCGAGGACGCCAGAGTCCACCTCGTCTGTGCCGACGAGCTCACGGTCACGTTCGACGCCGCGACCCTCCGACACCTCCACCCCGACGAGCGGAACGTCGCAGCGCGGGTCCGCGACGCGCTCGCCGCCCGCGAGGACGCGATCGGTCACATGCCGGCGGACGTCTCCCCCGGCGTGGAGCTGCGTCGGATGGGACTGGAGGCGACGCTCGAGCGGCTGGCCGGGGACGGGACGCTCCTCCAGCTCCACGAGGCGGGCGACCCGCTCGTCGACGCGGAGCCGCCTGCGGACCCGGTGTTCGTCCTCTCGGACCACCACGACTTCTCGGAGGCGGAGTCGTCGCTGCTCGCGGAGGCGTGCGACCGCCGGCTCCGCGTCGGCCCCGAGCGACTCCACGCCGATCACACCGTCTCGGTCGTCCACAACTGGCTCGACACCGACGGCTACACCGCGTACTGAACGGGAGCGGAGAGATGAGCGACCCCGACGGCCCCGACGCGACGCGGACGACTCACGCCCCCGCGCTCGACGACCGCTTTTCCGTCCCCCTCCGCGGGGTCACGGTCGATCCCCGGACCCGGTGTGCCCACTGGGACTCCGCGGTCGACGTGATCGCCCTGCGGTTCGGCTGCTGTGAGACCTACTACCCGTGTGCGAGCTGTCACGAGGAGGCGACCGACCACGACGCGGAGCCGTGGCCCCGCGACCGGTTCGACGACCCCGCGGTGTTCTGCGGGCGCTGTCGCGGGCGACTGACCGCCAGCGAGTACCTCGACTGCGACGACGCCTGCCCGCGCTGCGGGGCCGCGTTTAATCCCGGCTGTCGCTCACACCGGGATCGGTACTTCGAACCCTGAGCCGTCGGCTCCCTCGATGTCCCCCGTTTTCGGAAGGATTAAAAGAACGAACGGCCTCCGTTGGGATGCGGGCCGGTGGGGTAGCTTGGTATCCTTCGGCCTTCGGGTGGCCGTAACCACGATTCAAATTCGTGCCGGCCCATAGGATACATAAACCTTTTCCACCTTTTTCTCACACTTAGCGGCGCTCTCGCGCCGTCTCAGGAGGTGGCGTCATGAGCAGCGTCGAGCGGCAGATCGACGTTGACGACCACCTCGACCTCGACGACAGCGTGATCGCATTGCCGGCGGACCTCCAGAAGGACTACCCGACCGATCGGTCGCCGAGCTACACCGAGATCGAGCTCGACGACGAGACCGTGCGGACACTTCGAATGTACCTCGCGAGCCGGTGGAAGGACACTGTGGCGCTCTGGCCGTCGCGGCAGACCGACCGGATGTCGACCGAGTCGGTACGGAACGTGGTGAGAGCCGCCGATGTCGCGGCCGACGTACGGCCGCTGACACTCACCGGGCGAGGAGCCCCGGAGGACGTGACACCGCACACGCTGCGGCACAGCGTCGCGTATCGGATCCTCAACGTCGAGGAAGGGAACACGTTCTACGACGTGCGGAACCGGCTGCGACACGCGAGCATCCAATCGACTGAACGCGTCTACGACCACATCGACCGCGTCTGAAGGGGAACTGTATCGGGTCTGGCTCCAGTTCCCCCGAGAAATCTTTCCGGAAGATAATCACGGATTACTCGTCGTCATCATCGCCGTCGTCTGCGAGCGCCTCGTACAGTTCCTCGTTCTCCTTGACATCCTTTGCCATCTCTCGCTCACTATCCCAATTCATCGTATACCGTTGACTAGGTGTGCGTACAGTGAAAAGCGGCTCTGTTGAAATGGTTAAAGACGGATAGGATCGGCGTAAGAGATACAGAGAGTATCTACATTAAGAGAATCGACACTGTTCTGAGACCGTACGCAAACAGATATTTCACAGGACAGCGTACTCTGATGGATGAAAACTGTACTTCACATCACCAGTGGCGATGAAGGCCATTTTCAGCATGCGATACGGTGTGCATCCCTCTTATCGCAGCACGAAGACCTGTTACACGAGGCTGTGACACTCCTTCCACACAGAGGGGGAATCAGACTCGTCGCCGCCAACTCACCCCTCTCCGAGGATATTCAGGAACTAATCGAGCACGGTGTGACAATCAAAGCCGGTTCCTCGTGCTTTGACGCGCACGAATTACCGCGTGAGGCGCTTCCCGGGGTCGAAATTGTCCCGAGTGGAGTGAGCGAACTGGTTCGTCTCCAGTCGGAGGGCTACAATTACGTGAAAATACCGTAACCGGGCCGTTTTCTCGGTGAGCCAGAGTCAACGTAGATCACGAACACTTTGCTGACTAAGCACACTCTATACAGTACGAACTCAACCAACTACCTGGTCTCTGTCAGTAGCACCGTGACCGATACAGAGGGTGTGTTCAGCAACTCGTCCGTACCTATCTCACGCGGCCGTCAGTCGAGTCACTCCTTGCGAAGGTGTGCGGAGGCTTCGCGACGACCTGCGCGTAACAGGAGGACGCCGAGCGCGATGAACCAGACGATCTGGGTCAGCCCGAAGACGCCACCGCCGATCTCACCGAGCGCTGGAATCGCCGAGAGGATGCCTGCACCTCCGACCACGAGCCCGAGATAGTTCACCAGTCGGTGGAGCGCCCGCGTCCGGAGCGCGACCACGCTCACGAGTAGCGTCCAGAGGCCGCCGACGATCTCGTTGCCGCCGCCCAGCCCGTCGATGACCGGACTGACCGCCAACCAGACGGTCGTCGCCTGCGTCGGGTCGGTGCTGTAGAGGTCGACGACGACGCCCATCGCGAGGGTGGCGACCATCCCGCTGGCGATGACGAGCCCGGCCCAGATGACCCCGAACGCGGTCGTCGCTCGCATCAGCATCGGTGCCCCGGTCGCGAGGCGCTCGTGGAGCGTCAGCACGAGCGCCACCAGTACGATGCCGAAGACCACATAGATGAGCAGGTACATCGCGGACAGCGTCGTCTCGTTCGCGGCGAACAACTCGATCTGCTGGAGCGCCCCGGTGACGCTCGCGAAGTCGAGGACGACGAGGAAGTACGCGATCCCGGCCACGTAGATGGCCGCCTCGATCAGCGCGGCCAGACCTCCTACACGAAGGTAGTTCCACCGATTCACACGGGTCGGCTGCTCAATACGTTCGACGGCTTGGTTAGTAGACGATCCCACTTTTATCACCGATGCTACAATAGTTGCCTGAGAGTATAGCCGTGTCGTAGGTTTCTCGTCCCGCCGGTCAGACTGTGTTTGTCCGTGTGGACAATACAGGATACACTCGTCACCGTACTCAACGGTCAGTCAGGGACTGTGTCACTACCAATTGGCCGCAATAGGGTAGCGGACTATGGGAGTGGATTTCGGCCGAGCATCGTTCCGATGCCGGCGAGCGCACCTAAGAGCGGTCGCTGAACCACCCATGGGACGCCTGCGAGACGCACGTCCGCACAGTAATGAGAGAGGACTGCCGCCACCGCGAATAGATCCGGTCGACCCCCTGCTCCGGCCTCGTATAGCGCCCGAATTGCGGCTTCGAACTCGCCGGGCGGGCGGAGTGTCGTCCGAACGACGAGGGTGTCGTCGCCGCGGTTTCGGATGCTGTGGGCTTCTCCGGGGGCGATGGTCAGCGATTCGCCGAGAAGCAGGACGTTGGATTCACCGCAAACCGTCACGTCGGCCCGACCCGCCATCACCTCCGAGCGTGCCTCCGACCGTGGGTGCAGACGGGCGGGCCCACTGTCTACTCCCGGCGGGAGAACGCCGTCCATGATCAAGTACGTCCCTTGTTCATCGACACCGCGTTCGAGGAACGTGATACGTGCTCCCGTCGATAGATCCTCGACTGTGCTTGGATATCCGACTGAATCGTTCTCTGAGGGATCACCTGGTACCCTCGACTGATGTTCGTTCGAAAATCGGCTCATCCGGTTCAATAGTGCTCCAGCGGTCGTAACCATTCCGTACGTGCTGTTCGCTGGCTGGATGTGGTCTTCCTCCTACGGACCCCCGTCCCGTCGAGTCTATTCCCGGTAGCGACTCTTCGAGCGTTCCCCCAGTAGCGGCCTGGGGGATACAGATGTCGAAGTGAGAATGGGATTCACGGTGGAGCTCCGATCCGTGAAGATCAGAATAGTAGCCCAACGGAGAGCGTCAGTGACAGGGCGTTCGCTCACGAGGGGCTACAGCTAGTATTTGACTGTTGTCGACGTTACTACATGCATGGCCCACATCCTTACTGTGTTCGGAACCGGCGAGGGACAGACCGAAAAGATAGCCGACAGCATCACGGAGGAATTCAGAGCCCGTGGCCACGAGGCAACGACGGTAAACGTCGCGGAGATCGATTCCGAACTCGATCTCGACGAGTTCGACGCCGTCTTGATCGGCGCGTCGATCCACTATGGAAGACAACAGAAGTCGGTCAGGAGGTGGGTCAAAGCGAACCGCGAGGTACTGGTGCGGACGCCGAACGGGTTCTTTCAAGTCTCCGGTGCGTCCGGGGCGAAAAACGACGAGGGGCTCGCGGAGGCGACGGGATATCTCGACAAGTTTATCGACGCCACGAACTGGCAGCCCGACAGAATCGCCCTCTTCGGCGGCGCACTCCGCTTCTCAGAGTACGGGTTCCTCAAGCGAGCGCTGCTGAAGTTCATCGTGAGGAACTAGGAATTCGAGACGGATGAGTCGGGAGACGCCGAACTCACCGACTGGGAATCGGTCGTGTCGTTCGCCGGCGAGTTCGCCGTGTTCGTCGAGGAACGACTGGGCGAAGCGGTCGAAGCAGACTGAGGATTGACCGACAGTAAGCGACCAGTTGGCGTTCATGGACTGACACTAGGCGGCCACTGCTTCGACTGAGACCAACTGAATAGTGAAAGGGCAGAAGTGCGACACAGCTTGGGCTGACGAACCCAGTATCGGCTCAGTGGATGAGCCATAGAGAGTGAGCGACTTGCAGATCTACTGACCGGCTGTTTCACACGAGAACCTATCTGAAGAATAGGATTTCAACAGGGCCGCCGTATTGAATATAGAGACTCTATACAGCAGTCCGACTGTCGTTCTCATGGTCCGAGAAGCACCATCTCGATTTATGTTAATCAACGAGCATATATCTGTATGAGTACCACCTCAGAATCTCAAATCGGAACGAACGACTCGGTCAACTCGCTCTGGATGCTCGGCTTTCTTGGACTGCTTTCATTCATGGGCTTCCAAGCATTCCAGTTTGGCGACCCGCTCTGGCTGTTCTGGTTCGCCTTCGCCGGCTTCTTTTCTTTCTTTGGCTACCGGTGGGAGTCGCTGAAATATCTTGGTCTATCAGGAATCATCGGGCTTCTCGTCGCAATTCTCGGCATGTTCGGGGTTTTTTCCGGTCTGAATTGAAGACGGCGTGCGCGACTCGCGCCCTGTATGCAGCACCGCCTTCTCAAACTACTCAGTGTCGGTTAGTAACAGTGTGGCCGATACAGGGGATACTGCGTACCTTATGATTTCAACATCGTCAGCTCATCAGTCTCCGTAATAACACCTCTCACAGCGTCATTTATTCTGTCAGGCGTTGATATACTCCTATGATTACAGAGACAGAACTCATAGCTCTCCAAACCAATGCCGGTGATCGAGTGCTCTTGACCGTTCTACAGGGAATCGCTATAGTCGGGTTCTTGGGGATTAGCGCTCTCGCTGCTCACCTACTGGTCCAGGCTTTCCGGACTGAGAACGGGGACTTCCGCATTCGTGACGCTAAAATCATGCTGGCTGGTGCGGGTGTGCTGTTCGTTATCGGATTCACAAGGTTGGTGATCACCGATGGCACTCCCACAGAGAGTCTGGCAGCCGTCGCGCTGGGGTTCACCGGCGTCACGTATCTGCTCTACACCACGCGTCCGGAACTGTTTGAACGAGTTGACCGAGACGAAGCGTCCAGACCGGTCGATGACATAACGAACTAGCCCTCTATTCCGTCACATACCCCCTGTGTTGATCGAATCACGACCTCTTTTCAGTCTGCTTCCACTGACCGATACGCCCTCCCTATACAACAGTGCTTGACTGAAATATCGAGGTGATATTATATTGGCCGTGTTGGCTCTGTTGAAATCCTCAGCAAGTGATATATTCTGACCCAGCTGCGATTAATACAGAGGGTGAACTCACCAATCTGATACCGGTCGTGTCATCGCTGAGCGAGCGAACAGAACCGGATGGCCCACAGTAGGCTGCGGCGCTCGGCTCGTGGAGTCGTCGGCCATTCAATCGGTACGACCGCCGCGTCTCAGCCGTGGCGATACGAGCGAGATGCTGGTGGCGGCCGCTCCTGAAGCGAGGATGACGATGATTCCGGCGTCCGGGGTTCCCCGGAGGACGTACGCAATCCCGATGATGAGTACAGCCCAGACGAGTACGTTGGCGAGAACGAGACGCTCGCCGGGACTCTGGAGCGCCTTCCGAACGTTGTAACCCATGCACTCTAGACGCCAGAAACGGAGATAGCCCTTGTGCTTCCGCTGTACCGGGGCTGAACGCTGCTGTGTGGTTCGCGGGGGTCACAAACGGGGTCTTCCAGTCTGACTCGGTTTCGAGTACTATGTCGTTGCGCCGACCCGTCTGACCGACTCGCGCGCTGTATGTAGCAGAGCCTCTTTTACCTACTCGGCGAGCGTGTCATAGAATTCGTCTCATAGCTTGAGCTTCTCTCGACCGGGATCGTCTCCCCGCTCGTAGTTGGTGATTGCAACGACGAGTCGGAGACACAGTCGAAGGAACGATGGATGTCGGAATGGTGTGCGTCTGTTTTACGCTGTCCGAACTAAATCCGAGAGCGCCAGATTTCTACCCTGATGTGATCACGATTTTCCCTTTGGCATGTCCGTCCTCAAGATACCGGATGGCTTCGGGAACCTCGGTGAGCGGGTACGTTCTGTCGATAATCGGTGTGACCTTTTCGGATTCGATGAGATCCTTGAGGACGAGTAGGTCATCGTGATTCTCCGAGGAGACGAATGTGCCAAGCTTCTGGCTCACGAACGGGGATAGCACGAGAGCTCGGAACTGTCGATCGATGCCTCCGAGCCACCGTCCGCCCGTTTCACCGCCGACGATAACGAGGGTTCCCTGTGGAACGAGGGCACGTCGGAGACGCGCCAACGACGAGTTCCCACCGATGTCGAGGATCAGGTCATAGTGCTGTTTTCTCTCGGCGAAGTCGTCACGAGTGTAATCGATAACGTGATCCGCGCCGATCGATTGGACCAAGTCCATCTTCGCGGTGCTACACACGCCAGTGACGTGCGCGTCGAACGCCTTGGCGATCTGTACGGCAAAGGTGCCCACGCCGCCCGATGCGCCGATGATTAACACTTTCTGGCCCGGTTCAATCCGTCCGTGGTCCCGCAGGCCTTGCAAGGCGGTCAAGCCGGAGATGGCGACCGCCGCCGCTTGCTTGAAGCTAAGATTCGTCGGCTTGGGTGCGAGCTTGTCTTCATGTGCGCGTGCGTAGTCGGCGTACGAACCCCTACCGATCCCGAACACTTCATCGCCAGACTGGAATCTGGTCACATTCTTGCCGATCGCCTCCACGACCCCTGCGACATCCATGCCTAGGACAGGATTCTTTGGCGCGCGGAACCCGTAGCCTACGAGACGTATCGGGTACGGCAGGCCCATCATGAGATGCCAGACGCCCCGATCCACGCCAGCCGCGTGAACGCGTACCAGCACCTCATCATCCTCGATCACTGGCTTGTCGATTGTCCTGACTTCGAGAACGTCAGGATCTCCATATTTCGAATACACGACCGCGTTCATCTCGTCCTCGTCCGAATTCGATGTCGTTGTGATTGTTTCTGCCATCAGGTGTACCTCTTGAAATCCTGACTAAACTCCACCGGGGACCGGATGGCGAGGTGAAGAAAATCGCCCTGCGGTCAAGGGGGGCACGTCTGTAAGGACTGCTATGTAAACAAGCACGCAACCGGAATAAGCGTTCGTGACAACTGGTCGCTCGATTGAACAATGGTGATTACTCGATATCGATCTGTTGTACGATCTTCTGAAACAAACCGTTGTGTGACCTATTATATGACACGCTATACTCGGCGGCTGTCAGTAACGGCGTGACCGATACAGAGGGCATGTAGCAAGCCACCACTCTTTGTTTCACACCTGATAGATGAATTGGGATATCGGAAGTGTGTGTAGATACGCTGTCTCGTGAACTACGCTTCTTGGTCCCAGACGAGACCGAGTGCCGCTCCGAGTGCCATCCCGACCCCGATTCCGAGACCGATATTATCTATGGCCACCCCCACGGAGACACCGAGAGCGAGGCCGACGCCGACACCAAGCGCAACTCCCTGTCCCGTCGTTTCTGAGTCAGACATGGTGGGAAGAGAGTCTCGTCAGGGGGATAAGCTTACTCTCCCTCACTCTCGTTCGGTCGTGCCAGTTCCCCGTGACCGACTCGCGCTCCGTATTCAGCACACCCGCAGAAACCTATCACGGGTTGAAGATCTCTGTAAGGTCTTTTTTCGGAATCTGATGATCACTCGCTCGAAATTTCGATCACTGTCGCGGTCGGATTTGACCCTACGCCCGCACGCGTGAGGAAGATGACACCACAGGTGGGGAACTCCTCACGTTACAAACCACCATGAAATGGTGACGAAGACGAGCTTGCCCATCGAGCATCTGAAGAGAGAGAACTACTCTATGTCGAGGTCGGTTCGGATGAGCGCTCAGCGAACGGATCGACGAAAGAAAACGAACGGAACTACAGGTCGGTTTTCGAGGCGGGAATCGAGCGGCCGGTCGATCGTTTCGGCTTCGATCCCGACGCTTTCTGCGAATTGAATAGAGCAGATCAGCGCAAGGAATTGTGACGAACCCACCCGCTCGTCACTCGGTCTTCACGTCGGTCAGGTACCACGCAATAAGCTGCGCCTGCGCCCGGCGGACGATCCCGCTCGCGGTCGACTTGTCCACGCCGACCACGTCGGCGAGATCCGCCAGCGTACACCCTCGCGGGACCTCGAAGTAATCCTCTCTGAGGCCGGCGGCGAGGAGCTCCTCTTGTCGGCGTGTGAGGAGTCGGTCCGCCCGCTTCTTGTTCACCTTCGAGAGGAGTTCGTACTCGGTACCGCTCGTTTCCAGCGTCTTTCGGAGCTGGTCGAACTCCTCGCGAGTGCCGGTCAGGTCGAACTCGTAGAACTCGTTCCGCACTTCGATCGGAAACTCGGGCGGGAACCCCCCGGCTTCGACGAAGGCGTAGAGGTCGACGTCGGTCGTCTCGTACGTCGTGAGGAGTCGGTCGTCGGTGCGTTCTAACACCTCGTACGCGTCGACCGCATCGTGCTCGCGAAACGCCGCCGCGACCGACTCCGGAGTCCGAGTCAGCACCTCACCGAGTTCCTTCGCGGTGGCGCCGCTGCGGACGCCGGACAGCAGGCGAAAGGTCGCGTCGGGGAACGCTTCCGACAGGTCGGCGATGTACAGGTCCGGCGGGAGGCGAATGCGGAACCGAGCGTCGATCATGTTGGTCACTGCCGCTTCGGGCAGATACCAACATGTTGGGGTCATACACACATGAATCGCCCGGTAACACTACCGTATGAACTCCGAGTCGGTCGCTGCGGCCACGAGAGGACGGACGACGCTGCGGGCAATCGCGCGGACGATCGCCACGTCGATCGGAGAGCTGCGGCGCCGCGATCCGGTTTTGTCCGCCGTGGCCGCGATCAACGCCGTCCTATTCGGTGCCTTCGCCGTCGGAATCGTCTTCGACCCGACGGTCGTCAACGGGGAACCGGCGTGGCTCAAGCCGACGAAGTTCGCCGGCTCGATCGCGCTCGTGTGCGCGACGCTCGGCTGGCTCGGTGTCCACCTCCCGGTCGATCCGGACTTTCGTCGCCGCGTCTCCCGGATCGTCGGCATCGGTCTCCTCCTTGAAATCGCCCTCATCGGCGGACAGGCCGCGCGCGGCGTTGGGTCCCACTTCAATCGGGCGACGGTCCTCGACGCGGCCATCGGAGGGGTCATGGGCGTCACAATCGTCGTCGTCACCGTCGCGATCGCCGCGCTGGCGGTTCGGGCGCGCAACAACGAGTTCAACGTCCACCCGGCGTTCGCCGCGGGCATTCTCCTCGGCATCGGGTGGTTCGTCGTCGGCGCGTTCGAAGGAGCGGCGATGATCGCGATCCAGTCACGGGTCGTCGAGACGACGGAGCCGACGGTCCCGGTCGTCGGCTGGCAGCTCGTCGGAGACCTTCGACTCGCGCACTTCGTCGGCCTCCACGCCCTCCAGGTGTTGCCGCTGACTGGCTACCTCGCGGCAGCCGGACACCGCCGAGGCCTCGTCGACTCCCCGCGACGCACGGTATTCCTCGTCGCTGCCGGATACGGCGCGGTCCTTCTCGGAACCGCCGCCCTCGGCGTCGCTCCAGCCCTCGTGTAAACCGCCTCACCCAACTCCCTCGGCACAAATGCGGCTCGATCCATGAGGTGAGGCTTTGATGTGGACTCCCGGAAATCCGTCGTCAGCGGCTCTGTTGAAAACCTTTGGAACTGATAGGTTCGGTGTGCGAGATACAGAGGCTGTACTGTGCGATCTACTCTGATCAAGTTGGAGAATGATTCTGTGGGAGATACGCGCTCTGTATTCCACGCGAATGGAGGAGGTGTCGCCGTTGGGGGTTCAACAAAGGCCAACCGAGTAGCAGACGACCGCCGCGAAGACGGCGGTTGCTGGTCGAGCCAGTTAGTCGCCGGTCGCTGGTACGGCCTCGTCGATGAGCGCGTCGCGAATAGCGTCGCGTTTGACGAGCACGAAGCCGACGGCGATGACGAGGAAGCCGACAACGGTGGTCGCGGCGAGACGTTCGTCGAGGAAGAGCCATCCGGTTATGGCGGCGAACACGGGGGCGACGTACCCGAAGAGGTTGACCTCGACGGGACCGAGGCGGTCTAGGAGCGTGTAGTAGAGGAGGTAGCCGACGACGCCGGCGGCGAGCACGAGGAACCCGAACGCGATGAGTACGTCCGAGGTGAGTGCGACGGTCTGGGGTTCGCCGCGGGCGAGGCTGGCGACGTGGAGGACGATGCCGCCGACGAGCATCATCCAGCCCTGGCGGGCGGCGACGCCGAGCGTGGGGGTTTCGCGGCGAAGGGCGACGGCGGCGAGCGCGAACGTGACCGCGCTCGCGGTCATGAGTGTGACGCCGAGTGGGTCGGGTGGCTGTATGTCGGTGGGGCCGGGTACGACGAGGATGCTGGTGCCGACGAGGCCGAGGAGGATACCGAAGACGCGCGTGGGCGTCGGGCGAGCGGTGTCGAGAGCGACGACGGCGAACGCGACGCTCCAGATGGGGACGGTGGCGAGAACGACCGCGCCGACGGCCCCGGTGACCATGGTCTGGCCGACGAAGAGGAGGCCGTTGTGGACAGCGATCATGCCGACACCACCGATCAGGATAGCCGTGGTGTCGGCGCTGGTGGGGCGGACCTGTTGGCTGCGGGCGAGTGCGTAGCCGAGGACGACGACGCCGATGGCGTCGAACCGGAGTGCGGCCATCAGCAGCGGCTCGACGCCCGCTTTCGCGGCGCGTATAGCGGGATAGGAGGCGCCCCAGAGGGCGGCGAGCGCGAGGAACCCGAGGGCGTTCTCGTAACGCTTCACGTGCCGACGCAGGCGACCGCACAGAATAGCTTTTGTGTGGTGAGAACGCCCAACACGATCCGAGTCGTCACGGTGCCCGCTAATGGTTCAGTCCCGTGGTTCGTCTGGCAAATGTCTTCTACCCGATTCGCGCTCTGTATTCAGCACATCCGCAGAAACCAATCGCCGATTGAGGGTCTCTGTAAGGTCTTTTTCGGAATCTGACGGTCACTCGCTCGAAATTTTCGATCGCTGCCGCGGTCGGGCGCTTACGCACGCGCGTGTGTGGAAGTGAGATCACAGGGGGGACCCCACCACGTTACGAACCACCGTGAAACGGTGGCGAAGACGAGTTCGCTCGTCATCGGCTGAAGCGAACTAGCGCGGCGGTGCAGCAAACAGTTCGTGTATCGGATCGCAGCCCCTCAAATCTGCGTGACTACAGGCGGTCAGTCGGGGAAGTATGCCGTTATGATCGCACTCACGACGGCCAGCCTACGTAAGCAGTACCGTGTTCCCCATGCCGTGGCGCTTCCGCTCGGCGAGGTTTTTCGCCTCCAGACTATCGAGCGTACGGCTGACTGTCGCTTTTGAGAGGTCTGTTCGGTCAACTATCTCGCTCTGTGGTAGGACACCGTCGGCCTCGAGTACCGTTTGATAAACCAGCTCCTCATTACTCGTGAGTCGTTCCGAAACGGTTTCCCACTCTTCTCGGCGGGCCTCGAGTAGCTCGTTACTGGACTCGCTGGTAGACTGCTGTGTGGAAGCGTTCGTTTGCTTGGTGTCCGCGATCGTCGACGATGTCGAATCTGTCTCGTTGAGGAGTACGATCGTGCTTCCGCCGGCGGCATACGCTGAAATAGTAATGAGGGCCACGTCGCGGAGCGTGAATTGCCATCCGAGATTCCCAATTCGTGTACTCTCGTCACCAACCGCGACGGCGGCTGGCGTTGCGCTTATGAACTGCGTGACGAGGATCGTTACAGCAGTGACAAAGATACCGACAGCGAGGAGTTCAGAGCGCGGTCGGGAAGATATCTGTGTCATCTCGTTTCACCGGTGTGACCGTTGATCGACCTGAGTCTTCCCCACTCCGGGGGTTCGGTTTGGCTGGTGACGAAGAGGAACTGTACCAGTGTCTGACCACGGAGATCAATCCGATTGTAGGTGGGGCCGATATTTCTCATCGGTCACCTCTGTCGAGTCGAACGAGTGATTCGACGGTCTCGGTGCGGAGATTAACCACAGTACTGTACCGTGTTCCGGATTCGTTCGGCGTCACGACGACGAGCATCCGATCGCCACTCCACCACGATTCGCGCCGCTCGAAAACGATGCTGCCGTCATTTTGTCGGACAGTGAACGCGGAGGCGTTAGGAGAGATCACCGTCTGTAGGGATTCGTTCGCTGTTGCTCCGATGACTGCCGCACGATCGCTGGGGAGGCGTGACGGGATCCGACGGACAGTATACGCAGCACTGTTCGCCGGTGGGACATCGCTGCCGACGATCTCGGCGGACGTGACGATCTGCCGTACACGCAAGCGTGTCTGCGCGTCTACCGGGGGTGGGCCGTGGTTGACTGTTTGAACGAGGTAGCGGCTGTCTTCATGGCTGATCTCGATTCGATTGATCGTGTGAGCGTCTTCGACCAGCACGTGCTGGCCACTACCGGTTGTAACGACGAACGCACCATCCTCAATAGTGAACTCGTGGGTTTTGTCCGGAGTGATGCCAGTAGCGCTGCCAAACACTGCAATACTGCTTGCGAGGACGGCTAGCGAGAGGACCAGCACCACTCGGGAATAGGGGACCTGGGGCATGGTTGACTTTCGAAACATCGGCAGTATGAATCTGATGATTTTCAGCGTTTTCAACGCCTGAAACACCTGTGAAACGCGTTTCAGGCGTGTTCACTAGCCGTTTCCAACTGTGAGTTATACGGACTTTCTTACAAGCGTGAAGTGACGCAGTCGGACGACCGCCCGCAATCGGCCGAGTCCGTCTCCACGGTACCCGTGGCCGTTCCGTCAGTTCCCGCCCGGCTGTCGTCGGACCAACCAATGACACAACACAAGCGGTGTGAAGGAAGCAAGAATCATGCAACGTGACTACAGACTCACGATATACGCCCTCAGTATCGCGACTGTACTGCTCGCTGCCAGTGGTATCGCCGTCATCGCGGGAGCTACCCTGTCCCCGGAAGCGACAGGCAATCCCGCCGATGAAGACAACGTAGCGCAACTGAACGGAGACCAGCAGCAGTTCAACGGCTCACTAACCCAGACTGACGGAGACGAGTACACCTTACACCAGGCTCAACGTACGTGTGGCGGCGCTCTCCGTCTGAACAGTACGGAGCGAAACGGTACCAGCCATCGGGTCGAAGACGTGACCGTCACCCTCGTTTCCCATCATAATGGTTCGGTCGTCGACGAGATCGGCCGTCAACGGCTTGCCGAACTCATCGTTGAACAGACCGGCGATCGCGTCGGGCTTAGCGAGTACAGCCAGCTGGAGGTACGGGTTAATCAGTACTACGAGTCCACAGCACGCGAGGAGCCGCTGGATATTGCCGGGATCCGCGTCCGACCCACTGACGACTGCCTTCCGTTGGTTCGGGGAACGGTGAACCGGACCAACGAGACGATCACGGTCCAGACTACGCGTCCCGATCTCGACGCGGTAGAGTTGAACTACAGCAACGACATCGGTGTGTTGGAACGAGACGACCGGGAGCTGATAGAACGTCTCATCGTGGCCGACGAGCAGGCCAGCTACAACGTTCAGACACACATAGACGCGACAGAGTTGGAGGCAACGGTCGTGGAGGCAACTGCCGACGAGCACGTCGATATCAAACTCGAGCATCCGGACGAGAGCGGAAGTACAGTCATGCTGACCGTCGATCTCGATTCGGAGACCGTCGCTCACACGTGGGTAGAGATACAGATCGACGAATCAAACATCAAAATGATCGACGAAAACGGGTCAGCCGATGGATCCAATACGATCGTACGGACCGATAGCGTCGCGATCGATCCCAATGAGTCGAATATCACAGTGGTGAACGAAACGAGCGGATAACCCCCACTGCCACTCGGACGAGGACTCTTCTCGCTTTCAGGCACGTAGACGCGCCGAGTGCCTCGGAGCATTCGTGCCGGCCCGTTTTCACCCCACTCTGCGACCACGGGTAACGAGGAACCCGCACCGTCCCGAGGCTGCCGCCGGCGTGTCCCGAAGGCGTCCGCCACGTCGTCCGCCTCCGGTCGAGGCAGGTATCCGGAATTCGAACGCTGGAAGCCGGCCGTTCCTCCTACGCGGAGCCGTACTCCCGGATCACCGTCGAGAGGGTGTCGGTTCCGAACGCGATGGCCTCGGCGGGAACGCGCTCGTTCGCGGCGTGGACCAGCGCCTCGAACTCGAACGTCGGTGGGAGCTTCAGCGGGGTGTACCCGTAGGGCTGGACGTCCAGCTGCTCGAAGAACCGCCCGTCGGTCGCGCCGGTGAGCAGGAACGGGACAGGGACGGCCTCGGGGTGGTTCTCCGTCAGGGAGTCGCACAGCAGATCGAACAGCCCCATGTCGACGCGCTTGCCCTCGCCGCCGTCGAACCGCGTGACCTCGAACTCGACGCCCTCGATGTCGCCGACGACCTCCCGGACCTCCTCGAGGAACTCCTCGGGCGTCACGCCCGGGAGCAGCCGCGCGTCGAGGCGGAGGTCGATCTCCGCCGGGTGGACGTTCACCTTCCCGCCGCCGTCGACGACCGTCGGGCTCACCGTGTTGTGAAGCATCGGGTCCAACCGCTCGGCGACGGGGCCGAGCTCGTCCAGGATCTCGTCGGTGCGTTCGGGGTCCAACAGTCCCCGCAACTGCTCGGCTCGCTCGGGTTCGGCCTCGGCGGCGAGCGCCTCGACGAACTCCCGGGCGGGCGGCGTGATGCGGACGGGCAGGCGCTGTTCGGTCAATCGGGTGAGCAGCTCCCCGAGCGCGTGCATCGCGCCGTCGCGCTGCGGCCGAGAGGCGTGGCCGCCGCGGCCGGTCACCGTCGCCTCGAGCCAGCAGACCCGCTTTTCCGCCACCTGGATCGGGTAGAACTCCGTCCCGTCGACGCGCAGCGGGAAGCCGCCGAACTCGCCGATCGCGTACTCCACGTCCGCGAAGCGCTCGGGATGGTTCTCGACGAGATACCTTGCGCCGACGTCGCCGCCCGTCTCCTCGTCGGAGAGCACCGCCAACAGCACGTCGCCCGCGGGTTCGACCCCCTCCTCGGCGGCCCGAAGCATCGCCGCGACCATCATCGCGACGCCCCCCTTCATGTCCAGCGCGCCGCGGCCCCAGACGAATCCGTCCTTCCGTGTGCCGGAAAACGGCGGCTCGTCCCACTCCTGGCCGTCCGTCGGGACCACGTCGACGTGGCCCTGCATCAGCAGCGTCGGCGCGTCCCCGCCCGGCAGGCGGGCGAGCAGATTGGGTCGCTCCGGATCGGCGGCCAGCGTCTCGGTCGCTATCCCCGCCTCGGTCAGAAGGCCGTCGATGTACTCGATACAGGCACGCTCGTCGCCAGGCGGGTTCACGGTCTCGAATCGAACGAGTTCCGACAGCAGATCGGCCGGTCGCTCGTGAATCGGTGTGGCCATGGTCGGCAATACCCGTCGGGGGATATAGCCCCACGGGTCGAGCTGACCGACGCCGCCAGGACCGACGAGGCGTTTCCGTTCGGCCGTCCGCCGCCGCCGATCCCTCGTCGTCGAGGAGCCCCGCCCCGACGGTGCGTCGTCCCGCCTCTCCGGTCCCCGCAATCGCTGCCCGTAAACAGTAGTTATTAATCGTGTACATCCGTGGATCGAGTATGGCCGAGATAGCCATCGAGTACGCCTCCGGGAACCGCCTCCGTTCGGAGGCCGAGACGGCCAGACGCCTGATCGACGCCTACCTCGGCGACCGGCCGGACGTCGACGACGTGACCATCTCGCCGTCCTCGGAGTCGGTGTTCTGCGTCAGCGTCGAGGGCGACCGGGTCTGGTGTACGGACACCCGCGAGTGGATCGACGCGATGGAGGCGGTCGCGGCCGCCCGCAGTCGGCTCTCCGAACTCCGCTGAGAGACGAACCACGGAACGCGCGACTCCGCCGGCCGTCGACCGTCGGACGCTACGCCGACGAGCCCGCGGCGTGTGAGTGAACGAACTCCCGGAGCAGTTTTCCCCCCAGCGCCGCGGCCTGGCCGTCGTCGCGGTCGTTCACTTCGACGACGTCGAAGCCCTCGGCGTGCGGCGCGACCGTCCGCACGAGGTCGCGGACCTCGCGCGGGTGGAGCCCGAACGGCTCCATCGTTCCGGTGCCGGGCGCGAATCCCGGGTCGACCCCGTCGACGTCGACGGAGAGGTACGTCGACCCGTCGGCGAACCGGCCCGGATCGAGGTCGTCGAGCCAGCCGCGAGCGTCCTCGGGCGCGACGACCTCCACGTCGTCCTCCGCGGCGCGGTCCCACTCCTCCGGGGAGCCGGTTCGTGCGCCGACGATCACCGCGCGGTCGACGACGTCGAGCGCGTGGCGGGTGACGCAGGCGTGGTTCCACGGGTTGCCGGCGTACTCCGCCCGGAGGTCGAGGTGGGCGTCGACGACGACGAGCGTGTCCGGGGTGACCGCCTCGACGCCGGCGTAGGTGACGGTGTGTTCCCCGCCGAGCGCGAGCGGGATCGCGCCGTCGAGGACGACGCTTCTGAGTTCGGCGGCGAGGTGATCGAGGTACTCGCGCGTGTCGTCCCAGGGGGCGACGTCGCCCGCGTCGTGGACGCCGAGCGCGGAGAAGTGACTGTCCGTTCGCCGGTCGTAGTCGTCGTAGGTCTCGGAGAAGCGCCGGACCCGGTCGGGTCCGAACCGGGTGCCGGGTTGGAACGTGGTCGTGGCGTCGAGGGGAGCGCCGACGACCACGTACGAGGCCGCGTCGCGGTCGGCGGTCGCTCCGGGGAACATCCGACTACCCGACGACCTTGCGCTGGCCCTCGTACTCCAGGTACTCGATGGTGTCGTCCGAGGAGAAGTCCTCGCCCTCGGGGATCCGCATCGTGAACGTCTCGTAGGTGTCCAGGTCCATGACCTGCGCGTCGTCGCCGGAGACGGAGACGACCTGGCCCTGCTTCCGCTCGATGATCGGCACCCACACCTTCGCGTCGACCGGCTGGGAGAGCGAGCGCTTCTTCTCGTCGAAGACGCCCTTCCCCTCGACTCGAGCCTTGGCGCTCCCGTGTTTACCGGGCTTGGCGGTGCTGTAGTGGTTGATCTTACAGGGCGAGTCGTCCATCATGACGTAGCTCCCCTCCTGGAGTTCTCGAACCTGCTTCTGCTCTCGCGGCATACACCGGGTTTCCCCCGGCGCGGGTATAAACGGTTTGGAACGCCGTGGGGACGGTGCGGAAACGTCGTCACCCGCCGATCGAGGTGAGCTACGGGTCGAGCTCGTCGTCGTACTCCTCGTCGTCCTCGTCCGGCGGGACGAGGTGCCCGGTGAGCAGGTAGCTGGCGGCGAACAGCGCGAGGAACCCCACCCCGACGGCGGCGGTCGTCCGCACCACGAACGGGAAGTCGATCCAGAGGAAGTAGCGGTCCGCGACCGCGATGGCGACGATCGCGACCAGGATCGCCTTCTGTTCGTCCGTCGGGTTCCTGACGAGCCCGACGAGGTCGTCCTTGAGGTCGCCGACGAGCCCCATTCAGCGGCTCCCTCCGTCCGGGACCGGGTCGTCGGCCGTCTCCGTCCCTTTGTTCGCCTCCGCGCGGTCGTCCGTCTCCGCGCCGTCGTTCGCCTCCACGTCGCCCTCCGCGTGCGCCTCGATGACCGCGCTCACCCGGTCGAGCCCCTCCTCGAGGGTCTCCCGTCGGTGCCCGAAGCCGATCCGGAAGCGGTCCGGGAACCCGAAGAGGTCGCCGGGCGCGAGCACGACGCCCGCCTCCTCGACGACGGTCCGACAGAACTCGCGGGCGTCCGCGAACCCCTCGGGGATCGTCGGGAAGGCGTTGACGGAGGCGGGCTCGTGCCACTCCAGCCCGTGGCGGTCCACCCACGCCGCGATCCGCTCGCGGTTCCCGTCGGCCAGTTCGCGGTTCTCCGCCAAGATCCGCTCCTCGCGCCGGCCGAGTGCCTGTTTCGCGACGTGCTGGCCGAAGATGCTCGGCGAGATGGTGGTGTAGTCCTTCCACCGCCAGGCGCGCTCGACGACCGGCTCCGGCCCGGCGATCCAGCCGAACCGCAGGCCGGAGAGCCCGTACGCCTTCGTCAGGCTCGTCGTCGATATCCCGTGCGCGCCGAAGCTCGCCACCGGCTCCTGCGGGGACGACGCGAGCAGCCGGTACACCTCGTCACACAGCAGGTAGGCGTCGTTCTCGACGGCCACGTCGTACACCTCCCGCACCCGCTCCTCGGCGTGATAGCGGCCGGTCGGGTTGTTCGGGTTGTTCACGACGACGACCGCCGTGTCCTCGCGGACCGCGTCCGCGACCGCGTCGGGGTCAAGCTCCCACTCCGGCGGGGAGAGTTCCACGCGGGTGACCTCGCCGAACGCATCGGGCACGGCGTGGAGCGCCTGGTAGGTCGGCGTGACGACGACGGCGTGCGAGCCGGATCCGATCCCGTCGTCGCCGACGGGGTCGCTCGAGGCGACGAGCGAGAGGAACGTCAGGAAGTTCGCCTCCTGGGTGCCGCAGGTGAACAGGACCTCGTCGGCGCTCCGGCCGTACCGGTCGCCGACGCGGGCGCGGAACTCCGGGTCGCCGTTCGTGGGGATCACGTACCCTACCTCGCCGGGGTCGAGGTCGAACCGGTCCGCCTCGAGCGACCGGATCCCGCTCTCGGCGAGCATGACGTCCGCCTCGTGTTCGTACTTCGCGAACCACCGCTCGAGCCCGAACGGATCGATTACCATGTCGGCCACTCCGGGCGGCGCGAGGTTAGTTGCTGCGGTCGGGCGAACGGATCCCAAAGGACGTAGGTTTATGTTTTGCGACGCGTGGGTTCCGACAGACCGATCGCGCCGACGCCGTAAGCGTCGGGGCGACTCCCCACGACACACGATGCAACAGTACCTCGACCTCGTCGACGACGCGCTCTCGACGGGCACGTACAAGCCGAACCGGACCGGCGTGGACACGATCGCGACGTTCAGCGCCGGCTACACCGTCGACCTCGCGGAGGGGTTCCCGCTTCTCACGACGAAGCGGATGGACGGCTACCGCTGGAACTCGCTCATCCACGAGGTGATCTGGTATCTCTCCGGAGAGGAGCACATCGAGAACCTCCGCGAGGAGACGAAGATCTGGGACGCCTGGGCCGACGAGGAGGGCCGTCTCGACACGGCGTACGGCCGGTTCTGGCGGCGGTACCCGGTGCCGGACGACGGCGACGCGCTCCCCGGCGAGACGTGGCCCGAGGACGGTCACCGCTGGGTGACCGTCGAGGAGGACGCGGACGGGACGACGCGGCGAACCTTCGACCAGATCGCCTACGTGCTCGACACGCTCGAGGAGAACCCGAACTCCCGCCGGATGGTGGTGAACGCGTGGCACCCCGCGAACGCGACCGTCTCGACGCTGCCGCCGTGTCACTACACCTTCGTCGTCAACGTCCAGGGCGGGAGGCTCAACCTCCATCTCACCCAGCGGTCCGGCGACATCGCACTCGGCGTCCCGTTCAACGTCGCGGCGTACGCGCTGCTCGCGAACGCGCTCGCACAACGGACCGGGTTCGAGGTCGGCGAGTTCGGCCACACGATCGTCGACGCGCACGCCTACTGCGGCCGGGGCGACCGCGGCGCGTGGTACGGCGAGAACCTCCCCGCGCTCCAGGCGCGGCTCGCGGACGCGGAGGGGAAGGCCGACTACCGCGACGTCAAGGCCTGGCTCGAGGACGCCGCCCCCGCTGAGGCCGACGGCGAGGAGGGGTACGACCACGTCCCCGGCCTCCTCGAACAGCTCTCTCGCGAGCCCCGCGAGCGCCCCCGGATCGAGATCGCGGACGTGCCGCTCGACGAACTGACCTACGACGACGTCGAGGTCGTCGACTACGACTGCGCCGAGGGGATCTCGTTCGCGGTCGCGGAGTGATGGCGGGGACCGACTCCGACACCGACGACGCAGTCGATCCCGCCGTCGACCCCGACGACGTGTCGTTCGTCCTCGTCGCGGCCGTCGCGGAGAACGGCGTCATCGGCGCGGACGGCGGGATGCCGTGGCACTACCCGGCGGATCTGGCGCACTTCAAGCGGCTGACGAGCGGGCATCCCGTGGTCCTCGGCCGGGTCACCTACGAGAGCATCGCCGACCGGATCGGCGGCCCGCTCCCGGACCGGACGAGCGTCGTGTTGACGACGCGTGACCCGGACCTCCCCGAGGAGGTCGTCGTCGCCGGCGGCGTCGAGGAGGCGGCGGCGCGAGCGCGGACGGCCGCGACCGAGCGCGGCGTCGAGGAGGTGTACGTGATCGGCGGCGCGAGCGTCTACGAGGCGTTCCTCCCGCTCGCCGACCGGATGGTTCTCACGGAGGTGCCGGAGTCGCCCGACGGCGACACGCGCTTCCCGGCGTGGGACCCCGACGAGTGGGTCGAACTCGACCGGGAGCGCGAGGGCGACCTCGCGTTCGTCACCTACGAGCGGGTCGCGGAGTGAGGACCCTCCTACCGCTCCGCTCCTCCGGCGCGTCCCCGCCGTGGAACCGCTTATGTCCCTACCGCTCCGAGGGGAGGTCGCATGGAAGTCGCGTTGATCACGGTCGGCGACGAGCTGCTCTCCGGCGACACGGTGAACACGAACGCCAACTGGCTCGCGGCGCGGCTGGCCGATCGGGGCGTCTCGGTGACGCGGATCCTCTCGGTTCCGGACGACCGGGAGACGATCGCCGAGCGGGTGGCGGCCTACGGCGACGCCTTCGACCGCGTGATCGTCACCGGGGGGATCGGCGGGACGCCCGACGACGTGACGGTGGAGGCGGTCGCGGACGCGTTCGGGCGCGACATGACCGTCTCGGAACTCGCACGCGCCGACGTCGAGGAGCGGCTGGCCGAGATCGCGACCCGGATCCCGGACCGCGACCTCGACGTGGATGTCGATCGGGAGGCGGCGCTCCCCAAGGGGAGCCGACCGCTGTTGAACGGAGCGGGGCTCGCGCCCGGCTGCGTGCTCGAGAACGTGTACGTCCTGCCGGGGATCCCCGAGGAGCTGAAGGCGATGTTCGAGTCGGTCGCCGACGAGTTCGCGGGCGAGCGCCGGTCGCGGTTCCTCTACACGGTCGAGCCCGAGGCGAACATCGTCCCCGCCCTCGAGGAGGCGATGGAGCGGTACGAGGTTACGGTCGGCTGTTACCCCGACCGGGAGGCGGGTCACAACCGCCTGAAGCTCGTCGGCACCGACGACGGGGAGCTGGTCGCCGGGAGCGAGTGGCTGCTCGGAGCCATCGACGCCAGCGAGACGCCCGTCTCGCGCGACTGGGGCGACGGCGACGACGCGGACGAACCCACGAACGAGGACTCGGACCGCTCGACGCCGGACCGGTCGGAGCGGGACCCGCCGCGTACCGGTTAAGGAGGGTTTTTCAACCGTCCGGCGTAATAAAGGGTAATGAGCGAGCACGTCACCGCGCGAGCGGGTGAGAAGCGATGATGGGCGGCAACGACCAGCAGGCGTACGACCGCGGGACGTCGCTGTTCTCGCCGGACGGGCGCATCTACCAGGTCGAGTACGCCCGCGAGGCGGTCTCGCGCGGCGCGCCGAGTCTCGGCGTCCGGACGGCGGACGGGATCGTCTTCGTCGCGATGTCGAGGGCGACCTCGACGCTGATGGAGGCGGAGAGCATCGAGAAGCTCCACAAGCTCGACGACCACCTCGGCACCGCGAGCGCCGGCCACGTCGCGGACGCGCGACAGCTCATCGACCTCGCCCGCCGGCAGTCGCAGGGCAACCGCCTCCGCTACGGCGAGCCCGTCGGCGTCGAGACGCTGACGAAGTTCGTCACCGACCACATCCAGG
This sequence comes from Halorubrum aethiopicum, assembly GCF_001542905.1. Taxonomy (NCBI): domain Archaea; kingdom Methanobacteriati; phylum Methanobacteriota; class Halobacteria; order Halobacteriales; family Haloferacaceae; genus Halorubrum; species Halorubrum aethiopicum. Next base: position 2,565,824 of record NZ_LOAJ01000001.1, on the reverse strand, counting down.
AGAACACCCAGCGCGGCGGCACCCGGCCGTACGGCGCGGCGCTGCTCATCGGCGGGATCGAGAACGGCGAGCCGCGCCTGTTCGCGGCCGACCCCTCCGGAACCCCCAACGAGTGGAAGGCGACCGTCATCGGCGGCGGGAGACAGGAGATCCAGGACGTCCTTGAGGAGGAGTGGGAGGAGGGCCTCTCGCTCGCCGAGGGGATCGAACTCGGCGTCCGCGCGCTCGCGGCCCACGAGGAGGAGTTCGTCCCCGGCGACCTCGCGGTCGCGACGGTCACGGAGGCCGACGGGTACCGCACCGTCTCCGAAAGCGAGGTGAGCGAGGCGTTCGAGGCCGCCGGACTCGCCGGCGACGAGGAGGAGGACGACGAGACGCCCGCTGACGACGCTGACGCCGACGCCGACGCCGAGGACGCCGACGGCGACGGAGACGAGGAGTAACCCGACGGAACCCGCCGCCGCTCCCGACCGCGCGGACGGGAGTCCACGGTCACCCTTTTGGTCCGCTCCCCCGAACGGAGCGTATGACACGACTCGGCGGACTCCTCGCGTATCCCGTGAAATCGCTCGACGGCGTCGCCGTCGAGCGCGCGGAGCTCGGTTCTCGAGGCGCGCTCCGGGGCGACCGATCGTACGCGTTCGTCGAGGCCGGCGTCGACCCAGAGGTCGCGTCGGTCGGGAGCGGCGGCGGGTACGTGAACGGGAAGAGCGAGCCGGCGATCCAGCGCCTGCGGGCGAGCTACGATCTCGCCGGCCCGGCGGACGCGACGCCGACGGCGGTGACGCTGGAGCGGCCGGCGCGGGAGGAGGTGGCGGCCGGCGAGCGGACGTTCGCGCTGCCGGAGGAGGGCGACGCGCTGGCGGCGTGGGTCGGCGAGTACCTCGGGTACGAGGTCGATCTCGTCCGCGAGCCGGCGGGCGGGTTCCCGGACGACCGGGCGGCCCCCGGTCCGACCGTGATCTCGACGGGGACGCTCGAGACGGTCGCCTCGTGGTTCGACGGGATCGCGGACGCGACGGAGGCGCGCCGGCGGTTCAGGCCGAACGTCGTGCTCGAGGACTGTCCCGCGTTCTTCGAGGACCGGCTGTTCGCCGACCGCGGGACGGGGGTCCGGTTCTCGATCGGCGACGCCGACCTCGTCGGCGTCAACCCGTGTCAGCGGTGCGTCGTCCCGTCACGACACCCGGACACCGCGGTCGAGATCGACGGGTTCCGGGAGACGTTCCTCCGGAAGCGGCGGGAGACGCTGCCCGCGTGGACCGAGAGCGACCGGTTCGACCACGACTTCCGGCTGATGGTGAACACGGTCGTCCCGGCGGAGTCGTGGGGATCGGTCGTCGCGGTCGGCGACCCGGTCGAGATCGACGGCCCCGTGGACGTGACGGAGAGCGACGACGGCGTCGCGGTCGCGTGAACGGCGGAGTCGCGGTTGCCGCTCGCGTCTCCCGCGCTCAATCCGGGTCCTCGAGCTCGCGGACCGTCCGAACGAGTTCGTCGAGGGCACGCTCGACGCTCGCCCGTTTCACGGCGTCGCGATCCCCGGAGAACTCCGCGCGGACGCTCCGCGTGAACGATCCCTCCGTTCCCCACGGCGCGGCGTAGGCCACGCCGACGTACGCCAACCCCACCGGCTTCTCCGGGGTTCCGCCGCCGGGACCGGCGATCCCCGTGGTCGAGACGCCCCACGTCGTGTCGGCGTGATCGCGGGCTCCGGCGGCCATCTCCCGGGCGACCGGTCCGCTGACCGCGCCGTGTTCGTCCAGCGTCTCCCGGGCGACGCCCAGCTCCTCGCGTTTGGCGTCGTACGCGTATGTCACGTAGCCCCGATCGAAGTAGGCGCTCGACCCCGGCACGTCGGTCACCGTCGATCCCACGAGGCCGCCGGTCAGCGACTCGGCGGTCGCGAGCGTCTCCTCCCGGTCGGCCAACAGCTCGCCGAGGATCACCTCCGGCGGCTCCTCTCGCGGCTCCGATCCGACGTCTCGCCGACGGTCCCGCTCCGCCTCCTGGTCGTCGGTCATGGACGTGGTTGCGACCGTGCCGTGCTTGAAACCCCCGACGCGGAGATTTATGTCGATCTCCGGCGATCGACGCGTATGACCGACGGCGACGAACCGACCGACTGGGACGGGCGGTTCGCGAACGGCGAGTACCCCCGAGACCCGGAGCCGTCTCCCGTCCTCCGTTCCTACGAGCCCTCGATCCCCGATGGCCGGGCGCTCGATCTGGCGACGGGGACCGGGCGGAACGCACTGTTCCTCGCGGCGGCCGGCTACGAGGTCGACGCGCTCGACGCCTCGAGTGAGGGGCTCCGGATCGTCCGGGAGCGGGCGGCGGAGCGCGGGCTCGAGGAGCGGATCGAGACGGTTCACGCCGACGCCACGGAGCACGACTTCCCGACGGGTCGGTACGACCTGGTCACGGTGAGCTTCTATCACACGCTCGACCGGTTCACCGACCTGTGTGAGTCGCTCGCCGAGGGCGGCTACCTCTTCGTCGAGGGGCACCTCCGGTCGGCCGAGCCGACGCCGTCCGGCCCGAGCACCGACCGCTACCGGTTCGCGGCGAACGAGCTCCTGCGGGCCGGCCTCGGACTGACGGTCCTCCACTACGACGAGACGACCGAGGAGCGCCCCGACGACCGCCGGCGCGCGACCGCGCGGCTCCTCGCGCGGCGGTCTCACGGTCCCCGCCAGTCGTACCCGAAGCGGCCGGGGGGTCGGTGAACGGGATCGGTCGCGGATCGACGCCGACGCGTTGAAACCGGACTCCCATCAACTGGCGATCATGAGCCTCGGTTGGGCAGTCTCCCGCCCCCCGAGAGGTCCCGCTCGTTTCATCCACCTGCTTGACAGTACGTGTGGAGATATTGACAGGGATATACTTATCAAAGTGGACCCTATATGAGGGGATATGTCATACCACAAGAGACGGCGTGACGTACTGAAGGGGATCGGTGTCGCGGGCGCGGTCAGCGTCGCCGGCTGCTCGGGGGGCGGAGGCGGTGGCGGCGGCGGCAGCGGGCCGGACCTCCTCACCGTCATCGGCTACCCGGAGAGCGGCATTCAGCTCTTCCGTGACTACTACAGCGCGTCCGACGGAGCCGAGGAGATCCTCATCCCCGACGGGCTCCAGGACCCCGCGTTACCCGGCCAGGTCGGCAACGACATGAACAACGTCACCGGCACCGCGCCGGCGGCGGGCGGGCCGAACCAGGAGGCGTTCGAGACGCTGTATCAGGACACGTACGACGAGTCGCCGGGCGTGTTCACCTCGCAGTCGTACGACTCGGCCGCCGCGCTCATTCTCGCGAACGTCGCCGCGGGCGAGAACGACGGCACCGCGATCCGCGACCAGCTCCGGCGCATCGCGAACCCCGGCGGCACCGAGTACGGCCCGGAAGGGTTCCTCGACGCGGTCGAGGCGGTCGCGAACGGTGAGGACATCAACTACCAGGGCGCGTCGAGCGCGGTCAACTTCGATCAGAACGGCGACCCCGCGTCCGCGGCCTACTCCATCTGGGAGTTCGCCGGCCAGGACGCCGACTCGGTCTCCGTCAACGAAACCCAGAGCTTCGAGGGTGAGAACCCCGACGGGGCCGGTCCCTCCGCGGACTCCTCGCCCGGCGGCTTCGGCCGCGAGGTGAGCGTCGGAATCCTGCTCCCCGAGACCGGGGACCTGGCGTCGACGGGTCAGCCGATGATCCGCGCCGCCGAACTCCCGGCCCAGCAGGTCAACGAGTCCGACCTCGACCTCACCGTGAACGCCCAGTTCGAGGACACCAACACCTCGCCCGACCAGGGGGTCAGCGGCGCGGAGTCGCTGGTCAGCGCGGGCGTTCCGGCGGTGTGCGGGACCGCCTCCTCCGGCGTCAACGTCCCGGTGTGTCAGGAGACGTTCATCCCGAACGAGGTCGTCGGCTGTTCGCCCTCCAGCACCGCGCTGTCGGTGACGAACCTCGAGGACGACGACTACATCTTCCGGACCGCCCCGAGCGACCAGCTCCAGGGACGGGTCATGGCGCAGGTCGCCTCCGAGCGGCTCGAGGCCGAGACCGCCGCGACGCTGTACGTGAACAACGACTACGGACAGCAGCTCTCCGAGCGGTTCAGCAACGTGTTCGAGGACACCTTCGACGGCGAGGTGTACGACCAGATCAGCTTCAACATCGGCGAGTCCTCCTACTCCAGCGTCATCGAGCAGGCGCTCTCGAGCGGGAACTGATCGGCGGAGGCTCCGGCACCGAGTTCCGTTTTTTCGCGACCGCGACCGACGTGAGCGACGGCTCCCGCGAACGGCGCTTGGATCGGAAACACGGGGTCCGGACCGGCCGAGCAGCTCCGGGGAGTTACCCGCCGAGGAACTCCCGGCGGACCTCCTCGTCGTTCAACAGTGCGGTCCCCTCGTCCTCGTAGCGGTTCTGACCGTTCGAGAGCACGTAGCCGCGGTCACAGCGTCGAAGCGCCTCCTTGGCGTTCTGCTCGACCATCAGGACCGCGGTCCCCGACTCGTTGATCTCGTCGATCTTGTCGAACATCTCGTCGACGAGGTCGGGCGCGAGGCCGGCACTCGGCTCGTCGAGCAACAGGAGCTCCGGGTCGAGCATCAGCGCGCGACCCATCGCGAGCATCTGTCGCTGGCCGCCGCTCAGCGTCCCCGCCCGCTGTTCTTTCCGCTCTTCGAGTATCGGGAACCGGTCGTAGACGGTCCGGAGCGCCTCCTGGGGAACCTCGTCGAGGATGTACGCGCCCATCTCGAGGTTCTCCTGGACGTCGAGCTCCGCGAAGACGTTCTCGCTCTGTGGGACGTACCCCAACCCCTTGTGGATGATGTCCTCGGGCTTCGTCCCGCTTATGTCCTCGCCGTCGAAGGTCACGGTGCCGCCCATGTGGGTCGTCAGTCCGAACACCGACTTCATCACCGTGGACTTGCCGGCCCCGTTCGGGCCGACGATGGTGACGTACTCCTCGTCGTCGACGTCGAGGTCGACGTCCGTGAGGATCTGGAGGTCGCCGTAGCCGGCGTCCAGCTCGCGGACCTCGAGCAGGCTCATACCTCACCTCCGAGATACGCCTCGATGACCTCCTCGCTCTCCTTGATCTCCGCCGGGGTCCCGTCCTTCAGGATCCGGCCCTGATGCATGACGATGACCCGCTCGCAGTTGTTCATGATGAGGTCCATGTCGTGTTCCACGATGAGGAACGTGTATCCGCGGTCGCGCAGCTCGTGGATGTGACCGAGCAGCCGCTTCTCCAGCGTCGGGTTGACGCCCGCGAACGGCTCGTCGAGGAGCAGCATGTCGGGGTCGGTCAACAGCGCGCGCGCCATCTCCAGCAGCTTCCGCTGGCCGCCGGAGAGGTTCCCCGCGTACTCGTCGGCGAGGTGGTCGATCTCGAAGAAGTCGAGCACCTCCCACACGCGCTCGAGCTGTTCGGTCTCCTGTTCGCGCACGTCCCCGCGGGTGAGGGGTAACACCGACCGCCACAGCGACTCCCCGGTCTGTCCCTTCGGCGCGAGCATCATGTTCTCGAGGACGGTCATCTCCTCGAGTTCGCGGGCGATCTGGAACGTCCGGACGAGCCCGCGGTTGGCTATCTCGTGGGGTTGGTAGCCGGTTATCTCCTCGCCGTTGAACCGGACCGTCCCGGCGTCGGGCTCCAACATCCCGGTGATGAGGTTGAACGTCGTCGACTTGCCGGCCCCGTTCGGACCGATGAGTCCCGTGAGCGTCCCCTGTTCGACGTCGAAGCTGACGTCGTCGACGGCGACGATGCCGCCGAACGTCCGCCGGAGCCCCTCGACTTCGAGGGGCGTCGAATCGACCGACACGTCGGAGTCCTCCGGCGCGTGGACGGTTCGATCCGGCGTCTCCGCGTCGGCCGGTGCGCCCGCGTCTCCGTCCGGGTCGTCCTCGGCGGCCGGCGTCGAGCCGACCTCCGCCGGTGCGTCCTCCCCTGTCGTCGAGTCGTCCTCGGTCGGTGCGTCCTCCGCCGGCGTCGAACCGTCCTCGGCCGGCGCGTCCTCGAGCGGTTCCTCGGCCGGCGTCGAGCCGTCCGCGACGGAGTCGTCGGTGCCGCTCATCGCGTCTCGCCCCCGTCGGCCGCGGTCGACTGCCCGCTCGACCCGTCGCCTCCCGGCCGCGAGAGGTCGACGCTGGAGGCGGTCTCCTTGCGGTGGCCGAGCAGCCCCTCGGGGCGGTTGTGCATCAGCCAGATCAACACCACGCCCATGATCACGAGCCGCAACTGGCTCACGCTGTCGAGCGTGTAGACGAGGAAGGGGACGGGATCGAGCGACCCGAACGCCGCGACCGCCTCGCCGAAGTTCTGCGGCGCGTCGCCCAGCTCGAAGGCGGCCTCGACCAGGTTCTTCACGTACCGCGGCCCCTCGTACAACACCCCGGCGAAGATCGCCCCGCCGAGGAAGCTGCCGGTGTTCGATCCCGCGCCCCCGATGATGAGCGCGATCCACACGAAGAAGGTGATGTTCGGCCGGAACGAGGGCGGCGTGATGCTCCCGCGGCCGGAGTACCAGAGGATCCCGCCGAGCCCCATCAGCGCCGCGCCGAGCACGAACGCCGTGAGCTTGAACCGATCGGTGTCTTTCCCCAGCGCGTTCGCGACGTCCTCGTCCTCGCGGATGGCCTTCAACACCCGGCCGAACGGCGACTTGCCGGTCCGCGAGAGAAGCAGGTAGAACAGCCCCACGCAGACGAGGAGGACGATCCCGTAGACGAGTCCGTCTATCACCGGTTTGGGGTTGTTCGGGATGAAGTTCCGCTGGACGAACGCGACGAAGCCGAGGTACGGCTCCCAGAGGAACAGGAGCCGAAGCAGCGCCTCGAGCGGGTCCGTGTAGTTCAGGATGAGCCCGCCCCCGCCGCCGAGCCCGATCGTGTCCGCGGTCGGGTCGAAGCTGAACAGCTGGACCCCGGCGACCGTGAGGTCGATCGTGTCCGGAACGGTGACCTCCTGGAACGTCCGGGACATCATCGTGAACCGGACGATCTCCGAGAACGCGACCGTGACGATCGCGAGGTAGTCGGCCCGGAGCCGGAGCGCGGGCAACGCGACCAGGAGGCCGAACAGCCCCGCCACGACGACGCCGGCGATCACGCCGACGACGAGCGGGAGGCCGAGCCCGCCGACCTGCGCGGCACCGCCCTCCGCCACCGGCGGCTTCGAGACGAGCGCGGTGACGTAGACGCCGATGCCCATGAAGCCGACGATGCCGATGTTGAAGAGGCCGGTGTACCCCCAGTGGAGGTTCAACGCCAGCGCGAGCATGCCGAACGCGCCGACGTAGAAGGTGAGGTTCGCGATCGAGTTCAGCTGGCCGCGGAGGCCGTACCCGAACGCGACCCCGGCGAGAACGTACGCCAAGTAGATCGCGCCGAGGACCGCGAGCACCAGCGTCACGTCGCGCTCGAAGAGCCCGTCGAGCCGGCCGCGAACGTCGTCGACGCTCATGCCGTGGTCCTCCCGCTGAAGATGCCTTCAGGTTTGAACAACAGGATCACGATCATCACCATGAACGCGGCGGCGCGCCCGAACTCGGAGGGGATCCAGATCACGGACGTCGAGGCGGTCAGTCCGATGACGATCCCGCCCCCGATCGCCCCGTAGATCGAGCCGATGCCGCCGAGGATGACCGCGGCGAACACCAACAACAACAGGAGCCAGCCGTCGTTGAAGCCGAGCGTCCCCTTCCAGAGGACGAACATGTACCCCGCGACGCCGGTGAGCCCGCCGCCGAGGATCCACGTCGTGCGGATGACCCGCTCGGTCGGGATCCCCGTGATCCGCGCGAGGTCCTCGTTGTCGGACATCGCGCGCATCGCCTTCCCCAGTTTGGTCCGCTGTAACAGCAGGTGGACGCCGAGCATCAGTCCGGCCGCGACGAGGATGAGGGTGACGTCGTGGGCGGTGACCCGGAACGTCCCGTCGAACGCCGGCACGTCCAGCCGGGGCACCGACCCGGCCGCGGTCGTCCCGCGCACGCCGGCCCCGAAGACGAACTGGATGAGGTACCGGAGCGCGAACGCGACGCCGATGCTCGTGATGAGCAGGGCGATCCCGCTCTCGTCGCGGATCGGTTTGTACACGAACCGGTCGATGGAAAGCGCCAGCGCGACGGTGGCGACGCCCGCGACGAGCGCCCCGAGAACGACCGCGATCGGCGACGTGGTGACGCCGATCCCGAGCGCGCCGCCGAACACCGATCCGCCGGCACCGACGAGCAGCAGCGCGCCGACGCTGTTCTCGCCGATCCCCGCGACGAGGTAGCTGGTGGCCATCCCGGCGAACGCGCCGCTCGTGAGGTAGTCGCCGTGCGCGAAGTTCGCGAAGTTGAGAATGCTGTACGTCATCGACAGTCCGATACCCGCCAGGCCGATTATCAGCCCCCGGAGCAGCCCGTCCCAGACGAGGGCGGCGAGGCCGCTGATCCGGATCCCCCCCGTCAACAGCCCGCTGGCGAGGGTCCAAACCATCCAGAGGGCCACGAGAACGACCCCGATCGCGAGGGGTTCCTCGCTGAGGGTCCGGCGGTACCGGCCGTACGTTTCAGAGAGACTCACGTGATAACACTCCTCAGGATACCCTGTGAAATCAACGTATAAGACGCTTTCTACCTCTCGCGCGGTTCCGCGAGGGCGGGGTCGGTCACCTCTCCGTCCCGGCGTTTCCCGCTCGGTCCGGCGCGCGACGCCCGGACGACCCCGTCCGCTCGGTGGAGGACTCTCGCCGCCGGACACGACTTATGTGCGTCGCCGACGACTCCCCGACGATGACCGCTATCGGCCTCATCGGCGTCGGCTACATCGGCAAACTGCTCGTCGACCGCCTCCTCGACGCGGGGTACCGCGTGACCGTGTTCGACGTCGACGACGACCAGGTGGCGCACGCGATCGACCGCGGCGCGAGAGCCGCGGGAAGCCCGGCGGAGGTGGCTCGGGAGGCCGACGCGGTGATCCTGACGCTGCCCGGCTCGCCCGAGGTGGAGGCGACGATGGAGGGGTCGGACGGGTTGCTCGCGGAGCTGGACCGGGGGCAGCTCCTCGTCGACGTGTCGACGACCCGCCCGGCCACGTCCGTCGCCTGCGAGGAGCTGTGCGCCGAGGCGGGTGCCGACTTCCTCGAGGCGACGATCACCGGCGGGTCGCCGCGAGAGGGATACCACGTCATGGCCGGCGGGTCCGAGGCGAGCTACGAGCGGGCCGGAGACCTCCTGGACGCGATCGCGGACGGCCACGTCCGGGTCGGCCCGGTCCCCGACGCGACGGTGTTCAAGCTCGGCCTCCAGATGCGCTACGCCGGCCGCCGCGCGGTCGACGCCGAGGCCGTCGAGTTCGTCCGAGACAACGGCGTGGACCCGACGATCTTCGTCGACTTCCTCGAGTTCGAGATGTACGAGGGGTACTTCACGGGGGAGTTCGGCCAGGCGATGGAGGGATTGGGGACGCTGGCGATCTGGAACAAGGACCTCGGCTACGCCCTGGAATTCGCGGGCGAGCGCGACACCGCGGCCCCGTTGACCGCCGCGGTCCACGAGGCGTACAAGGCGACCGCGCGTCGGGTCGGCGACGGGGAGGGACACGCCGCGGCGCTCGTCACGTACTGGATGCGTCTCAACGACGCGGAGGGGCGGTTCGCCCCGGCGTCCCAGTGACGGACCTCGAACCCGCGCGGTCCGAGACGGGCGACGGCGGACCCGCCGGACGTAGCTATTAGTCGGCCGGGACCGATCGGCCGGTATGGCCGACGGCAGCGTAACCGACGCGGCGGAGGCAGGCCCCAGGAAGGTTCCGGTCGACGAGGTTCCCGCCGACGAGATCCCGGAGGGCGTGCCGGGGACCTCCCGGTTCGTCGAGACGAACGGCGTCCGCCTCCACGTCGTCGAGGCGGGCCCCGAGGACGGGAAGCTCCTCGTCCTCCTCCACGGCTTCCCGGAGTTCTGGTACGGCTGGCACGAGACGATCGCCCCGCTCGCGAACGACGGCTACCGCGTCGTCGTGCCCGACCAGCGCGGCTACAACCTCTCGGAGAAGCCGCCGGGCGTCGCGGACTACCGGATCGGCGAGCTCGCCCGCGACGTCGTCGGACTGATCGACGCGTACGGGCGGGAGACGGCGGCGATCGCCGGCCACGACTGGGGGGCCGCCGTCGGCTGGTGGCTCGCGATCCACCACGCCGACCGGCTCTCCGAACTGGTCGCCGTCAACGTCCCGCACCCGACCGTCTTCGAGCGAGCGCTCCGGACCTCCTGGCGGCAGCGCCGCAAGAGCTGGTACGTGCTTGCCTTCCAGCTCCCCCGGCTGCCGGAGGCGGTCGCGCGCGCCGGGAACTGGCGGATCGGCGTGCGGGCCATGCGCGAAACGAGCGATCCGGGGACGTTCGGCGAGGACGACTTCCGCCGGTACCGGCGCGCGTGGGACCGCGACGGCGCGTTCGAGGCGATGGTGAACTGGTACCGGGCCATCGTCCGCGAGCGGCCCGAGCCGGACGCGCCGCGCGTCGAGGTCCCGACGCTCGTGATCTGGGGCGCGAACGACCCGTTCCTCGAGAAGCGGCTGGCCGGCGAGAGCCTCGAGCACTGCGCCGACGGACGGCTCCTCACGATCGACGACGCGACCCACTGGGTGATCCACGAGGACCCCCACCGGGTCGCGGAGGCGGTCGCGGACCACGCCGACCCGCTGCCGCCGGGCGCGCGCGAGTGACTGCCCCCGCCGACGCGTTTTAACCCCCGCGGCCCGACCCCTCGGGTATGACGCTCGACCGATACGCCGACGCGGTCGGCGACCTCGACCCGGCGGACGGCGAGGTCGCCACCGCCGAACTCGTCGTCACCGACGACGTGCTCGTGAAGGCGTTCGTCCTCGCGCCCGGCGGCGAGGTCGACGCGCACGAGCACGCGGACGCGACGAACGTCTTCCACGTCCTCGAGGGGGAGCCGACCGTGATCCGGGACGGCGAGTCCGAACGCCTCGCCGCGCCGGCGGTCGTCCACAACGCCCGCGGGGACGTCCACGGGGCCCGAAACGAGACCGACGCGCGCGCCGTGCTCACGGCGAGCCTCTGCCCGCTCCCGTGATGGACGGCGAGATCGACCCGGCGGCGCTTGCCGCGCTGCTGGAGGACGGCGAGGACGTGCGGATCGTCGACATCCGCGACGAGCGGGCGTTCGACCGGGGTCACCTCCCCGACAGCGAGTCGATCCCGTTCCCGGAGCTCACGACCCGCGTCGCCGAACTGGAGGGCGCAGAGCGGATCGTGACGGTCTGTCCCCACGGGATCGCGAGCAGGCAGGCCGCCCAGCTGATCGGCAGCTACGAGGGGACCGCCGACGCCCGCGTCGAGAGCCTCCGCGGCGGGGTCGAGGCGTGGCAGGAGGGCGGCCACGAGCTGGAGACCTCGTCCGCCGAGGACGGCAGGAACGGCGCGGACGCCGGGGACGGCGGGCGCGAAGGCGGCCCGGAGGAGGGTCCGGACGCGCCGTTCTGATCGGAACCCGTCTTTGGACCCGTTTCTGGACCCCCGCGATCGACGCGGTCGCCGGAACGTATTTGCCGGTCGCTTCCGGCCTCCCGGTATGGACCTCCGCATCGATCACGTCACGGTCGCGGGACGGGATCTGGACCGGCTCGTCGACGCGTTCGCCGAGGCCGGCTTCCCGGTCGAGTACGGGGGTCGCCACTCCAACGGCGTCACCCACATGGCGATCGTCGGGTTCCGCGACGGGAGCTACCTCGAACTCATCTCGACGCTGGAGCCCGACGCCGACTCGCCGTGGTGGGACGGTCCCATCCACGGGAACGGCGGGCCCTGCGCGTGGGCGGTCGACGTCGAGGACATCGACGCCGCGAGCGCCGACCTCCGCGACCGCGGCGTCCGCGTCGAGGGCCCCTCGGCGTACCAGCGGACCCGCGAGGACGGGGCGCTCGTCGAGTGGGACCTCACCTATCTGGGAGACGGCGATCCGGGCGCGACGCTCCCGTTCCTCATCAGTGACCGGACCCCGCGGGAGCGCCGGGTCCGGCCGACCGGCGACCTGGACTCGTCGCCGGTCGTCGGCGTCGACACGGTCGTGTTGGGCGTTCCCGACCTCGACGCCGCGGTCGGGAGGTTCGAGACGGCGTTCGACGCCGGCGACCCGGAACTCGGGGAGAGCCCCGACCTCGAGGCCGACGTCGCGACGTACTCCGACCTCCCAGTCGCGTTGGCGGAGCCGCGCGGCGAGGGGTGGCTCGCCGACCGACTCGACGAGTTCGGTCCGCGACCCGTCGCGTACCTCCTCGGATACGAGGGCGACGGTTCCGGGTTCTCGGACCTCGAGTCGGGGTCCGTCGGGGATCGGCCGGTCGAGTGGGCTCCGGTGACACACCCGGTGGGCCGTCGCTATCTCGGGTTCGTCGCGGTGAAAGAATAGAAACGGCGCGTCGCACGAGCCGTATCGCCGCCGGTACCGCCGTTATCGTCGTTACCGACGTTACCCGCCGAGGAACTCCCGGCGAACCTCCTCGTCGCCGAGGAGGGCGTCGCCGTCGTCCTCGTAGCGGTTCTCGCCGTTGGCGAGCACGTAGCCGCGGTCACAGCGTCGAAGCGCCTCCTTGGCGTTCTGCTCGACCATCAGGACCGTGGTGCCGGCGTCGTTGATCTCGTCGACCCGGTCGAACATGTCGTCGACGAGGTCGGGCGCGAGGCCAGCGCTCGGCTCGTCCAAGAGCAGCACGTCGGGATCGAGCATCAACGCACACCCCATCGCGAGCATCTGCTGTTGGCCGCCCGACAGCGAGCCGGCGTTCTCGTCCGTCCGGTCGGCGAGCGCCGGGAACCGGTCGTAGACGTCCCGCTTCCGGTCCTCGGGTACCTCGTCGAGCACGTACGCGCCGAGCCGGAGGTTCTCCTCGACGGTCAGCGTCGGGAAGACGTTGTCCGACTGGGGGACGTAGCCGATCCGCTCGCGAACGACCTCCTCGGGATCCATCCCGGCGATGTCCGTCCCGCGGTACTCGATCGATCCGCCCTGACACGTCGCGAGCCCGACGATCGCCTTCATCACCGTCGACTTCCCCGCGCCGTTGGGGCCGACGATCGTGACGTACTCCCCGTCGTCGACGCGGATGTCGACCCCGGAGAGCACCCGGAGGTCGCCGTAGCCCGCGTCGAGGTCGATCACCTCGAGCAGGCTCATTCGGCGTCACCCCCGAGGTACGCCTCGATGACGCGCTCGTCCTCGAGCACCGCCTCCGGCTCGCCCTCGACGAGCAGCCGTCCCTGCCGGAGGACGATCAGCCGATCGACGAGTTCGGTCAGCGTCTCGAGTTCGTGTTCGATGATCACGACCGTCATGCCCTCCGCGTTGAGGTCCCGGATTCGGTCCGCGATGTCGCGGGTCAGCGTCGGGTTGACGCCCGCGAACGGCTCGTCGAGGAGCAACACCTCGGGGTCGAGCATCAGCGTCCGCGCGAGCTCGAGCAGCTTCCGCTGGCCGCCCGAGAGGTTGCTGCTGTACTCGTCGGCGAGGTGGTCGAGCTCGAACGTCTCGATCAGCTCGTCGGCCCGCTCGCGGACCGACTCCTCGTGTTCACGCATCGATCCGCTCCGGATCAGCGCGGGAAGGGTCCGCTCGCCCGGCTGGTCGGGCGCGGCGAGCCGGACGTTGTCGCGGACGGTCATCGTCTCCAGCTCGCGGGTGTTCTGGAAGGTCCGCACCAGCCCGCGGTGTGCCAGCGACTCGGGCGGGTCGCCCGTCACGTCGGTCCCGTCGAGGGTGACGGTCCCGTCGTCCGGGGGGATGACGCCGCTGACGCAGTTGAAGAACGTCGACTTCCCCGCGCCGTTCGGCCCCATCACGCCGACGAGTTCCCCCTCGTCGATCGAGACGGACAGGCCGTCTATCGCGCGCAGGCCGCCGAAGTCCTTGACGAGTCCCTCCGCGGAGAGGAGACTCATTGGTCCACCCCCAGCTCCTGCGGGTCGCCCCAGATCCCCGCGGGGCGGAACCGGATCACCGCGATCAGTATCAGGCCGACGACGACGAGCCGGAGGGCAGCGAACACGTCGCCGGGAACCGGCGTCACGCTCAGCCCGAACCGGGAGACGAGCCGCAGCCCCATGATGATCGCCAGGCCGGCGAGCACCGCGCGGTGGTTCGCCGCGCCGCCGAGTAACATTCCGATCCAGATCGTCACGGTCACCTGGATGGTGAAGAAGCCGGGCGCGACCGCGCCGTTGTACAGCGCGAACAGCCCGCCGGCGAGGCCGGCCAGCGCCGCGCCGTAGACGAACGCCTGCGTCTTGTAGACGATCGTGGACTTGCCCACCGAGCGCGTCACCAACTCGTCGGCCCGGATCGCCCGGAGGACGCGCCCGTACGGCGCGTCGGTGAGCCGGGTGACGGCCGCGAGCGTGATCAGCGTGAGCCCGCCCAACACGAGGATCGTCGCGATGAGCCGCGTGTCGGCGTCGCCGACGAGCCCGGCGATCGGCCGCGGGACGCCGAGGATCCCGACGTTCCCGCCGAAGACCCCCTCGAAGTTGACGAAGATCGAGTGGAATATCTCCGCGGTCGCGAGCGTGACGATCGCGAGGAAGTCGTCGCGGAGCCGGATCGAGGTGGCGCTCACGACGAGGCCGAGAAGGGCGGCCGCGATCACGCCCACCAGGAGCCCGAGCGGCCACGGATACCCCAGCCCGATCCCGGCGAACGGATCCGCCGCCGACAGCATCGCGGTCGCGTACGCGCCGACCGCGAAGAAGACCACGTGCCCGAAGTTGACCAGGCCGGTGTGGCCGTACTGGAGGTCGAGCCCGAGCACGAGCATGCCGTAGATCACGAACGTGATCCCGACCTCGACGAAGACGTACAGCGCGCTCGGCAGGTTCGCCTGAAGCGGCGTCAACGCGAACAGGCCGCCGACGAGCAGGCAGGCCACCCCGGCGATCAGGGCGCGGTCGCCGCGTCCGGACGGGAGGCGGTCGAGGGCGCTCACGCCTCACGCACCTCCGTTCCGGCGATCCCGCTCGGCTTGACGAGCAGCACGACGATCAGGATCGCGAACGCGACCGCCGAGGAGAGGCCGGTCATCGACGACGGCAGGAACGCCGTCGAGAGCGCGAGCGCGAGCCCGATGACGTACGCGCCGATGATCGCCCCGTACGGGCTGCCGGCTCCCCCGAGGATGGCGGCAGAGAGTATCTGGAGGATGTGGCTGAAGCCCGTGGTGGAGCTGACGTTCGTCTGGATCGCCATGAGCACGCCCGCGAGCCCGGCGAGGACGCCCGCCAGCACCCAGACGCTGTCGCGGATCAGCTGGGTGTCGATGCCGCGGACGCGCGCCAGGCTCTCGTCGTCGCCCATCGCCCGCATCGCGATCCCCACGTCGGTCCGCGTCAACAGCGCGTGGATGGCGAGGAAGACCGCGACGGCGGAGCCGACCACGACCAGGTGTTCGGAGGTGACGAAGAAGCCGCCGAGCAGGTCCACGGAGCCGATCGGCACGTCGGGAACCGCGTCGAACCGGAACGTCGTCGTCTCGGTCTCGATGTAGCGGGCGCTCCGACCGCCGAAGAGGCGGATCGCGTTGCGGATGGCGATCCCGAGCCCGATCGACGTCAGCAGCATCGGCACCGGGCCCGTGTGGTTGATGGGAGTGAAGAAGCCGCGGGCGAGCACGATGCTGATGACCCCGCCGCCGATCATCGCGACGACGACCGCGACCGGCAACGGGAGGGGGATCGCGCTCGCGGCGAGGAAGCCGACGAACGCGCCGAGGGTGAGGTACTCCCCGTACGCGAAGTTGATCATGTTCACGATCCCGTAGATGAGCGTGAATCCGATCGCGGCGATCGCGATGTACGACCCGGTGACGATCCCGAAGATGGCTTCCTGAAGCAAGCCCATCGGGATCAGTATTCGCCTTCGGCGACGTACTCCCGGATGTCCTCGGCCGGGACCTCGCTCGTCGCCTCGAACCCGTTTTCGCCGGCGGTGCTTATCGTGACGCTGCCGAAGACGTTGCCGTGCTGGGTGAAGTTCGTGGGCGTCGCCGCACCTTGGTAGGAGATCTCCTCGCCGTTGGCGAGCGCCTCCTTCCCCTCGGCGAAGGTGCTGACCTCCGTCCCGCCGTCACGGCTGACCGGCCCGAGGTTGCGCTCTATCGCCTCCGGGGTCGCCTCGCCCGCCCGCTCGATCGCCAGCGCGATCACCTGCATGGCGTCCCACGCGGGCGGCGTCCAGGCGTTGATCGCCGCGTCGCCCTCCTCCGAGTAGATCCCCTCGAAGGTGTCGTAGCTCGGGCCCGATTGGCCGGGCGATCCGGCCCACGCGCCGTGGATGTCGCTGCCGACCTGGTCGACGAGCTCCTGTTGTGCCAGCGGGTCCGAGAGGATCGGCTGGCGGCCGTACCCCGCGTCGGACCAGTCCGAGAGCGCCGTGATCGCGGACTCCAGCGGGAGGCTCACGAGGAAGGCGTCGAACTCGGCGTCGAAGAGCCGGCTGAGCGCCGACTGGTAGCTCGATCCGCCGATCTCGACTTCCACCCGCTCGGCGACCGTCCCGCCGTTGTCCTCGTAGACGGAGAGGAACCCGTCGACGTAGCTGCGCTCGCCCTCGGTGGTGCCGTTGAGCACGCCGAGGGTATCGAGGTCGTTCTCGAGCGCGTACACCGCGCTCCCGCTCGTGTGGACGGTGTCGCCGACGACGGTCCGCCAGACCCACTCGTCGTCCGAGAGGTCCTCCGGCGTCGCCTTGTCCCCGCCGCGAGTGTCGAGGAACGTCGACCCCGGCCACGGGGTGACCATCGGGACCTCGAAGTCCTGGAGGAAGTCCCAAAGCGGGTTGATCTCGCTTGAGAAGAGGCCCACGATCGCCGGTACCCCGTCGTTCTCGATCAGCTGGGTCGTGACGGTCCGCGCCTCCTGCGGGTCGACGGCGGTGTCCCGCCGGATCACTTCCAGCTCCGCGTCCAGCGGTCCGCCGGCCTCGTTGATGTGGGCGACCGCGGCGTCGGTCGCCTGTGAGACCCCCGGCTGGAGGAAGTCCCACTGCCCGCTCAGCGACGCGGGCTGACCGAGCGAGATGGTCTCGGGGGCGTCGCTTCCGTCGTCGCTCCCGTCGTCGCTGCCGCTTCCGTCGTCCCCGCTGCTCCCGTCCCCGCCCCCGTCGCCGCCGCTTCCGTCGTCCCCGCTGCTCCCGTCCCCGCTCCCGTCGCCGCCGCTCTCCTCGCCGCCGCCGAAGCTCACGCAGCCGGAGAGTCCGACGATCCCGCTGCTTCCGGCGACGGTCAGGAACCTACGACGATTCACGAGTTCATTGCTATCAGATGGCATTCGGATACTAGATCCCGACCATCAGCTATTAAAAACGGAGCCGACCATGGTCGACCCGGCGAGAGAAATCGCCAAGTTGTTCGGATGTTCGACAGGTTTCGCCTCGGCGACGCGGTCTCGGCGGTCGGCGGCGTCGACCGCCGCTACAGCGAGAGTTCGGTCCCGTCGCCCGTCTCTACCGCTTCCCGGTAGACCGTCTCCCCCGCCGCGGCGTCCAGCGTCGCGGACCCGACGCTCACCACGGCCAGGATCCCCTCCGGCGACTCCCGGACGTACCCGTCCGCGAGGGGCACGCCGAGTTCGACCAGGTCGTCCGCGTCGAGATCGGTCGCGAGGAGGTCGCCGGTCCCCGCGACCTCCTCGGGCACGTCGGCGAACACGCGCTCGGCGCGCTCGAGGACGCGCGGATCGAGTTCCTGCATCTCCTCGGTGAACGCGCCGACGGCGACGACGAGGGCCCCCTCGCCGAGCGCGTCCGGCGGGAAGACGGGCTCGGTCGCGGTCGTCGCCGTCACGACCACGTCCGCCCCCTCGACGGCCTCCCTCGGGGAGTCGACCGCGCGCGCCGGGATCCCCTCGTCGCTCAGGTCGGCGGCACACGCCACCCGCGAGTCGGACGGCGAGTGGATCCGCACGTCGGCGAGATCGGCGACCGTCGCGATCGCGCGGGTCTGCCAGCGCGCCTGCGCGCCCGCGCCGAGGACGCCGAGGATGAGGCCTTCCTCGGGTTCCGGTGCCAGCTCCCGCACCGAGACCGCGCCGATACAGCCCGTCCGGGCGTTCGTGACCGTCGTTCCCGCCATGAACGCCTTCGGGAGCCCAGTCCGGGCGTCCGTGAGCGCGATCTGGGCGTTGATCGTCGGGAGGCCCCGCTCCGCGTTCCCCTCGTGGACGCCGACGAGTTTCGTCGCGTAGTGGTCCGCCCCGTGGACGTACGCCGGCATCGCGATCCCGGTCCCCGCGGGCTCGTCGCCGTCGAGGCCCGCGCCGACCGGGAAGTGCGGCCGGTGGGGCCGCTCGACCTCGCCGGCGGCCTGTTTGACCAGCGCGTCGTCGACCACGTCGACGAGTTCCGCCAGATCGAGGCTCCGTTCGACCTCCTCCGCGGAGAGTACGAGCACCATGTCCGGGGCGTCGCCCCCCGGCGACTTAGCCTGATCGTCGCCGCGACGGTCGGCACGGTGGTCGGCGCGGTGATCGGCACGATAGTCGACGCGACGGTCGGCGCGATCACCGGATCGGCCGGCGGCGTCGTACGTTTATATTCCGGGGGGGCGATCGAGTGATATGGACGCACTCGTCGTCGGCGGAGGGGTCGTCGGACTCTCCGCCGCCTACTCGCTCGCGGACCGCGGCGCGGACGTGACGCTCGTCGAGAAGGGATCGCTCGGGAACGCGAGCACCGCCCGCTCGGCCGGCGGGATCCGGTCGCAGTTCTCGACGCGCGTGAACGTCGAACTCTCGCTCGCCAGCAAGGAGGTCTGGAACGCCTTCGAGGAGCGGTTCGGCGTCGACATCGGCCTGCGGAAGAACGGCTACCTGTTCCTCGCCCGCTCGGAGGAGACCGCGGAGCGGTTCCGCGAGAACGTCGAGATGCAGCGCGAACTCGGCGCGGGAAGCGAGCTGCTCACCCCCGAGGAGGCGACCGAGCACTGTCCGGGGCTCGACCCCGACCCGTTCGTCGCGGCGACGTACAACCCCGACGACGGGATCGCCGACCCGAACCTCGCCGTCCAGGGGTACGCCGAGGCCGCCCGCGAGCGCGGCGTCGAGATCCTGACGAAGACGGCCGTTACCGACCTCCACCGCGAGGGCGACCGCGTCGTCGGCGCGGACGTCCGCCCGGCCGGCGCGGGAGGGGAGGGATCCGAGCGCCGCGAGGTCGACTGCGTCGTCAACGCCGCGGGCGCGTGGGCGGCGGCGATCGGGGAGATGGCCGGCGTCGACCTCCCGATCGCCCCCCGCCGGCGGCAGATCGCGGTCGTGGACCCGACGCCGCCGGTGCCCGAGTCGGTCCCGCTGACGATCGACCTCGAGACGGGGTCGTACTTCCGGCCCGAACGGGACGGGGTGGCGCTCGTCGGCGGCCACTTCGAGACGGACGACGACCCCGACCAGGACCCCGACGCCTACGACGAGGGGATGGACGTGGAGTGGGCCGCGCGCGCGGTCGAGAACGCCGCCGAGTACGCCGAGTACTTCGGGCTCGACACCCGGATACAGCGCGGCTGGGCCGGGCTGTACGCGGTCACCCCCGACCACCACCCGATCGTCGAGGAGACGCTCCCCGGCCTCGTGACCGTCGCGGGCTTCTCGGGACACGGTTTCCAGCACGCGCCCGCCTCCGGACGGATCGCCGCCGACCTCGTCGTCGACGGGGAGACGGACCTCCTCGACGTCTCGCCGCTCGCGGGCGACCGGTTCGAGCGCGGCGACACGCTCACCGAGCGGAGCGTCGCCTGAGGGGTCCGAGGGTGGAGGAAGCGTCGCCCTCGCCGCTTCACCGCTCCCGGACGGCGTCGGCCGGGAGCAACACCCCGCCCGCCCGGAGCAGCGCGAGCGCGGGGTCGTCGCCGGCGTCGGTGTCGGCGTCGAGGCTCCCGAGCACGCGCCGACCGGGAACGGTCACGACGCCGGGCGAGAGGAACGACGCCCGCGGCGGGGGGCCTCCCCCGGAACCGCCGATCCGGCGTCGAACGCCGCGCCCTCCGGGAGGACGCGGTCGCCGCGGAGGTACGCCCCCGCCGAGGCGAGCAGTTCCGCCTCGCCGGGATCGCCGAGGTCGAACGAGTCGCCGCGACGGAGGACCGTCCCGTTCCGCAGGACGGCGTCGAGTTCGGACTCGAGGTCCGGGCGTCGCTCGTAGAGGTCCCGGACGGCGTCGCCGGGGATCAGGGATCCCGGTCGGAGGACGCCGGCCAGGAAGGAGTCGACGGCGGATCGGGCGTCCCCCTCGTCGTCGGCGAGCGCCTCGTAGAGGCCGGGTGCCGCCGCGGCGGTCCGATCCGGCGGGCACAACACGACCGTCCAGTCCGTCGGATCCGCCTCGAGGAAGCCGTCGCCGGGGACCGACGCCAGCGCGTGCCCCAAGGGGCCAGGGTGGTCGGTTCCGCCGGCGCGCGTCAGGAACGCGCGCCCCGGAACGACGACGACCGCGTCGGCGGCGGGGACCCGCCTCGTCGTCACGTGGCCGGCGGCGGCCCTCGGCGACCCGTCTCGCGGTCGCTCCGGCGGTCCCTCCCCACCGTCGTCACCGCCCGGACGCGGCCGGCCGACCCCCTCCTCCGCGGCGATCCGCCTCGCGGAGGAGCGGACCTGTCGCGCGCGCTGGCGACCGACCCCGTCGAGCAGGTCCGCCAGGCCGTCGATCGGCGCGTTCGCGACCTCCTCGACGGACTCCAATCCGTGCTCGCGGAGCCGCGCCGCGCGGACCTCGCCGACCCCGTAGACGTCCTCGAGCGAACTCACGCTCGACACCTCCTGGGTGACGGAGCGACGGGAACGGCGGCCCGTCGGATCACTCCGCGGACACCTCCGTGACCCCGTCGTGTGCCAGCTCGAACGTCTCGGTCGCGACGCCCGAGTCGAGGGCCGAGAGGGCCGGACCGTCCCACCGCACCGGACGGGCGCGCTCGCACCGCCAGACGCGGGCCGGATCGCCGCGCTCGTCCAACAGGACTACCCTGACGGGTCGCGCCGTCCCGCGCCCGTCGGTCCACTCGCGGAACCACTCCCACAGCTCCGTCCGGTCGGTCACGCCGCGTCGGAGCTCGAGCCGCGACGACGCGGTCGCTGACCCGCGGGCGTCGAGGTCGCCCGCCCGGGCGGTCCCCCACGACGCGTCGCGCGCCAGGAGCCGTCGCCAGAGCGGCCCATCGCCCTCCGGTTCGTCGTCGTCGCGCGCCGACAGCCCGCGCACCTCGCTGAAGCCCGCCGCGCCGACCCCGTCGATCTCGACCAGGAACCGGTGGCTCGGGTACGGCTCCGACCGGTCACCTCCCGACATCGCGGCTCCCTCCCTCTCGGTTCCGTTCCCGCGGCGACCGCGGGCGTGTTCGGCGGTCGACCATGCTATGCGGTCCGTTCCATCCCCTCGTGAACGATCTCGAGCCGTTCGATCGCGACCTCGGACCGGTCGGCGGCGAGGTCGGGAGCGTCGTAGCGGCTCGGCCACGCGTTCCGGAGCTCCCACCGCGGCCCGGAACTCCCCTCCTCGTCGAGGAGGACGACCGCGATCGACCGACGGGCCTCGCCGAGTTTCCCCTGTTCGACCAGCTTCCGCCACTCGTAGAGCGCGAGGGAGCCGTCGGTCACGCCGCTCTCCAACACGAGCGGGTCGTGCCGGCCGAGCCCGCCGAGCTTGCGCGGCGTGGGCGGCTCGTTCCCCTCGCGGTACTCGATCACGTCCGTCCGCGCGGTCGGGAGCGAACAGCGGCTGAAGCCCGCCTTCTCGACGCCGTCGATCTCGAGGAGGAACCGGATCCGCCGGTACGGCCCGTGTCTATCCGGCATCGGCGCACCCCCGAGAGTCCCGTCCGCGTTCGTCCGTCGCTCCGCCCGTCGAGGCGAGTGTGTTCCGGATCATGGTTGTTATTGACAACCAGTCTAAACCAACGACCGGCCACCCAATTAATCCTATCGGGCGAGCGAGGCGTGACCGGAACGGGCCCGGCGCGTCCGGTCTCACTCCGGGGCGACCGCCCGCCGGAGCTTCTCGGTCGAGAGGTTCCGGCCGGTGGTCGGGACGACGACGGTCTCGCCCTCGATGTCGTCCATCGACCGCACCGCGGCGACGGCGGACGCGCAGGCCCCCTCGATGAGGATCCGTTCGTCCGCCAGCACGTCGCGGACGCCGTCCCAGATCGCCGCCTCCGGGACCGTGATCAGGTCGTCCAGCCGGTCGCGGAGGATCCCGACCGTGAGCGCGAACGGGGCCCGCGAGGAGATCCCCTCCGCCTCCGTCGTCGCCGACTCCGCCGGGTCGAGATGGCCCTCGTGGTACGCCCGGTAGGTCGCGTCCGCGGCCGCGGACTGGACGCCCACGACCTCCGCGCCGCCGATCGCGCCGGTCGTCAGACAGTACCCGGCCGCGCCGCTCCCGCCGCCGATCGGGCACACGACGCGGTCGACGTCCGGGAGCGTCTCCAGCACCTCCAGTCCGGCCGTGGCGACGCCGGCGACGAGGTCGGGCTCGTTCGCCGAGTGGACGTAGCGGAGCCCGTCCTCGGCCGCCCGGCGCTCGGCCCACTCGCGCGCCTCGTCGTAGTCGGCGCCGGTCGCGACGACCTCCGCGCCGAACCGCTCCATCGCGGCCACCTTCTCCGGGTTCGGGTCGGACGGAACGGCGATCGTCACCGGGACGCCGAACTCGCGGCCGGCGTAGGCGACGGACTGGCCGTGGTTCCCCGTCGACGCCGCGACGAGCCCCGCCTCGCGGAATTCCTCGGGGAGGCGGTGGCCCAGCGTGACGCCGCCGCGGACCTTGAACGCGCCCGTCGGGAGCGTGTCCTCGCGCTTGAAGTAGACCTCCGCGCCGGTCTCCGCGGAGAGCGCCTCGCTGCGGACCAGCGGCGTCCGCGGGAGGTAGCGGGAGACGACCTCGCGGGCCTCGTACACGTCGCCCGGCTCCGGCGGCGTGAGGTCGTGGTACGGGAATATCGTCGTCGCGTCCGGCGAGTCGACTGGCTCGTACCGGCTCACGCCCGCCACCTCCCGCGTCTCCCGTCGAGCGCGTCCCGATTCGGTGCCGCTTCGACGTGTCTCGTGTCGTCACGTCCCATGGACATCACCTTGCTTTGCCGTCTCCACGGACGTCGATAAGCGTTCGCATGCGGATCGATTCGCCGGCTCCGCTCGACCCGCGTCCGCTCCGCTCGATCACCGCCACGCCCCTCGGCCACGTCCGATCGGCTCAGTCACGTCCGACCGGTTCGGTCACGTCCGATCGGCTCGGCCACGTCCGATCCGCTCAAGTTTCTCCGAGCGCGAGACGCCCCCCATGGACGAGCTACTGGACGCGGTCGACCTCGTCGCCGACGCCGGCCTGGAGGGCGTCGTCAGTTGGCTGCTTCGTGCCGTCGGTCTGATCGCCGTCCTCGCGGGGATCGCGCTCTGGGCGCTCACCGAGACGGGACTGCTCTGGATCCCCGCGGGGCTGATGCTCGTCGGCCTCGTGCTGCTCGCCGCGCCGAGCGTCCTCCTGGCGCTGGCGGAGTTCGCGTGACGGCTGCTGGCTCGGGGGCCGGATGACGACTCCCGTCGGAGGGTACCCCGGTCACTCCGCGGTCGACAGCGACCGGATCGCGTCGGTCAGGGTGTCGACCGCGAGCGGGATGACCGCCTCGTCGACGTCGAACGTCGCGGTGTGGTGGCCGGTCGGGTTGCTCGCGCCGAAGCCGACGTAGGTCGCCTCGCCGCCGTTCCGCTGGACCGCGCGCATCAGCCGCGTCGCGTCCTCGCTGCCGCCGAGCGCGTCGCCCTCGTCGGGCGTGACGGTCGCGTCGTGGCCCGCCGCGGCCGCGGAGACGGCGTCGACGAGCGCGTCGTCGCAGTCGGCGCTCGGCGCGCCGTCGCGGAACGACACGTCGACGTCGCAGTCGTGGACCTCGGCCGCGCTCCGGATCACGCGGGCGGCGTGGTCCTCGACGTAGTTCCTGAGTTCCGTCGTCGCCCCGCGGACCTCCCCCTGGAGCGAGGCCGACTCCGGCACGATGTTCGTCGCGGTCCCGCCCTCGACGACGCCGACGTTGATCCGCGTCGCGCCGTCGCCGTGCCGGGGGATCGCGTGGAGGTTCCCGACCGCGGTCGACAGCGCCTGGATGGCGTGTGCGCCCTCCTGGGGACTGTTTCCGGCGTGGGCCGGAGCGCCCTCGAAGGTCGCCTCGAACCCGTTTATCGCGAGGAACGACTCGACGCCGGGGACCACGACCCCCGTCTCGACGTCGAGGCCGACGTGGACGGCGATGAGGGAGTCGACGTCCTCGAGGTGGCCGCTGCCGACGACGCTCGCCGCGCCCGCGCCCAGTTCCTCCGCGGGTTGAAAGAGCACCTTCAGCGTCCCCTCGAAGTCGCTCTCGGCCACTGCCTCGAGGACGCCGACGCCGATCGCGGCGTGCGCGTCGTGGCCGCAGGCGTGCATGCGCTCGTCGTACTCCGACCGAAACCCCTCGGCGGCCGGGTGGTGGTCGGGGTCCTCGGACTCCGACTGTGGGAGGCCGTCGACGTCGACCCGGAGCAGCACGGTCGGTCCCTCGCCCTTCTCGAGGACCGCGATCGCGCCGGTGTAGCCGTCCTCGACCTTCGCGAGCACGTCCTCGTCGACGCCGGTCTCGACCGCCCGCTCGCGGGCGCGGGCCAACTCGTCGTCGGTGGGCGGGCGGAGCCGCTCCTCGCGGTGGATCTCGCGGCCGACGTACAGCTCGTCGGGCTCGAGCGCCTCGAGTTCCTCGACGATCCGGCCCGTGGTGTAGAACTCGCGCCAGCCGATCTCCGGCCGTCGGTGGAGGTCGCGACGCAACTCGATCAGTCGGGACCGCGATTTCGCGTTCACGGGGACGGATTGGCGGAAGCGCGGGTTAAACGTTGACCGAGCGGCGGTTCCGGCCGGAATCAGTACGAGTCGAGCGTCGATGCGGTCGCGTCGGCGATGATCTCGCTCGCGAGCCGGACGTCGTCCCACTCGACGTGCTCGTCGGGCGTGTGGGCGAGGTCGACCGATCCGGGCCCGAAGACGACCGTCGGGATCCCGGCGTCGAGGTAGTGGCGGGCGTCGGTGCCGCCGGTGAACCCCTCGTAGTTCGGCTCGATACCGTGGGCCGCCGCCGCCTCCGCCACCCGCTCGACGACCGGCTCCTCTTGGCTCACCTCCGACCCCTCGAACTGGACGGAGAAGCGCTCGAACGTCGGCGGGTGCTCCGAGAGCCACTCGCTCTCCGCGACGACCTCGTCGAGCCGCTCTTGGAACTCGGCTTCGACCCCCGCGACCGTCTCCTGGGGGCGACGCCGATCCGGATCTCGGAGGTGAGGTGTGCGGGGACGGAGGAGGCCCAGTCGCCGGCCTCGACGGTGCCGAAGTTGATCGGCCACGGGTTGTCGAACGCCTCGAAGAGGGGGTGGGTGACGCGCTCGGCGCGCTCTCGCTCGAGGTCCTCGAACGCGTGGCGGATCCGCTCGAAGTGCGGGAGCACCGACTCGCCCTCCCAGGTGCGGGCGGCGTGGGCCGACTCGCCGAACACCTCGAGCCGCTTCATCAGGCTCCCCTCGGCGGCGACGACGAGCGAGAGGTCGGTGGGCTCGGCGATGATCGCCGCGTCGCGCTCGAAGGGATAGGGATTCTTTCCGGCGGCGACGGCCGCGCCGATCCCGCCCTCCTCCTCGCCGACGACGCCCTCGACGACGATCCGGCCGTCGAGGTCGAGATCCTCGGCGCGCGCCTCGACCGCGAGCGCGGCGAAGACGCAGGCGGCGAGTCCGGATTTCATGTCGAGCGATCCGCGCCCGTAGAGGCGGCCGTCCTCCCAGCGGGGGTCGAAAGGGGGTTTCGTCCAGGAGCCCTCGTCGACCGGGACCACGTCGACGTGGCCGTTCAACACGACCGTCGGCCCGGCGTCGGGGTCGCCGAGTTCGAGGACGCCGCCGAGGCTCGGTCGGTCCTCCAGATCCAGCGTCTCGACCGGCGGAAACGACGGGTGTGCCGCCAGGAGCTCCGGGTCCGGCTCCCACTCGTACACCTCGAAGCCGAGGTCGGCGAGGTGTTCGCGGAACCACGCCTGAACCGCGGCCTCCTCGCCCGGGTAGCTCTCGTAGGAAACCAGTTCTCGGATCGTCTCCCGTAACGCGTCTTCGCGAACGTCCATTCTACCGGGGGTACCACGAGCACCCATAACAGATTTCGGATCCAGTGGTGTGTTACCGTCTTCCACTCCACCGGGAGGGGCGTGAACCGACTAGCCCGGTTCGGTCCAACCCGGTCCAGTCCAGCCCGGTCGTGTGCGATCGTGTTCGGTTTCCCGACCCAAAGTACTGTGTGATCAGTCGTAGATGACGGGAGAACGGCTCAGTAACGGGTTATCGGGCGAACTACTCGCTTCCGAAGCCTTTTGACTAACTAGTTAGTAAGTACGGATACCGATCGACATGGACGACACCCAGACCGCGATCCCGGAGGCGACTCGCTGATGGGGATCCGGAGCCGCATCGACGCCCTGTTCAAGGGCCCCGAGGAGTTCGATCTCACCTCGGGCGGCATCGGCAAGCCGCTCTTTTACCTCTCGATGCCGATCGTCGTCACGAACCTCTTTCAGACCGCGTACAACCTCGCGGACACCTTCTGGCTCGGGCAGTACAGCACGGACGCGCTGGCGGCGATCAGTTTCGCGTTCCCGATGGTCTTCCTGCTCATCTCGCTCGGGATGGGGATCTCCGTCGCCGGGAGCGTGCTCGTCGCGCAGTACACCGGCGCGGGGAAGTCGCGCGAGGCGGAGTACGCCGCCTCCCAGACGATGACGTTCGCGGCCGTCGCCTCCCTGGCGCTCGGGGCGGTCGGCTACCGCTTCGTCGGGGAGTTCCTCGGGATCATGGGGGCGTCGACGAGCGTCCTCCCGCTGGCGTCGGGATACATGGAGATCATCTCGCTGGGGCTCGTGTTCATGTTCGGCTTCGCGGTGTTCGTCGCGCTCATGCGCGGGTACGGCGACACGGTGACCCCGATGCTCGTGATGTTCGGGTCCGTCGTGCTCAACGTCGCGCTCGACCCCTTCCTGATCTTCGGGTGGGGTCCGTTCCCCGCGCTCGGGATCGAGGGGGCCGCGATCGCGACCGTGTTCTCGCGGGCACTCGCGCTCGCCGTCGGACTCGCGGTCATGTTCCGCGGGACCCGCGGCGTGCGGATCCGCCTCGCGGACATGACGCCCGACCTCGACTACCTGCGTCGGCTGGCGCGGATCGGCTTCCCCGCGACCGTCGAGGGGACCGGTCGGGCGCTGTCGATGAACCTCCTTCTCTTCATCGTCGCGCTCTTTCCCGACCCGGTCGTCGCCGCCTACGGCATCGGCACGCGGGTGTTCTCCGTCGTGTTCCTGCCGGCGATCGCGGTCGCCCGCGGCGTCGAGACCATGACCGGCCAGAACGTCGGAGCTGGCGAGCCGGACCGCGCCGAGCGGGCCGCCGACCTGGCCGCCGCGACGCTGTTCGGCCTCCTCTCGGTCGTCGGCCTCCTCGTGTTCCTCGTCCCCGAGCCGATCGTCTCGGCGTTCGTGGGGGCCGACCAGGCGGCCGCCGATCGGGTCGTGGCGGTCGGCTCGCGGTTCCTGCGGATCGCCGCGCTGACCTTCGGGTTCATCGGGATCACGCGGGCGTACACCGGCAGCTTTCGGGGTGCCGGAAAGACCCTCACGGCGGCCGCGATCTCCGTGGTGACGCTCGGCGTCGTCCGGTTCCCGATCGCGTGGGTCGCCGCCGGCCGGATCGGCGAGACCGGCATCTGGCTGTCGTTCGCGGTCTCGAACGTCGTCGGCGCGGCGATCGCCTACGCCTGGTACCGCCGCGGAACCTGGCGGACGGGGGATCTCACCGGGAGCGGGGTCGACGGGGCGATCGCGAGTCCCGAGTCGACCGACGACTGAGGCGTCGACGGCGGCGAGAGCGGTCCGGCGACGGCGACCACGTCTCTCACTGGTTCTCGAGGGCGTCGAGGATACACGCGGCCGCGACCACCGCCTCCTTCGGGACGCCGGTGGCGTCGTCGATGGTGACCGTGTAGGCGTCCCGCAGCGAGAACTTCCCCTCGATGTCGCCGACGTGGTCGCCGTCGGCGTCGAATATCTCGTACTTGTTCGGGACGAGGTTCGCGACGCTCACGAGGTGTCGGAGCGCCGAGAGGAGCTTGTTCTTCGACCGGATGGTCGCCAGCGCCTCGCCCGTCTCGGGATCGCGGATCGTCCAGTTCTCCACGAGAAAGGAGAGGTCCTCGTCGAGGACGACGACCTCCTCTCCGGTCCCCGCGTCGACGATCGCGTAGTTCCCGGCGACGTCCATGATGCCGCCCGCCTTGACCGTGAACGCGTCCGCGTCGTCGCCGGTGACGAACGGGAACTCCTCTTTCATCTTGAACAGCTTCTGTTTCCCGCGGAGGACGACGTTTCCGGCCCCGTCACGGACGGTGTACTTGTTCCGGACCGCGGACTGTTTCACCTCGTAGCGGTCGTCGGAGAGGTCGACCGTCGAGATGTCGTAGCGCTTCGATGACGACTCAAGGGTGGAGGGATCGGCCATGGGCTAACGGGGCGTCACGGGCCGCAAAAAGCTTCCGCTCGTCGGCAGGAGGCGGGTCCGTCTCTCGCGTCTCCCGATCCCGTCGCCCGATCGAACGCCTCTTGAATCGCCCGGTCGTCCGGGCGAGCGATGGATCTCGGCCTCGGGTTCGCGGTCGTCGCCGCCGTCGTCTGGGGCGTCTACCTCTTCGTGCTGAAACGGTGGTTCGACGGGTACTCTCCGGCCGCGCTCACCGTCTGTATCAACGCGTTCGCGCTGGCGTGGTACGCCCCGGTCACACTCGCCGATCGCGGGGGCTCCCTCACCGCGCTCGGCGCGTTCGGACTCGCCGAGGTCGGGATCGTCGCGCTCACCGTCGCGGCGACCGCGCTCGCGTTCGTCCTCTTCCTACGGGCGATCGCCGAGGGACAGGTGTCGTACGTGGCGCCGATCAACAAGGTCGTGCCGATGTTCGTCCTCCCGCTCGAGGTGCTGCTCCTCGGCGAGGTGTTGCGTCCCGTCCAGGTGCTCGGAATCGTCGTCGCGACGTTCGCGGTCTACGTCGCCAACTACGAGCCGGGCGGGCTCCTCGAGCCGTTCCGGAAGGCCGCCGCGTCGCGGCCGGCCCAGCTCGCGTTAGTGAGCGCGATGTGTTACGCCGTGAGCGACCTGGGCAAACGCGTCGCGCTCCAGGAGCTGGCGCTCCCCGAGACGCTGTGGGTCCCGCTGCTTCTGGTCGGCGTCGCGCTCGTGTTGCTCCCGAGCGCGGTCCGGAACCCGCCCACGGGGGTCCGCGCGGACCTCCCGGAACTGGCCGCCGCGGGCGGGATCGTCGCGGTCGGCGAGCACGTCACGACGCTCGCGTTCGCGTCGCTGCCCGCCAGCATCGCCTCGCCGGTGATCAACACGCAGGCGATCGTCGCGGTCGTCCTCGGCGGCGTCCTGCTCGGGGAGCGCTACTTCCGCGTCCGCCTGGTCGCGGCGCTGCTCGCGGTGATCGGCGTGACGCTGATCGCGCTCTGAGGTGGCAGCCGGTTCGTCGGTCGTCGAGGTCTACTCCGCGTTCGCCAGCCGCTCCACCGTCTCGGCGTACACGCGAGCGCCCTCCTCGGCGTCGGCCCACTCCGTGAACTCGGCCTCGTTGTGGGTCTTGCCGTCGACGCTCGGCACGAACAGCATGGCGGTGTCCGTGATCTCGTTCACGTAGCTCGCGTCGTGGCCGGCCCCGCTCACCATCGCCCGGTGGGACGCGCCCACGTCGTCGGCGGCGGCAAGCGCCGTCTCGGCGACGCGCGGGGAGAACTCGGTGTGGGGGATCCGCCAGATCTCCTCGAGGTCGTACTCGACGCCCTCGCGCTCGCAGGCGGCCTCGACCTCGCGTTCGACCGCCTCGACGAGGTCGCCGACGACCGCGTCGTCGTAGCTTCGCACGTCGACGGTGAACCGGACTTCGGACGGAATGACGTTGATCGAGCCGGGCTCCACCTCGAGCTCCCCGACCGTCGTCACCACGTCGTCGGCGAGGCGGTTCGAGAGCCGCCGGACCGCGCCGACGACGTCGGAGGCGGCGACGAGCGCGTCCTTCCGGGAGTACATCGGCGAGGGACCGGCGTGGTCGGCGTCGCCGCGGACGACCACCTCGAGCCACGCCATCCCGAACACGCCCTCGACGACGCCGACCGAGAGGCCTTGATCCTCGAGTTTCGGCCCCTGCTCCACGTGGAGTTCGAGCGCGGAGTGGTACTCCTCCCGCGGCTCCGCCGGCTCGTCGCCGCGATACCCGACCGCCTCGAGCGCCTCGTCGACGGTCACGCCGTCGGCGTCCGCGTGTTCGAGCACCTCCTCGAGGTCGAGCTCGCCGATGAAGGCTCCGCTTCCCATCAGCGCCGGCTTGAACCGCGACCCCTCCTCGTTCGTCCAGTTCACGATCTCGATCGGCCGCCGGTGCTCGACGCCCTCGTCGTCGAACGCCCGGAGCGTCTCCAACGCGGTGAGGACCCCGAGTTGGCCGTCGAACCGCCCGCCGTACGGCTGGGAGTCGAGGTGCGAGCCGATCAGGACGGGCTCGGCGTCGGGGTCCGTCCCCTCCGCGCGCCCGAAGACGTTGCCGATCCGGTCGATCCGGACCTCGAGACCGAGGTCCTCCAGGTCCGAGACGAACAGGTTCCGTACCTCCCGGTCCTCCTCGGAGAGCGCCAGCCGATGGAGGCCGTCGGCGTCGGTTCGGCCGATCTCGGAGTACCGCTCGAACGTCTCCCTGAACCGCTCGGGGTCGATGGTGACCATGTCCCCCACTGCGTCGAAGGGGCAACTAAATCCAGCGGCCGCGATGTCGTCCGGGTCGGACGGCCGGGCCGCCGCGCTCAGTCGTGTATGGCGACGTCGAGGACCGTCGGACCGTCCCGGTCTCGGCTCTCCGTGATCGCGTCCGCGATCGCGTCGGGGTCGTCGACGAGTTCGCCAGTCGCGCCGTAGCTCTCCGCGTTGGCGGGGATGTTCATCGGCGGCTCGAAGTCCATCGCGGTGAAGTCGTGGTCGCTCTCCTCGCCGCCGAGGACCCGGAGCGTGTTGTCCTTCAAGATCCGGTAGTTCCGGTTGTCGGCGACGACCGTCGTGAGGTCCACGCCGTGTCGCACGGCCGAGTAGATCGCCTGCGGGTAGTAGAAGTACGAGCCGTCGCCGATGAACGCGACCACGTCGCGGGGGTCGGGGCGCTCGCGCTCGGCGATCGCCGCGCCGATCGCGGCGGGGAGCCCGTAGCCGAGCCCGCCGCTTTTGTTCCCGATCCACTGTTCGGGGCCGAGCGGGACGTTCCACCGGACCGCGTGGCCCGCGGTGACGCCCTCGTTGACGACGAGCGCGTCGGCGGCGGCCTCGGCCATCGCCTCGCCCAGTTGGCCCTTGGAGGCGCGCGGATCGTCCGGGTCGGGGGCGGCCGGGCGCTGCTCTTCGCGGATCGCCGCGACGCGCTCGCGGGCGCGTTCGAGCCGGTCGTCACGCTCGCCCGCGGCGAGGTCCTCGGAGAGGAGGTCGGTGAGCTCCCGGAGGACGTGTCCCGGGTCGCCGAGCACCGACGCGTCCGCCGGCCAGTTCTTCCCGAGTTCCCAGCCGTCCGGGCCGATCTGGACGATCGTCGCGTCGGGGAGCAGCTCCTCCTCGTGCGCGAGCGAGGTCGTCGCCGAGCCGCAGCCGACGAAGACGACCGTGTCGCCGTCGACGGTGTCGACGAAGCCGGACTCGGTGCCCGGCACCGTCCCGCCCCAGAGCTCGTGGTCGGTCGGGAAGTTCGCCTCGGCGGTGATGAACTCGCCGTGGACCCGGAGGCCGGCCGCCTCCGCGAGGTCGACGGCGGCCGCGATCGCGTCCGGCCCCGACCGGGCGACCTCGTCGCCGATCACCATCACGGGCTCGTCGGCCTCGGCCACCAGCCGCGCGGCGGCCGCGACCGCGTCCGGATCGCCCCGTCCCGCGTCGGGGATCGGGCCGAGCCGCTGGACGCCGGCGTCGGTCTCGTCCTTCATCACGTCGATGGGGAGCTCGAGGAAGACGGGACCCGTCGGCGGCGTGAGCGCCTGTCGCACCGCCCGCCGCAGCATCGCCGGCAGCGCCTCGACCGAGGGGACGGAGGCGCTCCACTTCGTGTACTGATCGACGAGGGCCTCGAGGTCGCCGTGGAGGATCGGCTCCTCGTGTTGGAAGTCGGTGTCGTAGTTGCCCGCGGTGACGAGGAGGGGTGAGCCGGAGAAGGCGGCTCCGATCACGTTGCCGACGCCGTGGGCGAGCCCCGGCGCGACGTGGAGGTTCGTGACGCCGAGGGGGTTCACGGAGTCGTCGTGGTGCGAGTGGTACCGTCGCGTCGTCGCGTACCCCGCGGCCATCCCCGTCGCGACGTCTTCATGCAGCGCGAGGACGTACTCGATCGGGCTGTCGGCGACCGCCTGAACGGTCGGCAGCTCCGTCGTGCCGGGGTTCCCGAAGACGTGTTCCACGCCGTACTCCTCCAACGCGCCGACCAGATACTCCGCCCCGGTGAGTGACATGCTCGAAGGGACTCGCCGGACCGAAAAAACCATTTGGGCCTCGGAACGCCGGGCCGGCGAACCGCCGTTCGGGGATCACGTCGGAGCGGCGCGGGGCTCAGCCGCGGAGCGCCTCCACGGGGGACTCGTTCGCGGCCTTCCAGGCGGGGTAGACGCCGCTCAACACGCTGGCCGCGACCGCGAACCCGAACCCGTACACCAGGTACCGCGAGCTCGCCCATCCGAGCGCGCCCGTCGCGTCGCCCGTGATCACGTGAAACAGCACCATCCCCGTCGCGAGCGACACGAGCGCGCCGACCAGGCCGCCGAGCGCGCCGAGCAGGGTCGCCTCGGTCAGGATCATCCGCAACACCTCGCCCCGACGGATCCCGACCGCTCGAAGCACGCCGATCTCGCCGCGGCGCTCGACCGTGCTCATCAACATCACGTTGAGGATGGCGACGCTGGCGACGACGAGCGAGATCCCCCCGATCCCGAGCAGCGCGAGCGACAGCGTGTCGAGGAATCCGCCGACCTGCGCCCGGTTTCCGAACGTAGAGACGCGAAGCTCCTCGTCCTCTTCCGTGTTGAACCGGGTGTCGAGCCGGTCGCCGATCCGCCCGGCCGCGTCGCCGTCGGCCGCGATGATCGTCACGGTGTCGTAGTGCCGCTGGTCGGCGAGCCCCGACACCGGGATCACGAGGTCGCCGCCGAAACCGAAGGAGTGCTCCGACTCGATGAACCCCCGGATCCGGTAGATCCGGCCGTCGTACTCGACGGGGTCGCCGGACTCGAGGCCGAGCCTCTCCGCCGTGCCGTTGCTGATCAACGCCCCTGACTGGAGCCGCTCCGGGGCCGGCCCCGTCGTGAGGTCGTACAGCGCGCTCGCGTCGGTCACCCCGGTCACGCTCACCCGCGCCTCCCTGCCGTTTCTCGCCTCGAGCGTCGTCCCGTTCGTCTTCTGCGGAATCACCTGCGCGTCGGTCACGATCGCCCGCATCTCCTCGACCTGTTCCTCAGTCACCCCCTCCGTCTCGCTGTCCGGTCCCGAGGAGACGGTCACCTCGTTCGTGAGGTCGCCGAGCTGTGCGGTCGCCTGCTGTTCGATCGCGACGGTGGCCATGCCGAGCGAGCAGATGGCCACGACGCCGATGACGATCCCGAGCGCCGCGAGCGCCGTTCGCAGCCGGTTCCGGCCGAGGTTGCGCCACGCCATCAACACGCTCGGGAACCGCCAGAGGAGGGAGGCGACGCTCACGTCCGCGTCACCCCGTCGACGAGCCGGACGACCCGGTCGGCGTACTCGACCAGCTGTTCGTCGTGCGTGATCGCGACGACGGCGAGGTCCTCCTCCGCTTTCAGCCGCGTGATCTCGTCGAGGATGGTCCCTCCGGTGTCCTGATCGAGGTTTCCCGTCGGCTCGTCCGCGAGGAGCACCTCCGGCTCGTTGATCAGCGACCGGGCGATCGCGACGCGCTGTTTCTGCCCGCCCGACAGCTCGTCGGGCGTGTGCGTGAGCCGGTCGCCGAGGCCGACCCGGCGAAGCAGGTCGACGGCGCGGTCGTGTCGGTCGACGGACGTGTCCCACATCGAGGGGAGTTCGACGTTCTCGACGGCGGTGAGCATGGGGAGGAGGTGGAAGTCCTGGAAGACGAACCCGAGCGCGGAGCGGCGCTCCTCGGTGCGCTCGTCCTCGCCGAAGTCCGTCACGTTCCGTCCCTGGAGCGACACGGTCCCCTCGGTGGGCTCGTCGAGGAGGCCGATCAGGTTGAGCATCGTGCTCTTGCCGCTTCCGGAGGGGCCGGTGATGGTGACCATCTCGCCGCGTTCGGCCGTGAAGTCGACGTCCTTCAGCGCGTCGATGGTCTCGGCACCGCTCTCGTAGCGTTTGCCCACGCCGCGGAGTTCGACGACGCTCATTCGCGGTTCCAGAGGTAGTAGAGCCCGCCGCCGGCGCCGATCACCGCGATGACGCCGACGAGTATCGGGAGCGTCGGGAGCCCCGAACCGCCCGGCGGCCCCTGCGGAGCCCCGCCGCTTCCGGGCGGCCCGCCGCCGTCGGGAGCGCCCGTCGCGGCTCCCGCCGGCGGGAGCCCGGTCGAGGAGACGGTCACCGTCCGCGTCGTCGTCGTCCGCTCGCCGTCGACGAGATAGGAGACCTCGACGGGGATCGCCGACGTTCCGTTCTCGACGGACGCGGCGAGTTCGAAGGTGGCGAACTCGCTGGCGTCGACCGCGCCGACGAAGTACTCGCCGGACCCGCCCTCGGGCGTGACGCCGTCGACGTCGCGCACGCTCACGAGGACGGACTCGGCGTC
Source organism: Halorubrum aethiopicum (assembly GCF_001542905.1). Taxonomy (NCBI): domain Archaea; kingdom Methanobacteriati; phylum Methanobacteriota; class Halobacteria; order Halobacteriales; family Haloferacaceae; genus Halorubrum; species Halorubrum aethiopicum. The sequence continues at coordinate 2,530,901 of NZ_LOAJ01000001.1, read as the reverse complement.
GGTCCCGCCGACGTTCGCCGCCTCCCCGTCGATCGACACGCTCCCGCCGAGCCGCGTGGTCTCGACCGCGGTCAGGCGTATCTCCCCGGAGACCTCCGGGTCGAGCGCGACCTCGCGGGAGATCTCGTGGGTCTCGCCGTTCGCGACGTAGCTCGCGGTCAACGTGGCGTTCTCGGCGTCGTACCCCTCGGTGTCGAACGCTATCGACCGGTTCCCGTCGGCCGGGACGTCCCTGGCGAACCGCCGGTCGCGCACCTCGCCGTCGATCAGCACGCGGACCTCGACGTCGGAGAACGCGACGTTCCCGTAGTTGTCGAGGGTGACCGTCGCTCGGTTCGGGTCGTTCTCGTCGACCGAGAGACCGCCTCGAACGTCGGGCGCCTCGCCGAACCCGCGCCTGATCCGGTGGGTCTCGCCGTTCGCGGTGTAGCTCGCGACGAACGCGAGATCGGCTCTATCGTACCCCGCGATGTCGAACGCCACCGTCCGGTCGTCGCCGGGCGCGACGTCGAGCGCGCGTCGTCGCTCCCGGCGTTCGTCCCCGGTCACGGCGGCGATATCGACGTCGGAGAACGCGACGTTCCCGTAGTTGGTGAGCGTCACGGCGGTCTCCCCGGAGGCGTTTCGGTCCACCGAGAGCCCGCCGTCCACGTCGGGTTCCTCGACGTCGACCACGAGGGGGTACGAGTACGAGTGGGAGTCGTCCGCCTCGTCCCTGACGACGACGTTGACGGTGACCCGTTTCTCTCCCGGCTCGTCGAAGGCGGTCGTCACCGGCACGGTCACGCTTCCGCCGGGGGCGACGGAGCCCACGTTCTCGACGCGCTCGTACTCGCTCGGCCAGTCTCTGAGGTACACGTCCGTGATATCGACGGTCCCGTTGGTTCCCTCGAGGTTGGCGATCGTCGTCTCGATCGTGACGGTCTCGCCGACGACCGGGGAGTCCGGCGACGCGTTCACGGAGGAGACCTGTACGGCTGGCGTGTCGGCCGAGGCGAGCGCCGCGGTCCCGCCGAACGCCCCCGCGAGGAGGACGCAGGCGAGGAGGACGCCGGCGACGGCCGAGCCGGATCGGCGGCGGTTCATTCGCCTACCACGTCGTTCGGTCGACGGATCGATGGGCGCGAGAGACGGGGCGTCTGTACGTCCGGATCACGGAAGGTGCGTCGTGGGAGGGCTTCGCGCTGCACGGGTCTCCGGAGAACGTCCTCCGTTAAATGGTCTTTCCTGACGACCCTCGGTTAAATCGTCTCTCTTGACGAACGCGTCTCGTCTCCTCCGGCTGGGCTGTCGGTCGCTCGCCGGCGTCTCTGGCTCGGCTTCGGGACCGATGTGGACTTTTGAACCGCCGGGCCGTACGCGGCGTCATGACGCGCACTGTCGTCGTCGCCGGCGTCGGTCCCGGGCTCGGAGCGTCGATCGCACGGAAGTTCGCCGCCGAGGGATGCCGGGTCGCGCTGTTCGCCCGGTCGGCGGACTACATCGAGGAGCTCGCCGCCGACCTCCCGGAGCCGGGCGAGGGGCTCGCCGTTCCGGTCGACCTGGCCGACGTGGACCGGGTCCGCGAGGGGTTCGAGACGGTCCGGGAGGCGTTCGGTCCCGTGGACGTCCTCGTCAACCACGCGAGCGCGGCCTCCTGGACGGGGCTCATGGACACGAGCGTCGAGGCGTTCGAGGAGGCGTGGGCGGTCGGCGGGCGCGGCGCGTTCGTCTGCTCGCGGGAGGCCGTCGCCGACATGCTCGAGACGGGCGGCGGGACGGTGATCTTCACCGGCGCGACTTCCGCGGTGCGGAGCCGCGGCGGCGCGATCGGCTTTACCGCCGCGAAGTTCGCCGCCCGCGGGATGGCGATGGACATCGCCCAGGAGTTCGGACCGGAGGGGGTCCACGTCGCCCACGTCGTCCTCGACGGACAGATCGACTCGCCGGAGGCCCGCGAGCGCCAGCCCGAGCGCGAGCCGGAGACGTTCCTCGATCCGGACGAGTTGGCCGAGACGTACTGGCACCTCGCGGAGCGGGACGACGTCGGCACGCAGCCGTTCGAGGTCCACGTCACGAACGGGCCGCGGCCGTCGGAGTTCATCTGACCCGTTCCGGGTGGCCTCCACGCTCCGGGCGGCCTCCACGCTCCGGGCGAGTTCCACGTTCCGATCGACCCCGAGCAGGGGTTCACGGCCTGAGCGGTTCCCGGGCCCGTCACCGTGAGCGGTTTTCGGGACCCGATCCCCTCGAACGGGCGTCGTGTGTCGGGACCGCGACCGCCGCGGATCCGGTCGTTTTATTACGCTCGTAGCTTCGATTCGATGACATGGCCCTCCAACTCGGCCAGGCGGTTAGCGACGGCATCGGACGAATACTCACCAAGACCGGCGGGATCCTCCTCGCGGGGCTGCTCGCCATCCAGCTGGTCACCCAGGCGGCGGTCAACACCGCCGTGATCGGCTACCTCCCCCCGGAGGTCGCGGGACGGTTCGGCGAGTCCGCGGGACTCGTGCTTCCCCTCCCCGCGGAGGCCGGGGTCGCGCTCCTCGCCGCGACGCTGCTCGCGAGTTCCGTCTACTTCGTGGCGCTCTCGCGGGCGCTCGCTCGCCCCGCGCGCGAACTCGCCTCGTTCCCCGCGGAACTTCTCACGCGGCGGGTCGGCCGGGCGACCCTCTCGATGGTCGTCGGCGGCTTCGTCGTGTCGATCGCGGTCACGCTCGGGTTCGCGGCGCTCTTCTTCCCCGGGATCTTCCTCGCCGCCTCCTTCCTGTTTTTCGTCTTCGCGGTCGGCGTCGAGGACGAGGGGACGATCGGCGCGCTCAAGCGGAGCTGGGCGCTCGCGCGCGGCAACCGGCTCAAGCTCGCCCTGCTCGTGGTCCTCTCCGGCGGTATCGGCGGCATGGTCGGCGCGGTCGGGTCGGTCCTCGACTTGGTCGGGCTCGGGCTCGCCTCCGAGGTCGCGGTGAGCGTCGTCACGAGCGTCCTCTTCACCGCGCTGTACGGCGTGATCGCCGCGGCGTACCTCCAGCTTCGCGACGACTCGCCCGGCGGCTCCGGCGGCTCCGTGACGGCGGACCCGATCGACGCCTCCTCGACGCCGGAGCTGTAGGGACTCTCCCTACTCCGGGAAGACCTTCCCCGGATTGAGCGTCCCGTGGGGGTCGAGCGCGTCCTTGATCGCGCGCATCGCCGCCACGCCGGCCTCGCCGTGTTCGACCGGCAGGAACTCGCGTTTCCCCTGCCCGATCCCGTGTTCGCCGGTGGCGGTCCCGCCGAGGGCGATCGCCTCCGTGACGATCGACTCGTAGATCTCGTGCGCCTCGGCGACCGCCCCTTCCTCGTCGGGGTCGACGAGCACGTCGAAGTGGACGTTGCCGTCCCCGGAGTGCCCGAACGTCGGGATCGGCACGTCGTGGGCGTCGGCCACCGCGTGGACGTGCGCGACGATGTCCGAGAAGGAGCCGATCGGCACCGCGATGTCCCCGGAGTGGAACGACTCCAGCTCGGGGTAGTACGCCCGGACCGCGTCCGCCAGCTCGTGGCGCGGCTTCCAGACCTCCTCGGGGTCGGTCTCCCCGTCGAGCATGACCGCGACCGGGTCGTGTGCGTCGAGTATCGCCCGGCAGAACTCCACCTCCCGCTCGAGGCCGTGGTCGGCCTGGAACTCTAAGAAGAGCGTCGGTCCCTCGGGCAGATCGGAGCCGACGTAGTCGTTCACCATCCGGGCGCTCAGTTCGTCGACCAGCTCCACGGCGCTGACGTCGACGCCCGAGGAGACGAGGTCGGCGGCGGCCGCGGTGGCGTCCTCCAGCGTCCCGAACGTCGCCCGGCCGACCCGCGTCCGCTCGGGCCTGCCGGCGAGTTCGAGCGTCGCGCGGGTCACCACGCCGAGGGTGCCCTCGCTGCCGACGATCAGGTCCCGGAGGTCGTAGCCCGAGGAGGTCTTCGCGGCGCGCGTCCCCGTCGTGAACACGGAGCCGTCGGCGAGGACGACCTCGATCTCGCGCACCCAGTCGCCGACCTTCCCGTACTTGACGGTCCGTTTCCCGCTCGCGTTCGTCGCGATCATTCCGCCGATCGTCGCCATGTCGCCGGAGGTCGGAAGCGGCGGGAAGAAGAGCCCGTGGCCGGCGACCGCCTCGTCGACGTCGGCCCCGATCACGCCGGGCTCGACGTCGACCTGGAGGTCGCCCGGCCGAACGTCGAGGATCGCGTCCATTCGGGTGAGATCGAGGCTGATCCCGCCGTGGGCGGGGACGGCGTTCCCCTCGATGCCCGTCCCCGCGGCGAAGGGCGTGACCGGAATCTCCCGCTCGGTCGCGGCCGAGAGCACCGCCGAGACCTCCTCGGTCGACTCCGGCCAGACGACGACGTCGGGCGGGGAAGCGTCCTCGGACGAGGTTCCCCAGTCGGTCCCGTGACGGTCGCGGTCCCCGTCCGCCGTCGACACCTGATCCGCGGAGAGGATCGAGCGAAGAAAGGACGTGTCGGTCATGCGAGAGCCTGGCGAGTGACGGGCAAAAAGGTAGCGCCGGGGAGGTGGCGGGGCGGTGGCGTCGCCGGCGGCGGAGCCGCCGGCTTCAAGCGAGAGCTCCGCTCTCGCCCTGCGCCCGGGAGCGGGCCGAAGGCCCGCGACCGGCCCGCGAGGGACGCCACGAGCGCTTGAAAAGCGCGAGCAACGAGGCTGGGGAGGCGTGAGGTGCGGGGCTGTGCGGGGCGGGACTCAAAGGGGCAGTCGCGAGGGCGAAGCCCGGCGACGTAAGCACCGCAGGGAGCGAGTGAAACGAGCGACCGAGGACCGTGGTTCGAGAGAGCTCCGCTCTCTCGTCATCACGAGACGGCTTCGCCGTCTCGAACGACAGCGAGCGTGCGCACGCCTCGCGACTGGGGCTTTGGAGACGATCACCGCGCCAACAACGATCTCTTCTCCATCACACGATCCGTCCGACCGACTCCCTTCGACTCTCTTCCGTTTCGCGTCGCGTCGATCCGGACGATCCGGTTCCGCGGGACCCACGCCGGTTCCCGAACCGATCCCTTACGCCTCCCAGAACCGGCTCTCGTCGAGCCGGTCGATCGCCCGGTCGATCGTCTCCTCGTTCCGCGAGAAGGTGAACCGGACCCATTCCTCGCCCTCGTCGGTGTAGAAGCTGCTCCCGGGGACCGCGGCGACGCCCGCCTCGCGGATGAGCCGGAAGCAGAACTCCGTGTCGTCCTCGTCGGTCGGGTAGCGCGTCAGCATGTAGTAGGCCCCGTCGGGTTTGACGGGGTCGAGCCCGACCGACCGGAGGCCGTCGTACAGCTGCTCGCGCCGGCGCTCGTAGGAGTCGGAGAGCTCCTCGTAGTAGCGCTCGGGCAAGGAGAGCGCCTCGACGCCGGCGTGCTGGAACGGGGTCGGCGCGCAGATGCTCGTGTAGTCGTGGAACTTCCGCAGTTCCGCCGAGAGCGGCTCGGGCGCGAGCACGAAGCCGACGCGCCACCCGGTGACGGAGTAGGTCTTCGACATCCCCGTACAGACGACCGTGCGCTCGGCGAGCCCGTCGACGGTCACCGGGCTGCGGTAGTCGTCCGCGTAGACGATGTGCTCGTAGATCTCGTCGGTGATCACGATCAGGTCCTCCTCGACCGCGACCTCGGCGATCAGCTCGAGCTCCTCGGGCGTGAACACCTTCCCGGTCGGGTTGTGCGGGTGGTTCAAGATCAGGATCGACGCGTCGGCGGCGGCCGAACGGAGCGCGTCCGCCTCGACGGCCAACCCGTCGGTGATGTCGATGGGGATCGGCTTCCCCTCGGCGAACTGGACGCCGGGGATGTAGCTCTCGTAGGTGGGCTCGAAGTAGACGACGCCGTCGCCGGGATCACAGAGCGCCAACAGCGCGGACATGAGCCCCTCGCTCGTCCCGCTAGTGATCGTGACCTCCGTCTCCGGGTCGTAGGAGATCCCCTTCCAGTCGGCGTAGCGGTCGGCGACCGCCTCCCGGAGCGCGGGGAGCCCCCAGGTGATGGTGTACTGGCTGTCCGTGTCGATCGCCTCCCGGGCGGCCTCCTTGACCGACGGCGGCGTCTCGTCCTCGTCGGGGATCCCCTGTGAGAGGTTGATCGCCTCGTGGCGGTGAGCCTCCCGTGTCATCTCCCGGATGACCGACTCGTTCATCCCGCCGACGCGGCGGCTCCCGAGCGACCGATCGAACGCGTTCTCGAAGGTCATACCCCCGCTACCGAGGCGACCAGCAAAACGCCCCCGGTTTCGACACCGTCCCCCGTGATCGATGATGCGGATCGGTCGACGGCGAGGTCGCCGATCGCCGGGCGACGACCGGCGATGGGGTGTGATCCCCCTCGATACGCTTATCACGGAGGATCGTAGTTCCTCACACGTGATGGATCGCGAGTTTCAGTCCGATAGCGGATCGTTCGACGGAGGGACAGCATGCGTAAAGTGACCGACGGGTCGACGAGTCTGAAGCGCCGCCGCTTCCTTCAGGGCGCGGCGACGACGGGCGCGGCGGCCGCCGCCGGCTGTCTCGGCGGTGGGGGCGGTGGGAGCGACCGGGTCCCGATGGACGTCACGGAGTGGCCGCCCGAGGACCTCGAATCGAACCTGAACCTGTGGAACTGGTACGACTCCTGGGCGGAGTACGCGATCGACGCCTTCGGCGAGGAGTTCGACGTCGACGTGAGCAACTCCGGCTACTCCTCGGCGGACCAGTGGTACTCCCAGCTCCAGGCCGGCAACGACGAGATCGACAACATCGCCGCCACGACGAACTGGGTCGAGCGGTCGATCGAGAACGACTTCCTCCACGAGATCCCGGTCGACGTCATGCCCGCCTGGGACAACATCACCGACCGGATCAAGGAGGCGAGCTCCTACCAGCAGGACGGCTCGGTGTACGGGGTCCCGGAGTCGCTCGTTCTCTACCCGCTCACGTACAACGACGAGTACTTCGACTCGGCACCCGACTCCTGGGGCGTCCTCTGGGACGAGGAACACGAGGGGAACCTCTGTATGTGGGACAACGCGACGGTCTCCTGTCAGATCGCCGCGCTGTACACCGGACAGGACCCGATCCAGCCCGACGACTACGACGAGATCGAGGAGGTGCTCATCCAGCAGAAGCCGCTCCTCCAGACCTACTGGGGCGACTATCAGCAGGGGATGAGCCTCTTCGTCAACGAGGACGTCGTGGCCGGCCCGCTCACGATGGGCCGGACCTACACGGCGCGGTTCCAGGAGGGCGCACCGGTCCACTACACCGCGCCCCAGGAGGGAGCGATGTACACGAGCGACCTCTTCGTCATCCCGCAGGGCGCGCCCAACCCGATCGCCAGCCTCCAGTTCACCAACTGGGCCAGCGAGACGGAGAACGCCGCACAGCTGTTCGAGACCATGGGCTACCAGCCCGCCGTCGACATCAGCGACGAGCTCTCCGAGGAGGACGCCGAGTTCACGAACTGGCCGGACGAGTGGGACCTCGTCTTCTCCGAGACCCTCTCCGACGAGGTCCGCTCGCGATACGACGAGATCTGGACCGCAGTCAAGGCCGCCTAGAATGTCGCTGCTGCGCGTCCGCGGGCTGACGAAGGAGTTCGGCGACCTCGTCGCCGTCGACGACGTGGACTTCGACGTGGAGGACGGCGAGTTCGTCTCCATCCTCGGCCCCAGCGGGTCCGGCAAGTCGACCGTCCTCCGGATGGTCGCGGGGTTCGAGGAGCCGACCGACGGCGAGATCGCCCTCGACGACGTCGAGGTCGTCGGCTCGCCGCCGTTCGAGCGCGACGTGAACATGGTGTTTCAGGACCTCGCGCTGTTCCCGCACCTCACGGTCGCGGAGAACATCGGCTACGGCCTGAAACAGTCCGGCGTCCCGGCCGACGAGCGACGCGAGCGGACGGAGCGCATGCTGGAGATGGTTCGTCTGGAGGGGTACGGCGACCGCTCCCCCGCGGAGCTCTCCGGCGGGGAACAACAGCGGGTCGCGCTCGCGCGCGCACTCGTCAACGAGCCGGCGCTCGTGCTGTTCGACGAGCCGCTCTCCTCGCTCGACCGCAAGCTCCGCCAGCACATGCAAGGCGAGCTCCAGCGCATCCAGGTCGAGACGGACACGACGTTCCTCTACGTCACCCACGACCAGGAGGTCGCGCTCGCGGTCTCCGACCGGCTCGTCGTCCTCGACGACGGGGAGATCCAACAGGTCGGGAGCGTCGAGGAGCTGTACGAGAGCCCCGCGAGCCGGTTCGTCGCGGACTTCATCGGCGACGTCAACGCCGTGGAGGGGCGCGTCGTCGCCGTCGACGACGGGGCGATCGGCCTCGACGTCGGCGGCGGCGAGGTGTCGGTCCCGGGGGACGTCGCGGTCGGCGACCTCGCCGTCGACGACGCGGTCGACGTCTGTATCCGGCCGTTCCAGGTGCGCGTCGAACCGGCCGGCGACGGCGGCGGGACCGGCGACGGCGAGACCGGCGGTGACGAGAGAAGTGGCGACCGCGACGGCGACGCAGACGACAGCGATGGGACGTTCTCGACGACCGGGGTCGTGCGGAGCCGGAGCTACCAGGGGAGCGACTCGCAGTACGGGATCGAGACGGATCGGTGGGGACGGCTGTCCGCCGAGGTCAGGTCCGCCGCCTTCGAGGTCGACGACCGCGTCGCGGTCGCGTGGGACGCGGCGGACGTCCACGTCTACCGCCGTGACGGGTCCGCGGACGACCGCGACGGAGGATCCTGATGACGGAGTCGTCGCGTTCTGACGGCGAGAACGCCGCGGAGTCGGAGAGCGGCGGGACGGTCGACGCGACCGATCGCGAGATGGCCGCGCCCGACGACGGGGTCGCCACGACCGACCGCGAGGTCGCCACGGACGGCGGGACCGCGTCCGGAATCGACGCCCGCGTGAGCGACCTCACGGCGTTCCTCCGCGATCGACCGCGACTCCGGACGCTCTCTATCGCCGGGCCGCCCTACGGGATCTTGGTGTTCTTCTTCGCGATCCCGCTTCTCGCGATGCTCGTCGTCTCGTTTCAGGCGGACCAGATCGGCGGCGCGTGGACGCTGCGCAACTACACCGACTTCCTCACCTCGGAGACGTACCTCACGGTCGTCTGGCGGACGTTCCTGCTCAGCGTCCAGGTGACCGCGATCGTCGCGGCGGTCGGGTACGCGCTGGCGTACAGCATCGTCCGGTTCTCGCGGCGGACGACGCTGCTCCTGCTCTTGGTCATCCTGCCGTTCTGGACCAGCTACATCATCCGGATGTACGCGTGGATCAACATCCTCCAGAGTGACGGCGTCCTGGACTCGATCCTGAACCTCGTCGGGCTGCCGGCGCTCTCGCTTCTGTACACCGAAACCGCCGTGCTCATCGGATTCACGTACGTCTGGCTGCCGCTCGCGGTGTTGCCGTTTTACGCCTCGCTGACGAACCTCGACGCCGACCTCATCGAGGCGTCGAAGGACCTCGGGGCGGGGCCGATCCGGACGTTCCTCTCGGTCACGCTGCCGATGACGATAAACGGGGTGATCACCGGGGTCGTGTTGGTGTTCATCCCGACGTTCGGGTCGTTCATCACGCCGCGGCTGCTCGGCGGGACGAACAACGTCATGATCGGGATGGTGATCGAGAACCAGTTCAAGAGCGCCTTCAACTGGCCGTTCGGCGCGGCCATCGGGATGGTCATCTCGGTGGTCGTCGTGGCGCTTTTGGTGCTCGCGACGCGGCTGGGCGGCGGCCTCTTCGGCACCGGAGGTGAGACGTCGTGAGCGCGATCGATCGGGTCACCGCCCCGTTCGAGCGGTTCACGCAGACGCACGCCTCGCGCATGGCCTCCGCCGTGATCGTCGCGGTGCTCGCGTTCCTCTGGCTGCCGATCGGCGTGCTCGTGTTCATGTCCTTCGCGGACGGTGGCGTCTTGTCCTTCCCGCCGGATCAGCTCACGCTCCGGTGGTACCGGGTGTTCCTCTCGAACGACGCCGCGCTCGACGCCATCGTCACGACGCTGACCATCTCGATTCCCGCGACGGGGATCACGGTCGCGCTGGCGACGATGATCGCGTACGCGGTCGACCGGTACGTCTTCCCCGGCCGGAGCTGGCTCCAGCTTCTGGCCACGCTGCCGATCATCGTCCCGCTCGTGGTGACCGGGATCGCCATGGTGCTGTTCTTCAACGGCACCCTCGGGCTCCCCGACTACGTGTCGGTGGTGATCGCCCACGTGATCCGGACGATCCCGTTCGCGACGCTCGTCATCCTCCCGACGTTCATGTCCTTCGACAGGGGCCTCGAGGAGGCCTCGAAGGACCTCGGGGCCGACGAGTTCGAGACCTTCCGGCAGGTCACCCTGCCGAACGTCTTCCCGGGAGTCGTTGCGGGCGGGTTGCTCGCGTTCACCCTCTCGTTCAACGAGTTCGTCTACACCTACTTCGTGAAGGGCTCCGGCGACCCCACGCTGCCGGTGTACATCTGGAACCAGATCCGGTACAACGTGACGCCGGAAGTCAACGTCATCAGCGTGGTCTTCCTCGCGGTGGCGGTGTCGATGGTGCTCGCGGCGGTCTCGCTCACGCGCGTCGACCTGATCGCGCGTCGCTGACGCGGGATCGACGACCGTCGGCGGCGGCGGATCGTCGTCAGCGGCGGACCGTCGTCGGCGGGCGATCGCCGGCGGACCGCCCTCGCACGCCCCGGCGACGGGACGTTTTTGCCCGTCGCCGACACAGGAGGGGTATGGACGCATCGGACACCGCGCTTTTCGGTATTTCCGCGGTGGTCGCGGCGACCGTGGTCGCGGCGGTGGTCGTCGCCGGCTTGCTCTTCGGGTTCGACGAGTCCGTCCTTCGCCCGTTCACGCTGCTCGCCGCGGAGCCGTTCGCGTGGATCGTCGTCGCGGCGCTGATCGTCGCCGTCGTCGGCCACGCGTACATCGGGTAGTGGCGTGTCGTCTCTCCGGGAAGGGTGGAGTGCCGTCTCTCCGGGAGAGGTGGACTGCTGTCTCTCCGGACCGAACCGCACCGCCCGAGCGCTCGAGAAACGAACTCGACGCTCCCGGTGATCGAAGAGGAGTCCGCCGGAACTCGTCTTTTACTCCATGGCTCGCCGAACGACGATGACCACGGCGATGCCCGCGACGACGACGCCGACGATCGTCGGAACGAGTTGTCCGGATCCCCACTCCCATCCGAGGAACCGCGTTCCCACGATCGCGACGATGGCTACGAGGACGCCGAAGACGGTGACCACGGGCGATCGGTCTTGAAACCCGGAGACCATGCTGTACACGTTCCTCGGCTCACGTGAAAAGTTCAGTGCCCGTGTCGAGTTCAGTGCCCGTGTCGACCGAATCCGGACGAACGGAATCGGACGAACGGAATCGGACGAACGGAATCGAACGAAGGAAGCCGATCAGCCGCGATCTACCGCCCGCCGTCGGTCAGCGCGACGCGGTCGTCGGCGTCCGCGTCCGCGACCTGCTCCGCCCCGCTCGCGGCGACCTCGGATTCGGTCGCGCGCCGTTCGACCGAGGGCTCCTCGGTCGCGAAGTGGTTCCAGACGGTGACGCCCGCGACCGCGTACGCGACGAGGTCGTAGTGGACCGCGCCATCGAAGCCGGTGAACGCCGCGAGGGTGCTGTAGCCGAAGACGGCACAGACGCCGCCGACGAACGCGAGCTCGCGGGTGAGCCGTCCCTCGGTCGCCGCCGTGAACGCCCGGCGGATCGCCGGCCCGCAGGCGACGAGGAACGCGACGCCCGACAGCGTGGCGAGGTTGACGAAGAAGTGCGTCGCGGCCCGCGAGTCGAGGATCGACCGGAGGTACTCGACGGTGATCGGGTCGTAGAAGAGCCACTCGAGGCGGGTGGGGTACAACACCGCGACGTACGGCGTCGCGACCATGAGCCCGAACAGCACCGCGACGGCGACGCGGGCGGAGGCGAACTGCGATTCGCGACGGCTCGCGAACGCCTCGTCGCCGGGAGCGACGGCGAGGTCGTACGACTCCAGTACCTCTCTGAGGTCGGCCCGCGAGACCGACGGGTCGTGGTGGACGCCGACGGTTCCGTTGCGCTGGGTCGCCGAGGCGGCGCTGACCCCGTCGTGGTCGGCGAGCACCGCCTGTAACAGCGACTCCTCGCGTTTCGTCTCGAGTCCGCCCACCTCGAAGGTGTCGTGGACGTGTGACTCCGGGACTCGCGCGACCCGCGGGCCCGCGTCGGGGCTCGGGTCGTCGATTCCCCGCCTCTCGGCCGCGGCCTCGAGCGCCGACCGAGGCCCGCGGTACGGGTCGTCTGGCATGGGAGACACGTCGGATTCCATCGCTATGAAACTTCCCCCGCCTCCGGTTCGGTCAGTGTTCCGCCGTCGCTCGGTCAGTTCTCTCGCCCTCGCTCGATCAGCGGATCACCGGGGCGTGCCGCTCGAACGTCTCCGTGGGGACGCCGTCGACGGGGACGGACTCGACCTCGTGTGTGGGCCACTGGCCGGTCTTCGTGAGCAGTTCGTGGCGGTCGCCGTCGACGAGGTACGTGTCCTCGCTTTTCGCGCCGACCACCGTGGGATTCCAGGCGTATGCCATCGGCTCGACTACGGGTTCGTCGGAATCGGGTCGCGCGATCCACTCGCGTCCGGCGTAGCCGGCGGCCCCGCCCTGGTGGTGGCGTTTCCACTCCCCGTCGAACCCCACGGCGTCGTACGCCTCGCGGATCGCCTCGAAGACGTCGCCGGCGGTCCCGGCCCCGCCAGTTCCGGGCCCGTCAGTTCCGGGTCCGTCAGTTCCGAGTCCGTTAGTTTCCGGGCCGTCGTCCGCGTCGAGTTCGCCGGCGGCGGCCGCGCGGGTGGCGGCGAGCGCCGTGGCCTCGACGCGCGCGGCCGCCCGGTGGCGGTCCTCGAGCCAGTCTGGGGCGTCGAACGCGACGGTCCGCGTGAGCGAGGCGTACAGCCCTCCGCGCTCGGCGGTGACGGAGACGAGCGCGTACTCGCCGAGCGTCGCGTCGGTGGGAGTGAAGTGGCGGTACGACCGTGCGCGCTCCGAGCCGCCGACGAGGACCACCGGCGTGTTTACGTCCCGCGAGGACAGCGAGATGTCGATCCCGGCGGCCACTTCGTACTCGGGGTCCTCCGGCTCGAGGTTCCGACAGACCGTCTCGAGGGCTGCCGCGGCCTCGCGACCCAGCTCGCGGTAGCGCTCCACGTCGCCGTCGGTGAGCGGCTGGCGGAGCCGGCTCGACTCGATCGGCTCGAAGTCGGACGCGTCGAACTCGGGTGCGTCGAAGTCGACGGCGGCGGGGAGCGGGGACCGGTCGGCGACGGCACCCGCGAGTGAGTCAGCGTACCACGGGAAGGACTCGATCGCGAACTCGTCCGGGAGCTGTTCGTCGGCGAGGCGTTGAGACTCGATGTTGTCGGTGATCACGCGGAACTCGCCGTCGTAGCCGGCGGCGGCGATCCCGTGTGACGCGTCGGCGTCGATGACGTTGTCGCCGCCGGTGAGCCACGCGAACCCGTTGGGCTCGGCGAACCACGCGGCCTCGAGTCCGCGGGCGTCGAGGTACTCGTCCAACCGGTCCGCCCGAGCGGAGAGATCGACCATACGAGACGGCTCGCGTCGACGCAGTAAAACCGGTCGAAAACCATCGGCGACGATCCACCGAGAGCCGTCGGCGGCGAGTCGCCGTGCTGTCACCGGTTCGTCGCCGTACCATTCGTCGCAGTACCATTCGTTGCCGTACCATTCGTTGCCGTACCATTCGTTGCCGTACCATTCGTTGCCGTACCATTCGTTGCCGTACCATTCGTTGCCGTACCATTCGTTGCCGTACCATTCGTCGCAGTACCGTCTCCGATTCGTCCCGGCGATCGTCTCGCGGGCCCCCGAAACGAAAGGTTCAATTACGTCCCCCGGAAACCACGAAACGCGTCAGTAAGCCCCGGCGGGTTGGTAGTCTAGTCCGGTTATGACACCTCCTTGACATGGAGGAGGCCGGCGGTTCAAATCCGCCCCAACCCATTTACTTAAGTGGATTTCTGTCGGTAGCGGCAGCCTTCGTAGGGTTCTTTCAGTCACTCACCTGGTAGGAGGTGAGTCGGCGTGAGTCGGACCGTCACTGTCGATCCGCCGGTCTGTGATTACTGCGGGTGCTTCATCCGCGACCGCGACCAACAGTGTCCGGCTCGCGACGACGGGAGGTGTCACCCATGACGGCGTCGGACCTCGGTCACGACGCCTGGAGCCGGCTCCTGGAGCAGCTCGACGACCCGCCGGTCGGTACCGTCGCCGAGGCCCTCGCCGACGCCCGCGATCTCGACGTCGGTGTCGCGTACGATCGCGTCGAGGAGGCGCTCGCCGAGGGTGTGCTCGTCGAGGAGGAGGACGGCAGCGCGTTCGGTGTCGTTCGGCTCGACGAAACGGCCGAAACGTCGGATTCCGACGATACAGAGACCCGAGGAGACGGTTCTCCCGACGACGACCCCGAGGGTGAAGGCGGTGAGACCGGCGTCGAGCAGGACGTGACGGGGGAGGAGCCCAGCGGATCGTGGCAGGACGCCGAGTTTTCGGAGGGGGCCACCGACGAGTACCCACCCGAGTTGCTGGAGCGGGAGCAGTGGATGGGTCACCGCGAAAAGCTGCCGTTCGCCCCCTGGGCCGATCGGGACCACCCCGAGGCTGACCCCGAGGACGACGCGCGTTTCAAGTGGGGGCTCGAGGAGAACTACGTCGACGGCGAGACCGTCGCGATCGCCGAGGACGACCCGCGGCTCGACGGCCGTGTGTTCCTTCAGCAGCACGACGACCCGTACGCGTTCGTCGACGGTGACGACGTTCGCGACCCCGAGACCGGCGAGGTTCATCCCGAGTTCGTTCGGATACTCGAGGCGCTCGGGATCACGTACGCCGACGTGTCGACCTCCGGCGGTGGGGTTCACGCCTACTACCGCGGTGATCTCCCCCGAGGGCTCCCCGAGGCCAAGTTCACGATCGACGACGAGCCCTGGGGCTCACACGACGACGTCCCGGCCGTCGAGATATACGCAAACAAACACGTGTGCGTCGCGACCGGCGACCACGTCACCGGAACACCGCTCGGGGTCGCCGAGTGGGACACCGACGGCCTCGAGGACGTGCTCGACGAGTACGGTGAGCTCCCCGAGGAAACGACCGCGGACGATCGCGAGGAGTACGATCTCGACGGGTACGAACCAACCGCGACCGGGAGCGACGAGACGACCGACGACATTCGCGACATCTTCCGCGCGCTCGACCGGCTCGACCCGAAGCGGGTCGGTGAGCGGACGATCGTCCGGGAGTGGACCCAGGATCGCCGGTCGTTCCTTCCGACGTGGGGGTCGGCCGACGACGGGGGGACCGCGAACTACATCGACGATCGGATCTGGCATGACACCGGCCACGACGGCGGATACGGTGGTCCGGCGGTCATGGCTGCGATCGACGCGGGGTTGATCAACCACGCCGGAGCCGAGCCCTCGGATGTCTCCGGTGAGACGTTCTTTGAGGCGATCGACCACCTCCGCGATCTCGGGTTCTCGATCCCGAAGCTGGAGCGATCGCGTGGGGGTGACGAGGAGGAGTACGGCCGCGATCCGCGCGAGGTCACCGCGACGGTCGACCCGCGCCGCGCATGGGATGCTGCCGGCCGGGTGACGCCCGACGAGGTCGACGACCTGGAGGCCGCCGCGGACGCACCCGACCGGTTCGCGTGCCCCGCGACCGGCGAGGCGGTCGACGTCGTGCGGGCGGTCGCCGTTCGCGAGGAGCTCGTCGGCGGTCCCGACGAGCCGCTCGACGACGTGTACCCACAGGCGTACGCGATCGCCCGCGAGACGTACGGCGCGCCGCTGCCGGCGTACTACACGACGAGCGACGCGATCGCCGAGTTCGACGCCGTGCTCGATGTGATCGGCGAGGCCACGTACTGGGATCTCAACACCGACGCGCTCGCGACCGAGGAGACCGCCTCGGACGGCGAGGTCGGCGGCGACGCCGTCCGAGCGCTCAATCCCGCGTGGCGCGAGAGTGAGAGTGAGGCGTCGGTCCTCGTTTTCGAGAGCGGGACGATCTGGGATGCCGACACCGAGCGTGTGCTCGACGTCGTGCGGTTCGCCGCGCTCGACGCCGGGATCATCGACGATCCGAACGCCGAGCTCGCCGGCGGCGCGTTCACGGACGCGTACCGGACGGCCCGTGAGGAGTACGGCGCGCCGCTGCCGCGGTGGGAGCCCGCCGAGGACGGCGCGAGAGAGCTCACCGCACAACTCCCACCCGCCGAGGAGTTGCTCGACGCTCGCGACGTGAGCGGCGTCGACAGCGACGCCCTCGACGACGCTCGTGGGGAGGTCGAGCGGCTGATCCGCGATGCCGCGACCGAGGACGGCTCGCCGACGATCGTCACAGCGCTGCCGGCGACCGGGAAGACGACCGGCACCGTGAAGACGGCGCGAGAGCGGCCGCTGTCGTACCTCGCGCCGCGAAAGGAGTTACAGGCCCAGGCGCTCGACAAAGCCGAGCGCTGGGGAGTCGACGCGCGGATCCTCCCGGTATTCTCCGACGAGCGTGTCGATGACGGGATCCTCGGTGCGGCCACCGAGTACGTCCGCGAGGGGGGGAAGGATCGGCTCCGCGATCGGTGGTCGGTCGTCGCGAACGCGCTCGACGGTGCGACCGACGAGGACCGCGACGTCGACGCCGAGGACCTCTTCACCGACGGAGAGGACGACGAGGTCCCGCTCGACCGGCCGACCTGCCCCACGGCGGACGGCGAGCACGGGCCGGCCTGGGCTTTGGTGGCGCACGTCGCCCGGCGGCTCGGGTACACCCCACGGGAGATCCACACCCAGGCCCACGGGCTCTTCGGCGCGGAGCTGCCGTGCTCGGGCGAGGAGACGTGTGACTACTCCGCCGGGTGGGAGCACGCGAGCGACGACGACGACACCGCCGACCTCCTGGTCGGGAGCTACGTTCACGCTCACGTTCCGAGCGTCCGGACCGCCTACTCTCGCGACGGACGCGGCCGCGTCGAGACCGCGCCGCGGGCGGTGGTCCTCGACGAGTTCGTCGGGGAGGCGTTCGCGAGGGAGTTCGACGACCTCGCGGACGATCATGCGACGTGGCTCGCGCGGTCGCTCCGGGACGACGTCGAGGACCGTCGCGACGTGTATCAGCGCGACCTCGGCAGCGACGAGTGGGTCCGGTCATGGCTCCGCGGTGACGGGAGCGACGACGATCGCGTCGACGCCGCGCTGTCGACGCTCGCGAGGGTGCGTGACCTCTTCGACGCCCGCGAGGGTGCCGCGGAGATCCGCGAGGAGGTCGACGCCGATCTCCTCCGGCAGCTCGACGTCGCCGAGCCGCTCGCCGCGATCGACGTGGGGCGTGATCCGGCCGCCGCGTTCCGCGAGCTCACCGACGCGCTCGACGCGCTCGATCCGGAGCAACCCGGTGCCGGGATCGAGAAGTGGATCCGGCCAGCCGTCGTCGAGCCGCTCGCGAATGCGACGGTCTCCGGCGCGTCGACGCCAGGGGTCGAGGAGCTCGACGCCGACGGGCTCCCGATCGCCGGTGACCTCCGGCAGCTCGTCGAGAGAGCGCTCGACAGCGTTCGCGAGGGCGACGACGCCGCACCCGCCCGCCTCGACGCGGCCGCGACCGCGCTCCGGGGCGGGCGCGAGGGGTGCCGTCGGCTCGCCGCCTGGGCCGACGACGGGTACGCGCACCCGGACGCACACCACCTCCTCGAGGCGGTGATCGCCGACGGCGACGAGCCGGGTACCTCGCGCGTCGAGACCGACGCCTGGGCGTTCGACGACCGGGCGACCGATGGCACCTCACTCGACGTCGTCGACACACACGGCCGCGCGACGACGGTCCTCGACCGGAACGGCCACGGGGCGATGCTCCACAACCCACCGGCCCGCACCGACGCCGGCGGCGGCGACGTGCCGCTCGTCGGGCTCGACGCCACCGGCCGCACCGAGCTGTGGTCCGTCGCGCTCGGCGAGGACGTGACCGTCGACGACATCCACGATGGCCCCGCGGAGCGTGCCGCCTTCCTCGAGGACGCGCTCGACCTCCGGGTGCTCCGCGCCGCGGACCGGCCGCGGTACTACGAGGGGAGCCCGGCGTCGAAAGACACCGACGGCGACGTCGCGCTCCTCGAGGCGGTCGCCGAGGAGTACGCCGGGATCGACGCGCCGCGCGAGCGGGGCGGTGAGGCCGTCACCGTGGGGGGACCGGCCGCGATCACGACGAAGGGCGTTCGGGAGGTCCTCGAGAACGACGACCGGCTCGACGACGTCGTGAGCGCGTGGGAGAACTACGGGAACGTGAAGGGGTCGAACGAGCTGGGCGAGCACCGGCTCGCGGCCATCCTCGGCTGCCAGCATTACGGCGACCACGCGATCGAACGGTTCGCCGCGCTCGCCGGCGAGGAGGTCGACACCGACCGGCGGAACGGGCGCGGAGCCGAGCTCGCGTACGCGTCCGAGATCGGCGACGCGTACCTGAAACACATGACCGAGGACCAAACGACACAGGCGATCCTCCGGTTCGCCCGCGGTGATAGCGGGGCGACCGTCGTCGCGAGGACCTCGGCGCTCCGCGAGGACCTCCCCGTCGTCGGTGAGGCCCAGGTTGCCGAGACCTGGAGCGAGACGGCGACCACGATCGCTCGGCACTACCGGACGCTCGGGCGGGAGTTCACGACGGCCGACGTACGCGAGGTCGTCGACGTCGGCCCGCGACAGGTGCGCCGCGTGCTCGCCGAGCTCGCCGACGCGGGGTACATCCGACGGGTCGAGGAGGCCCCCGGCCGCGCGACCACGTACGAGCGCGTCGACGAGCCGGGTGCCGGCGAGGTCGAGCTCCCCGAGAGGGATGAGGCCGTCGCGACGGGTGGACACGCCGCGACTAACGTACCCTATACATGGAATGTCCGGGTGTTCGGCGGTGAGATCGACCCGCCAGCGGCGGAGCCCGCCTCACCGGTCCGCGTGACCGGCGCGCCACCCGCACCCGACACGGTCGACGGGGTCGAACCCCCAGGCTGACGCCCTCCCCCACGACGACCGCTGCCGCGGTGAGGAGTGACGGCTACGGGTTACTCATAGTTTACCCGAGGTAAATCCCTCTTCTACGCGGTGCTCCCCCCGACACGCGCCGTCTGATACTCCCGATACGCCACCCACCCGAAATATAGCGCGGGTGGGATCAGTGCGACGATCCCGAGAGCCCACTCGCCGATAAACAGTGCGACGATCCCCCAGAACCCCGACAGAACTAGATAGAACCGGAAGATCAGCCCGAGAAGCCACCTCAGACGTGTACCGATGCTCTCTAGTGTGGACATACGCCGACCGAGGACGCCCGTCGCAAAAGGTCTACTGCCGGATTACTCCAGGTCGGACGCGTCGATCGCGGCGACGCCGGCGCGAGCTATCCGCCGGAGGACCAGCTCCCGCTCTTCCTCGGTCTCGGGGAGCTCGACGCCCTGGTCGTCGAGTGCGTCCTCGACCGCCATCCGAAACTGACACGCCTCGCGGACCCACTCGGATCGCGACCCGTACCGCCAATCGACGCGCTCGTCGATGTCGTCGACGAGGTGCGCCGCCATCCACACCGTCACGCGGCTCTCAGAGTGGTCAGTGTCGTCAGACATGGGCCGCATCGCGGCGGGTGGTTGGTGTCCGTTTCGCGTCGTCGAGCGGGATCTCCCGTGTGGTGCCAAGCATACGCTCGGCCGATCATCGGGCGGGGCCATATAAGCACCGCACACACTCCGACCCCGTCGCTCTTTCAACAATTCGACGACGTCGAACGCGCGGTTTACGACCTCCTCGGACGGCGTCGATCACTCCTCGCGGAGGGCTGCCTCAACGCGCTCGACACGCTCCCGCAGCTCCTCCAGCTCACCGCGGTCGTCGCGGAGGTCGTCGAGCGGGCGGATGTCGTCGAGGGCGGCGTCGACGCGATCATCGTCGGCCTCCCCGGCGAGATAGAGGTCGCGCCTGTCGGCCTCCAGCGAGCGGAGGGTCGACTCCGCGACGCCGGTGTCGTCCGCGACGGCAGCGTACGCCTCGCCGCGGTCGACACGGGCGACGGCCTCGCGGACGTGGAGGTACTCCGCGGGGTCGACCCGGAGGTAGCCGTCGACGACCTCAAACCCGGCCGGCGGACGACCGGTCCACTTCCCCTCGTCCTGTGCGGCGGCGATTCCCGAGCGGATACGCCGGAGCTTTTGCTTGTGTTCGATCTTCGCGAGATCGCCGAGGAGCCCGGCGAGCATCTCCTTCACCGCGCGATCGACCTCGGAGCTGCCGACATCGATCGAGAGGCCGACCTCGCGGTCGCGGACGGACGTGTCGTGCTCTAAGGCGTGTTGTATGAAGTCGTGAATCTCGCCACCGCCGAGCCGCGACAGGCGGCTTATCTCGTCGACGACGATGATGTCGATCACGCCGGTCGCGGTCGCCTCCCGGAGCGCGCGGTACTCTCGGGCGCGGTCGGTCGCCGCGCCCGAGACGACGTCGACGTACTCCTCGACCTCAGCCTCGGGGTATTGGTCGGCGACCCAGCCCCGGAGCTCGTCGAGCTGCCGGCTTGCGTCCTGGTCGGCGGTCGAGACGCGGGCGTATATCGCGACGGTGTCGGGCCCGTCCTCACTCATGTTTTCGAGTACACGCGGCCAACTTATACAAGTAGGGGTTTACGCGGGTCCGTGTATACCATTACCTTTAGGAAAAGACTAAGTGCCCTCTCGAGAGACGTACGCGTAGCTCGGGAGCGGTCGGGTGTCAACGAATTGTTGACGCGAAACCGGCCGGGGTGATAGGACACCCTTGACCGAGCCATCCAAGATGGCAAACAACGCTACACCCGCCGGAACCTATAACTCCGGCGGCACGGCCCAGACGGTGATGCTCGAGTTTGACGCCCGTCGGCGGCTCGCGGGCGAGTACGACGACGCAACCGTTCGGCAGGTGATTGGTGATGAGTGAACCGGCGACCGGCACGGGTAGCGACGATCTCGTCGCCCGCCGAGACGCGGCAGGGTACGCTCTCGAGGACCTCGACCCCGGAGACCCACCGTCGGTCTACAACACCGGGGAGGTCGCCGCACGCTTCGACGAAGCATCTGTAAAGCATGATGTCGGGGAGATGAGACTCACGGACGAGGAGGCCGAGGAGGCGCTCATCTACCCGCTCGTCATCGACGGGGAGATCAATCTGACAACGGAGACACAGGGATCCGAGTGGCCCTACGCAGCGATGACGGTGGGAGTGACCCCCGAGCAGGCGCGAGACGTCGCGGCCGCGCTCCTCCAGGCGGCCGAGGACGTCGAGAGGATCCGCGGCGAGGGGGGAGTGTGAACTACTGCCCCGACTGTGGCGAACCGCTCGAGCCCCACCCCGGCGCGAGCTTCTGTCCCGGTTGTGGATCGCCGATCCCCACCGACAGCGAACCGTCATCAGAGTCCAGTTCACCGGAGACGGCAGACAGATCGTCCGATGACACAACGGAACGTGAAAAGATAGAGACACTCCGTCGGGTTGCGGACGACGTGGACGATGAGGCTGTAGCACAGGTCTGTGAAATAGTTGCGGACAGTAAGGAAAGTAGATTATGAGCAACTACTGCCCCGACTGTGGCGAACCGCTCGAGGCGCACCCCGGCGCGAGCTTTTGTCCATCATGCGGGTCGCCGGTTGACGCACCTGGAGACGCACCGACGACGCCGGGACCGGACGGCACACGCCCCACACCGAAGGAAGCGGTCGAAGAGATGAGCGAGAGCGAGCTCGACGAGCTGCTCCTCCAGGTCGCCGAGGAGATCGACGACGAGGTCATCGAGGGCGTCTGCCGACTCGCGGTACGCGACGGTGCCGACGTCGCATAACACCGAGAAACCGGCTCTTTTTTCTCACCGACCTCGCCACCCCGACCGCCGACCACGCGATCGAGGACCGGACCCCCTTGTCCGACTCATACAGCAGCAAAAAAGTCTGTTCACGCGTAATACAGTTGGGTAGTATGTAGCCGGTAGTAGTTAATGAGTGAATGAGTGAGTCGTTAGGTAATTTCTCGCCGGGGGCGGTGTCCACCCGCCGCTACCAATCGGGAGACTCAGACTCTCTACGTCACGATTACATGTATATATACAGGAGCCGATGGTTGATTTGTAGTAGTGTATCGTACCCCCGTCCCGCGGATTTGAGCAGGCCGCCTACTAATCGGGTCGTTCATCGGTCGTCCGAAAGGTACGTATCCCAATCGCATGACCGCGTGGCTCCCGGTACATACTGGGGGCGTGTGTGTCCGCCGGGAAAGCCTGTTAGGTACTCTCGGTATCCGGACAAAGTTCTTAGGCGGTGCGTACGTAGCACGGTGTGAGTCATGGTGGTGCGTCCCCAAATAGACGAGGAGACGATGGATCGGATAACCCGCAAAGCGGACGATCTGATGCGCGTACCGGCCGAAGAGGCTGGCGTCGACGCGCGGATCAACGTCATCCTCGACGAGCTCGAGGATCTCAACGAGCAAGCGGCACAAAACACGATTAATACGGGTAGTAGCTCTCCGAGTGGTCCAAACCAGTTCTGACCCCCCACCCTTCGGTTTCTTAATCGGGGAGCCTCTCGCCCCGTCCATGAATGAGACTGCGACCCGAGTCGAGACGCGTGAGTCGGCCGACCGGACCACTGCTGTCGTCGAGTTCGAGCTCCCCGAGGGCGTGGTCGAGGAGATCCTCGACGAGCGCGACGATCTCGACCGAGACGCCGTGAGTGACCGGATCGAACCGGTCCCGCTCGTCGACGGCGAGCGCGTCTGACGCCCCTACGCTTTTGACGTAAGCACCGCTTATGTACGCGTATGCCAATCGACCCGTCACAGGACGCGCGATCCTCACAGCGCGTCGGCGGCTCCGGTGACTACGATCCGATCGACCCCAGCCCCGACCCGGATCCCGGTGGTGACTACGATGACGACCAGGACGCGTCCGAACGCGTCGGTGGGTCCGGCGACCCGACCGATCCCCCCGACCCGGACCCCAGCCCGCCGGATCCGCCAGATGTCGATCTGCCGAGCGACGATGGTGGCGGTGGTTCCGCCGACGCGCCCCCGGATCCAGAGCCGGACCCGCCGGACGTGGATCCGCCGAGTACCGGCGTCGACGACGTCCGCGCGGACGCCCGCGAGAGTCAGCGCGTAAGGACCCAGCCGTCAGACGTGACCGTCGAGCGCGCCGTCGAGGACGCCCAGGCGAGCCAGGTGTACCAACCGTCCGACGAGACGATCGAGACGGCCGTCGAGGACGCCCGCGCGTCCCAGCGGTTCCAGGGAATGGAACCACAGGGACCGAGCGATCTCACGGTCGATCGCGCCGTCGACGACGCCGAGGCGTCGGCTCGGCTCGGCACGGTCGAGCCGATGGACGAGCGATCGGATTCGACGATCGACGCGCCACTCGGCACCGAGATCGACACCCGGATCACTGACGATCTCACGCGCGGCGGCGTGCTCTCGGAGACGCCTGAGGGGAGCAGCGGACTCCTCCCGGGAGAGGTGTTCGGGATCGATGTTTCTGAGGAGCGCTTTCAAGACAGTTCTGAGGCGGTCGATCAAGCTGCCGCGTCGGCGTTCGAGGAGAGCCCGCCGTTGACGATCGCCGGGAGTGACGCGCCCGATCGCGTCGTCACGGGCGCGGCCGAGGCCGCGACCGACATCGCCAACCTGCCGGGGTGGGTGACCACCGCCGAGACAGGCGCGGAGATCGCAGCGAACGCCCCAGGTGAGATCGTCGAGGAGGGCGCGGGCGCGGTCGGCTCGACGGCGGTCGGTGTGGGTGCGGCCGCCGGCGCGGCAACGGTTGACAGCGCTACCGAGTCGCCGCTCGGTTTCGCTGGCGGAGCGGGACTCAACGTCCTGTCGGGTGCTGCCGCGGGCCGCCAGCTTGGCCGCGTCGGCCGTGCCGCGAGCGACCGCGTTCGGACGGCCGGGGGGGCGCGGATCGACGTCGACGAGCTCGCCAGCGACGACGTCGTCCGAAACTTCGAGACGGACGGGGCTGAGGGCACGCGCTTCCCCGGTGCCGACGACCCGGACCTGTATCAGCGGGATCCAGCGGCGGCCGTGCGCGAGCAGGCCGGCGAGAACACGCCTCCGGAGATCGAGGACGTGTTCGGCGAGTTCGCCGTCGACGAAGGCGCGACGATCAAAAAGGCCCTCGACACAGAGCCCGAGGGGCCCGCCGTCGGCCGTGCCGACACTGGCTTCTCGTCAGCCCCGAGCGAGCTCGACGGCGATTTCGCCTACGAGACTCCGGGGTCCTTTTTCGGGCCGGAGCTTTCCCCGAATTTCCTGCGGGTGGGGGATCGCGAGCGCGGACTCAGCATCCGTCCGGGGTTCCCCGACCTCGGGAACAAACCGACTGCTGTGGCCGCTAGGACCGACGTCGAGAACCCCGACGCCGACACGCTCGACGAGTTCAACCAAGAGATGTTGGACCGCGCCGGCGACACGACCGCCGTCACGAAGCCAGCCGACGAGGTAAATCCAGGTGAGATCGAGGCTGTGGTCCCGCCCGGCGCGCAGTTCCAACCGCTCACGCGGTCGCGAATCAGACAGGCCGCCGAAGCTCCCCTCGACACCGCCGAGGACGTAGGATACGACATCGGCACTCGCGTCGGTGGCGGTGTCTCCGATGCCAGCGACGTCTTCGGTGGCGCGCTCGATGCCGCGGAGGATGTCGGGTACCGAGCCGGGACCCGCGTCGGCGAGACCGTCTCGGCCGCCGGGGATGCCGCGGAGGGCGTCGGATACCGCGCCGGCTACCAGCTCGGCGACGCAACGCCCGACCTCCCCGGCGTCGGCGATCCCGCCAGCGTCTTCGGTGGGGCGCTCGATGCCGCGGAGGACGCCGGCTATCGAGCTGGGACCCGCGTCGGCGAGACCGTCTCGGCCGCCGGGGATGCCGCGGAGCGCGCCGGATACGACGTCGGTGTCCGTGTCGGTGAGCGTGTCTCAGCAGCAGGGGACGCTGCTGAAGACGTCGGGTACCGAGCCGGGACCCGCGTCGGCGAGACCGTCTCCGACATCGAAGATGTCGGGCGAGGAGGAGCCCGGCGGCTGGGTGAGGGAGTTGCTCGCGCAGAGGACGCCGCCGAGAGCGTCGGATACCGCGCCGGCTACCGTCTCGGCGAACGCGTCTCCGACGCCCGCGACGTCTTCGGGGTGGATCTCGGCGCACCGAGCGTGAGTGCTCCCGCGACCGATGCGATCCCCGGCGCGGGCGGGTTCGGGCGGGTGCTCCCCGGCACATCGGGGACCGTCGGTGACGAGGTGCGCGGCGTGGCCCGCATGGCCGGGATCGGGGCCGACTTCTATACGGAGGTCGGGGGGCGGCGCGTCCCGATCCGGACGGTCGCCCCCGACCGCGGGGATGCTAGCCGAGCTGCTCCCGATGCGGACGACATCGACGGAGACAGCGCCGCCACCACCGCGGGCGGCGTCGACGGAGACAGTGTCCCCACCACCGCGGGGAGATCCGGGACTCTCGACGAGCTCAGCGAGCGCGTCACACCCGCCTCAGATGACGCGCTCCCGGGTGTCGGCGCGAGCCCCGCCAATCCCGCCACCGCGCCATCGTCCGAGACGGTCGGTTCTGAGGCGGCCGACGCCCCGCCGGCATCGTCCGGGGGTGTCGGGGGTGATCCGACTCCGCTCGGACCACTGCCGTGGGAGAGTGCCGCGCCGGCCTCCACAGCGGACCCGACCGGGGCTGGTCCCACCGGGAGCGCCGATTTCGCCGGGGAGGAGCCGGGTTCTCGGGGTGTCGACCCCAGGGGAAGCGGGGCCGAAACCGCGTCCGCCGGAGCCGGTGTCGCCGTCTCCGCTGGCGATCCCACGGACGATCCGTTGATCCCCGCGGACGGCGTCGACGCCGCGAACTCGGCGAGCTCGCCGCTCGCCGCCGCCCCCGAGGACACGATCGCGCCCGCCTTCGGTCTCGCCCCGGAGTCCGACCCGATCGTCGGTCCGCCACCAGGCGAGCCGGCGTCTCCGGCTCCGGGGGGAGAGCCCGCGGACCCGCTTCTCCCTGGGTCGCCGGAGCGGCCCCTCCCGAGCTCGAGCCCGCCGTCCCGCGGGTCCGGAACCCCTGGCGGCGGGTACCCTGGCGGTAGCAACCCCGCCGGCCAAAGCTCGCCGTTCGGTCCCCCCACCTCGCCACCGAGCCAGCAACGACCACGGTCCGACCGCGGCCGTCCGGATCGGGTTGAGAAACGCGATCCGCCGGTCGACGAGCGCGACCCCGCCGACACCCCGTTCACCAATCCGATACTCGGGGTGTTCGGACCGCCTCGGTCGGATGGTGGTCGTGGCGATCTCGACGGCGAGCAGCGCTCACTAGGCGGCGGTCTCTTCGGGGGGATCTGAGATGAGCGCGCCCCAAAGGAGCGGGTCGGCGGCCTACGTGATCCCGATCGTGGCGCTGCTCTCGCTCCTCGTCGGAGCCATGATGCTGACGTTCGTGGTGTACCCGATTTACAACGGTTTCACTCAGTCGGCCGCGTGGAGTGCTCAAACCGAGCCGGGGACGCGGTTGCTCGCAGTGATAGCCGGGATCTGGGAGTTCTGGGGAGCGGTGATCCTGATCTCGATCCTGAGCTACGTATGGATCCGGACTCGGAGGCGCGGATGAACGCCGCGAGCGCGATCTTCCGGATCATCGGGGCGACCGTGGTGATCGTGGTGCTCGGGATTCTCGGGTTGTTCACGCTGATTGCCGTTGTCGAGCCGATGTTCGCCGCTTTCGGCAACCCGCCCGCGGATCTCGGGTGGGGGACGCCCGCGACCACCGCGCTCGAAACGTTCGTCGCCGGGACGGTCGCGATGCTGCTGATCGTCATCGCTTGGTTCGTGTTCTCACCTATAAAAAGCGATATCCGGCAGCGGATCGGGTGAGCCGATCTCACGCGATCCGCCGAGCGACGAACACCCCGAGCGCGCCGGCCAGCGGGGCGGTAAAGATAGCCAAACCCATGAGATCCAACCACTGACCAGGGTTGACCACGTTAGCGCCTGTGGTGCCGAGATTCGCACGCGGAGCGAAAACCCGATAGAAGGGGGCGATGATGTCAGGTGCGAAGAAGATAACGACAGCCGTGGTCCCCATCGCGACGACACCCGTCGCGACCACCAAGAGCAGGGTCACGATCCCGAGACGGTTCATCTTCTATCAGTTACAAAAACTGGCCAGTCGCTCTCGTCGGCGAGTGCCAGCGCAGTAAGGTAGCGTGCGATACCTTGAGCGGTTTTGAAGCGCTGCGGATAGAACACGTCAGCCTCCGCCTCGACTTGTCCCATCCGTCGGTAGACGCTCCACGCCTGGCCGTCACTCTCGGGTGACTCGATAGTCAGATCCCTCAGGCGGCACTCGTCGATCTCTCCTCTGAGGATCTGGCGAGCCGTCGTGTACGCCAGCTCGGCGAGCGGCGGCTCCTCTTCCTCGTCGATGCTCTCGTCAGTTTCGTCGGCGTCGTGTGGGATGTCGGTGTCAGTCATGGTCGGTTAGCGGCCTGGGTAGTCTTCGCGGTACTGTGCTCGGATCCACCTCACGGCGGCGTACAGCGCGCCGAGGGAGACGATAGTGACGGCGACGTCGGCGATCATGGGTCGATCCCCACCCACCGGATGAACTCGTTTACTCCCTCGTCGAGTCGCCGAGCGAGCCCGGCGCGGTAAGCGCCCCAGATCCCCGCAGCGGCGACGAGGATCGCGAGGATGGCCGCACCCCCCCACTCGAGTACAGCATCCGGCGATGCGGCCGTGAACGCTCCGACGATCACCGCGGCGTAAAGCATGACCACGGTGGCGAGTACCGTGCTCGCCGCGAGAAGCGCGGTGCTGATCGCCTGCTCCGCAGCGCGCTCGAAGAACCGATACCGCCGATCTCGGGTCGCGAGCCCGTCGCGGACCAGGAACCGCATCGCGTCCGCTTTCGAGAGACCCTCGGTGTCGCGGAGTGCCTCTACGCGCCGGGCGGTTGGCTCTTTAAGACGGGTAGTGTAGTGCTCCGGTCCATCGATCTCGTATTCGCTGTCACTTTGTGTCATAATCGGAAGCGGTGCTTACGTACACAGGGCGATACAACGTCCGAACAATTAAATCCACGGGGGATCAAGTAAGCACCACACACTGAACGGCACCGTCGCTAATCGATCAGGGGGCGGCCGCGCACGGGGGCATGGGATCCCGTGCGCGGGAAAATGCTGTTCGGGACACCTCGACCGGCGATCGAAGATGTCGATTCAAGATACAAGCCCATCCGTAAAAAGGGCTACGGCCGAGAGCGTATCGGTGAGTAACCACGCGAAACTCCGCTACTTGGAGCGGATAGACGCCGCCGAACCCCACCCGGCTGAGCGGGTCCGTGAGACCGTCGCGACCGGCGAGCACGCACAGGTCGACCGGTTCGATCTCCCGGTCCGTGTCGGGGAAGATGCGGCGGTCCTCGTCGACCCGTCCGCGGGGGTCGCGGTGACCGTCATTGACGCGGGTGATGTAAGCACTGCTTCACTCGGCGAGCCGGACGCGTCGGCTGGGTGGCGTGTAGAGCGCGCGCACCAGGGCGTCGGACACGGAGGGCACCGATGAGTTCGCGCCGGACGAGGACGCGCGAGTCGGACGCCTGTGGCGCGATGGGGTGCGAGCGACGCGACGGACTCGAGGCCGTCACGCGGCCCGAGAGCGGCGAGAGTCGCGTGCTGTGTCCGCGGCACCGAAAACACTTCTTGAGAGTTTCATCATGAGCGAGTCAGAATACCAGATCGAGATCGGCGGCGAGGCCGACGGCGGCGACAGAGTACCGGATCTAACCCCACGTGAGGCGTTTGAGCGGTGGATGGGACGCCTTCGGGCGTCGAAGGCCACGTCGACGGTCACCTCCTACCATTACCAACTCAAACTTTTCGTCGAGTGGTGCGAGGAGGAGGGCATCGCGACGATCGGCGAGCTCACGGGATGGGACATCGAGAGCTACGAAACCGAACGCCGGAACGAGGGCGTCGAGCTGCTCTCCCTGAATAAGGAGTTCCGCACCCTCCGGCTGTTCCTCGAATACTGTGCTCGCGTCGAACTCGTCGACGACGATCTCCCGGAGAAGGTCGACCCGCCGGACGTACCTCGCGACGCGCACGTCGACGAGACGCGGCTCGAACACGGCCGCGCGCGGATGCTCCTCGACTACTACGACGAACACGACTACGGGAGCCGCGAGCACGCGCTCCTCGCGCTCGCGTGGTACGTCGGTGCCCGGCTCGGCGGGATCCGCGGGCTCGATCTCGACGACTACGACAGCGACGACGCGTACCTCCAGTTTATCCACCGCCCGAGCGAGAAAACGCCGCTCAAGAACGGCCGCGACGGCGAGCGCGCCGTCGGGCTCCCGCGGCACGTGTGCGACACGCTCGACGCGTACATCGCGGAACACCGCGAGGAGAAGTACGACGACTACGGCCGCCGACCGCTCTTTACCACCCTGAACGGGCGGATGTCACAAAACTCCGTGCGGGCGCGGATGTACCTCGCGACGCAGCCCTGTCTCCATATGGAGTGCCCGCACGGGAACGAGCGGGAGGGGTGCGACTACGTCGACTACACGCACGGCTCAAAGTGCCCGTCCTCACGGAGCCCGCACCAGGTTCGGACCGGCTCGATCACCTGGCAGCTCAACCGGGGCGTGCCGATCGAGGTCGTCGCAGAGCGCGTGAACACCTCGGTTCGCGTGTTGAAGCGGCACTACGATCAACCGACGAAACGCGAGGAACTCGAGGAGCGCCGACGTGAGTACGTCGACAGACTCGGGTTCGGCGAGAGCGGAGGTGAAGAGTGATGTCGCGGTTCATGCCCGCCCCAACCCACTTTCTTTCGGAACTCGAATGATGAGCGACGGCTGTGAATCGTAGCGTCGTACTGATCCTCTAATATTTGAATTGTTTGGTTAGCGTAGATGGTGGTTTTTGAACGCAGATCCGCTCGATCCGCCGCGACCGAGCCAAACATACTTGTCTCCAACACCAGTACAGTTGCTATGGACGACGAGGGAGCCGTCGCCCCGCGAGTACTCGATAACAAGCGCGACGCCAGCAAGTATCGGGTGCTCGTCGAGATCGCGGCCCGCCAGCCGGCGGTGAGTCAGGGAGAGATCGCCGACGTCCTCGGCGTCACCTCACAGGCCGTGAGCGATTACGTTCGCGAGCTCGTCGACCGTGGATACGTGGAGAAACGGGGCCGAGGGAGATACGAGGTGACGAAGGAGGGCGTCGACTGGCTCATCACGCGCACGGACGCGCTCTCGGAGTTCGTCTCCCGCGTGTCGGAGGACGTCCTCGGGAGCGTCGACGTCGACGCCGCGATCGCCGCCGATCCGATCTCGGAGGGCGACGAGGTCCGACTGACCATGCGCGACGGGGTCCTTCACGCAGTCGCCGAGCGCCGAGGGGAGACGCGGCATCGAGGAGAGAAGCGGCACCGAGGGGAGAATCGAGACCGAGGAGAACACCGGAAGGAGGGAACGCCGGTCGACGGGACATCGCCGCCGAGCGAGGACACTTCGACCGACGGGGACGCTCCGGCGACCGCGGTCGCCGTCACCGACGGGGCGGCCGGGGAGGCCGTCGGCGTGACCGAGTTCGAGGGCGTCGTCGAGTACGATCCGGGCGTCGTGACCGTGATCCCCGTTCCGGTCGTGACCGAGGGTGACCCGCCGTCGGTCGAGGTCGTGACCGACCGCGTAAACGAAGAGGGATTCGTCGCGATAGCGGGCACGGAGGCGTACGCGCTGGCGACGCGGGCCGGGATCCGTCCGGAGATCCGCTTCGGGACCGTCGACGCCGTACCGCAGGCAGCGCTCCGCGGGCTGGACGTGTTGCTCCTCGTCTCCAGCGACGAGCTCTCGCGTCACACGACGCAACTCCGAGAGAGCGGGGTTCGATACGAGGTACACGATCCGGTGGGCGACTCCCCCTGATTCGGCCTTTCGAGCTTCCCGGTCGGTCCCTTCGGGGCCTCTCGGCCTTCCTCGGCACGAGGATGCGAATATGTTGCTGGTGTGGTCGAGAGACACACCGTGTTTCCGGTGAAACGGGTTTGGGTTGGAGTGGTGGTTGTCCAGCTCCCGAGGGAGATCTCCTAGTTGTGGAGTGGTGTATCTCTGTAGCGGTGTGTCCGTGGAGCGATGTGCTCTCGGTAGCAACATGTCGTTCCGCACTGGGAATTGACCTCGATACCGGGAGCAGACCTTTGTACTGGAAGTCGATCGACCCCTCACTGGCCACCACTTCTCGACAAATACCAGTATTATTAAATACACCTCGAGAAAATATTCCAATAAGTTCTATGTAGTCATCAGGCAAACGACGTGTAGTCACCTCCGAGATACAGCGGAAAGACAGATCTGTTCACGTTGCTGACGTGGGAACGAGTGTGCTCGAACGAGTGTGCTCGAACGGGTGTGTTCGAACGGATGTGCTCGGGCCAGATTCCGCTGACGTAGTGTGGGTTCGATGGCGGGGTGAGGAGCGATTCCCTCGCTCTCGTGGTCGAGTAGTCCGGTGCTATCCGCTCGCTGTTCTGAATCCCTCGCGACGTACGGCCGTTTCGTGTACGTCGACTGGTTCCGGTTCTCTGAGACTTCCTGATGGATCTCCTACGGGTAGACGGTGAGCCGTGGGTTGGTTCGAGTGCTCTCTCACGGTTCGAGACGTGCCAGCGGGTTCTCGGAAGCTCCATCGAGTCGGTTCGTCTCGTGTGAGTCGTTCTCCGTGGACCCGCGTTTCCTACCACACCTCGTTTCCGATGAATCCTCCCCTCCCACCGATCACCCCATTTCACCGGAAACACGGTGTGTGTCTCTACGATCTTTTATTCCTCAACGCAGATGTTCGCGCCTAGCGGTCGGTAGAACACGTTTGCTAGTGGTACGGGTGTTTCGTGAGTGATCGGGGTGATGAGAACGGGCTCGTTGCTGGCGCGGTGACCACCACCAAAGCCCCAGCCGGCTCCAGTCGAGGGCCTCGCTGTGCTCCTCGTCGCTCGCGTTGCTCGCTCCTGCGGTGTCGCCGGCGGCCCCGCCGCCGGCTGCCCGTGGCGCTACGCGCCACGCTGCTTGCGTCGGCCGTCCTCTCGGAGCCGGCTGCCCCTTTGAGTCCCACCCGCCCCGCACAGCCCCGCACCTCACACCTCCCCAGCCTCGCTGCTCACGCGTTCCACGCGCTCACAGCGTCCCTCGCGGTTGGGTTCGTGCCCTCCGGGCACTCACCGGCGCGCCACCGAGATCGCTCGTTCCTTCGCCTGTACTGACCGAACCGATGTCGCGGCTCGGACGTTCCCGATTTCCTCGCGAACTCGTCTCGGTCCGTCCACGACCCGCGTGACGAGGCGGAGAAAACAGAACGTATTTCACCGGAAACGCGGTGTCTCACCTATGGACGCAGCGGACGATCTCTTCACGAGGGAGGACCCGATCTTTGCCAACAAGGAACTCCTCGAGATCAGCCACCTCCCCGGTGAGGGTCGGATCGTCGGCCGCGACGACGAGATCGCCGATCTGGCTACCGCAGTCAATCCCGCGATCTTCGGCCAGAGCCCGAGCAACGTCCTCCTCTACGGGAAGACCGGGACGGGGAAATCCCTCTGTGCGAAGTACGTCTCGAAGCGACTCGTCTCGACGGCGGGCGAGGAGGGAGTCAACGCGACCTTCGCGTACGTCGACTGCGCCCAGGACACGACCGAGACCCAGGCCGTCCAGACCATCGCCGAGGGCGTGAACGACCCGGAAGCCACCGGAATCAACGTCCCCGACAAGGGACTCTCGACGTCGACGTACTACAAGCGGCTCTGGCGGATCCTCGACCAGCGGTACGACGTGGTCCTGATCATCCTCGACGAGATCGACAAGCTCGACGACGACGCGATCCTGATGCAGCTGTCCCGCGCCGGCGAGGCCGGGAAGGTCACCGACTGTAAGCTCGGCGTCGTCGGGATCAGCAACAAGATCCAGTACAAAGACCGGATGGACGAGCGGGTCAAATCGAGCCTCTGTGAACGCGAGTTCGTCTTTCCCCCCTACGACGCGAACCAGCTCCGGGCGATCATGCAGGCCCGCTCCGACGCGTTCCACGACGACGTGCTCGAGGCGTCGACGATCCCGCGGGCGGCCGCGCTCGCCGCCCGCGAGCACGGGGACGCCCGCAAGGCGATCGACATCCTCCGGTACGCCGGCGAGATCGCGCAGGCCAACGGCGAACCGACGGTCAGAGAGGAGTTCGTCACGCAGGCACGCGAGCGCGCGGAGACAGACCGCTTCCGCGAACTCATCCGCGGATCGACGCCGCACTCGCGGTACGTCCTCCAGGCGCTCGCGCTGCTCTCGCTTTCCAACGAACGCAAGGACGGGTTTCGGACCAGCCGCGTGTACGAGATCTACGAGAACATCTGTCGACAGGAGGGCTCCGATAGTCTCTCGTTACGCCGGGTTCGCGATCTGCTCAAGGAGCACGCCTTCCTCGACATCATCGAACAGTCGAAACACAGCGGCGGAAGCGCGGAGGGAAGCTACACCAAACACCAACTCCTCGAGGATCCCGGCGTCGTCAAGGAAGTTCTCGTCGAGGACTCCACGGGCGGCTGACGGGCACCCCGCGGACCGCTTCAACCCAGCAGACCGAGACCTTCGATCCGTTCGACGATCTCCTCGACCGCGCCCTCCGCGTCGTCGGTGCGCTTCCCGCCGGTGATGACGATCTTTCCGCTGCCGAACAGCAGGATCACCACTTCCGGCTCGTCCATCCGGTAGACGAGTCCGGGGAACTGCTCGGGCTCGTACTCGACGTCCTCCAATCCGAGTCCGATCGCGAGCGCGTTGAGATTGAGGTTGTGGCCGAGGTCCGCGCTCGAGACGATGTTTTGGACCGTGATCTCCGGATCCTCCTCGACGGGGATCTGAAGCCCGCGGAGCTTCTCGAAGATGATCCCCAGCGCCTCGTGAACATCGTCGATGCTCTTCGCGCCCGTACAGACGATCTTACCAGACCGGAAGATGAGCGCCGCCGCCTTCGGCTCCTGGGTCCGGTAGACGAGCCCCGGGAAGTTGTCAGGGTTGAAGTCGGCTCCCGGAAGGTCCTCTGCGAGCGCCTCTAAGTCGAGTTCCTGGCCGATCCCCGTCGATGCAACTACGTTCTGAATCTCGATCGAGTCTGCAGGGTTCGTCATCGTTCGCTTTTATATGCGACCCCCTCCCTTATAAACGCCCGTGGTATAAACGACCCGGTGCGCGGCGTGAGCCGCGAGCGAGTCGAGTGCGAGCCGCATCCGTATCCGCGAGCGTCCGAGACCACACACGGGAGGTCGCCGATCCGGTCGCGATACCGATCGGACTCCGCGTGATCCGCGTCGCTCTCAGCGGTCCGGTCGACTCGGATCGCGGGTCTCGCTTCCTCGGTTAGGCGTCCCATGAAACCGCATGACGTGGCGGGTTCGGTTCGACGGGGTTAAATGTGTACCCCGATTCGAATGGAATGCGAAGGCCCCCGCGGCGGGGGCAGCGGCCGGCCGCCGACGGCGGCCGGTCGACGCGTTCCGACGGGGTTAAATGTATACCCCGATTCGAACCGAATGCGAAGAACGCATCGCGAACTCGGGCCGTTCAACTCGGCCCGGTTTCGCTGAGTCGGAACATTCCGACTCGACGCCATGAGGATTTCGCCCCCTGCGCTCCGGCGTAAGAGGAGATCTGATGTGAGCCGTGGACGTTCGGTGTCATCCGGGTCGCCGGTGACAGCGGACTCCACATTGGACCATGCAATGGTGTGTTGACAACGAGTCAACACCCGCCAACATAACCCCCCTTGTGCCGGGAATCAGGCGCGAGGGTACACATTCCGGTTGATCCTGCCGGAGGCCATTGCTATTGGGATCCGATTTAGCCATGCTAGTTGTACGAGTTCAGACTCGTAGCGAATAGCTCAGTAACACGTGGCCAAACTACCCTTCGGAGCACGATACCCTCGGGAAACTGAGGCTAATAGTGCATATCACAGTCCACCTGGAATGAGGACTGTGTCAAACGCTCCGGCGCCGAAGGATGTGGCTGCGGCCGATTAGGTAGACGGTGGGGTAACGGCCCACCGTGCCAATAATCGGTACGGGTCATGAGAGTGAGAACCCGGAGACGGAATCTGAGACAAGATTCCGGGCCCTACGGGGCGCAGCAGGCGCGAAACCTTTACACTGCACGCCAGTGCGATAAGGGGATCCCAAGTGCGCAGGCATAGAGCCTGCGCTTTTGTCCACCGTAGGGAGGTGGACGAATAAGGGCTGGGCAAGACCGGTGCCAGCCGCCGCGGTAATACCGGCAGCCCGAGTGATGGCCGATCTTATTGGGCCTAAAGCGTCCGTAGCTGGCCGCGCAAGTCCATCGGGAAATCCACCCGCTCAACGGGTGGCCGTCCGGTGGAAACTGTGTGGCTTGGGACCGGAAGGCGCGACGGGTACGTCCGGGGTAGGAGTGAAATCCCGTAATCCTGGACGGACCGCCGATGGCGAAAGCACGTCGCGAGAACGGATCCGACAGTGAGGGACGAAAGCCAGGGTCTCGAACCGGATTAGATACCCGGGTAGTCCTGGCCGTAAACAATGCCTGCTAGGTGTGGCTCCCACTACGAGTGGGTGCTGTGCCGTAGGGAAGCCGCTAAGCAGGCCGCCTGGGAAGTACGTCCGCAAGGATGAAACTTAAAGGAATTGGCGGGGGAGCACTACAACCGGAGGAGCCTGCGGTTTAATTGGACTCAACGCCGGACATCTCACCAGCATCGACTGTGGTAATGACGGTCAGGTTGATGACCTCGCCACGAGCCACAGAGAGGAGGTGCATGGCCGCCGTCAGCTCGTACCGTGAGGCGTCCTGTTAAGTCAGGCAACGAGCGAGACCCGCATTCCTACTTGCCAGCAACGCTGTGAAGCGGTTGGGGACAGTAGGAAGACTGCCGTGGCCAACACGGAGGAAGGAACGGGCAACGGTAGGTCAGTATGCCCCGAATGTGCTGGGCAACACGCGGGCTACAATGGTCGAGACAAAGGGTTCCAACTCCGAGAGGAGACGGTAATCTCAGAAACTCGATCGTAGTTCGGATTGTGGGCTGAAACTCGCCCACATGAAGCTGGATTCGGTAGTAATCGCGTGTCACAAGCGCGCGGTGAATACGTCCCTGCTCCTTGCACACACCGCCCGTCAAAGCACCCGAGTGAGGTCCGGATGAGGCTCGTCACACGAGTCGAATCTGGGCTTCGCAAGGGGGCTTAAGTCGTAACAAGGTAGCCGTAGGGGAATCTGCGGCTGGATCACCTCCACAGACCCGAGACCTCCCTTCAGGGAGGCTCATCTTACCTTCGACCGTTCACACGAACGGTCACTACTCATTCACTTCGCATGCGTCCAACACGGAATCCGCGTCACCGCCGGCCCGGACACTTTTGAGCGTCCACGGCTCACACCTACACACCCCCCACACCAGACCATATCCTCTCCACATGGAGAGGTGGGCTCATAGCTCAGCGGTAGAGTGCCTCCCTTGCAAGGAGGATGCCCTGGGTTCGAATCCCAGTGAGTCCATGTCAGTCCGGCCGGTTCGAAACGTGCCCCTTAAGGGCGTACCGACGAACCGTTCGGACACGACGACCGATGCACCATCCCGGGAAACCGCGGATGGGAAGGGTTCGACGAACACGCGCTGCCACGCGTGATTCGATGACGACCGTGTATACGTGCGATCCAGACGTCCACTGAACTCATACGAGTTCGTGGAACGTCAGTGAACCATACAGTCGGACTACCTCTTATGAGGTACTCTGACACCGTCAGTGTTCTTTGAACACTGACACACTACTGGCTACTGTGCCAGCTGGTGAATGGCTCGGCTCGAGAGCCGACGACGGACGTGCCAAGCTGCGAAAAGCTCGTGGGACCCGCATGGAGGGAAAGAACACGAGATCTCCGAATCGGAATCCGTATTACAATTGCTACGCGCAATAGGGAACCCCCTGAATTGAAACATCTCAGTAAGGGGAGGAAAAGAACGCAATCGCGATGTCGTCAGTAACCGCGAGTGAACGCGACACAGCCCAAACCGAAGGTCTTCGGACCAATGTGGTGTTCGGGTTGACACTCAAGCCGCGAAATCGCATTCGAAGTCTCCTGGAACGGAGCGTGAAACAGGGTGACAACCCCGTAGAATGCGAGAGTACCGGTGGCGTCAAATCCAGAGTAGCAGGGGTCGGATATCCTCTGTGAACACTCCAGGCATCCCCTGGAAAGGCTAAACACTCCTCGAGACCGATAGCGAACAAGTAGCGTGAGCGAACGCTGAAAAGCACCCCGAGAAGGGCGGTGCAATAGGGCCTGAAATCAGTTGGCGATCGAGCGACAGGGCGTAGAAGGCGATTCTCAAAACGACCGGAGAGCGATCTCCCAGTAGGAAGAGAATCGAGCCGGCGTCGTGTCGTGCGTTTTGAAAAACGACCCAGGGAGTGCACTTGAATGGCGAGTCTAACTCGTGAACCGAGGAAGGCGCAGGGAAACCGATACGGCCGCAGTACTTCGGTACGAGGGCCACCGTGTCCAAACGCGGGGAGTCATTCGGGTGCGACCCGAAACCAGGCGATCTATACGCGAGCAGGGTGAAGCGTGGCGAAAGCCACGTGGAGGCCCGTTAGAGGTGGTATCCTACAATATCCTCTCGTGATTCGTGTATAGGGGTGAAAGGCCCATCGAGCCTGGCAACAGCTGGTTCCGACCGAAACATGTCGAAGCATGACCTCATCCGAGATAGCCCGCGGGGTAGAGCTACCGATTGGATGACCCGCCTCCGAGAGGAGTCGGCCATCCTGTCGAACTCCAAACCCGCAGGCGTCGTAGACGATGGGAGTCCGGTGCGCGGGGTAAGCCTGTGTACCGTGAGGGGAACAACCCAGAGCCGGGTTAAGGTCCCAAAGTGTAGATTAAGTGCGATTCGAAGGTGGTCTCAAGCCCTAAACAGCCGGGAGGTGAGCTTAGAAGCAGCTACCCTCTAAGAAAAGCGTAACAGCTTACCGGCCGAGGTTTGAGGCGCCCAAAATGATCGGGGCTCAAATCTACCACCGAGACCTGGCCGTATCCGTGAAAGGATAACCGCGTAGGTCGGCGTTCTGTTCGGATGGAAGCTCGGGCGAGAGCTCGCGTGGACCGTTCAGAAACGACAATCCTGGTCACAGTAGCAGCGATAGTCGGGTGAGAACCTCGACGGCCTGATGAGCAAGGGTTCCTCGGCACTGCCGTTCAGCCGAGGGTCAGCCGGTCCTAAGACACACCGCAACTCGACTGTGTCAACGGGAAACTGGTTAAGATTCCAGTGCCATCATGCGATAAAAGTCGACGCCGTGTGGACCGCTGAGCCGGGCGTTCGCCCGGTCGAATCGTGGAACCTCGTGGAGACCGTCACGGTAAGAAGCGAGAGAAGCGCGAGATAGCGTAAGTCAGCCGTACATAGGGCCCGTGAAAAGACGAGCATGATGTCCGTACCGAGATCCGAAACAGGTGCTCTGGCAGCGCAAGCCACGGCCTGTCGGGAGAACCGACGTTAGGGAATTCGGCAAGTTAGTCCCGTACCTTCGGAAGAAGGGATGCCTGCTCTCTGCAGAGCAGGTCGCAGTGACTCGGGCGCTCCGACTGTCTAATAACAACACAGGTGACCGCAAATCCGCAAGGACTCGTACGGTCACTGAATCCTGCCCAGTGCGGGTATCTGAACACCTCGTACAAGAGGACGAAGGACCCGTCAACGGCGGGGGTAACTATGACCCTCTTAAGGTAGCGTAGTACCTTGCCGCTTCAGTAGCGGCTTGCATGAATGGATAAACGAGAGCGCCACTGTCCCAACGTTGGACCCGGTGAACTGTACGTTCCAGTGCGGAGTCTGGAGACCCCCAAGGGGAAGCGAAGACCCTATAGAGCTTTACTGCAGGCTGTCGCTGAGACGTGGTCGCCGATGTGCAGCATAGGTAGGAGACGGTACACAGGTGCGCGCGCCAGCGCGTCGCCGAGTCAGCATTGAAATACTACCCGTCGGTGACTGCGACTCTCACTCCGGGAGGAGTACACCGGTAGCCGGGCAGTTTGACTGGGGCGGTACGCGCTCGAAAAGATATCGAGCGCGCCCGAAGATCATCTCAGCCGGGTCGGGAACCCGGCGAAGAGCGCAAGAGCACAAGATGGTCTGACAGTGTCATTCCCAACGAGTGACGCTGACGCGAAAGCGTGGTCTAGCGAACCTACGAGGCTCCGGAATGGGGCCCGTAGATGACAGAAAAGCTACCTTAGGGATAACAGAGTCGTCACCCGCAAGAGCACATATCGACCGGGTGGCTTGCTACCTCGATGTCGGTTCCCTCCATCCTGCCCGTGCAGAAGCGGGCAAGGGTGAGGTTGTTCGCCTATTAAAGGAGGTCGTGAGCTGGGTTTAGACCGTCGTGAGACAGGTCGGCTGCTATCTATTGGGGGTGTTATGGTACTTGACGTGAACGGTCGTATAGTACGAGAGGAACTACGACTGGTCGCCACTGGTGTATCGGTTGTCCGGAAGGGCAGATGCCGAGTAGCCACGCGACACGGGGTAAGAGCTGAACGCATCTAAGCTCGAAACCCACATGGAAAAGAAGTACCGACGAGGTCACTCGTAGAAGACGAGATAGATAGACTCGGGATGTACGCGCCGAGGCAACGAGGCGTTGAGTCCACGAGCACTAACAGACCGAAGCCACAGTCATACGGTCACTGGACCTTCCACACTCGTATGAGTTCAGGCGGTAGCTGGATCGCACGCATACACGGTCGTCAATAAGACGAGCCACTGACACAGGGGTCTCTCTTGAGAGAGTCTCGGTTCGAGTCCGGGAGTCAGCATGAAGGCGGCCATAGCGGTGGGGGCACACCCGTACCCGTTCCGAACACGGAAGTTAAGCCCACCCGCGTACCGGGAAGTACTGGAGTGAGCGATCCTCTGGGAACCGCGGTTCGCCGCCTCGCCACTCATACTTCATTCGTTCGACGCTGAGACGTATCTCCGCGTCGTCCCTCGTTAAACCGGTGCCGAGCCGAACGGCCGTCGATCGGTGAACTCGACGCGACGCCTCCAGTGAGACCGACACACGCACTCCCTCCGCGAACCGATCGCTCGGACCGGTAGCGGAACGTCGGTTCCTTCAGGGGATCTCGATCGGTGGCGATCTCAAAATTGATTGTCTCACCAGTAAGTTTATGGTATTTCTGTTTGAAGACAACATGTTCATGACCGTCCCGACGACGCGTGAGGTCGACGTAACGATCCGGGTCGATTCTTCCGGGTCGCCGTCCGTTCGGGACGGGATGGCGGGAGGGTCCGTCGTCTCGGTTCTGTTCGGGACGGATCTCGAGGCGTGGAGGCGGGCGTGGAACGGTCGCGCGGGGGAACCACCGCGGCGGGAGGCCGTCGTCGTGGCGAGCGACGTCGCCCGTGGGGCGGCCGCGACGGCGACCACGCAGGTCCTTCCGGACCGGCGTCTCGCGTACACGGTACTCGGATCGGACGCCGAGACCGACCTGATCGTCGAGACGGTCTCCGACGCGCTCGCGGAG
Organism: Halorubrum aethiopicum; assembly: GCF_001542905.1. Classification (NCBI taxonomy): domain Archaea; kingdom Methanobacteriati; phylum Methanobacteriota; class Halobacteria; order Halobacteriales; family Haloferacaceae; genus Halorubrum; species Halorubrum aethiopicum. The sequence continues at coordinate 2,490,212 of NZ_LOAJ01000001.1, read as the reverse complement.
TTCGAGGGCTCCGGACCGCGGGTGATACTCGACGACCTCGCGCCGTTCGCGGCCGCGCGCGGTTCCGAGGCGGCCCTCGGGGTGATCGACGCGGTCGCGACGGGGTCCGCGGCCGACTCGCTCACGGTCGGTTGGTCGCTCACGGCGGACTCGGCCTCCGCGCTGCCGGCGACTCTGGAGCGCGCGGACGAGATCGAGGGGATCGATCCGGAATCGATGGCGGCGATCGACCGGCTCCAACGCGAGGACCCGACCACGTTCGGGTACACGCGACGGTACTGGGCCGAGGCCCAGCGCGGCATCGAGTCCTGTTCGCGGAACTATCCGCAGTCGAAGCAGGTACACGCCGCACTCTCCGACCCCGAGACGACGCCGCGAACGCTCGGAGCGACGCTGTCCGGGCTCGTCTCGCTCGGCGTGCTCGACACGTGGACGGAGACGGTCGGATCGACGCGATACGACCTCACGGCGTACGATCCGGTTCGGATGGCGGCGATCGGCGTCGCGTTCGCGGCCGTCTCCGACGACGACCCGGATCGGATCTCGGAGGAGTGACGCACGCGACGGCTACGCTTCCTCGTCGTCGAATCGCCCCGGAACCGTCAGGTCGTGATCGACGACCGAGCCGTCGGGATCGAGCGTGACCGTCCCCAGCGTCACCGTGTCTCCGGTGTCGTACTCGTTCGCGATCGTCTCGAGGACGGACCGCCTGTCGAGCCGTTCCCAGACAACCTCCGCGACGAGCGACTGGAACGCCTCCGGGTCGGTCCATCCCGAGTCGATGTCCGTCGGGACGCGGACGAGGAACCGTAGCTCCGCCTCGGTGACGCGCACGCCGACGCCGAAGGTGTCAGAGCACATGTCGCCCGCTTCGACTCCGCGACTCAAACCTCCGTCGACCTCCCGAAAGCGGTAACCGGGTTCGACGGAAAGCGAGCGTGTGACCTCGAGCAGAACCGCTCCCCGGGTGCCTCCAGAGGTGGGACTCGCGACCGCGGTTCTCGCGGTCAGTACGGGGGCGATCCTCGTCCGGTGGAGCGACGCGCCGAGTTCGGTCGCCGCCTTCTACCGCGTGCTTTTCACCACTCTCCCGCTGCTTCCGGTCGCCGCGTGGCGGTATCGCGAGCAGTTCGGCCGGATCGGTCGGCGCGACCTCGGCTTCGCGACGCTGTCGGGCGTCGCGTTGGCGATACACTTCGCCGCGTGGTTCGAGAGCCTCGAGTGGACGAGCGTCGCCGCGAGCGTCACCCTCGTTCAGGCGCAGCCGGTGTTCGTCGCGCTCGGCGCGTGGCTGTTGCTCCGCGAACGGGTGACCCGCCGGATCGCCGTCGGGATCGGGATCGCCGTGGCCGGGATGGTCGCCATGTCGTTCGGGGACTTCCTCGGCGGCGTCCTCGTCGGCCCGGCACCGCTTTACGGCAACGCGCTGGCGCTCTTCGGCGCGGTGACGGCCGCCGGCTACGTCCTCGCCGGTCGATCGCTGCGACAGCGGCTCGCGTTGGTCCCGTACGTGGTCGTCGTCTACGGCGTCTGTACGGCGTCGCTTTTCGCGCTCGTCCTCGCGCAGGGACACCCGCTCTCCGGCTATCCTCCCCGGGAGTGGGCGGTCTTCCTCGGTCTGGCGGTCGGGCCGGGGCTGTTCGGACACACCGTGGTCAACTGGGCGCTCGGGTACCTCGAGTCGAGCGTCGTCTCGGTGTCGCTGCTCGGGGAGCCCGTGGGTGCGACGATCCTCGCGTTGGTGCTTCTCGGCGAGACGCCGACCCGCTTCACGGTCGTCGGCGGCGTGATCGTCCTCGCGGGGATCTACCTCACGACGACGGGATCCCGGTGAGCCGGTTTTCAATGCCGATACTCGGGTCTCAACGTTCAAGTGACGAGACGCGAACTCGCGGACATGAATCGGCGCTCGATCGTCGTCCACGCCGACGCGGGTTCTCCGGTCCTCGATCGGGTAACCGCCGCGGCGGCGGTCGCCTTTCCGGGTCCGGACGCTCCGGCCGTTCACCGAGCCGATCCCGGATCGCTCTCGGCCGACGACGCGGACGCGGACCGGCTCGCCGATGCCTGTGGAGTCGTGACGACGGCCTCGGTCCTGTCCTCGGCGGTGGAGGAAACCGCCGCCTCGTCGGATCCGTTCGGGCGCCTCCCCGGCGTGGTGGTCGTTCCGGAGGGAGAGCCGGAGGCGGTCCGAACGGCGTTTCGCGCGGGCGCCGTCGACACCGTAGGGCCGTTCTCCGGTTCGAACCCGGAATCGGACCCGCTCGTCGCGAGGCTGGCTGAGACGATCGGTCCCGCCCGGAGTCGGCTCTCCGACCCGGACCTCGAACGGCTCACGACCGTCCTCCTGGACGCCGCGACGACGCTCATGAGCACGCGCTCGGACGAGGTGAAAACGAAGATCGAGTGGACGATGGAGAGCGTTGGGGAGCGGGCCGAACTCGATCGCATCGTCTGCTATCTCGACGATGACGAGGGGTTCTCCCCGGAGTACCACTGGTCTCCCGACGGGTTCGCGCCCACGACACGCGCGTTCGACGACTTTCCCGAGCCGGATCGGCTGTCGACGTTCGAGAACGTCTCCGTCCCCGCGGTCTCGACCGACGGAGGGGCGACCCCGGCCTCTGACCCGGAGGATGCTCCGTCGGCGACCGTCCACGTGCCGCTGGTCACGGAGTGGGAGCTGACCGGGATCGTCTCCTTCGAGGTCGACGACCGCCGGTCCTGGACCGAACGGGAGGTGAACCTGTACAGAACGCTCGCGGACCTGATCGCCTCCGCGGTCGCGCGCAACGAGCGGCGGACGGAACTCCGGAGCCAGGCCGAACGGCTCGAACAGTTCAGCGCGGTCGTCTCACACGACCTCCGGAACCCGCTCAACGTGTTCTCCGGCTATCTGGATCTCGCGGCCGACGACGTTCGGCCGTCGCATTACGACGCGATGGAGAACGCGGTCGATCGGATGGGGACGCTCATCGACGACCTCCTGATGCTGGCACGACGCGGCGAGACGATCGGCGAGACGGAGTCGGTTCCGGTCGCCTCCCTCGCCGAGGAGGCGTGGGGGTCCGTCCGGGCCCCGAACGCGACGCTCACGGTCGCCGAGGGAACGGGACGCGTCGAGGCGGACCCCGGACGGTTCCGGCAGGCCCTGGAGAACCTCTTCCGGAACGCGGTCGATCACGGCGGGCCGGAGGTCGAGATCGAGGTCGGTCCGCGGGTCGGAGCGGACGGCGTCGTGGGGATGTACGTCTCGGACGACGGTCCCGGCGTCTCGCCGGACGTCCGCGACTCCGTGTTCGATTCCGGGTTTTCGACCGCGGACAGTTCCGGCATCGGCCTCGCCATCGTGGACCGCATCGCCGAGGCCCACGACTGGACCGTCGACGTCCGCAACGACGACGGGGCGGTCTTCGAGTTCGACCTCGAGATGACGCCGCCTCCAACGGTATCGCCGTAGTCTGGTGACCTCGGTTCGGCCCCGGTTCGCTCCCCGACGTCGGCTCCGCTGTGGTCACTCCGCGTCGAAGCGGTCGGCGGTCCGACGGTGTCGGTCCCGGAACATCCCCTCGAAGCCGATCTTCGCGAACGGCCCCGCCGCCTCGCCGAGCGGGCCGAACGGGAGCCGGTACTCGACGGTGTCCGTGAGCACGGTCTCGTCGCCGTCGGCGTAGAAGGCGTGGGTGTGCTCCCAGGTTCGGAACGGGCCGTCGACCATGTCGTCGACGAAGTAGGCGCTTCCCTCGACCGGCGCGGTTCCCTCGGGCTCGCGCTCGACGATCCGCGATATCCACCGCTGGCGGGGGACGACGCCGAACGGTCGGATCGACATCCGGATCCGTGAACCCGCCGTCAACACGCCGGGGTCGCGCTCGCCGTCCGGCCCCTCGACGGCCTCGATCCGCATGTTCATCCAGTCGGGCGTCAACTCGAGGAGCCCGTCGACCGTGGAGTGGAACTCCCACACGTCGTCGATGGGGGCGGCGATCCGGGTGCTCCGGCGGTACGTCGGCATGGCGGACGTAGGGCGTCGACGGGAAAAGCCCCTTCGCCGCCGCGTCCGGATCCGGGTTTTCCTCCCGCTCGGTCCTCGTCGGCGATCCGGGGTACCGAAACCCGGATACGTTCGCGTCGCTTCCGCGGATCCGATGGAACGAGGAGCGATCGACGTCGCCGACCTCGCCGGACCCTTCGACCTCCAGGCGACCGTCGAGAGCGGACAGAGCTACCTGTGGAACCGCGCCGACGGTCGAACCTACGAGGACCTCCACGCCCACGGCGGCGACGAGTGGTACGAAACCGTCGTCGCCCCGATCCCGGACGTCACGGACGAGCGGGTTCCCCTCCGAGTCCGCCAGGTCGGCGGCGTTCACGACGGGACGCTCGAGTGGGAGGCGTCGACGGACGCGGTGCCGCTTCTCACCCACCTGCTCCGACTCGACGACGACCTCGACGCGATCCGGGACGCGACGCCCGACCTCCCGCTGCTGGAGCGGGCCTACGACCGATACGAGGGGATGCGGCTGGTTCGGGACCCGGCGTTCCCCTGTCTCGTCTCGTTCATCTGCTCGGCACAGATGCGCGTCGCCCGGATCCACGGGATGCAACGCAGGCTTCGGGAGTCGTACGGGGACGCCGTCGACCTCGACGGGGAGACGTATCGCGCGTTTCCGACGCCGGCGCAGCTCGCGGCGCGGAGCGAATCCGACCTCCGGGACCTCTCGCTCGGGTATCGAGCGCCCTACGTCCGGCGGACCGCGGAGATGGTCGCGTCCGGGGAGGCGGACCCGCGCGAGGCGATCGGCCTCCCGTACGAGGAGGCGCGGGAGTCGCTGACCCGGTTCGTCGGCGTCGGCGACAAGGTGGCCGACTGCGTCGCGCTCTTCTCTCTGGGATTTCTCGAGGCGGTCCCGCTCGACACGTGGATCAACACGACCATCGAGGAGTACTACCCCGACTGCGACCGCGGATCGTACGCGGAGACGTCCCGCGCGATTCGCGAGCGGTTCGGCGGCGAGTACGCCGGATACGCCCAGACGTACGTGTTCTATTACCTCCGCGCCGGCGGGGAGTGATCCCCCGAGGCGGCGGGGACCGCTCCGCGGCCGAACCTTCATACTCGTTCGCACGGTACGTCTTCACGTGATGGACTGTCGAGTCGTCGTGGAGGCGGCCGTTCCCGTGTACGACGTGGAGACCGCCGACGAGGCGGTCCGGATCGCGGTCTCGAAGACGGGTGAGATGTTGAATCCGGACCTCAACTACGTGGAGATCGACATGGGAAGCCGCACCTCGCCGTCGGGAGAGGACCTGCCGCCCGCGTTCATCGCCGCCGACGAGGCGCTCGTCGCGCTCGAGCTCCGGATGGACGTGTTCAACGTCGATCGCGACGAACACGCCAGGCGGATCGCCAGAAAGGAGATCGGCCAGCGGCTTCGAAACATCCCGCTCAAGGTCCTCTCCGTCGAGGAGATCGACGAGGAGGAAACGACGAAAGCGTCGTCGGCGACCGACGAGGACGGGTGACTTCCGCTCGCCGACGTGGTCGTCACTGGAGACGTAACGAACGACGGTAGCTACTCGACGAGTCTCAGTCCGCGGTGGGGGCCAGCGGCTCCGACTCCGTCTCCTCCATCGGCTCCGTGATCCCCTCGGTCAGTTTAAAAACAGCCGCCTTGTGGTCCGTCTTCGATTTGTGGATCGATGTCGGCTTGACGCCGAGTTCCTCGTACGCGTCGAGGTCGAGGTCGTCGTCCCAGAACTCGCACTGTTTTCGTACCTCGGCCAGGAGGCCGTGAAGGTGGATGAGCTCCTGTTTCTTCATGAGTAACCGTCCTTTGCTACCGGAGGCTTATATTACTATCCTGAGTCTAGTTACCACACCACCCGTCTATATAGCTCTCGGCGGTCTCGGAGCGTCGCCCGGCCCCGAGTCACTGGAACTGTCGAACCGCCTTGAGGTCCCGCTCGGTCCGCATGAACTCGGTGAGCCGCCGGGTCGCGTGACAGCTGGAACAGCTGAAGTTCGTTCGCAGTCCGGGCAGCTCGGCCGGGTTCTCCTGCCACTCCTTGGTACACTCCGGACACACAAGCCTGACGAACGCTTCGACCATGGGGGCACGTACAGCCCGTCGGATTAAAAACGTACGTGACGCGGTCACGCTCCACACGGTTCTCCCGTTGCCGGAGAGTCCTCGCCGGGGTTGCCGGGAATCCTCGCCGACGAGGCGTCCTCGCCGCCGGGTCTACGCGGTCAGGTGGTCGCTGGCCTCGAGCAGCTCCTTGTAGCGGTTGCGGATGGTGACCTCGGAGATGTCGGCGACCTCGCTCACCTCGCTCTGGGTCACCTTCCGGTTCGACAGGAGGGCGGCGGCGTAGACGGCCGAGGCCGCGAGCCCGACCGGCGACTTCCCGCTCGTGATCCCCGCGTCCTTCGCGCTTCCCAGGAGCTCCCGCGCGAGGCGTTCGACCTCCTCGGGGAGGTCGAGCCGCGAGACGAACCGCGGGACGTAGCTCTCGGGGTCGGCCGGCTGTACCTCCAGACCGAGCTCGCGGACGACGTAGCGGTACGTCCGGGTGAGCTCCATCTTGTCGACGCGCGAGACCGCGGTGAACTCGTCGAGGCTCCGCGGGTTCCCGACCTGGCGGGCGGCCGCGTACAGCGCCGCGGTCGCGACGCCCTCGATGGAGCGGCCGGGAAGGAGGTTCTCGCCCAGCGCGCGGCGGTAGATGACCGAGGCGGTCTCGCGGACGTTGTCCGGCAGCCCTAACGCCGAGGCCATCCGGTCGATCTCGCCGAGCGCCTGCTTGAGATTGCGCTCCTTCGAGTTCCGGGTGCGGAACCGCTCGTTCCAGGTGCGGAGCCGCTGCATCTGTCGCCGCTGGCGGCTCGAGAGCGACTTCCCGTAGCCGTCCCGGTCCTGCCAGCCGATGTTGGTCGAGAGCCCCTTGTCGTGCATCATGTTCGTCGTCGGGGCTCCGACGCGGGACTTGTTGTCCCGCTCTGCCGAGTCGAACGCTCGCCACTCCGGTCCGCGGTCGACCGAGTCCTCCTCGACGACGAGCCCGCAGTCTTCACACACCGTCTCGCCGTGTTCGGTGTCCGTCACGAGGCGGCCCGTACACTCCGGACAGCTCGTGACTCGGCTCTTCTCCGTCGATTCGGTCTCGACGGTCTCCCCGTCCGTTCGCTCCGAAGCGGCGGCTCCGTCGATCGCCTCGTCCCGCTCGTACCGTCGAATGCGTGTCTCTGTCATTGGGTGTTCTCCGATCGAACTCCCGACGAAAATGCGAGGGCCGGGTGCGCCCGATTCGATAACTATCAGTAAGCGCGTTAGATATATAAATCTGTCGCCACCGATCTCATCGGTGAGATCGATAGATCGTGAAGAAGCGGCCGTTTACGTCCGTTTGTACGGATCGGACCGAATTCAGGAATCGATCGTGTCACGCGGTACCGTGATCCCCGAAGTATAAAAAGAAGGTAGTCGGACGTGGTTCGCTTCCCGGTCGTTCTCGCCCGGTTCCTACGACCGCCGGCGTGCCACGAGGGCGCCCGCGATCAACGCGACGAGCGCGACGACGACGCCGAACCCGGGCGTGTCGTCGTCAGTCGTTTCGTCCGCCGTCGTCCCATCGCTGCTCATCTCCCCGTCGTCAGTCATCTCCCCGTCGTCAGTCATCTCCTCGCCGTCCATGCCGTCGTCACCGTTCGTGTCGTCGCCCTCCATCGCTCCGTCGTCGCTCATCTCTCCGTCCATGTCTTCGCCGTCCGCGTCCTCACCGTCCATCTCCTCATCGTTCATGTCCTCACCGTTCATGCCGTCACCGCCCGTGACCGTTAGCTCGGCCGGCGACATGACCGGCGATCCGGCGGCCGTGTAGGGCACGTCCTCCGCGCCTTCGGTGGCGGGGAAGTCGTACGCCTCGTTCCCGTTCGTGTCCCGGTGGGCCATCGCGAGAACGGTGTCGTTCTCCGTCAGCGGGTCGTCCAGCGTGATCTCGACCGCGGCGTGTGTGCCGGGTTCGAGGTAGCCGCTCGTGCCGCGAATGCTCTCGAGGACCGCCCCGTCGGCGAGCGAGGAGTCGTGGACCGTCACGAACCCGCCGTCGTGAAGCGTCACGTCCTCGACGACGACCGTCTCGCCGTCGGTTTCCTGGGCGGCCGCCTCGACGAACGCGGCGACTTGTGCCGTCGCGTCGACCATCACGATCTCGTCGTCGCCGTCGAGGTAGGGGCCGTCGTTCTCCCCCTCGGTCTCGACGAAGTCGTAGGCCCGGTCGTCGTCCGAGTCCGTGTGCGGCATCGCGACCAGCCGGTGGGTGTCGCGGATCGGCTCGTCGAGTTCGACCACGACGTCCTCGTGAACGCCGGGTTCGAGGTACTCGCTCGTTCCGCGAACCGAATCGAAGACCGCACCGCCGGCGAGCGACGCGTCGTGGATCGTCACGAACCCGCCCTCGCTCACGTCGACGCGGTCGACGGTGACCGTCGTTCCGCCGGCGGTCTGCCCGTCGAAGGCGACGCTCGCGGAGACGGTCACCGCACCGTCGTCCATCACGACGTCGCCGGAGTCGGTGGTGTACGGCCCGTCCGCCTCGCCCTCGGTGGCGGGGAAGTCGTACGTCTCGTTGTCGTTCGTGTCACGGTGGGCCATCGCGAACAGCGAGTCGTCCTCGGTCAGGGGGTCGTCGAGCGAGACGACGACCTCCCGGTGGATGCCGGGTTCGAGGTAGTCGCTCGTGCCGCGGATGCTCTCGAAGACCGCGCCGTCGCCGAGCGAGGAGTCGTGCATCGTCACGAACCCGCCGTCAGGCAGGTACACCTCGTCGACGACGACCGCGTTGCCGCCGCTCGCCTGTGCGGCGAACGTCGCGCGAGCCTCGTCGTCGAGGTCGGCGTCGAAGCCGGCCATCACGATCTCGTCGCCGCCGTCGAGGTAGGGGCCGTCCGCCTCGCCCTCGGTGGCGGGGAAGTCGTACGTCTCGTCGTCGTTCGTGTCCCGGTGAGCCATCGCGAACAGCGAGTCGTTCTCGGTCAGGGGGTCGTCGAGCCGGACGCGAACGTCCTCGTGGACGCCGGCCTCCAAGTACTCGCTCGTGCCGCGGATGCTCTCGAAGACCGCGCCGTCGCCGAGCGAGGAGTCGTGGACCGTCACGAACCCGCCCTCGCTCAGTTCGACGCGGTCGACGACGACCGAGCTACCCTCGGTGGGCTGGTCGACCGCCTCGACGGTCGCCGACGCGGTCACCTCCGCGTTCTCCATCACGATCTCGCCGTCGACCGTGTAGGGGCCGTCGGCCCCGCCGTTCGAGGAGACGAACGTGTACGCGCGGTCGTCGTCGGTGTCCCGGTGGGCCATCGCGTGGAACGTGCCCGTGTCGATCTCGTCGGTGAGCTCGACGGTCACGTTCTCGTGTGTCCCGGCCTCGAGGTACGCGCTCGTGCCGACGACGCTGCCGAGCACGTCGCCGTCGGCCAGCGTGCCGTCGTGGATCGTCACGAACCCGCCGTCGGGAACGCGGACTTCGTCGACGACGACCGTGGACCCGCCGGACGTTCCGCCGGAGAAGCTCACGCTCGTCGCTTGGTCCGTACTCTGTGCCGTGACCGCGCCCGCCGCGCCGGCGACTGCCGACACGACGAGCACGATCACCATCGCCGATGTGAATGCGCTGTTGCGCATGGAAGAGTCGACCGAGAGGATATAAAAAGCGATTTGCCGAACTACGGCCGTCTTCCCACCCAAATTCGTTCCGAAACCGAACCGGATCGGCCGTTGAGACGGCTATCCGGCCCCCGACGAGGAGGAGGCGGTTATCCGGGCCGTGACGAGGTGGAAACGATCGGGGTGCGGCGGCGTCGCTCAGGCTGCGGGGGTTCTCGATCCGTGATCGGGACGAGCCATGCGCGGAACGGGACTGGAGACCGGTGTCGGTCGTCGCCCTCAGTCCCACGTGACCCACACGAGAAACAGCAGTCCGACCGTCTGGAGCACGTGGAGCCCCATCATGGCCCGCCAGGCGACCGGAGGGACCGCCTCGCTCGCGAACCACGCCGACAGCATCGGATCGACCAGATAGATGTAGAGCGCGAGCGCGTTCTCGCCGAGCAGAAACCCGCCGAACATCACCAGTCCGAGGGTGTGTTTCGACCGGAACTGGAGGTAGTTCCGTCCCCACACCCAGACGAGCGCGAGGAGCAGGGCTACGTTCAGCCCCGCGGAGAACCGTGCCACGTCGAACCAGAAACTCATCGTACACCTGCTATCGGGTGTGGGGGTATAACCGCTTTCCCAAATTCGTTCCGAATTTCGCGCCGATCCGGCGATCGGAGCCGCCGTTCACGTGTCATCCGTTTGCTCCATGATCGTTTCTATCGTCTCCCAGTGCTGGCGTGCCCGCGGCGTCGGCAGGTAGACCGCGCCGTAGTCGTCACCGCTGCTCTCGACGACGCCGTTTTCCATCAGGACGTCGAGGTGGTGTCGCACCGTCTTGTAGTCCAGATCGAGATCCTCGGCCAGCTGGTTCGCGTTCCGCGGGCGCTCGTCGAGCGCCCGCAATAGCCGGACGCGGTTCGAGCCGCCCCGCGTTCCGGTCAACACGTACCAGAGTGCCGCTTCCATCGTATCCAAATCGTGAGGGCGGCACCTAACTCCACCGCTCCGTGTCGATCCCCCGAACGGTCCCGATCCGGCTAGCGGTTCCGGCTCACCGGGAACGACACCCGATCGGGATGCTCGTTGAACCGGCCGAGGATCCGCTCGTACAGCCGGTTTTTGACGCGCTGACCGCGTCGCGGATGCGTGAGGTATCGGAGGCGGAGCTCGACCCACGACTCAGCCTGCGTCACGTTGACCGTCGGCCCGTCGTGGACCTCCAATTCGACGGGCGTCTCCGAGAGTGCGTCCCGGTAGGCGGCGATCCCCTCGGCCATCTCCGCGCCGAGCAGCTCGGTCGCCTCCTCGCGCATGAGCCCGCGGGCGAACTCGAGGTCCGTCTCGTAGGCGACCTGGATCGCGACCTCGTTCCACACGTACGGCGACCCGCCCCCGCCGAAGTTGACCACGTTCGAGGAGAGCACGACGCTGTTGGGGACGGTCACGACCCGGCCGGACGGCTGGTTCGTGCTGACGAGCTCGCCGTTGATCTCCCACAGCGTCGTCACGAGGAACTCCACCTCGATCACGTCGCCCTTGGCGTCGCCGATGCGGACCCGGTCCCCGACCCCGTACGGCTGCTTGACCGTGATGTACACCCACGCGATGAGCGAGAGCAGCGGCTGCTGGAGCGCGAAGGTGATCGCGAACCCGATGACGCCGAGCGAGAAGAGGAGCCCGAGCCAGTTGTCGGTCAACACCGCGAGCGTCCCGACGGTCCCGACGAACCCGAACGCGAGCCGAAGCAGGTTCCGCGTGTTGTACGCGCGCCGCTTGTTCGCGGAGCGCATCAGCACGTCCGCGAGCAGCCGATAGGTGCCGAAGAGCAGCGCGAACAGCGCGAGCACGAACGCCAGCCGCTCGGCGACGAGGTTCGCCGGGTAGTCGCCGACCGCGGGCCACCCGGCGAGCGGCTCGGCGGTGGCCACGAACACGCCGACGGCGGCCGCGACGAGCCCGACGAGCACGGAGCCGAGCGGGATCGATCGTCTCACGACGGGTGGTCGACTGGCGGCGGCAAAACCGTTGTGGCCGCGGGCTCCTCCGCGCTCTCCGGGGCCGCCGACCTCACTCGTCCGCGCCGGCGGTCAGCGCGACCGCCCCCGCGAGGACCTCCGTCGCGGCCGCACACTCCGCCCAGTCGGTCCACTCGCGCGGGTTGTGCGAGACCCCGTCGCGCGAGGGCGCGAACAGCAGCGACGCGTCGGTGACTCGCGCGACGCGCATCGCGTCGTGTGCGGCACCCGAGTGGAGGTCGATCGCGGACCGGCCCGCCGCGTCCGCGGACTCGCGGGCGATCTCCCGGAGCCGGTCGCTCATCGGCTCCGGCAGAACGGTGGACGGCCGCTCGAAGTCGGTCTCCACGCCCCGCTCGCGCTCCAGTCTGGCGAGCGACTCGCGGGCCGCCTCGGCGATCGCGTCCATCGACTCCGCCTTCACGTCCCGGACGTCCACGCCGGCCTCGACGCGGCCGGGAACCACGTTCGTCGCGTTCGGCGAGACCGACAGCGCGCCCACGGTGCCGACGGCGGTCTCCGACGACTCGGCGACCACGTCGTTGGCGGCGGCCTCGACGTCGAGCACGAACTCGCTCGCCGCCGCGAGCGCGTCGGTCCGCTCGTCCATCGCGGTCGCGCCCGCGTGGTTCGCCTCCCCGAGGATCGTCGCCTCGCAGTGGCTGATCCCCGTGATCGTCGTGACGATCCCGGCGTCGACGCCCGCCTCCTCGAGCGTGGTGTCCTGTTCGATGTGAAGCTCGTAGAAGGCGTCCCATCCCGCCGGGTCGAGGGTCTCCGTCCCCTCGCCGCGGTAGCCGATCGACTCGAGCGCCTCGCCGACCGTCTCGCCGTCGTCGTTCTCGAACGCGAGCGCCTCCTCGAGGTCGGTCACGCCGGTCGCGACGCTCGAGCCCAACAGCCCGTTACCGTAGGTCGCGCCCTCCTCCTCGGTGAAGCTGACGACGACCACCGGACGCTGGGGCTCGACGCCGGCGTCGCGCATGGCGCGCACGGACTCGAGGGCGGCGTACACGCCGAGCGGGCCGTCGAAGATTCCGCCCTCGGGGACGCTGTCGAGGTGGCTCCCGCAGGCGACGGGCGCGGCGTCGGGGTCCGCGGAGTCGGGGACCCACTCGCCGGCGACGTTGCCGATCGCGTCGACGGTCACGTCCATGCCGGCGTCCTCGAGCCGCGCGACGAACCGGTCGCGCGCCTCGCGGTTCGCCTCGCTGCCGGTGCGGTTCGTCCGGCCGTGCGAGTCGGGGTCCTCGAGGTCGATCCGGCCGAACGCCGCGTTCCCCTCGATGTCCGCTCTGAGTCGGTCCGCGTCGACTGGGAGTTCCATACGCCTACGGCTCTCCGCCGGGATAAAAACGGTTCGTCGTCGTCGGATCGGTGGATCGCGAACGACGCGGTCGGTTTCCTCTCACGCCTCACCGTCCCGCACCTCACCCTCCCCAGCCTCGCGGCTCGCGGTTTCACCGCTCGCCGCGTCCCTCGCGCGCGACTCGCTACGCTCGTTTCGCGCGCGCCGACGGCGGGAGGGTTCGGTTCGCCGTCACCGCACGTGGAACTCGCCGAGCTCGCGGAGCCGCCCGGCGAGGTCGTCGCTCAGCGCGTCGCGCTCGACGCGCCACTCCCAGTTGCCGTCGACGGTCCCGGGCTCGTTGAACCGGGCCTCGCTGCCGAGCCCGAGCAGGTCCTGGACGGTCGTCATCGCGAGGATCGCCTCCGAGCTCCACACCTCGTCGATGATCGCCCACTCTATCGGCCGGTCGCCGCCGTACCCGAGGTTGTAGTGGAGCGCGTCGCGCTGCTCGGGATCGAGGTCCTCGTAGTAGCCGACCCAGGTGTCGGTGTCGTGCGTGGAGGTGTAGCCGACCACCCGTTCGGGGTAGTGCATCGGCTGGTACGGGTTGCCCGCCTCCGTCCAGTTCGCGTACTGGGGCACCCGCATCCCGGGGAAGCCGAAGTCGGCCATCAGGTCGTCCATCCGCGCGTCCTCGAATCCGAGGTCCTCCGCGATGAAGGGGGCCTCGCCGAACTCGCGCTCGACCGCCTCGAAGAGCGCCCGCCCCGGTCCGTCGCGCCACTCGCCCGCGGCCGGGTCGTCGGCGTCGGCGGGGATCGCCCAGTACCGCACGAACCCGAGGAAGTGGTCGAGCCGGGCGACGTCGGCGAGATCGAACAGCCGGCGGAACCGCTCCATCCACCAACCGTAGTCGTTCTCGGCGAGCCGCTCCCAGTCGTAGACGGGGTTCCCCCAGCGCTGCCCGTCGTCGCCGGCGTTCGGCGGCACCCCCGCCACCGCGGCCGGGCGGTTCCCCTCGTCGAGCCGGAACGCCTCCGGGTTCGCCCACACGTCCGCGGAGTCGAGCGCGACGTAGATCGGCACGTCGCCGACGATCTCGACGCCCGCCTCCGCGGCGCGGTCGCGCAGGGCCGCCCACTGCCGGTCGAACGTCCACTGGCAGAACTCGTGGTACCGGATCGTTTCGGCGTGCTCCTCCCGCGCCGCCGCGAGCGCGTCCGGCTCGCGCGTGCGGAGCGGCTCCGGCCACTCGATCCAGGTGTCCTCCGGTCTGGCGGCCGAGAGCGCGCGGAACAGCGCGTACTCGCCCGCCCACGGCTCCCGCTCGCGGAAGGCGTCGAACGCCGCCGCCGCGTCTCCCGTCGCCGCCGCGTCTTCCGCCCGCTCCGACTCGAACCGGTCGAACGCGGTTCGCAACAGCGGGAGCTTGTACTCCCGGACCGCCTCGTAGTCGACCCGGTCGGTCGGGAAGTCGGGGACCGGCTCCAGCTCGTCCGCCTCGAGCCAGCCGTCGTCGACGAGCCCCTCCAGGTCGATCAACAGCGGGTTGCCGGCGAACGCCGAGGGCGACTGGTACGGCGACTCCCCGGCGGCCCCGATGGTCGGACCGAGCGGACACACCTGCCAGTAGTCGACGCCGCAGTCCCCGAGAAACGAGAGGAACGCCGCCGCGCCGTCGCCGAGGTCGCCGATCCCGTGTGGCCCCGGAAGCGACGTGACGTGACAGAACACTCCGTCGGAGCGATCGAATCGCATGGCTACGCCTGCGACGGCCACCGACTCAAGCGTTGCGTCCGCGCGGGGCCCGCGTCACGGCTCCGCGCTCCCTCCCGCCGTCGCGTCGGTCGTCACGCCACCGCGCCCTACCTCGTCCTACCTCCCCGCCGGCACCACCGCCACGTCGTCGACGCGGATCCGGTCTTCCCCCTCGGCGTCGGCCTCCACGCAGGGATCGCCCGTGACGACGTCCAACCGCCCGTGGTCGGCGTCGACGGCGACGAGCGCCTCGCCCGGCGCGAAGTTGAGGACGACTACGAGCGCCTCCGAGCCGCGTTCGCGACGGAACGCCACCACGTCGTCGGGGTGGACCGCGTCGCTCTCGGCGGCGATCTGCCGTTCTCCCGTCCCGTCGCCGGCGACGCGGTAGTCGACTCGCTCGAGGTCGCCCTCCGGGCCGAGCGCCGGGTGCGCGTCGTGGGCGGCCGACAGCCGCGCGTAGCGCTCGCGGACCTCCTCGCGGGCGTGCTCCCAGGCGATCGCGTCGCGCCGGCCGCGCTGGCCGATCTCCTGGCCCGCGTACACCATCGGCACGCCGGGAAGGGTGAACGTCGCCGCGGCCGCCGCGGCCGCCGCGTCGTCGCCGCACTCCACCCGATAGCGGGTCTCGTCGTGGTTCTCGACGTACTGGAGGAAGCCGGCGTGGTCGGGGAAGCCGATCGCGGCGCGCTTCTCGACCGCGTCGATCACGGCGTCGGCCGGCTCGTGGCCGCGCCCGACCTGCCGGAGGGTGAAATACAGCGTCGCGTCGAAGTGGACGTCGAACATCCCCTCGTGGAACCGGGGGACGTACGGGATCGTCTCGTCCATCAACAGGAACTCCGGGTCGGCCGCCTTCACGCGGTCGCGGATCTCCCGCCAGAGCGAGTCGGGGACCGCCCACGCCATGTCACAGCGGAAGCCGTCGACGAGCGGTGCCCACTCGTCGACCACGTCGAGGAGGTACCGCCTGACCGTCAGGTTCGCGTGGTTCAGGTTCGCGATCAGCTCCCAGTCGAAGTAGGTCTCCGGCTCGCCCGACGACTGCCACTCGTAGCGGTCGCGGTACGGCGAGTCGGGGTTCCGGTAGGCGTCCCGGAACCAGGGATGGTCGCGGGCGGTGTGGTTCAACACGAGGTCGAAGAGCACGCGCATCCCGTTGTCGTGGGCCGTCTCGACCAGTCGCTCGTAGTCCTCGCGGTCGCCGAGGTCGTCGGCGACGGAGCGGAAGTCCGTGATGTTGTAGCCGTGCGGCTTCCCGTCGTTCTCGAGCACGGGCGTGAGCCACAGCGTGTCGACGCCCAGTTCGGCGATCTCGGGGAGCCGCTCTTCGATCGCGGCGAGCGTCTCCCCGTGGTCGGCGTCGGCGAAGGTCCGGACGTACACCTCGTAGACGCTAGCGTCCGCGGTCCACGCGGGCGGTCGGTTCGGCCGCGTCACCGCGAAGGACTCGCCCGCCGTCGGGTCGCCGAGAGCGTCGCCCCCGGCGAACGGGTCGGAGCCGCCGCCGTCGACGCGGTCGATCGAGACGGCGTCGGCGACGCTGACGCGGGCGTCCTCGCCGCGCTCGCGGGCGACGGCGACCGCGTGAACGCGCAGTCGGTCGGGAATCGACCCGGTCGGCAGCCGGAGGATCGCCCCGCCTTCCGTCTCCGTCTCGGTCACCGCGTCCCGCGGGTTCGTCCGGCCGGCCGCGGTCGCCGCGGCCACGTCGCGGTCGTCGATCACGAATCGCACGGCGAGGTCGTCGGCCGCGAGCGACGAGGCCGGGTTCGGCGTCGCGGCCGCGCGGACGACGACCTCCGCGTCCTCGATCTCGGCGTCGAGTCCGATCCGGGGCGGGCCCCCGTCGTCGGCGAGCCTGCCGGCCGCGTAGTCGATCCCCGCGCGGTCGGCGTCGCGGTCGCGGATCGCCTCGCCGCTGCCGCCGGCGACGTCGACGCCCGCGTAGGCCGCGGAGAACGCCAGCACGGTCAACAGGTGGTCGCCGTCCGGGGCGTCGAGCCCGAGCCGGTACTGGCCCGGAACGTCCGGGGTGAACTCGGTCACGGGGTCGGACCCGACGGTCGAGTCGCTCGTCGGCGGCGCGTCCGCGACCCGCCACGCGTAGCGGCCGTCCGGGTCCGGGTCCCGCGGCGCGAGCTGTACCGTCTCGCCGGTGGAGACGAACCGTGGGGGTCCGGGGTGGTGCATGCCGGCCCATCGACGCCCGGGGTCTTCGGTGTTGCTCTCGACGCCAAACTGGCGCGTCGCCGTCGAGGCCCGTACTCGCCGCGCGGGACTGCCCGGTCGGCTCCGAGACGACCGTCTCGATCGGCCGAGCAGCTTCGCCCGGTCCGTCAAGGCTTTTGCTCCCGCGGCCGGCAGGACTCGCATGCGACTGCGAACCGCGATCACGGAACACAAACGTCGCCGCGGCGAACGTTACTCGACGGAGCGGCCCACCACCGTCGGGGCGTTCACCGGCGACGGCGGTCGGCTGGTCCACGTCGGGCCGGACGGCGACGCTCACGACTGTTCGTACGCGCTCTCCGGCGTGGGCGGGACCGACCGAGTCCGGATCGGGATCGCCGGAAGCGGCGGCGTGCGGTGGCTCGCCGACCTCGAGACCACCCGACAGCACTACGACGGCGACACCCCGCTCGTCGAGACCGAGTACGACGCCGGCCGGTACACCGTCCACCAGTTCGACCTCGTCGTCGGGGACGCCCACCTCACGCACGTCGTCCTCCGTGGGTCGCCGCCGGCGAACGCCGACCTCGTCGCCAGCTGCGCGTTCGCGCCCGACATGGTCGAGGGCCGCGTCGGCAACCTCGTCCACGAGGGGGCCGGCCCCGCCGACGGCGACGTGATCGAGGTGTTCCACCGCCGGGAACACGACTTCCTCACCGCCTCCACCGGCCTCTCGGCGGCGCACGGCCAGCGCCAGGAGACGATCCCCCAGTTGCTCGGCGAGGACGACGGCCGGACCCCGCACCGCGGCGAGATCGACGAGCGCGAGGACACCAGTCTCACGCCCGACGTGGTCGTCCGGGCTCCCTTCGAGCGCGACGGGCGGACCGAGCGCGTCACCCTCGTCAGCCGCCCCGTCCTCGACGAGAACGGAGGGTCCCCGAGTGCGCCTCGCGACGGAACGCGGCTCGCGGAGGACGCCGACCGCGCCCAGCGGCTCGAGACGGTCTCGCGGATCGCGACCGCCCACGCCGACACCGAAAGCGTCCGCGAGGCGGCCGAGGCGCGCGCGCCGGCGGTCCCCGACTCGGTTCCCCGGGGAGCGACGGTCGCGAGCGACCTCCGGGCGCTCGACTTCCTCGAGTCGGCCTCCGGCGGTCGGATCGCCGGCCCCGAGTTCGACCACTTCTACGCGACCTCCGGCGGCTACGGCTACACGTGGTTCCGCGACGAGGCGGAGGCGTCGAGCGCGCTGCTCGCCGCGAGCGAGGAGCTCGAGTTGGACGCGCGCGAGGACCTCCTCGCGTCGGCGGCGTTCCTCTGTCGCACCCAGGACGCCGACGGGAGCTGGCCCCACCGCGTCTGGGCCGACTCCGGAAAGGTCGCGCCGGGCTGGGCGAACGCCCGGATCGAGGCGGGCGACGGCGCGAGCCCCAACGACCAGCTCGACCAGCCGGCGTCGGTCGTCGCGTTCCTCGCGGAGCTCCGGCGTACCACGGAGGTACCCGAGCCCCTCCGCGCCCGGGTCGACGAGGCGATCGCCGACGCGGTCGCGTTCCTCCGGGAGACGACGCTCGACGACGGGCTCCCCCGCCGCTGTCAGAACTGCTGGGAGAACGCCATTGGACGCTTCACGCACACGGGCGCGACGTACCTCCGCGCCTTCGCATCGGTCGCGCGTGCCCCGCTCGGGGCGGACCTGCGGGCCGCGGCCGCGACCGCCGCCGACGACGCGGCCGCCGGGCTCCAGGACCGGTGGATACCCGAACTCGAGCGGTTCCCGCAGCGCGCCAGCAACGGCGACGGCGACGAGCGCGCCGACGCCAGCACCTTCGCGCTCGCGGACGCGCTCGCCGAGTACGTCGCGCTCGCTGGGGAACGACCGACCGTCGCCGGTGGCGGTGCCGAGGCGGACTCTCCGCTCGGTCCCGTCCCCGACGCGGTCGACCTCGACGCGCTCGTCTCGCAGGTGTCGACGCACGTCCGGACGTCGATCGACGCGCTGGGACGCGAGACGGAGCACGTCGAGGGGCTGGTCCGGTTCGTCGGCGACGACTGGCGGACGGCGGAACAGGGCGGCGCGAAGGTGTGGTCGATCGCGACGCTGTGGGGCGCGGTCGCCGCCGGCACCGTCGGCGGGATCCTCCGGTCGCGCGACGAGAACGCGGATCCGCTCTTCTCCGCCGCCCGCCGGCTGTACGCGCTGTGTGAGTCCGACGGCCCCTTCGCGAACGAGTCGGGCCTGCTCGCGGAGCAGGTCTTCGACGACGGCGACCTCGATAGCGCGACGCCCATCGCGTGGGCGCACGCGCTCCGTCTGGACGCGACCGCGACGCTCGCGCGACACGGGACGCTCCCGGTGCCGCACGATCGCCCCAGCGGCCCGGAGGCCCCGCGGTGGACGACCGGCCGAAAGTTCGGCGTCGGCACGCCCGCCGATCACGCCGCAGAGGACCCGGTCCCCGTCTGGTTCACGCTGACCGAGGGGGCGCTGACGGAGGCGCGGTTCCCCCGGATCGACGTGATGAACCTCCGGACGTTCGACTTCCTGATCGCCGACCCCGAGACGGGACACACCGTCCGGACGTTCGACGAGACGGGCCACGTGACGACGACGGAGACGATCACGCGAACCACCGAGCCGAGCGCCGAGGACGCGCTCGCGTACAGACAGACGATCCGCGAGTCCGGCGACGGCCACGGCCACAGTTGGACGCTCACCGTTGAGTACGCGGTCGACACTGCGGGCGACGCGATCCTCGCGGACGTCGAGTTCGAGGGGGCCCGCGCGTACGACGTGTACGCGGTCGCGGACACCGCGCTCGCGAACGTCGGCACCGACGACCGCGGGAGCCGCGTCGGCGACGGCCCGTACCACCTGCTCGCCCACAGCGAGAGCGGGAACCGCCCGCCGGGGAAGCTGGTCGACGACGAGGGCGAGCCGTTCGAGGTCGCCGCCGCGGTCACGAGCGCCGACGGCTTCGACTGGGCGGGCGCGTTCGCGGCCGGCGACGACGGGCTCGAGTCGCTGTTCGGCGGCGGCGAGCGGGCGGCGGCCGGCGAGGTCGACGCGACCGCGAGCGGCAACGTCGTGCTTGCCGGCCTCCTCGGGAGCGGGACGACCGTCTCCGAGACGGTCGCGATCGGGTTCGCCGAGCGGGGCGACACCGCGGCGGCGCTCGGCGAGGCGGAGGGGGCGCTCTCGCGCGGCTTCGAGGCCGTCGAGTCGGCGTACGTCGACACCTGGCGCGAGTGGCTCGCCGGGCGGGAGTACCCGGACGCCGTGACCGGCGACCCCGACCTCGAGGCACAGTACCGGTTCGCGCTCATGACGCTCGCGGCCGTCGAGGACAAGCGTCACGACGGGGCCGGGATCGCCAGCCCGTCGGTCCCGTGGGGCGAGACGGAGTACGCCGAGGAGGACCGCGGGTACGGCTACAACTTCGTCTGGTCGCGCGACCTCTACCAGGTGTTCACCGCGCTGGTCGAGGTCGGCGAGGTGGAGCGCGGCGCGGACGCGCTCGCGTACCTCTACAACACCCAACAGGACGGCTCCGGGTTCCTCCCGCAGAACACCTACATCGACGGGCGGACCCGCTGGGGCGGCGAGCAGATGGACAACATCGCGTTCCCCTCCGTGATGGCGTGGCAGCTGTACGAACGCGGGGTGACGCTCTCGGATGCCGATTACGACTACGAGCAGGTTCGCCGGTCGGTCGGATACGTGGCCCGGAACGGCCCGCAGACCGCCCAGGAGCGCTGGGAGGAGGAGGCGGGCTACTCGCCGTCGAGCATCGCCGCCGAGATCGCGGGGCTGACGTGTGCGGCCGCGCTCGCGCTCGCGGAGGCGGACCGGATCGAGGCCGGCGGCTCCGCCGCGGAGGGTGACGACGATTCCGGCACGAGCGACGCGCCGTCACCCGGATCCCTCCGCGCGGACGCGCTCGCGTGGCTCGCGCTCGCCGACGACTGGGCCGACCGCGTCGAGGAGTGGTGTGCGACGGACACGGGGACGGACCGCCACGACGAGACGCCCTACTACCTCCGGATCACCGCCGACGGCGACCCGAACGCCGGTCGGCCGCGGACGATCGCCAACGACGGGCCGACCTACGACGAGCGCGAGATCGTCGACGGCGGCTTCCTCGAGCTCGTCCGGCTCGGCGTGAAGCCCGCCGACGACCCGGTCGTCCGCAACTCCGTCGAGGTCGTCGACGACTCCATCCGGGTCGACACCCCGCACGGCCCCGCCTGGTACCGCTACGTCGGCGACGCCTACGGCGAGCTCGGCTACGGCGACCCCGGCGGCCCGTGGGCCGGCACCGGCGACGGGAAGGGACGGCTCTGGCCCATCTTCACCGGCGAGCGCGGCGAGTACGAGCTCCGCGCTCGCGCCGACGGCCCGGACGCATTCGGCGGCACCGACGACGCCGCGCTCGAGCCGGGCTCGCTGCTCGAGACGATGGCGGGCTTCGGCAACGACGGCCGGATGCTCCCCGAACAGGTGTGGGACCGCGAGCATCCGACCGAGTACGGCTGGGAGTTCGGCGAGGGGACCGGGGGGGCGACCCCGCTCGCCTGGTCGATGGCGGGGTTCATCCGCCTCGCACACGGCGTCGACGCCGGCGAGCCCGTCGAGACGCCGGCGGTCGTCCGCGACCGCTTCGTCGAGCGTGACCGCCCCGCGGCCCCGGAGCTGACCGCCGACGCCGAACTCGAAGACGGCGCGGTCGTCGTCGCGGGCGAGACGACCGGCGAGCGGGTCGCGGTCTTCACTGCCGGCGGGTCGGCGCTCGCGACGCCGACGGACGGCGCGTTCGAGGTCCGGATCGCGGACGACGACGCACGGACCGTCGTGGTCGCGGCCGCCACGGACGAGGAGTTCGAGAGCGCGGGCACCGCGGTCGAGCGGATCCGGCTGTAGGCGCTCCGGCCACCGATCCGGCGGAGGCACCCCGATCCCGGCCGCGTTCGCCCACACCGAACGGTTATCACCGACTGCCCGTGTATACCGGCCAACCATGGAGATCCCCCCCTTCGAACTCGAACGCTGGCTCGACGAGTACGAACCGGACGCCGACCTGATGCTCGCAGAGAGCGGCGTGCGGAGCCTCCCAGTCGACAGGTTCGACCTCGACGTGGGCGAGCTCGGATACGTCATCCCGACCGACGGGGAGCCGGCGTTCCGCGCGGAGATCGCCGAACGCTACGGCCGGGACGCGGAGGAGGTCGTCCTCACCTGCGGGACGCAGGAGGCGGACTACCTCACGTTCATGTCGCTCTTGGACGAGGGCGACCACAGCGTCGTCGTCTCGCCGACCTACCAGTCGCTGGCGAGCGTGCCCGAATCGATCGGCGAGGTGACCGAGGTCCGGACGGAGCCGCCGGCGTGGGACCTCTCCGTCGACGCCGTCGCGGAGGCGATGCGACCCGAAACCCGGCTCGTCGTCCTCACGAACCCGAGCAACCCGACGGGGAAGTACCTCGGCCCCGAGACGATGGAGGCGCTGTACGACCTCGTCGCCGAAAACGACGCGTACCTCCTCGTCGACGAGGTGTACCGGATGCTGGCCGACGATCCCCACCCGCCGGCCGCCGCGCTCGGGCCGCGGGCGATCTCGGCCGCCGGCGTCTCGAAGTCGTACGGGCTGGCGGGCGCGCGCGTGGGCTGGGTCGTCGCGGACGCGGCGATCGCGGACGGGGTGCGAAGGTGGAAGGACTACACGACGATCTCGCCGCCGCTCGTCGGGAGCCACGTCGCGAGACAGGCGCTCGGCGAGCAGGAGGACGACATCCTCGAGGCGAACCGCGCGCACGCGAAGGCGAACCGGGAGCGCGTCGCGGAGTTCCTCGACCGCCACGGACTCGAGTGGTTCGAGCCGACGGGCGTGAACGGGTTCCCGACCGTCCCCGACGGGTTCGAGAGCGGCAAGGAGTTCTGTCGGTCGGTGTTCGACGCCGAGAGCGTCGTCCTCGCGCCCGGCGAGGTCTTCGGCCACCCCGACCGCTTCCGGATCGGCTTCGGCCTCCACACGGAGGAACTCGAGGAGGGGCTCGACCGGATCGGCCGCCACATCGAGGCCGAGCGCTGAGGTCGCTCCGGTGACGTCGTAGCGCGCGAACGACGATGGTGATCGTCGATGTCGGGTCAGCCGCGGTCACCCGAGCGCGACCACGTCGACCTCGTGAACTCCGCTCTCTTCCGTCCCTTCCTCCGGCTCCTTCGCCGCCCCGCCGATCGGGATCTCGACGCTTCCGCCGACCGCCTCGCGCACGGCCGCCCGCCAGTCCTCGACCGCCTCGGCGTGTCGCTCGCGGCGGGTCTCCACGTCGGCGTCGGGAAACGCGGCCGCGGTCTCGTCGACCTCGGGGTACGGCGGCGGGTCCGCGACCAGGTCGGCCGGGTCGACGTGGATCGGGCCGCCGCTCCCGTCGGCGTCGACCTCGGGGACTCCCTCCACGGCGTGGATCCGCGCGCGCATCCGGCCGGCGTACGGCGGCGTCACCCGCAGGACGACCCGCCTGTCGGTCCGCAGCGTCGCCTCAAGGGCGTTCGCCACGTCCTCGCGGTGGACCGCGATCGACCGGATCCGCGTCGGGTCCGATCCCTCGTCGCCGCGTTCGGGATCACTCATCCGCCGATCGGTCGCCCTCCGGCGTCCAGCGCGCGTCCGACAGGGTCCGCTGGACGGCCTCCTCGCCGACCGCGGCCGCCAGGTGCTCGAACCCGCCGCGGACCGCCCGGTCGCTCGCGTTCGCGACGAGCCGCGAGACGATGAACTCCGGGGTCGACTTCCCGACCGTGCCGAACCGCGGCTGGTAGTCGACGCGCAACTCGAGGTCGTTCGTGAGCCCCTCCGCGAAGATCCCGTCGATCCGCGCCGGATCGGGCAGCGGGCTGAGGTCGTCGGCGAGGTGGGTGACGTACACCCCGAGCGCGCCGCGCTCGACCGTGAGGTCGACGAGGCCGTTGAGGAGGTCGGCGGCCCGCCCCGGCTCCGTGATCGCCTCGAACTCGTCGACGAGCATCAGGGTCCGCCCCTCCTCGACGAGCGGGGGGACGACGGAGCGCAGCGTCGACTCCAGCACGCCGGCGTTGAAGGAGGCGTGTCGGCGGTGGAAGACGACCCGGTCGAACGTCCCGACCTCGGCCTCCTCGGCGGGCACCGGGAGCCCCATCGACGCGAGCAGCGCGACCGCACACAGCGTCTCCAAGAGCGTCGTCTTCCCGCCGGAGTTCGCGCCCGTGAGGACGCTCACCCGGTCGCCCGCCGGCGGCGACTCGGCGGCCGAGACGCCCGCCCCGGCGGGAAGCGAGTGGTCCCCGACCGCGTACGACACCGGCTGGACGTCGCCGTCGACGAAGGGGCTCCGAGCGTTTCGGACCGCGAGGCCGTCCTCGACGAGCCGGGGACGGACCAGGTCGTACTCGGCCGCGAACCGGCCGAGCGAGAGGTCGACGGCGACGTCGGAGACGACCTCCACGGCCCGCGAGACGTCGCCGCCGGCGTCGCCGATCCGGTCGCTGAGGTCGGCCGCGACGTCCGCCTCGCGCTCGTCGACCGCCGCGGACAGCTCCTCGACGAGCCCGCGGAGGGTAGCCGAGACGAAGTCGGCGGCGTCGAGCGCGTCGTCCGGCGCGGCCGCCCGGACCGTCGCGGGGTCGACGCCCGTCTCCGTCGCGACGTGGTCGACGGTCGCGGCCTCCAGGGCCTCGAAATCGCGGAGCGACCCGTCGCGAACCGTCTCCAGCACGTCGAACGCCGAGTCGGCGAGGTCCTCGGCCGCCGCGAGCCGCTCGCGGAGCCGGTCGAGCTCGTCGTCCGCGCCGGGGGCCACCTCGACGTCGTCGTCGCCGAGCGAGCCGCGCACGTTCCCGAGCGCGTCCGCGGCCTCCCGGAGCGCGTCGTCGTCGAGGTCGGCGAGGGCGTCGAAGGTCTCGCCCGTCAGCCCGACCTCGCGGAGGGCGAGCGCGGTCTCGACGGCCGCGCGGTCGGTCCCGCCCGCCTCGTCGTAGGCCGCGAACGCGTCGACCACGCGGTCGCGCTCCCCGTCGTCGAGGGCGCGCCAGGCGTCGCGGGCGGCGACCACCTCCGCGAGCCTCGTCTCGATCGCGTCCCGGTCGAGCGAGGGCGTGAGGACGCGGATCCGGTCGGCCGCGTGTTCGGTGAGGGCGTACCCCGCCGCGAGCGTCAGGAGGTCGTCGTACACCTCTCGCGTGTCGCCGGTCGCGAGGACGCCCATGCCGGCCTCCCCGTTCGCCCGGCGGAGGATCCGCGTGGCGCGCCCGCGGTGGAGCCCGGCGTCGACGAGCGCGCGGACGTCGGCCGACTCGATCGCCTCGACGGCCCGCTCGACGCCGAGCTCGGCGGTCAGAAGCTCGCTCGTCTTCGGGCCGATCCCCCAGTAGTCCTCGAGTCGCATGGGTGGACGTCTCGGCGCGGCCGCTTGGTGTTTTCGTCCGTCCGATCCGGATCGCCCCCGCCGATCGGCGCTTCTGCCCCCTTCCGGCCAACTCGCCCCGCGTCCCCCTCCGACTGGCGCTTCCGCCTCCTTCCGGCCGGCGTGGCCGCGACCGAACCGTTCAGGTGGATCCCCCGCGGACCCGATCGGCGTGTACGACCCGCTCTCCGCGCTCCGAGGGTTCTCCCGTCCGGTGTACGTGGTGGGGGCGGGCCAGTTCGTCAACCTGTTCGGGTCGGGACTGGTGTACCCGTTCGCCACGGTCCACTTCCATCTCTCCGTCGGCATCGCGCTCTCGCTCGTCGGGATCGGGCTGCTCGCGAACAACCTCGGCACCGCCGCCGGCACGACCCTCGGGGGCTACGCCGCCGACCGGTACGGACGGAAACCCGTCATGGTGACGAGCATGGCGCTGTCGTCGGTCACGCTCGCGGCGTACGCGGGCGTCGAGCCGCTCGCGGCGGCGACGCCGCTCTCCCCGGCGATCTCGTTCGTCGCCGTCGCGGCCGCCGCGGGCGTCACCCTCGGCCTGTACGCGCCCGCCGCCCAGGCGATGATCGCCGACCTCACCGACGGGGAGACGCGGGACCGCGGCTACGCCCTCCTCAAGGTCGGGAACAACGCGGGCTTCGGCCTCGGCTTCGTGGTCGGAGGGATCCTCTACGAGTTCGCGGAGCTCTCGGTGTTCCTCGGCAACGGGCTCACCTCCGGAGTCGTCGCGGTCGTGCTGTTCGCGTTCGTCCCCCGCGTCCGCACCGCCACCCGCGACGTCGCCCTCCGCGACTCCGTCGGCGACTGGGGGCGGGCGGTCGCCGACCGGCGGATCCTCGCGCTCGCGGGACTCAACGTCGGGTTCGCCGTGATGTACGCACAGATGCAGGCGACCGTCCCGGTCGTCGCGATCGAGACGCTCGGGCTGAGTTCGGGACAGCTCGGTACCCTCTACACGCTCAACCCGCTCGTGATCGTCGTCCTCCAGCTGCCGATCGTGGCCGCGGTCACCGACTGGCGACGAACCCGCGGGCTCGTCGTCTCGGCGGGGCTGTGGGGCGTCTCGATGCTCGCCGTCTGGGCGGCGGCCGGCGTCCCCGCGCGGGTCGGCGTCGGACTCGTCGGCGCGTTCCTGGTGTTGCGGACCCTCGGCGAGATCCTCCACGCGCCGCTCGTCACGTCGCTCGCGTCGGACCTCGGCGAGGCGAGCGAGCGGGGGTCACAGCTCTCGCTCCTCGAGGTCGCGAAGCGGCTCGGGTTCGGCGTCGGATCGGCGGTCGGCGGGGCGTTCTTCGACTACGGCCTCGAGTGGCTGCTGTGGCCGTCGCTCGCGGCCGTCTGCGGGATCCTCGCCGTCGGACTCCTCCGGTTCGAGCGGTCGATCTCGGCGGCGGAGAACGGGCGCACCGCCTCGCGCTCCGAGCCCGCGACCGAGTCGTGAGGCGTCGCGAGCGATGCCCACTCCGGATATCACGGCTGATACTCCGACGCTCGATTTTATCCGTGGAACGGCCCTCCGTGTTCTCTATCGATGGGATTCGAACCGCTATCTCGACTCCGAGCCAGTTACGGCGTGAAGCTCGCGTCGTCGCTGGTCGGAGTGATGGGTGTCTCGGTCGCGTACGGGGTCGTCGTCTACGGCCGTACGGGAGATCTCGGTCCCGCGGGGGAGGAGGTCCGGTCCGGGTTGGTCGGCATGACGTTACTCGCCGTGATAGGGATCGCGCTGATCGGGGTGACCGTGGGCTCGAACACGGTCGTCTCGCTGCGACAGCTCACCCGGAAGGCCGAGCGGATGGCCGACGGCGACCTCGACGTCGCCCTCGAGACCGGACGCAGCGACGAGATCGGCCGGCTCTTCTCGGCGTTCGACGGGATGCGCGGCTCGCTCAGACGCGAGATCCGCGAGGCCGAGGAGGCGCGGGCGGACGCCGAGGCGGCGCGCCGCGAGGCCGACGAGCGGGCCGCGACGATCGAGCGCAAGGCGACCGCCTACGAGGAGGCGATGCGGGCGCTCGCCGACGGCGACCTCACCCGGCGGGTCGACCCCGACTGCGAGAGCGACCCGATCCGTCGGGTCGGGACCGCGTTCAACGAGATGGCGGCCGAGCTCGAGGGGACGGTCGCGTCGGTCGCGTCCGTCGCCGAGGACACCGCGACCGTCGCCGGGACGGTCGACGACCGGACCGAGAACCTGCGGTCGACGACGGGGACGGTCTCCGGGGCCGTCTCGGAGATCGCCGACGGCGCGCGGACCCAGCGCGACGACCTGCGCGCGACGACCGACGAGGCCGAGTCGCTCGCCTCCTCCGCGGAGGAGGTCGCGGCGACGGTGGGCGAAGTCGCCGAGACCGCCGAACACGCCGCGGCGGTCGGCGAGGAGGGACAGGAGGCGGCCGAGGCCGCGCTCGCGCAGATGGACGCCGTCGAGGCGGTCACCTCCGAGACGACCGACGAGATCGAGGCGCTCGCCGAGGAGATCGAGGAGATCGGCGAGGTCGTCGACACGATCGCCGAGATCGCGGAACAGACCAACATGCTCGCGCTCAACGCCTCGATCGAGGCGGCGCGCTCCGACGCCGACGGCGCGGGCTTCGCCGTCGTCGCCGAGGAGGTCAAGAGCCTCGCCGAGCGGACCCAGGAGTCCGCCGCCGAGATCGAAGATCGGATCGGCGCGGTCCAGGCGCGCGCCGAGGCGGGCGTCGACTCGATAGCTGAGACCGAAGACCGGATCGAGACCGGCGTCGACACCGTCGAGACCTCGATCGACGCGCTCGAGCGGCTCGCGGAGGCCTCGGAACGGACCGACGAGAGCATGACGGAGATCACCCGTGCGACGGAGTCGCAGGCGGAGACGGTGGACACCGTCGTCGGCCACGTCGAGGACGTCGCCGCCATCAGCGCACAGACCGCGAGCGCCGCCGGCGACGTCACCGGCGCGGTCGACGAACAGGAGCGGACCCTCGCCGCCGTCGAGAACGCGGCCGAGGCCCTCTCGAGCCGCGCCGGCCGCCTCCGACGCACCGTCGAGAGCTTCGAGTACGACGCCGACGAGGCGGACGAAACCGGCGGTGGCCTCGACCTGGAGGGGGTCGTCTCCGAGAGCGTTCCCTCCGAGGGGGTGGCGACCTCCGACGGCGGGCGGGACCTCGTTTCGGGCGACGACCCCGGTGCCGACGGGGGACGCACCGCCTTCGACTTCGCCGGCGACGGCCCGGAGGGGGTGAACTGAGATGCTCGCGAACGTGACCGTCTGGGCGTGGATCGGCGCGGTCGGGATGCTCGCCGGAACGGTTCCCTCGCTGTGGCTGTGGTACCGGCGGCCCTCGGAGGCGAGGTACTACGCGACGCTCGCCGGCGTCACGGGGATCGCGGCGGTCGCGTACGCCGCGATGGGCCTCGGCGTCGGCAACGTCGTCACGTCGGGCGGGACGCTGCCGGCCGCCCGATACGTCGACTGGCTGCTCACGACGCCGCTTCTGATCGCCTACCTCGCGCTGCTCGTCCGGGCCGATCGAGCGACGATCGCGACGCTGATCGCCGTCGACGTAGTTGTGATCGCGGGCGGCGTCGTCGCCGTCGCGACGATCGGAACCGTCTCGTGGGCGGCGTTCGCCGTCGCCTCGTTCGCGTACCTCGGGCTCGTCTACGGGCTGCTCGTGAAGCTCCCGCGGTCGGCCGCGGCGCGGGCGGACCGCGTGCGCGCCGTCTTCTACACGCTCCGGAACATCACGGTCGTCCTCTGGACGCTGTACCCCGTCGTCTGGCTGCTCGCGCCGACCGGGTTCGGCCTGCTCACGCCCGCGACGGAGATGCTCGTGTTCGTCTACCTCGATTTCGTCTCGAAGGTCGGGTTCGCGATCGTCGCCGTCGGGGGCGCGGACGCGATCGCGTACCTCGAGGACGACGCCGCTCGCGGGAGCGAGACCGATACCGGGCCGTCCCCGGCGGGCGCGGAGTCGGCGGACTGAGGACGGGGAAGCGGATCGAGAAGGAGGACGGAAGGAGAGTGCCGCCGCGGGCCGTTTTCGCCGACCGTTTCAGCGCGACTGCCGGTAGATGAGGTTGCGCTGGATGTCGTTCGCGCCCTCGTAGATCACCGGGATCCGCGCGTCGCGGTAGACGCGGGCGATCCGGCGGTCGGCGAGGACGGAGCGCCCGCCGTGGAGCTTCATCCCCTTCTCGGCGCAGTCGACCGCGACCTCCGTGGACTTCGTCTTCGTCAGGGCGGCCCAGTAGCCGGCGTCCTCGCCGTTCGCGACCTTCTCGCAGGCGCGCCAGTTGAGCGCCCGGGCGGACTCGAAGCCGATCCGCATGTCCGAGAGGGTGTGTTGGACCGCCTGGAACTCGTTGACGGTGCGGCCGAACGCGTTGCGGTCGTGGACGAACGCCTCCGCCTCCTCGATGGCGGCGGCGGCGAGCCCCAGCCCGTGGCCGCCGACGATAACCCGACCGTGGTTGAAGAAGTCCGCGAGGACGTAGAAGCCGCCGCCCTCGCTGCCGATCACGTTCTCCTCGGGGACGAAACAGTCGTCGAGGACGATGTGGCCCTGCTTCGACGCGCGCATCCCCATCTTCTCGGGGATGTGTTCGGCCTCGTACCCCTCCGAATCGGTCTCGACGACGAAGAGCGTGTAGTTGGAGTAGCGGTCGTCGCTCTCGCCCGTTTTCGCGTAGACGGTGAGCCAGTCGGCCTCCACCGCGTTGCCGACCCAGTACTTCTCGCCGGTGATCTCGTAGCCCCCCTCGACCTTCTCCGCCTCCGTCGTCATCCCCGCGAGGTCGGAGCCCGTCTCCGGCTCCGACACCGCGAGCCCCGAGATCTGGTCGTTCTCCGCGACCGGCCGGAGGTACTTTTCTTTCTGTGCGTCGGTGCCGTACCGCTCGAGCATCTCACAGCCGAAGCTGGCGAGCTGGAGCGTGAGGGCGATGCCGGCGTCGGCGCGGTAGAACTCCTCCGCGATCGCGAGCACCTGCGCGAGGTCGAACCCCTTCCCGCCGTACTCCTCGCCGATGTCCTGGGCGACGAGCCCGGCGTCCATCCCGGCCTCGAGCACCTCCCAGGGATACTCGCCGGACTCGTAGTACGCCTCGGCGTTCGGCGCGATGTGCTCGTCGGCGAACTCGCGGGCCTCGCGTTTGATCTCCCGTGCGCGCTCCGGCACGACGCTCTCGTCGAGTAGGTCCATGCCCGCACTCCGCCCCACCGCGACAAAACCTTCGTGGAACAACGAAGAACTCGGGGTTCGTTTATTCGTTTCCTCGACTCCGCCTACGCGTCAAACGGGTTCGCCAGCTCGATGGTCTCCTCGCGGTCCGGGCCGACGCCCACCGCGTACACCGCCGCGTCGGTCTCGTCGGCGACGAACTCGACGTAGGCCCGCGTCGCCTCGGGGAGCGCCTCGTACCCCTCCGCCGCGACCGCGGTCCAGTCGACCGCCGACCAGGTGTCGAACTCGCGGTAGACCGGCTCACACCGCTCCCACTGCCGGGTCGTCGTGGGGACGGTGTCGAGCCGCTCGCCGTCGAGGTCGTAGCCTACGCAGACCTGAAGCTCCTCGAGGTCCGCGAGCACGTCGACGTGGTTGATCGCGACGCCCGTGAACCCAGAGACGCGCGAGGCGTGGCGCAACATCGGGAGGTCGAGCCAACCGATCCGCCGCGGCCGGCCGGTGACCGTCCCGAACTCCCCGCCCTTCTCGCGGATGTCGTCGGCGAGCGACTCCTCGCGGTCGTCGCCGTCGAGCTCCGTGGGCATCGGCCCCGAGCCGACCCGCGAGAGGTACGCCTTCACGATGCCGACGACCTCGCCCGACCCGACGGTCGTGACGCCGAGCCCGGAGCCGACGGCCGCCCCGCCGGCGGTCGGGTTCGAGGAGGTGACGAAGGGGTAGTTGCCGTGGTCGACGTCGATGGAGGTCCCCTGTGCGCCCTCGAAGAGGATCCGGTCGCCCGCCTCCCGGCGGCGGTGGAGGAAGTCGCTACAGTTGACGGTCATCCCGTCGTCGTCGAGGCGGTCGCCGAACTCGGCGAACTCCTCGAAGAGCGCGTCGACGTCGAAGGCCTCGGCGTGCTCGGAGTCCGCCACGTCGAGCCCGTAGACGCCCTCGGCGACGGCGCGGTTGTGCGAGACGGCGTACTCGAGGCGCTCGCGGAGCACGTCCCGGTCGAGCAGGTCGCCGATCCGGATCCCGCGACGGCCCGCCTTGTCCTCGTAGGTGGGGCCGATCCCGCGGCCCGTGGTGCCCACCTCGTCGCCGGCGTCGTCGTCGGCCTTGACCGCCTCCTCGATCCCGTCGAGGACCCGGTGGTACGGGAGGATGACGTGCGCCCGGCGCGCGACCCGGACGTCGGGGTCGAGCCCGCGGTCGCGGAGCGCGTCGATCTCCGAGAAGAGCGTCCGCGGGTTGACCACGCAGCCGTTGCCCAACACGCCGATCGTGCCCCGAACCGCGCCGCTCGGCACCAGCGATAGCTTGTACTCCTCGCCGCCTTCGACGACGGTGTGGCCGGCGTTGTCGCCGCCCTGATAACGGACTACGACGTCCGCGTCCCCTCCCCACCGGTCGACGAGCGCGCCCTTGCCCTCGTCCCCGAGTTGGGAGCCGACGATGGTGACTGTCATACCGCTCCCCCCTTCCGACCGGGGGGTAAAACAGATTACGGTCCGTCGTCGCGATCACCGCACGGACGTGGATCGATCTCCGAGCCCGTTCGGGAAGATATCCCCGTTCGTGTGCTTCTCCGACGCCCCGTCCCCGGCCCGCGTCGGTCGGATCCCGATCCGAACCGTTAACTACTCGCATGTCAAACCGTGAGCCGGAATTCGTCCTCCGCCCCTCGACAGCAACTTTTAAAAAGGGGCATGACGAGTTAACATATGGCATGATAGATCGACTCGAGAAAGAGGTAGATATGCTGGAGCGGCACCTTCAGGTGCTGCGGATGGTCATCGAGAACGAACCGATCGGGATCGTGAAGATGTCCAACGAGACGGGCTACCCCCACCACAAGGTCCGCTACTCGCTTCGGGTCCTCGAGGAGGAGAACCTCATCGAACCCTCCAGTCAGGGCGCGATCACGACCGAACGCACGCACGAGTTCGTCGACGAACTCGACGAGAAGCTCGACGACACGGTCGAGAAGCTCGGCTCGATGCGGATCGACGACGCCGCCGAAGTCGAGAACTGATCGACTGGCCCGTTTCGACGCGCCGCCCGAACGACCGACGACCGAGTTTTGCGACGACGAGTCGCGTCTCCGTACGGCCCGCGCCCGCTACAGGTCCGGGACCGTCAGGTGGAACCCGCCGTCGCGCGACTCCACGAGACACAGGTGGTAGCCGCGCTTGCGCGAGAGCTTCACGAAGCTCTTCCGTTTCGATCGGTTGAACAGGCCGCCGCCGACCGCGTCGCTCGCGGCCTCCAGCGCGTCGGGCTCGAAGAAGCTCGCCGTCACCGCGAACGCCCCGGCGAACGCCTCGTTCGACTCCGCTATCACGCCGCCGTTCGCGACGAGCGACTCGAGTGTCGCGCCCGCGGTCGGCGCGCGCGAGTCGTTGAGTTCGGCGACGAAGAGCGGGTTGCCCATGCGGTCGCGTAACACCAGGTCGAACGAGCGCTGCTCGCGGACCTCCTCGCCGTTCTCCCGGATGACGACGGAGACGGAGCCGCCGATCTCGGCGCGGTCGATCTCGGGGAGGGCGTCGTAGAGGTCACGCAGCGCGCTCCCGTTGCCCGTCTCGCCGACCTCGAAGGGAAGCTCCTCGACGAGCCACTGCGTGAAGCCGTACTCCATCGTTCCCCGCAGGAACGACTCGAACGGCTCGCCGTCGACGAGCAGGCCCTCCGTCTCGAAGCTCGTGTGGTGTTCGATCCGGAGGTTCTCCCGGAGTTCCTCGCGGTTCACGGCCCCGTCGTGGGCGTCCTCGAGCGTCGTGCCGCCCTTCGAGTCGTACCTGACGAACAGGTTGGTCCCCTCGCGCGCCTCGGCGGCCGACAGGCTCCGTTCGCCCTCGGGCAGCCGCGACTCCGCCCGATCGAGCTGCTCGCGGAGGCGCTCCGCCTCCGAGCGGAGCCGCTCGAGTTCCTCCTCGAGGCGGTCGCGTTCGGCCTCGAGTTCGTCGCGCTCGGCCGCCACCTCCTCGCGGGCGGACTCGGCGGTCGAGAGCGCCGATTCGAGCTCCTCGATCCGTTCGCGAACCTCGCTCGGGGCCCGCCCCGAGACGGCGGTCCGCCCCGATCCGGACCGCTCCGTGGAGCGCGGGCTCGGCGACGACCCCTCCGCCGAACCGCGCCCGGCCGTCGACCCCTCCGAGGCGGTCCCGTCATCCCGCGACTGGCCCGACGCTCCGGCCGAGCCGTCGGGTCGGCTCGAGGGGCCGCCGGTCCGCCGATTCGTGCCCGACGCCGACCCGGCGGACGGGTTCTCGCCGCGCTCGCTGGTCTCGGACGGGTCGAGCGCGGGGATGGACTTCGTCTCGCGCCATTGCGCCTCCTCGGAGAAGACGTCGTCGTCCGAGGGGTCCGCCGACGCGGCCGACGCCTCGGCGCGTCGGTCGGTCGATGCCTCGGACCGTCGCCCGGTTCCCGCTCTCGTCGCGTTTCGGTCCGCCGCCGTGGCGTTTCGGTCCGCCGCCGCGTTCTCCGGTCTCGCCGTCGAACGGGATCGATCGTCGCGATCGTCCGACTCGGTCGCGTTCGACGGCGGCGCGGACGGGTCCTCGCCGTCGTCTCCCACGTCGCTCCGATCCCGGTCCGGCTCCCGGTTCCGTTCCGTCTCCCGGCTTCCGTCCGTCTCCGTCGACGGGTCGTCCGGTTCCGCCGCGGTCGAGCCGTTCGAGCCCGGCCGTTCCGGATCCTCCGTTCCCGCCGCGGCCGACTCGGTTTCCGACGCCCCCTGCCGGTCGGCGTCGGCGACGCCCTCGTCTCGAGGACCGTGGTCCGGGGTATCGTCCCGCCGGCGACTGTCCTGATGGGGGCCGGCGTCCGTCTCACCGGCGTCCGTTCCGTCCGCGTCCGTCCCGCCGGCGGCGACCCCCCGGTCCGCGGGGTCGTCCGCCTCGTCCGCGTTCTCCTCCCGGTCGTCGCCCGCGTCGATATCCGCATCCCCGTCCGCACCCGCGTCCGCGCCGACGCCGGCGACGGCCCCGGCTCCGGGTTCGGGTTCGTCGGACCGATCGTCCCCGGCGGCGTCCGCGTCCTCGTCGGACCCCCGATCGGGCTCCGGGATCTCCCGGACGTCGAGGTCGACCTCGTAGACGGTGTAGATGCCGACCTCGTCGTTCGCGAGGTCGAAGGCGTCCTCGCCGGTCTCGAGCCGGCGCGCGTTCCCGACGAACGCGGCCGCCATCGACTCGCCGGCGGTGTAGGTGACGTAGTAGTCGCCGGAGAGCACGTTCTCGGAGAGCTCGACGTAGCCGGTGAAGCCCCCCTGTGAGAGCTTCCGGTCCGCCTCCGAGAGCGGCGTGTCCTTCGTGTAGTACCGCGCGCGCTGCTCGCCGCCCCGTTCCTGCATCGCGAAAAGCACCGGAAGCGCCTCGTGGGGCGCCTCGTAGGCCGTTCCGGAGGCGTCGGCGAACGCGTCGAGATCCGCGTCGACGGTCCCGACGACGCGGCCGTCGAGCATGAACAACCACCCGGTGCCGTCGGTCGCCGCCCCCGAGAAGCCGCGGTCGGCGAACCGGCGGAGCCCGTCGAATCCGTCGTCGAACTCTCGAGCGTTCCACCCGGTGATGTCCTCCCTTCGCTGTGCGTCCATCTTACCGGTATTCCCCGGCACCGACCCAAATACTTTCCGGACCGTGAGACGGTCGTCAGACACCGGATCGCCCGGATTCGGCGGACTCGGTCGTGGCGCGTCCCTACGGGATCGCCCCGCGTCGTCCGCCGATCGCTCCCCGTCGTCGCGCGATCACTCCGCGTCGGCCACGGCCGCTATCGCCTCGCATCCGAGGCTGATCACGTCGGCGTCGAACCCGCCCGCCCGAAGCTCCTCCGGGGTGTACCACGACCACTCGTCGGCGCCCGCCTCGTCGTCGCCGGCGGGATCGATCCGGCGGCTCGGGACCCGCGCGTAGTAGAGGTGATCGATGTGCTGGTGGCTCACCGCCCCGTCGGGGTGGACGTCGATGTCGTGGAGCATCTGGTGGGCCGGCTCCGGGAGCGGCCGCCCGTTCGGCGACTCCACGTCCGCGCGGTCGGCGACGAGCTCCGCCTCCAGTCCGGTCTCCTCGCGGACCTCCCGCAGCGCCGCCTCGTGCGGCAGTTCGTCGCGGTCGATGTGGCCGCCCGGCGGGAGGTGGATCCCCAGCCGGTCGTGCTCGTGAAGCGCCGTCGCGCCGTCGTTGACGACGTAGGTGGTCGCCGTGAAGTGGCGGGTCGTCTCCATACGACCCCCTCGCCCCGACGCGGTTTGTGCGTTCGGGACGCCGACGGCGCGTTCGACCTCGAGGCGGCGACACATCGTCGCGCTGTCGACACATCGTCGCACCGACGGGGGTCCCCTCGCGCCGACGCGTCTCGTCGGGTTCTTTGAGGGCGGTCGTCGAACGCTCGACCATGACTGACCGCGATGCGATCGATCTCGACGCGATCGAAGCCGTCGCTCGCGCGGCGGTCCTGGCCGGCGGCGCGGAGCTCCGGGAGCGGTACCGGAACGGCGACGCCGCCGGCGAGTACGGCGCGACCGACGTGAAGGCGGCGGCCGACGAGGCGGCGGAGGCGCGGATGCTCCCGGTGGTCCGCCGTGCGTTCCCCGACCACCCCGTCTTCGCCGAGGAGGCCGGGCGCTTCGACGGGACCGGCCCCTACCGCTGGGTGATCGACCCGCTCGACGGCACGAACGATTTCACGGCGGGGCTGCCGACCTTCGCCGCGTCGGTCGCGGTCCTCGAGAACGAGGAACCGGCGCTCGCGGCCGTCAGGCTGCCGGCGACCGAGGAGACGTACCTCGCGCGTCGGGACGCCGGCGTCGTCTACGAGGGCGAGCCGGTGACCGCCGACGGCGACGTCCCCCTCGAGGCCGGCACGGTCGCGACGATCGTCGGACGCGACGTTCCGCGGGATCCGGCCCTCTCCGGACGGGCCGACGCGATCCGTGAGGCGCTATCCGGCGAGGTGAAACGGGTCATCGACAGCTGGGCCCCGACGGTCCACTCCGGGCTCTTCGCTCGCGGGCGGCTCCAGGGACTCGTTCAGTTCCATCCCGACGAGGAGGAGCGGGCGGTGACGGAGCTGTTCGCGTCGGCGGCCGGCGCGGCGGTCCGTCGGGACGGACCGCTGTACGTCGCGGCGTCCGACGAGGACCGGTTGGACGCGCTGTGGACCGCGGTCGACGGCGTTCGGTGAAAAGGCGATCAGTTGACGGTGATGCCGTCCTCGGCCTCGAGCAGCTCGTGGTAGCGGTTGCGGATGGTGACCTCGGAGATGTTCGCGACCTCGCTCACCTCGCTCTGGGTCACCTTCTCGTTGGTGAGGAGGGCGGCGGCGTAGACGGCGGCGGCCGCGAGGCCGACCGGCGACTTCCCGGAGTGGAGCCCCTGCGACTTCGCGGTGTCGAGGAGCCCCCGGGCCCGACGCTCCGACTCGTCGGAGAGCCCGAGGTCGGAGGCGAACCGCGGGACGTAGCTCTCGGGGTCTGCCGGCTGGATCTCCAGTTTGAGCTCGCGGACGACGTAGCGGTACGTCCGGGCGATCTCGTCCTTCTCCACCCGCGAGACGCCGGCGATCTCGTCGAGGCTTCGGGGCGTGCCGGCCTGTCGGGCCGCGGCGTACAGCGACGCCGTCGAGACGCCCTCGATGGATCGGCCGGGAAGGAGGTCCTCGTCGAGCGCGCGGCGGTAGATGACGCTCGCGGTCTCGCGGACGTTGTCCGGCAGTCCGAGCGCCGAGGCCATCCGGTCGATCTCGCCGAGCGCCTGTTTCAGGTTCCGCTCCTTCGAGTCGCGCGTCCGGAACCGCTCGTTCCAGGTGCGGAGCCGCTGCATCTTCTCGCGCTGGCGGCTCGAGAGCGACTTCCCGTAGGCGTCCTTGTCCTGCCAGCCGATGTTGGTCGAGAGCCCCTTGTCGTGCATCATGTTCGTCGTGGGCGCGCCCACGCGGGACTTCTCGTCCTTCTCGCGGGAGTCGAACGCGCGCCACTCCGGCCCGCGGTCTATCTCGTCCTCCTCGACGACGAGCCCGCAGTCCGCACACACCGTCTCGCCGTGTTCGGTGTCCGTCGCGAGCTGGCCGCCGCACTCGGGGCAGCGCAGCTCCTCGTCCGCGGCTGACTCGGGTTCCTGTTCCTCGTCGACGTGCTCCGCCGTGTAGGTTCGAACGTTGTCGCTCATTGTGTTTGGATCGGAGGGGACCGCGGGACCGAAAGATGGGTCTATGTTCGGTTTTTCCTCACCTCTCGGTAAGGACGCGACATATTTAAATCTTCTCCTCGATCTCGAACGTGAAAAGACGGTCGAGACGCGCGTTTGAGGCGCTCGAACTCCGATTTTTTCGCCTCGGGCTCCGTCACGGTTCTCCGTGATCGATCGGTGGGATCCGGCTCCCGGATCGGATATATATCGGTTTCGTCCACCCCCGGTCTTCCGGCCCGTCCGTGCTCTCTCCCGTCTCCGCTTCCTCTCCCACCCATGGCCCTCTCTCGTCTACGTTTCTTTCTCGTCCACGTCCTCTCTCGTCCACGCTCCTCTCCGCCGTTTCCGTGAAGCCAATCGATTTACCGTTCGCCCCGTCAGAACCGTCATGAACCGGACGCAACTCGACCGCCTCCTCGGCGGCCTCGACACCGACGGCTACCTGCTCGACGCCTCACAGGACGACGCGAACCAGCTGTACCTCTCGGGCTTTACGGGTCCCGACCCCTTCCTCACCCTCCACGCCGACGGCGAGGTCCACCTGCTCGTCTCCGGGCTCGAGTACGGCCGCGCGCGCACGGAGGCGGCCGCCGACACGGTCCAGCGCCACGCCGACTACGACTACGAGTACGGCGGGCGCGAGGAGCGCTACGACATGTACGCCCGGTTCGTGAGGGACAAGGACGTGGGATCGGTCTCCGTGCCGCCGCGGAGCCCCGTCGGGACCGCGGACGCGCTCAGGGAGCGGGGGATCGACGTCGTCGTCGACGGCGACGACCTTCTCGGCGAGGCACGGGCGGTCAAGACCGACGAGGAGATAGACGCGATCCGGGAGGCCCAGCGCGCGAACGAGGCGGCGATGCGCGCCGCGGAGTCGCTGCTCGCCGCGGCCGACGTGGCCGGCCGCGGGAGCGGTGACGGGAGCGGGGACGAGGCGGCAGACGTCGCCGTCGACGAGAGCGACGCCGCCGGCGAGACCGTCGAGCCGGGCACGCTCCTCCACGACGGGGAGCCGCTCACCAGCGAGCGGGTCGCGGAGGAGATCGAGGTCGCGCTGTTGCGCCGCGGCTGCGCGCTCGACGAGACCATCGTCGCCGGGGGCGCGCAGGCCGCGGACCCCCACGACCGGGGGTCGGGGCCGCTCCGGGCGAACGAGCCGATCATCGTCGACGTCTTCCCGCGGTCGAAGGCGACGAAGTACCACGCCGACATGACGCGGACGTTCTGCGTCGGCGAGCCCGACCCCGAGGCCCGCGAGTGGTACGACCTCACCGAGCGTGCGCTCGAGGCCGCCCTCGACGCCGTGGAGCCGGGCGCGACCGGCGAGGAGGTCCACGCCGCCGCCTGCGAGGTGTACGAGGCCGCTGGCGAGCCGACCTTCCGGACCGACCCCGAGACCGAGACCGGGTTCATCCACTCGACGGGCCACGGAATCGGCCTCGACGTCCACGAGTCGCCCCGGCTCGCGAGCGGTGCCGGCGAGCTGGAGCCGGGCCACGTCGTCACCGTCGAGCCCGGCCTCTACGACCCCGCGGTGGGCGGCGTCCGGCTCGAGGACCTCGTCGTCGTCACCGAGGACGGCCACGAGAACCTCACCGACTACCCGCTCGAGTTCGTCGTCTGAGCGGCTCGTCCGATCCCGATCACGGAACTCGCTGTGGAACTCACGACCCGACCGCGGGGGCGACGGAACCGACGGAACCGACCGCGGAACCCACAAGACGTATGTCGCCTCCCGCGAGAGGGTTCGGGCGTGAACGCCGACGATACCCTCCTCAACGCGATCATCGGCGCGGTCGCGACGATCGCCCTCTCGTTTACCGGGATCTCGCCGGTCCTCGGCGGCGCGCTCGCCGGCTATCTCGACGGCGGCGACACCGGCGACGGGCTCCGGATCGGCGCGGTCTCCGGCGCGATAGCGTCCATCCCGGTCGTCGGATTCCTGCTACTCGTGCTGCTCGTGCTCCCGTTTCTGGGAGTCTTCGGGTTCCCGATCGAGGCCGGCATCGCCGTCGGGGGCGTCGTCGTATTCGGAGTGATCGTCGTGGTCGGCGGGATCGCCTACACCGTGGCACTGAGCGCGCTCGGCGGGCTCCTCGGCGTGTACCTGAAAGAGGAGCTGTGAAGCGAGCGGTGACTTTCGGGGATTCCGGGCAAGCTGGCCAACGCGAGCACCTCGAAGGACGTTATAACTCCCGTCAGGGGAATTGATGTTACGATTAAATAGCTAACATCTCCGGTAGAGTCAGCGTGCTACTAGTACGGGTGTTTCGTGAGTGATCGAGGTGATGAGAAACCGATAGTTGTTGGCGCAGTAGACACTTCCAAAGCCCCAGTCGTGAGGACTCGCGCGGCTTGCTGCGGTCCTCAGTCGTTCGCTCCGCTCACTCCTTGCGGTCCTTGCTGCGCCGTGCTTCGTCCTCGCGACTGCCCCTTTGAGTCCCACCCGACCGCCACGCAACCGCACCTCACGCCTCCCCAGCCTCGCGGCTCCCTGCTCGCGGCTTCGCCGCTCGTTTATCGAGGTACTCACTTCGTTCGTACCTCGCCACGCTCGCCGCGTCCCTCGCGGGCGGTTCGTGCCCGCCGGGCGCTCACCGGCGCGCCACCGCTCGGGCGATCGTTCACTCCTTCACCTGTGTCCAACGAACGCTCCTCCCAGCGCCGACTCGCTGGCGTCGGGTCGAGACGAGCGCGGGTCTCGACCTCGCGATTTATCCCGTCGCTGTTCGTCGTCCCGGTATGTCGAAACCGCGGCCGAGCTATCGGGTTCTGCGGCTCCTGTGTGCGAACTTGGCCGGCATGGTCGCGTTCCTCGCGGCGTACGTCGTCGCCCGCGATCCCCGCGTGGCGGTCGCGGCCGCCGCCGTGATCGCCGCCATCGGCTACGTCGCCTCGAGCGTCGTCGTCGACTACGCGGCCGGCGGGGCGAACGCCTGATCGGGTCGGGCTCGAAAAACGGGTGGCGACGACCGGTCGTCGACGGCCGATCGTCGAATGGCGGTTCTCGAAGGGTGGTCGTCGAAGAGCGTGCCTCGGTCCGTCTCAGAACGCGCCCGAGTGGACGGCGATGTCGGCCTGAAGCTCCTCGCGAACCGCCGAGTGGACGTGACAGATGTCCTCGCCGCGCTCGACGATCTCCGCGGCGGTGTCGTTGTCGAGGTCGGCCTCGACGTGGAGGTCGAAGGCGATCGATTCGAGGTCGTCGTCGTCGTCGAGCTCCGCGCTCGCGTCGATCTGTACCTTCCCGAGGTCGTCCTCGCCGCGCTGGCCGCCGCCGACGCGGAACGCGGGGATGAAACAGGAGGCGTACGTCGCGACGAGGACGGCGTTCGGGTTCGGGCCGGTCTCGTCGGTCGCGTCGATCTGAAGGTCGAACTCGCCGACCTGGCTCGTACACGCGTATCCCTCCTCGCAGACGGTGGTGGTCTCGATGTCGGACATGTCGTCTCCGAGGTGGGCTCGGGCGGGCCTAAAACTTCCTATCGGTTCCGATAGCGGCCGATTCCCTCGCGTTCGGGACTCAGAGCGTGTAGGTCTCGTCTCCCTCCAGGATCACGGGCTCGGCGGCCGCGCCGGCCGCCTTCACCTCGTTGACGAACTCCCGCGTCTCGATCTCGATCGGCGGGAACGTGTCGTAGTGCATCGGGAACACCACGTCGGCACCAACCCAGTCGGCGGCGATGCCGGCCCCGGCCGGCCCCATCGTGAAGTGGTCGCCGGCGGGCAGCGCGGCGGCGTCCGGCTCGAGGTACGGGGCGATCACGTCGACCATCTCGGACATGAGGCCGGT
Source organism: Halorubrum aethiopicum (assembly GCF_001542905.1). NCBI lineage: Archaea > Methanobacteriati > Methanobacteriota > Halobacteria > Halobacteriales > Haloferacaceae > Halorubrum > Halorubrum aethiopicum. Next base: position 2,448,718 of record NZ_LOAJ01000001.1, on the reverse strand, counting down.
GTCGCCGGCGTGGTAGAACGTCGTACAGTCGGGGTCCGACTCCTGGGTCGGCTTCTTGTCGCCGATCACGAAGCCCGTGGGCATCCCCGCGGAGGTGCCGTACCCCGTGTCGATCCCGTTCGAGTGGTCCGCGCGCACCATCGTCACCCACGCGTCGCCGCACTCGACGGTGCCGCCGATGTTCATCCCCATGCCGCCCACGGCGTGCTCGTGGCCGAAGGTGTCCTGAACGTACCCGACCAGCTCGGGGGTCGCGACCACCGTCGCGTCCTCGTACCGGTCGGCGTCGGAGATGTGGTCCGTGTGCCCGTGCGTCAAGAGGAGATAGTCCGGGTCGAGCTCCTCGGGGTCGACGTCGGTCTTCGGGTTGTCGAAGTGCGGGTCGATCAGTAGTTCGGTCTCGTCGACGACGACGTGCCACGTCGAGTGGCCGTGCCAAGTGAGCTCCATGGTCCGGTCGGTACGTCTCGGCGGAGACTAATAAACCTCGACGCCGCGGAAGACGGATCCGCGGCCCGGACGGCGGGTCACGAGCCCCTCGCGAACCCGGAGGATCCAACGCGATCCGCCGCCTTCGCCTCGGATCCGCCGACTCCGTCTCCGATCCGCCGACTCCGCGTTCGCCCGACGAAAGCGATAACGGACGGGAGCGCGAACGTCGAGTGGATGCCCTCCGAGCCCAGCGTCAGCGGCGTGTCCTCCGCGTGTCCGGCGTGCGGCGAGTCGGTGCCCGCCGGAGCGAGCTTCTGTCCCGACTGCGGCGTCGACATCGACGCCTCCCTCCCCGCCCGCTGTCCCGACTGCGAGGAACGATTCGCCGACGACGACCGGTTCTGTTCGAACTGCGGCGCGGCGCGGTCGGGATCGCGGACGGCGACCTCGACCGCGTCAGAGTCCCGCCGAGCCCCCGGTTCGGAGCCGTCCGCCTCCCGTTCGGACCGATCCGCGTCTCGGGGCTCGCCTTCGGACGAGAGTCAGCGCGCCTTCCGCTGGCGGGTCCAAGAGCACCTCGACGCCGGCTGGGAGATCGAACGGGACGACGGCGACCGCGTCGTCCTCGTCGACAGGGGGATCGGCTCCGCCGGCGTCCACGTCCTCCTGTTCTTGACCACCGGCGGGATCGGGAACGTCCTGTACGCCTGGTGGCACTACTCCGAACTGGCCGAGCGGCTCCGGCTCGTCCGGGGCGATTCGACGACTCCCCGCCCTCCGTCGAACGCCGGCGAGGGAACGGTCGAGACCGTCTCCGCGTATCTGTTGAGCGGGCTGCTGTTGCTGATCGGCGGCTGGATCGCGGCGGTCGCGGCCATCGGCGGATCGTCGGGATTCGCGCTGATCGGGATCGGGTTCGCCCTGCTCGGTGCCGGGACGGCCCCGCCGGTCCGTCGGCGGCTGAAACGGCGACACGGCCTCGCGGCGTTCGGCCGGCTCCGCACCGTCGACCACCGGGTGCTACGGCCGACGGAGCGGGTCGAGGAGCCCTGCGTCGTCTGCGGGGAGGCGTTCGACCGCGGGCTCGTCCGCCGCCGTCGCGACGAGACGGTGGTGGCGGGAGTTCCCCTTTTGACCCACGACGAGCGGTACAACCACTACTGCGCCGGGTGCGCCCGCGAGGAACTGTTCGGGCCCGGCGAGGTCCCGATCGACGACGCGACGGACATCGATCGGGAAACGGCTGCGTCGGACATCGACCGGGAGACGGCGGCGTCGGAAGCGGACGAATCGGAGACGACGGAAGCAACGCAGTCGGGGGTCCCGGGGGAGACGAACACGGATCCGGCGCGGGAGCGCTGACGTGCCCCGGTCTCGCGAGCGCGGTCCGTCCCGCCGGCAACAACCGACCCATTCAGGAGGTCTTTAACTATCACGGTCAATTCGGTGGTATGCACTACGCACGGTTCCGCGACCCGGCCGGATCGGTTCGGAAAGGACGCTACGACCCCGAGACCGAGACGGTCGCGTTCGGCGACGACGTGTACGACTTCGACGACCCCGACATCGACGTACTGCCGCCCGTCGACCCCTCGAAGATCGTCTGTATCGGCCGCAACTACGCGGAACACGCCGCCGAACTCGGCAACGACGTGCCCGACCGACCGCTGCTCTTCTTGAAGGGACCCAACGCGCTCGCAGGCCACGGCGACACCGTCACCGCCCCCGAGGGGAAAGACCGGATCGACTGGGAAGCGGAGTTCGTCGTCGTGATCGGCGAGTCGTGTAAGGATGTCGCGGCCGAGGACGCGATGGACGTCGTCGAGGGGTTCACCTGTATGAACGACGTCTCGAACCGGGACGACCAGAACCGCGAGCAGAACTGGGTCCGCGGGAAGGCGTTCGACAACTCCGCCCCGCTCGGTCCCGTCGTCGCGACGCCCGACGAGGTGCCCGACGAGGCGAGCGTCGAGCTCCACGTGAACGGCGAGCAGAAACAGGACGGCCACCTCGGCCAGCTGATCTTCGACGTGCCGACGCTGATCGAGGAGATCACGACGTACCTGACCTTGGAGGAGGGCGACGTGATCGCCACGGGCACCCCCGACGGCGTCGGTCCGCTCTCGGACGGCGACACGGTCGAGGTCACCGTCGAGGGCGTCGGCACGCTCGAACACGACGTCAAGATCCCCTGATATCGGGGCCGAAACGCCTTCAGTCGTCGATTTTCTCCCCGACGGTTCTCCCGGTCACACCCGGTTGGGACCGGTCGCCACCTCGATGCGGACCGGTCGCACACCACGTTTCCGGTGAATCGAGGGGTCGGTCGATCGGGCACCACGCCGACCTCCGACCGGTCGCGTTCGATCACGTTTCGGCCGCGTTCGATCACGCTTAAGGTCGGCCGCCGCCGACCCACGGGCATGCAACCACGGGATCTCTCGGATCACTCCCCGTACGTCCCCGGCCGGGGCGTCGAGGAGGTCGCCCGCGAGCTCGGGATCGACCGGTCGGAGCTGATCACGCTCTCCTCGAACGAGAACCCCCACGGCCCGAGCCCGGCGGCCGTCGAGGCGATCCGCGAGCACGCGAACCGCGTGAACGCCTACCCGAAGTCCTCGCACGCGGACCTCACCGACCGGATCGCCGAGGAGTGGGGCGTGACGCCCGAACAGGTGTGGGTGTCGCCCGGGGCCGACGGCTCGATCGACTACCTCTCGCGAGCCGCCCTGGAGCCGGACGACCGGGTGTTGGTGCCCGATCCCGGCTTCGCCTACTACGCGATGTCCGCCCGGTACCACCACGCGGGCGTCGAGACGTACCCGCTCTCGATCGACGACGGGTTCACGCAGACCGCCGAGAACGTCCTGAGCGCCTACGGCGGCGAGCGGATCGTCTACCTCACCTCGCCGCACAACCCGTCGGGATCCGTGATCCCCCTCGAGGAGATCGAGACGATCGCGGACGCGACCGCCGAGGAGACCCTCGTCGTCGTCGACGAGGCCTACGGCGAGTTCGCGGACGTCGACAGCGCGATCCCGCTCGTGAGCGACCGCGACGACGTCGCCGTCCTCCGGACGTTCTCGAAGGCGTACGGGCTCGCCGGCCTCCGGATCGGCTACAGCGTCGTGCCCGAGGCGTGGGGGGAGGCGTACGCCCGCGTCAACACCCCGTTCGCGGCGAGCGAGCTGGCGTGTCGGGCCGCGCTGGCCGCGCTCGACGACCCGGACCACGTCGCGGAGTCGGTCGAGACCGCGCGGTGGGCCCGCGAGTACATCGGCGAGGAGCTCGACGCCGGGACGTTCGAGTCGGCCGGGAACTTCGTGCTCGCGCGGGTCGGCGACGGGAGCGCGGTCGCCGAGGCCGCCAGGGAGCGCGGCGTCATCATCCGGGACTGTACCTCCTTCGGCCTCCCCGACTGTGTCCGGATCTCCACCGGGACCCGCGAGGAGACGCGGGAGGCGGTCGACCGCCTCAACGACGTACTGGCGGATCTCGAACTCGAGGCGGAAGCGTGACGGGAACGGACGGAGACGCGACGGACGACCGCCCGGATCGCGTCGCGAGCGCGGGGGTCGACGACCGCCCCGATCGACCCGCGAGTGCGGGGGCCGGCGACCGCCCCGACCGCGTCGCCGTCACCGGCACGCCGGGGACCGGGAAGTCCACCGTGACGGACCTCCTCGCCGACGAGTACGACGTGATCCACCTCAACGACCGGATCAAGGGGAACGACGACCTCTGGACCGAGCGCGACGACGAGCGCGACACCCTCGTCGCCGACCTCGACGCGGTGGCCGACCACCTCGGCGACTGGAGCGGCGTGCTCGACTCGCACTTGGCGCATCACTTCGACGTCGACCGGGTCGTCGTCCTGCGGTGTCATCCGGAGACCGTCGAGAGTCGGCTCCGCGAGCGCGGCGAGTCGGCCGCGACCGCGGCGGAGAACGCCGAGTCGGAGGCGCTCGACGTGGTCCTCTCGGAGGCCGTCGCGGCACACGGCGTGGAGAACGTCTACGAGGTGGACACGACGGATCTGGAGCCCGAGGCCGTCGCCGACGCGATCCGCGCGGCGATAGAGGGCGCGGTCGAGCCGAGCGCCGGAACCGTCGACTTCACCGACTACTTATGAGCCGGGCGGGCGTTGCGGACGGTCGAACCATGTGCCCGTCCTCGGAGGGGAGACCCGCGTGACGCTGGACCGGTTTCGGTCGGTCGCGGACCGCCTGCTCGGCCCGTGGGTGCGAGCCGCCGACCGGCTGGGGCTCTCGCCCGACCAGGTGAGCGTGCTCGCGTTCGGCGCGGCCCTCCTCGCGGCCGGCGCGTTCGCGGTCGCCGACCCCGCGTTCTACGTCCTCGGGTCGCTCCTCGTGTTGCTCAACGGCTGGCTCGACCTCGTCGACGGCGCGCTCGCCCGCGAGCAGGCGGTCGCCTCGGACGGCGGCGACCTGCTGGATCACGTCCTCGACCGCTACGCCGACATCGCCGTCATCGCGGGCTTCACCGCCGGGATCGACGCGTACGCGCTCGGGTTCCTCGCGGTGACCGGCGTGTTGATGACGTCGTACCTCGGCACCCAGATCCAGGCGGTCGGGATCGGCCGCGAGTACGGCGGCCTCCTCGGGCGCGCCGACCGGCTCGCGCTGATGGGGATCGTCGGCGTCGTCGTCGCCGTCTACCCCGACCCCGTCGTCGCCGGGCTCAACGCGGTCGCCCTGCTGCTCCTCCTCTTCGCCGCGGTCGGTCACCTCACCGCCCTCCAGCGGTTCCTCGGCGCGTGGCGGGACCTGTGACCGACGTCCGATTTTTCGTGACCGGCGGCCGCTTCCCGTGACCGGCGCCGCTTCCGCCTCCCCCGCATGAACTCGCGAACCTACTCCGGGCCGGGCGTGAGCCGGTCGACCGTCGCCCCGCAGGCCGCACACGAGAGCACGTAGTCGTCGCCGTCGACCGCGTAGCTCCGGTCGCTCTCCGCGCCGCAGGCGGGACACTCCTCCTCGATGACCGCGCCGTCGCTGTCCTTCGGCGCGCCGACGGCGATCACGCGAGCGGGCGTCTCCCCGACGGCGCGCGCCAGGTTCGTCGTCTCCGGCGGAACGAAGACCGCCTCGCCGGCCGTCACGGGCAGGACGCCGTCGTCCAGTTCGACCTCGAGTGCTCCCTCGAGGACGTAGAACAGCTCCTCGTGGTCCGGGTGTCGGTGGGGTCCCCACGGGAGCCGCTGGCCGGGGTCGGCGACGTAGTAGTTGAACCCGAACGCGGTCGTCCCGAGGGCCTCGTCGACCTCCTTCTTGTGACGGGTGGGGTTCGGCGCGTCCGGAAGATCTTCGACGGCGACCTTTTTGGCGTCGGTCATGAGCGGGGGATCGGCCCTCACCGGCTTACCACTTGTGCGGATCCGAGCCCGGCCATCGAGTTTAAAAGCGTCCGCCCGAAACGGTGAGTCATGCCGACCTTCGAACTGAACCTCTCGGACGACGTGTACGCCGAGTTCCAGCAGCTCGCGGACTCCGAGTTCGTCACCGAGGAACAGGCCGCAGAGGAACTGATCGCCTCCGGAATCGAGGCGTACAACGTCAGCGTCGTCGACGACGACCCTCGCGACGAGATGCTCGACGGCGCGGAGAACAACATGTTCGACACCGCGGAGGACCCGGGCAGCCTCGAGGACGACCGGCTGTAGGCCCGACTCCCGGAGCCCGCTCCCTTCTCTCAGTACCCCAACCCGAGCAGCCGGTTCGCCAGCAGCGTGACGAGCCCGAGCGCCATCACCGCCGCGAGCAGGCCGAACGCGACCGCCCACCCGGCGAGATCGGAGACCGCCCCGACGACGACGCTGCCGGACGCGCCGAACACCATGTAGACGGTGCGCACGAGCCCGAACCCCGCCCCGCGCTCGGCGTCCGAGAGCAGGTCCATGAACCGCGACTGGAGCGGGGCTCCCCACGACATCGCCAGCCCGACGAGGAGGACGCCGAACACGATCGGTGCGAGCCCCGACCCGTCGCGGGTCGCGACGACGAGGAGCGCGTACCCGGCCACGCCGGACGCCATCGTGAGGATCACGGTCTCGTCCCGACCGATCCGGTCGGAGAGCGATCCGGTCACGGGCTGGGTCCCGCCGTGAACGAGGAAGTACAGCGAGAATAAAAGCGCCGACAGCGCGCCCGAGAGCCCGCCGCCGACCTCGAGGAACGTCGGCAGGAAGGAGGCCGTGGCCTGCCAGGTGAACGCGCCGAGCGTCGCCAGCCCGGTCGTGTAGAGGATCGACGGCCGCGAGAGCAGCTCGGCGAGCGGGCCGACCGCGAACCGCTCGCGCATGGGCTGGTCGGGTCGGCGCGGCTCGGTCGGTCGGATCCGCCACGCGAACAGCGCGAACACGGGAACCGCGACGGCGACGCCGAGCAGGACGCCCGCGCGCCAGCCGTAACGCGCCCCGACGAGCGCGGCCGCGGGCGGGGCGGCGAGCCCGGCGATCGGGCCGCCGGCGACGTGGACGCCGATCGCGCGCCCGATGTCGTCGAACTGCCGGGTGAGGAAGGTGGTCGCGACCGAGTAGTGGAGCCCCGCGCCCGCGCCGAGGAGGACCGTGAACAGCATGAACGCGAGGATCGACGGCGAGGCGGCGATGAGCAGCGAGGCGACCGCGGTCGAGCCGACGGCGACGAGGATCACGGTCCGCTCGCCGTAGCGGTCGCCGAGGATCCCGGAGGGGAACTGCGAGAGCGCGTACGCGAGCCACATCCCTGAGAGCGCGAGCCCGACGGTCGCGTTCGTGACCTCGAACGCGGCCGTGATCTCGGGAACGAGCGGGCTGATGGCCAGCCGAGCGACCATCGTCGCGGTGAACGCGAGGGTACAGAGCCCGAGCGCCGTGTGTGCGTACCGCCAGTTCACGGCCGCCCTACCGGACCCGCGTCAAAGCGGGTTCCGATCTCGGCGGCGGTCGCCGGGACCGGCCTCCTCCAGGGGGCCTGCCACGGTGTTCCGACGGGGCTTCCTCCAGTGAGAACCTCCCTGGCGGGGGCGCGATCCCGCGAGCGCCCGTCAGGGCGCGAGACGGATCGCGAGGGAGTTGCGAGCGCGGGAGCGCGAGCAACGAGGCTGGGGAGGCGTGAGGTGCGGGGCGGCCCGGTGAGTGTGACGGCCCGGTGAGTGTGATGGTCCGGTGGATGGGGTGGTCGGATGACCGGGACAGGACCCGGACGCCGGCCACCCGTCGACCCCCCCGATCCATCCGTCAAAGACGCGATCTACCCGTCGAAGTCGTGGATGCCCGCGGTGGTCACCTCGACGCCGTCCTCCGTGATCAGGAGCGTGTGTTCGGCCTGGCTCACGAGCGCGTCGTCGGCCTCCTTCAACACGGGGTAGCCCTTGATCACGTTCGCCTGTTTGAGCCGGCGCAGCGCCACCCCGGCGCGGTCGTCGGAGAGCCAGCGGGCGGCGAAGGGGAGCCCATCGAACTCCTCTATCTCCTCGAGCGCCTGCCGCGCCCTGCGGTCCCGGACGCTCTTCTCGCGTTCGAGCTCGAAGATCTCCTCTTTGGTTCCCTCGCCGACCTTGCCGCGGCCGTCGGTCGCGAACGGCTCGATGGCGACCGCCTGCCCCGGCTCCAACTCGACGGAGCGGTCGACGCCGCGGTTCGGGACGCTCGGGCCGGTGTGGGCGTCGTACCGCTCGACGCCGTGCCCGGAGAGGTTGAGAACCGGCGTGTAGCCGTACCCGCGGATCACGTCCTCGATCGCCTTCCCGACCACGCCGACCTCGACGCCGGGGCCCGCCTCGTCGACCGCGGCCTCCAGCGCCATCTCCGCGGCCTCGACGAGCTCGACGTTGCCGGTGTGGTCGACGGTGACCGCGGCGTCGGCGATGTAGCCGTCGACGTGGACGCCGACGTCGAGACACACCATCTCCTCGCCGAACTCCGTCTCGTCGTCGCGGGACGGGGTCGCGTGCGAGGCCTCGGGATCGACGCTGAGGTTGACGGGGAACGCCAGCCCCGCGCCCTCCTCGCGGATGAAGTCCTCCACCCACTCGGCGACCTCGAGCTGCGTTCGCCCCGGCTCGACCATCGATCTGGCCTCGTTCATCGCCTCGACCAGCACCGCGCCGGCCTCCCGGTAGCTCTCGACCGCGTCGTCGTCGAGGGGTCCGTGACTCATGGGTTCGAGTTCGTCGAGGGGCCGCAAAGAGGTTGCGGGAGCGATCCGATCGGCGAGAGTCCATCGGTTGAGGTGTCGGCGTTCGTCTCCCGCCCGACCAGTCGAACCCCGTTCTCCGGACGCGTTTCGGTCCGAAACGGTTGGTTACTCGACGGTACTAGTGGAACGTGTGTTTCAGTAGAGATCGGGGTGATAAGAAAGAGATCGTTGCTGGGGCGGTGAACTCTTTCAAAGCCCCAGCCGGCTCCGGTCGAGGGCCTCGCTGCGCTCCTCGCTCACTTCGTTCGCTGCGGTGCTTTCGTCGGCCGTCTTCCCGGAGCCGGCTGCCCCTTTGAGTCCCGCCCAACCGCCCCGAAACCGCACCTCACACCTCCCCAGCCTCGCGGCTCGCGCTCTCCGAGCGCTCGCGGCGTCCCTCGCGGTCGGGTTCGTGCCCTCCGGGCACTCACCGGCGCGCCACCGCTCCGGCGATCGCTCACTCCTTCACCTGTATTGAGCGATCCCACGTCTTCCGCGCGATGGAAACTGAACACCGAGTCCCACACACTGCGGGGTTCACCGAATCCGGGTCACGCATCGCCGTCCGTCTTCCCGGCCTCTCCGTCGTCCGCCGGGAACCACATCGAGACGAGCGTTCCGCCCGGCTCGCGGGTCTCGATCGCCAGTTCGCCGCCGGAGCCCGTCACGATCCAGTGGACGAGCCAGAGACCGAGCCCGCTCGCGTGCTCGAGGGGGGTCTCGCGCCCCTCCGAGAACACCGTCCGCTCGACCGGCGGGATCCCCGGGCCGTCGTCGCCGATCTCGACGCGGTACCCGTCGTCGTCCGGCCGGACGCACACGTCGATGTTCGCGACGGCCCCGTCGTGGTGGACCACCGCGTTCTCCAGGACGTTCCGCACCGCGGACTCGAGCAGCTCGTCGGCCGACACCACCGCCCGCTCGGGCGTCGAGAGCGTCACCGACGCGTCGGGGAACGCGGCCTCGAGCGAGTCACAGAGCCGCGGGACGAGCGACGCCAGGTCGATCTCCGCGCGGTCGAACTCGTCGTGGAGCGCCACGTCGATCTCGCGGGCCTGGTCGCTGAGGTGCGTCAGCGCCTCCACCTTCCGGTCGATCACGTCGAGGTGTTCTCGCCCCTCCGCGTCGACGTGGTCGCGGAGGAGGTCGGCGTACCCGCCGATCACGTTCGCGTCGTTCTTCAGGTCGTGTCTGAGCACGCGGTTGAGGACCTGGAGCCGCTGTTCGTGTCGCCGCCCCTCGGTCACGTCCATCGCGGTTATCACCACCTCGTCGGCGGCGTTCTCGAAGAGCGGCTCGACCGTCGTCTCGAAGGTGCGCCAGTCGCCGTTCTCGTGGGCGATCCGGTGTTCGAAGACCTGCGTCTCGCCCGTCTCCAGTGCGGCCTCGAACCGCCGCTGGCTCTCGCGCCGGTCCTCCGGGTGGACGAGATCGAGGACCGGCCGCCCCTCGATCGTCGCCGCCTCGCGGCCGAGAAGCCGGTCGATCGAGGGGCTCACGTACCGGAACAGGCCGTCGGTTCCGCAGACGGCGATGACGTTCGGCGACTTCTCGATGAGCGCCCGGTACCGGCGCTGGAGCGTCTCGTGTTCGGTGACGTCGCGGAACAGGAGGACGCTCCCGGCGTCGGGACCGCCGGGATCGGCCGAGGAGAGCGCGTGTTCGGTGACGGTGAGGAAGCGAGGGCCCTCCTCGGTGTCGACGGTCGCCCGCCCGTCCTCGCCGGACTCGGCGCGTCGAACGGCGTCGACGACCGACTCTCCGCCCGCGAACGCCGCCTCGATCGGCCGGCCGAACTCGAGGGGGTCGAACAGCTCGAGGGCCCGGTCGTTCGCGTCGACGACCCGGTCGTCGCCGTCGAGGACGACCACGCCGTCGTCGAGGTTCTCGAACACGGCCCGCCGGGCCACGGGCGAGAGGTCGAGCAGGCGGTACCGGAACAGCACCCAGGCGACGATCCCCGCGGTCACGGCGAAGGCGAGCGGCGTGAGGTCCACGAACGCGGGCCCCAGCGACGACCACGTGCTGAGAACGCCGACGGCCATCGGGATCACGCCGGCCGCGAGCAACAGCGCCGCCTGCCGCCGGTAGACGCCGGGCCGGTCGGCCGCGGCGTACCCGAGCGCGAGAAACGTGATCAGGTTCACGACGTAGCTGTACGCGACGAACGCCAGGAGGGCGGCCGTCGGCACGAACCGAACCACGAGATACCCGCCGTCGACGGCCTCGAGCGAGGGAGATCGATAGAACAGGGGATCGACGCCGAGCGTCCACACAGCGACGACGGCGGCCGCCGGAACCAGACAGATCGCCGCCAGCCGTTCGGGACGGAACCAGACCGCGCGCTCGGTGTACGCCAGCACGAAGGTCGGCCACGCGACCGCCAGCGTGCCGACGCCGAGCCAGACGAACCGGTTCCAGAACAGCGTCGCCTCGAGCGTGGTCGCCGACAGCTGTGCCGCGTACGCCGCGGACCACACACCGGCCCCGAGGGTGACGCCGAGGAAGGTCCACACGAGCCGCTTCGGCCCCCGGAACCGATGGGAGAAGACGTACGCCGCGATGACGAACGACGCCAGCCCCGCGGCGAGCAGGGGCACCGTGTACGGCGTCGTCTGCCAGAGCATCGATACCGGAGGGATGCGTGTTGACGGTAAAAATCGAACGGAGGCCCCCAACGGGCCGGATCCTCCTCGCCCGAGCGAGCGCTTCCCGCCCTGTCCGCGGCCGTGTGCGAGGGGGCGACGGGACGCCTCACACGATCTTCATCATCCGCGTCTCGAACTTCCCCACGCGGACGCGAACCCACCCCGCGAGCTCGTCGTCGAGGTCGGGATCGTCCGTGTCCACCCGGAGAGCCCGGACGTCGTCGAGCTTCGCTCGCGACGCGACGATCGTCACGTCGCACTCGCGGATCACGGCGGGGGAGAGCTGGGGGTTCCCCCGGCCGAAGACGAACCCCTGTCCGCCGATCGGCGAGACGACGACCACGTTCTCCTCGCCGAGTTCCGCGAGGATCTCCGACTCGGTCGCGTCGAGCGCGACCACCTCGCCGTCACGCCAGACGTCGACGCCGATCGGGGAGGGCGAGAAGCCGAGTTCGGCCTTGATCGCGCCCACCGTCGACCCGGGGCCGAGGACGTAGGTGACGCCCTCGCCCTCGCGCGCCCGGACGTCCTCGGCGACTCCCTCCGCGAGCGACTCGACGGTCCCGCTCGCGGTCTGTTTCGACGACTGGAGGTCCTCGGCGACCGGGACGTGTGCGACCCCGCGCAGTTCGGGGTGGACCTCGCCCTCGCGGTAGGCGTCCTCGTCGATGTCCATCACCTCGCGGCGCTCGGTCCGCGAGAACGTCGCCGCGACCTCCGCGGCGTCCTCCGGCGAGACGGCGAACACCGACGAGTACACCTTCACGCCCGCGGGCACGCCGAGCATCGGCACCTCGCTCCCCTCCAGGGCCGCCGCCACGTCCGTCGCGGTGCCGTCGCCGCCGACGAACAGCACGAGGTCGACGCCCTCCTCCAGAAACTCCCTCACCGCGCGGCGGGTGTGTTCGGCGGTGGTTTCCCCCTCGGGCTCGCTTCTCTCCTCGTCGCCGTCGAACGGGTC